>NZ_JAGPXU010000001.1:0-762370 GCF_018070385.1 Micromonospora sp. C97
GGGTGGGGCGGAGGGAACACGGGGTTGGGGGTGTGCTGTTGCGCTCGATGTGCCGGGTCGTTTCCCGGCACCTGCCGATCGGAGTCATCGTGGACCGCGCCCAACTCGCGAGCTTCCTGCGCACCCGCCGCGAGGCCCTCCAGCCCGAGGACGTCGGGCTGCCCCGGGGCCCGCGCCGACGCACCGGAGGGCTCCGGCGCGAGGAGGTCGCCGCGTTGAGCGGGATGTCCACCGACTACTACAGCCGGCTGGAGCAGCAGCGTGGGCCGCACCCCTCGGAGCAGATGCTCGCCGCGCTCGCTCGTGGCCTGCGACTCTCCCTCGCCGAACGGGACCACCTGTTCCAGCTCGCCGGGCACGCGGTTCCGCGTCGGGCGCTGCGCGCCGATCACGTGAACCCGGGCATGATGCGGATCCTCGACCGGATGCACGACACCCCGGCCCAGGTGGTGAACCACCTGGGCGAGACCCTGGCGCAGACCGCGCCGGCCGTCGCGCTGCTCGGTGACGAGACCCGGTACACCGGCCTGGCGCGCAGCGCCCACCACCGCTGGTTCACCGACCCGGCGGCACGGCAGCTGCACCCGGCGCAGGACCACCAGACGCAGAGCCGCCTGCTCGTGGCGCACCTGCACGCCGCGTACACCCGTGACGGGCGCGGGTCACGGGCCGCCGCGCTCGTCGACGACCTGCTGGCCCGGAGCGTCGAGTTCGCGCGGCTGTGGCGCGAACACCCGGTGCCGGCCGGCTACTGCCCGCCCAAGCACTTCGTGCACCCGGAGGTCGGGGCGTTGGAGCTGCACTGCCAGACACTCGTCGACCCGGACCAGTCGCAGACGCTGTTGGTCTTCACCGCCGTGCCCGGGTCGCCCAGCGACGAGAAGCTGCGCTTGCTCTCCGTCATCGGCGGCCAGCTCGTCTGACCCGTCCGATCAGCCCCGGGCGGGGTAGCGGGCCGGGCTGACGCCCAGGTAGCGCCGGAAGTGGCGGGCCAGGTGCGCCTGGTCGTAGAACCCGGCCGCGACGGCCGTCTCGACGGGCCGCTGCCCGGCGAGGAGCAGGCGCCGGGCCAGCTCGACCCGACGACCGGTCAGGTACGAGTGCGGTGGCACGCCGTACACCTGGGTGAAGATCCGGACCAGGTGGGTCGGGTGGGCGTGCAGCAGCTGCGCGGCCTCCCCCAGCGTGACGCCCTCGACGGTCCGGGCGTCCAGCAGCTCCCGTAGTCGGACCGCGAGGCCGCGTCCGGCCGACTGGCCATCGACCGGAGGGCGCTGGCGCAGCTGGCGGCGTAGCCGGTCCAGGATGAACGCGAGGCGACTCTCGGCCTCGAACTCGTCGCCGGGTGCGGCCAGCGCTTGGTGCAGGTGGTGGATCCGGTCGCGCAGCTGCGGATCGGCCAGGTCCGGCTCGTCCACGGCCCGGCCGATCAGCTCGGCGTCGAGCGCGGAGGCGTCCAGGTACAGGACCCGCTTGCGGAAGCCGTCCGGGGTGGCGGAGCTGCCGTCGTGCGGGACGTGCGGTGGCAGCAGGGTGACCGACGTGCGCAGCGCGCCGTGCCGGTGCCGGTCCAGGTCGAAGCGGACCGCGCCGTCGTCGACGATCAACAGGGTCCACACGTCGTGGATGTGCCGGGGGTAGGCGTGGTCCACGAAATGGGCGTGGAAGACCTCGGCGACCCCGGCTACCGCGGGTCGCCATGCGCTGACGTGCGAGCCAGCCGGGCTGGTGGCCACGCTAAGAACGTACAAGACCGGGCGACGTCGGGGCGGGCAGGCTCGACGCCATGACCGAACCGATCCGCTTTCCCACCAAGATCGCCGTACTGCTCCGTGACGACCTGGCAAGCTGGCAACGACTGAACGTCACCGCCTTCCTGGTCAGCGGCATCGCGAGCACCCTGCCCGAGTTGCTCGGCGAGGAGTACCGGGACGCCGACGACACCCGCTACCTGCCGATGTTCGGCCAGCCGGTGCTGATCTTCGCCGGGGATCGGGCGACGGTGGTCGGCGCGCACTCACGTGCCCTCGCCCGGGGCCTACGGTTGGCGATCTTCACGGCCGAGCTGTTCGCCACCGGCAACGACCGGGACAACCGGGCCGCCGTCCGTGCGGTCGGACGGGAGAAGCTCGACCTGGTGGGCCTGGCGCTGCACGCGCCACGCAACGTGGTGGACAAGGTGCTCAAGGGCGCGTCGATGCACCCGTAACGGCATCCGTGGCGACGAAGACATTGATATCGGTGTGTATGGCTGTAATGATTAACACACTTTACAGTTATTTCGCCGCCCCGGAAGGACCCGACATGGCGCGACGACTGGCCGGGCTCGTGCCCCGCCACCCCCGCATCAGACTGACCTCCGCGCTCGCCGCGGCCCTGCTCGCCGTACCGGCCGCGATGGTCGTCGGCGCGGCACCCGCCACGGCGGCCGCGACCGGCGCCATCACCGGGTACGGCGGCAAGTGCGTCGACGTGGCCGCCGCGAACCCGGCCAACAACACCCAGGTCCAGCTCTTCACCTGCAACGGCTCCACCGCGCAGCAGTGGACGGTGGCCGACGACGGCACCATCCGGGCGCTGGGCAAGTGCCTGGACATCGCCGCCGCCAGCACGGCAAACGGTGCCCGGGTGCAGATCTACGACTGCAACGGCACCGGGGCGCAGCAGTGGTCGGCCAACGCCGGCCAACTGGTCAACCCGGTCTCCGGCAAGTGCCTCGACGCCACCGGTCCCAGCTCGGCCGACGGCACCCCGCTGCAGATCTGGAGCTGCACCGGCACCGCCAACCAGACCTGGACACTGCCCAGCGGCGGCGGCACCACACCGCCGCCCTCTGCTGGTTTCACCCACCCCGGCGTGCTGGTCAGCCGAGGCCAGCTCGACTTCGTCCGGGGCCGGGTCCAGGCCGGCGCGCAGCCGTGGGCGGCGGCCTACAACCAGATGATGAGCAGCCGGTACGCCTCCCTGTCGCGTACCCCGGCGCCCCGTTCGGTGGTCGAGTGCGGTTCCTACTCCAACCCGAACAACGGCTGCACCGACGAGCGTGAGGACGCGATCGCCGCGTACACCGACGCGCTGGCCTGGTATGCCACCGGAGACGCCCGGTACGCGCAGAAGTCCATTCAGATCATGGACGCGTGGTCGGCCACGATCACCGCCCACACCGGCAGCAACGCCCCGCTGCAGACCGGCTGGGCCGCTTCGGTCTGGCCCCGGGCCGCCGAAATCATCAAGTACACGTACCAGAGTTGGCCCAACGCCAGCCGTTTCGCCACGATGCTGCGCACCGTCTACCTGCCGATGGTGCGCAACGGCTCGAACAGCAACGGCAACTGGGAACTGACCATGATGGAGGCCGCCGTCGGCATCGCGGTGTTCCTGGACGACCGCAGCGCCTACGACGCGGCGGTCACCCGCTTCCTCAACCGCACCCGGGCCTTCGTGTACCTGCCCAGCGACGGCGCGTTGCCGTACACCACGCCCGGCAGCGGTCTGGACACCAGCGCGGAGATCATCGGCTACTGGCAGGGCCAGTCCACCTTCGTCGCCGGCCTGGCCCAGGAGACCTGCCGAGACTTCGTCCACACCGGGTACGGGATCTCCGCCATCTCACACGTCGCGGAGACCTCCCGGATCCAGGGCCGCGACCTGTACCCGCAGGTCGGCGAGCGGCTGCGTCAGGCGCTCGGCTTCCACTCGCGCTACCAGCTCGGCGAGGCGCCGCCCTCCTGGCTCTGCGGCGGCAGCCTCACCCGGGGCCTCGGCCCGATCACCGAGGTCGGCTTCAACGCGATGAGCAACCGGCTGGGCAACGTCATGACCAACACCCAGACCCTCACGCTGCAACAACGTCCGGCCGGAACCAACAACCTCTTCGTCGCCTGGGAGACGTTGACCCACGCCAACAACCCCAACTGACCGGGCCGCCGGGGGCGGCGCCGACAACCGACGCCACCCCACGGCGGTGCTCAGCCGTCAGTCCCCAGCGCCACCACCGGGCTGACCCGCGACGCCCGACGGGCCGGCAGCACCCCGGCCAGCGCGGTCAGCCCGACCAGCACCACGAACAGCCCGGCCAGCGGCAGCAGCGGCGCGGTCAGCGGTGCCGCGATCCCGAGGGCCTGCACCGCCAACCAGGCGTACGGGACGCCCAGCACCAGGCCGATGCTCGCGCCGATCAACCCGTACAGGCCGGACTCGACAGTCAACATGGTGCGCAGACCCGTCCGGGACAGCCCGATCGCCCGGAGCAGCCCGGACTCGCGTACCCGCTCGACCACCGACAGCGCGGTCGTGGAGCCCACCCCGACGACCGCGATCAGCACGGTCAGACTGACCAGACCGACCGCGATCCAGACCAGGGTGCGGACCAACGCGTCGGTGCGGTCCCGTTCGTCGGCGAGCACCGTGAGGCCCACCCCGTCGCTGCCCGCGATCGCCTGCCGCAGCGCCCGCACACCGGCGGTGCGACCGTCCTCGCCGGCACCGGCCGCGTCCGCCAACAGACCGGTGTACGCCGACGCCACGCCGAGCCGGTCCAGGTCGGCCGGGTCGGCGAGGATGCCCGCGTGCAGCGGCCCGTCACCGGGCAGCACCGCGACCACCCGGACGTCGACCCGGCGGGTGGCGACGGCGAGCGTCGCGGTGTCGCCGGCCCGCAGGCCCGCGTCCCGCGCGACCCAGCTGTTGAGCACGATCCGGCCGGGGCCGCGATCGTCCAGGCTGCCCTGGGCCACGTCCAGGTCACCGGTGCTCGGCAACACCGCCACGTCCAGGTCGCTCATCGGGTAGCCGGACTCGACGGCGCCGAGCCTGTCGGCACCGCGCAGCAGCGTGGCGTCGTCAACCTTCCGGTACGGCACCACCCGGGCCAGCGCGCCGTGCGCCGCCTCGGCCCGACTCACCACAGCCGGCGGCAGCGTCGCACCGTTGCCGGTGACCTCGAAGTCGGTGGGGGCCGCGAGCGCCATCTCGCGGTCGGCGAGGACCTGCAACGACGTGCCGCCGATGACCACCCCGGAGATCAGCGTCGTGCCCAGCGCGACCACGACGGAGACCGCGGCCGCCCGGCGCGGCGCCCCGCCGATGCCACCGACCGACATCCGTCCGAGCGGCCCGAGCTGGCGCAGCGGCCAACCGACCACTGCCAGCACCGGGCGTACCAGCAGCGGACCGAGAGCGACCAGCGCGAAGAACGCCAGCGCGCCGGACCCGACCAGCAGAAGCAGCGGCATCGCGGGGTCGTAGCTCGACTGGTCCGGCTTCGGCAACTGACTGATCGTCGCGACCGCCGCCAGTACCGCACCGATGGCCAGGATCAGCCCGCCGACCAGACGCAGGACCCCGATGCCGCGCCGGCCGGCGGTGGTGCTCGCCGTCCGCAGTGCCTCCAGCGGGGAGACCCGGGCGGCCGAGAGCGCCGGTGCCAGCACGGCCAGCACGGTGAGCACGACAGCACCGATCACCACCAGGACCGCCGTCGCCAGTGGCAGGCCCGGCGCGGAGACCGCGCGGCCGGTGGCGCGCAGCACCGCCGGCAGCGCGTACCCGAGGGCGAGGGCACTGACGACCCCGACGACGCCGGCGACCAGCCCGGTCAGGGCTCCCTCGGCGGTCAGGGCCCGCACCAGGGTGCCCCGACTCGCGCCGACCGCCCGCAGCAGCGCGAGCTGCCGCATCCGCTGGGCGAAGACGATGCGGAAGGTCGAGGTGACCACCAGCGCCGCGGCGACGACGGCGATGGAGACGAACATGCCGACCAGGATGAAGAGTCGCCCGACCTCCTCGGCCGCCGCGTTGGCCTCGGCCTCGCGCACCTCGGCGCCGGAGCGGATCGGCTGGCCGGCGACCGCCGCGCTCACCCGTTGGCGGACGACCTCCGTCGAGGCGTCGGCGGAAACTCGCAGGTCGACGCGCTCCACGCCGGTGAGGCGCGCCCAGGCGATCACCGCGCTGTCCGGGGCGTACGCGTCGTAGCCGGCGTCGGCGGCGGTCTCCACCACGCCAGTCACGGTGAGTGCGGCGGGGGCGGTGAGCTCACCGCCGGTACCGCTGGTGGTGGTGCCGACCGAGAGCCCGAGCCGCTCGGCGGTGCGCGGCGTGACCGCGATCTCGCCGGGCTGGTCCGGGTAGCTGCCCTCGATCAGCCGGACCGTGCTCAGCGGGCCGGTGCCCGGATCGGCCTGGAGGTTGAGGTAACCCTCGCCGACGGAGATCCCGGCCGACGCCCGGGCCACCGCCTCGGCCACCCCGGGCACGGCCCGGATCTGCCGCACGTCCGCCACGGTGGGTGGCGGCTCGCCGGGGCTGCCGATCACGAGGTCGGTGACGGCCGGGGTGCCGCTGAGGTTGTCCCGCACGGTCCGCTCGGTGATCTGCTGCACCAGCACGGTGCCGAAGACGACGAACGACGCGACCAGGATCGCCAGGCCGGTCAGGATCAGCCGGCCGGGCCGCCGGGCCGCGGCGGCCGTCTGGGTACGCAACACCGTCGCCCTCATGCCCGGGCCGCCAGCTCACGCAGGGCGTCGGTGACCGACACCTGGTCCGGCTTGTCGATCTCGCCGGCCAGCCGCCCGTCGGCGAGCAGCACCACCCGGTCGGCGTACGCGGCGGCGATCGGGTCGTGGGTGACCATGACGACGGTCTGGCCGAGGTCGCGTACCGAGTCGCGCAGGATGGTGAGCACCTCCGCGCCGGAGCGGGAGTCGAGGTTGCCGGTCGGCTCGTCGGCGAAGACGACCTCGGGCCGGGCCACCAGCGCCCGGGCCAGCGCGACCCGCTGCTGCTGGCCACCGGACAGCTCGCTGGGCCGGTGGTTCAGGCGGTCGCCGAGGCCCAGCACCCGCACCAGGTGCGCGAGGAGGTCGGCGTCGGGCCGCCGACCGGCGAGGTCCAGCGGCAGGGTGATGTTCTGCGCGGCGGTGAGCTGCGGCAGCAGGTTGAAGGACTGGAAGACGAAGCCGATCCGCTCCCGGCGTACCCGGGTCAGGGTCCGGTCCGACCGGCCGGTCAGCTCCGTACCGCCGAGCAGGACGCGTCCGGAGGTGGCCGTGTCGAGTCCGGCGAGGCAGTGCATCAGCGTCGACTTGCCGGACCCGGACGAGCCCATGATCGCGGTGAACTCGGCCCGGCCGAAGCCGACCGAGACCCCGTCCAGGGCACGGACGGCGGTCTCGCCGCTGCCGTACACCTTCACCAGGTCGACCGCGGCGACCGCGGCGTGGCTGGTCTGCGGCGGGGCGTGGGTTGTCATCGTTCCTCCAGTGGCTGCGTGGTGACCGGGGAAGCGTCGCCGCCGCGGTGGGGTGGGCGCATCGGCCCGGGGCCGGGTATCGCCGTCACCGGGTCTGCCTTTTGGCCGATCCGGCAGCTCCGCCCGGCTGGCTACGCTGGGTCACCATGAGCGCTCCGGATCTTCGCCGTCTGTGGGTACGCCTGGCCCAGGCGGCCGGGCTGGTGGCCTTTGGCCTCCTCGCTCTGTTCGACTTCACGGCCAGCACTGCGGACGACCGCGGGATCTCGGCTCTTCTGCTCCTGCTGGTGCCGGTGGGGTTGGCGGTGGCGACGGTGCCGCTCTGGCTGCCGGTGCACCAACCGGGTTCGCGCCGGCTGCCGGTGGCCGCGCTGGCCCTCGCCGCCGCCTCACTGGCGGTGACCGCGGGGGTGGTGCTCCTCTCCGCAGGCGGCGGCATCCTGATCGCCCGCACCTGGGGGCTCGCCGAGTCGGCCGGGCTGATCGGCGTGGTCTTCGTGGTGAGCCGTTGGGGCGCGCCCCGGCTCGCCCCGTGGGCGGCGGTGGCCGCCGGGCTCGCCGTGGCCGCGATGCCGCTGCGCGTCGGCACCGACAGCCTGCTGGTGATCTTCGGACTGCTCCAGGCGCTCGCGGCGGCCGGCGCCGCCGGGGTGGGGCTCTACCTGCGGGTGATCGCCGCCGGCCGGGCGCGGGCGATCGCGCTGGTCCGGGCGGAGCAGCGCGCGGAGTTCGCCCGTGACCTGCACGACTTCATCGCCCACCACGTGACCGGGATCGTGGTGCAGGCGCAGGGCGCCCGGTTCGTCGCCGAACAGGACCCGCAGCGGGTGATCGTCGCCCTGGAGCAGATCGAGCGGGCCGGCGCGGAGACGATGGCCTCGATGCGGCGGATGGTCGGGATCCTGCGCAACCCGGACGCCCCGCCGGACGCGCCGCTGGCCCCGCTGGCCGGGGTGACCGAGTTGGAGCCGCTGCTGACCGGGTTCAACGGCGCGGCGAACGCGCCGGCCAGGCTGCACGTGGACGGTGACCTGACCGGACTGCCGGTGGAGGTCTCGACGTCGGCGTACCGGGTGGTGATGGAAGGGCTGACCAACACCCGTCAGCACGCGCCGGACGCCCGGTCCGTGGATGTGGTCGTGCGGCGTACCCCGGACTGGTTGCTGGTCCGGGTCGCCGACGACGGTGCGTCGCCGCGCACCGCGCCGGCCCGGGGGCACGGTTTCGGTCTGATCGGCCTCACCGAGCGGGTCCGTGCGCTCGGCGGCACGATCACCGCCGGGCCCGGCGTCGTCGGTGGTTGGGTGCTCGACGCGGCGTTCCCGCTGCCCGCGGCGGTGGCCCGGTGATCCGGGTGTTGATCGCCGATGACCAGGCGATGGTCCGAACCGGCTTCGGCATGATCATCGGCGCCCAGTCGGACATGGAGGTGGTCGGCGAGGCCGCCGACGGGGTGCAGGCCGTCGAACTGGCCCGACGACTGCGCCCGGACGTGGTGCTGCTGGACATCCGGATGCCCCGCCTCGACGGTCTCGAGGCGCTGCGGCTGCTCGCCGGAGCGGGTGTCACCGACCCGGTCCGGGTGGTCGTGGTGACGACCTTCGACCTCGACGAGTACGTGCACACCGCGCTCGCCAACGGCGCCTGCGGCTTCCTGCTCAAGGACTCGGGCCCGGCCCTGCTGGTCGAGGCGGTCCGCGCGGCGGTGTCCGGCGACGCGCTGATCAGCCCCTCGATCACGGTACGACTGTTGGAGCACCTCAGCTCACCGGCCCCGGCGCGCGACGACGGCGGGCTGTCGCCACGGGAACTCGACGTCGTGAAGCTCGTCGCCCGCGGCCTGACCAACGCCGAGATCGCCACCCAGCTCTTCATCGCCGTGGGCACTGTCAAGACCCATCTGGCGAGCGTGCAGATGAAGCTCAAGGCCCGCAACCGGGTCGAGATCGCCGCCTGGGCCTGGGAACGCCGCCTCGTCGGCTGACGGGGCAACGGTGCGACCAGCAGTGGCCTAACATCGTCGACAGTCGATGACTGGTCCGCTGCGGTCACCCGGAAGCGAGGCAAGCATCATGCGCGATCATCAGGTGCGCGGCGTCCGATCCAGGGCCGCCGCGCTGGCCGCCTGCGTGCTCACGACGACAGTGCTGGCGGCGGGCGCGACCCCGGCGTACGCCGCCGCGGACACCGAACGACCCAGCGCCCCCGGCCCGATCACCGTCGTCGCCGTCGACACCACCTGGATCGAGCTGACCTGGGCGCCCGCGACCGACAACGTCGGCGTGGTCGGCTATCCGGTCGGCGTCCGGTTCGAGGATTCCGGCGCCCAGTACTCGACCGACACCACCAGCATCCGGATCACCGGCCTACGGCCGTCGCGCACGTACGTCTTCTCCGTCGCGGCGGTGGACGCGGCCGGCAACCGTTCACTGTCCGACCCGACAGTGCGGGTGACCATGCCACCGGGAGACGACCAACCGCCCGGCGCACCCGGCCAACCGGTCGCCTACGACGTCGCCGCCACGCTGGTCTGGCTGCGCTGGGCGCACTCGGTCGAGAACGTCGCCCTCGACCGGTACGAGGTGTTCCGGGTCGACGCCGGCGGCGTCCTCACCCGGGTCAGCGAGGTGTACCAGTATCCGCCCGGGCGCAACAGCACCCAGATCAGCGGGCTGACGCCGAGCACCACGTACACCTTCGTGGTGCAGGCCCGCGACGAGGCCGGCCACCTGTCACCGATGTCCGCACCGGTCACCGTGACCACGCTGCCGCCACCGCCGAGCTGCACGGTCCGCTCGAGGGTGGGGCAGTGGCCCGACGGTCTGGTGGCACGCCTTCTGGTCACCAACACCGGCGCGACGGCGATCGACGGTTGGACGATGCGGTGGCGGTTCTACGCCGCCCAGCAGCTGCGCAGCCTGTGGGGCGCGGAGGTCGTCGACCGCGACAGCAGCTACCTGCGGGTGCGCAACGTCCGCCACAACGCGCTGATCCCACCCGGCGGCACGGTGTCGCTGGGGTTCGTCGCCACCGGATCACAGCCACCGGAGGAGGTCACGCTCAACGGCGGCAGCTGCACGGTGGCGGCTGAGTAACACTCGGGTACGAAGTCTGGCGCGCGCCAGGACATCTTGCGACGCTAACGCCTGTGTATGACTACGACCTGTTGGTGCTGGGTTCCGGACCCAGCGGTCAGAAGGCCGCGATCGCCGCCGCCAAGCTCGGCCGGCGGGTCGGCATCGTGGACCGCCGCGACATGATCGGTGGGGTGTGCATCAACACCGGCACCGTCCCCTCCAAGACCCTGCGCGAGGCCGTGCTCTACCTGACCGGCCTGAGCCAGCGGGACCTGTACGGCAGCAGCTACCGGGTCAAGGAGGAGATCACGGTCAGCGACCTGGCCGCCCGGACCCAGCACGTCATCACCCGGCAGACCGACGTCATCCGCAACCAGCTGGCCCGCAACCGGGTCGCGATGATCACCGGCACCGGACGGTTCGCCGACGCGCACTCGATCTGGGTCGACGGTGGCTCCGGCCGCGAGTCCAAGGTGACCTTCGACAAGATCGTCATCGCCGCTGGCACCCGCCCGGCCCGCCCGGACAGCGTCGACTTCGACGACCGGACCATCGTGGACTCCGACGGCGTCATCAACCTCCAGGCCGTACCCCGCAGCATGGTCGTGGTCGGCGCGGGCGTGATCGGCATGGAGTACGCCTCGATGTTCGCCGCGCTCGGCACGAAGGTGACGGTGGTGGAGCGCCGCGACCGGATGCTGGAGTTCTGCGACGACGAGATCGTCGAGTCACTCAAGTACCACCTGCGCGACCTGTCCGTGGCGTTCCGCTTCGGCGAGGAGGTGGCCGCCGTGGAGAAACACCAGACGGCCGCGCTGTGCGTCCTCAAGAGCGGCAAGAAGATCGTCGCCGACACGGTGATGTACTCGGCCGGCCGGCAGGGCCAGACCGACGACCTGGCGCTGGAGGCGGCCGGGCTGGCGGCCGACCGACGCGGCCGGATCGCCGTCGACGGCAACTACCGCACCTCGGTGGAGCACATCTACGCGGTCGGCGACGTGATCGGCTTCCCCGCGCTCGCGTCCACCTCGATGGAGCAGGGCCGGCTGGCCGCGCAACATGCCTGCGGCGAGCCGATCCGGGAGATGCACGGCCTGCAACCGATCGGCATCTACACGATCCCGGAGATCAGCTTCGTCGGGCAGACCGAGGCGCAGCTCACCGAGAGTTCCACCCCGTTCGAGGTGGGCGTCGCCCGCTACCGCGAGTTGGCCCGGGGTCAGATCGTGGGCGACTCGTACGGCATGTTGAAGCTGCTCGTCTCCCCCGACGACGGCCGACTGCTCGGGGTGCACGTGTTCGGCACCGCCGCCACCGAGATCGTCCACATCGGTCAGGCCGTGATGGGCTGCGGCGGCACCATCGACTACCTGATCGACGCGGTGTTCAACTACCCGACGCTGGCCGAGGCGTACAAGGTGGCCGCCCTGGACGCGTCCAACAAGATCCGCAACATCACCCGCATCGACGGCTGACTCCTCGGGGCGGCCGGGCCATCCCCGATCACCCGTTGGCGGGATGCCCCGGCGACCGTCGCCGATGCCAGAATTTCCCCATGCGACGCGCCATCGTCGGGCGGGACGAGGTGTTCGACCGGGCCTGGCAGCAGCTGGGCCGATCCGGGCCGGTGCTGGTGGAGGGGCCGGCCGGCATCGGCAAGTCCGAACTCTGGCGGGCACTGGTCGCGCACGCCACCCAGGCGGGGTGGTTGGTCCTCAGCTGCGCGCCCACCGAGGCCGAGGCGGAGCTTCCCTACGCCGCCCTGGCCGACCTGTTGCGTCCGCTCGCCGACCAGGTCGCCGCGCTGCCCGGCCCGCAGCGGGCCGCGGCTGAGGTCGTGCTCCTCTCCGGCACCGTCCGGGAGGCCGTCGACACCCGGGTGGTCGGGGCGGCGACCCGGTCCCTGCTGGAAGCCGCCACGACCGACCCCCACTTGAGGACGCTGGTGGCAGTGGACGACGCGCCGTGGCTGGACCGGCCGAGCGAGCGCGCGTTGCGGTACGCGCTACGCCGGGTGGCGGGCCTGAGCGTGCTGGTGAGTCGCCGACGCGGCCAGGGCGACAGCGAGGACGTGCCGCTCGGGCTCGACGACGGCCGCCACGGCAACCGGCTCGACCGGGTAGAGCTGCCGCCACTCGACGTCGGCGCGCTGCACCACGTCGTGCGCGACCAGCTCGGCGTCACGCTCACCCGACCGATGCTGGTCCGGGTGGCCCGGGAGGCCGGGGGCAATCCGCTGCTGACCATCGAGGTGGTCCGCGCCATGCAGCGGCTGCCACGCCACCCCTCGCCCGGCGACGATCTGCCGGTGGCCGCGTCCATGCACCACCTGCTCGCCGACGTCGTCGCCGGGCTGCCCCCGCCCAGCCGCGACGCGCTCCGACTGGCCGCCCTGCTGACCGTGCCCACGCTCGTCGACCTGTCCGCGGCCGGGGTGCCCGCCGCCGCGCTGGACGCCCCCGAGGAGGCCGGGCTGATCGTGGTGACACCGACGGGCGTGCGGTTCACCCACCCGGTGCATGCCGCCGCCGTGCGGGCCGGCATCCCGCCCGGAGTCCGCCGCCGCCTGCACCGCAAACTGGCCGATCTGGTGGCCGACCCGGACGAGCGGGCCCGGCACCTGGCGCTGTGCACGACAGCACCCGACCCGGTGGTCGCGGAGACCCTCGCCGCCGCGGCCGAACGCTGGCACAGTCGGGGGGCGCCCGACCTCGCCGCCGATCTGCACGAGCGCGCCAGCCAGCTCACCCCGGTCGAGGACCGGGCACTGCTGGGCCGGCGGCGGCTGGCGGCGGCGCGCTGCCGGCTGGACAGCGGTGACCTCCCGGCGGCCCGGCAGGCGGCCGAGGCGGTCGCCGCCGATTTCACCGGCGACCTACGGGCCGAGTCGTTGCTGCTGCGCGCCGTCGTCGCCTGGTCCAGCGGCGAGGCCGGCCAGGCGGCGGTGGAGATCGGCACCCGGGCCCTGACGGCGGCCCGGCCGGGCTCCGCAGTGGCCGGCCGCGTCCACGCCCACCTGGCCGTCTTCGACGACCACACCGAGGCCGCGCGGGCGCACGCCGAGGCCGCCGCCGCGCTGTTGGACGGCCGCGACGGCGAGCACGACCTGCTCGCGGCCGCCCTGCTCCTGCTCTTCTTCCAGGAGGTACGCCTCGGCCGGGCGCCGCGTACCGACCTGCTGGAGCGGGCACTGTGCCTGGAGGGCGACGAGCCCGCGTGGCTGGCGAGCACGGTGCCCGCGATCTGGTGGAAGTCGATCGACGACGCGCAGCGGGCCCGCGATCGGCTGCACCGGATGCTCGCTCGGGCGGAGGCCCGCGGCGACGAGCCCCTACAGCACGAGTTGCTCTCGCACCTGGGTGAGGCCGAGTTGCTGGCCGGCCGGTGGGACACTGCCGAGCGGCACATCGCCGCCGCCCGGGACCTCGGCGACCAGCTCGGCAGCGGCCTGGTCGCGGAGACCTGGCTGGCCGCCCTGCTCGACGCCCACCGGGGTCGGCTGGCCGAGGCGACCCGGGTGGCCGAGTCCGGCCTGCGGCTCGCCGAGGAGCTGGACGACGACTGGTGCCGACGCATCCACCAGCAGTTGGCCGGGTTCGTGGCCCTGTCGGCCGGCCGGATGGCGGAGGCCGCCGCCGCCTACACGACCCTGGCCGCGACGATCGATGCCAGGGGTCTGGTGGAGCCTTTGGCGATGCGCTTCGAGCCGGACTGGATCGAGGCGTGCGTCGGGGCCGGCGACCTCGACCGGGCCGCCGCCGCGCTGCAACGTCTGAATGACCGGCATCGCCGCCTGCCCCGGCCCTGGACGATCCTGGGCACCGCGCGGGCCCGCGTGCTGTTGGACAGCGCCACCGGCCGGGACCCGGGGCCGGCGCTCGACGCGTTGACGGCGGCGCGGGACGCCGTACCGCCGGATGTGCTGCCGCTGGATCGCGCACGCTGCCTGTTCGTGGCGGGGATGGCGCACCGGCGTTCCCGCCGCAAGTTGCCGGCCCGGCAGGCGCTGGAGGCGGCGGTGGCGGAGTTCACAGCGATCGGCGCTGCCGCGTTCGCCGAGCGCGCCCGGGCCGAGCTGGCTCGCGTCGGCGGCCGGGCACCGACACCCCGGCATCTCACCCCCACCGAGGATCGGGTGGCGCGGCTGGCGGCGCGCGGCCGGACCAACCGGGCCATCGCCGACGAGCTGTTCGTCAGCCCGAAGACCGTCGAGGCCAACCTCGCCCGGGTCTACCGCAAGCTCGGCATCTCCACCCGTGCGGAGCTGGGCGCGGCGATGACCAGGGCAGAAGCGCAAACATAGGGAAACGCCCGATTCCTCGCCGCCGGCCACGTCCTAGCGTCGGGTCATGGCCAACCACCTGTTCGTCCTGGAGCAGTACTACTGCTCCGCCGACGCGGGCGCGGTGGCACCGCTGATCGCCACGGTGGGCTGCCGGCTGGTCGCCACCATCCGGTTGCCCACCGACGATGTCGTCATCGCGCTGGTCGAAGGCCCCGACGCGGAGGCGGTGGCCGCTGCCGCCGCCGTCAGCGCATGGCGGGTGGACCGGCTGATCCCGGCCTGGTGGATCCATCCGCCGCAGGCCAACCCCACCATTTCAGACGTTCCACGACAGGTGAAGGAAGCATGACTGTGCGCCAACTGATCGCACCCCTGTGGTGCTCGCTGCTGCTGATCCCGCTCGTCGCCTGCGGCCCCGACGACACCGGGGGCAGCGACCCCGGCGTCGGCGTCGGGGTCGACGCCGACGCGGACACCGACGCCGGCGGTGAACTGCCCGATGTGCCCCGACCCGCGTGCCCGTTCAGCGCTGCCCAGGTCTCCGACCTCGTCGGTCAGTCGATGCAGGACCAGGGCAACTGCCTGTTCGGCGACGGCAAAGGCGTCGCCTCGCTGACGATCACCACCGCATCGCCGCTCGCCGGCGAAAGCACCTACGCCTACCAGCGTGATCAGGCCACCCAGGTCTACCGGGAGGTGCGGGACGTCGACAAGGGCCGCAAGGCGTACCTGGCCGTCAAGGACATCGCGGGTGAGGCCGTCGTGGTCAGCGACAAGGGCAGCTACACCGTGATCCTGAGCAGTTTCGAGCGGCTGGGCGCCACCTCGGGCGGATACGAGTCGGCGTTGCGCTCGGTGCTCGACGCCCTCCCGCTGTGAGCCCGAGGCCGGAACCGGCCGAGTCCGAGACAAGGAGAGGAGCCACGATGACTCACCTCGCACCGGTGTGGCGACGCGCCGGAGGAGCCGTGGCCGCGGCGGTCCTGGCGCTCGCCGGGCTCGGCGGCTGCGCCCTGTTCGGCGGCACGGGCGGCGACGGGGACGACCCCGCCGCCGGCGTCCAGCCGACAGTGGCGGCCACCTCCGACGGCGAACCGTCGGTGCCGCCGGAGCAGGTGGCCCCGGCGACCACGGCCGTCGACGCCTGCACGCTGTTGACCAGGCAGGAGGCCGAGAAGCTGGCCGGCACCCGGCTGGCGGAGCCAGCGGAGCCGCCCGCGCCGGATCGGAGCAGCTGCACCTACACCGGACCGTCGACCGGCCCGACCGCGCAGGTCGAGGTGTATGTCGGTGACGGCGCGAAGAAGTTCCTGGACATCGATCGCGAACTCGGGCACAAGCTGACCCCGATCAGTGGAGTGGGCGACGAGTCGTACGCCGAGGACGGCACGGTCTTCGTCAGCAAGGACGGGCTGTGGGCCTGCGTCCGGTTGGTTCGCACCGAGGACCCGGCCGTCTATCGCAAGGCCCTGGAATCCGCGGCCGCCACGGTCGCCGGCCGACTGTGACCGTCCGGGGCGGCGACGTGGTGCCCGCCGGGCCGGGGCGTCGTCGTCCGGTGATCGCGTTGCTCACCGCGACAGTGCTCCTGCTCACCGCCTGCGGGCGGGGTGACACCGCACCGAGGCCGCCCGAGCCGCCGACCGCCGACCCGGCGGTGGAGCAGCGGTACGGGGCCGCGCCGACGTCCGACCCCGGGGTGACCTACCAACCCGACGTGGTGTTCGTCGGTGGCGGCGGCGCGTCGGTGCGCGGGCTCTCCGCGGACGCGCTCACCTGGCGCATCGATCCCCGCGCCAGCGGCGCGAACACGCTCGCCCGGGGAAAGGTCATGTTCCTCACCGGGCGGGCGGTCGGGCGGGTGCTCGACCTCCGCCGTGACACCGGCGACCTGGCGGTGACCCTGGGGCCGGTGGACATCACCGACGTGATCCGCGACGGCACCTTCGCCAGTGACGGCCCGGTCGCGTTGGAGAACCCGACCCGGCACGACGCGGGCACGCCCTTCTGGGCGGAGTACGACGCCGACGGTGAGGGTGCCGGGGGCGTGGCCTCGACCGCCCCGGTCGCCCGGCAACGCCCTGACTCGACCTCGGGTGGGCGGCTCGGGGTGGCCCGCGCGGTGCGACCGGGAACCTTCGCCGCTCAGCGGCGGGTGGCCGGGTTCGCCGTCACCCCGATCTGTTGTGCCGGCGGTGTGGGCGCGCGGTTCAGTTACGACGGCGGTGGGATCCGCGTGGCGGGCACCGCGACGTTGCTGATGAAGCGGCCCACCGCCCGGTTCCACCTGGAGATTCGCGGCGCCACGGTCCGCCGGGCGGAGTTGCGGATCGGCGGGATGGCCGGGCTGCGGATCGAGATCGCCGGGGCCACCGACAGCCACCAGAACATCAACAAGCGCATCCCCATCCCCCTGGACTTCAGCGTGCCGGTGGGCGAGATCCTCGGCGTACCGTTCTCGGTCACCGCCAACCAGCTCATCGGCGTGCAGACGGCCTTCAGCGCCAAGGACGGCAACATCAAGGCGGCCGGCGAGTGGTCGCTGGGCGGCTCCATGGGGTTCGGTTACGCCAACGGCGCGTTCGGCGCTACCGAACCCTGGCGCCTCAGCGTCCGCAACAGCATCACGGACTCGATCAGCGGCCCGTCGGTCGGCGTGAACGGGATCATCGTGCACTACCAGGCCGCGTTCCGGGCTGGTCTGGGTGCGCTCGGCTTCACCGCCGGCTTGTACGCGACAGTCACCGCCTCGGTGGGGCTGACCGTCGGCTCCGCGCTGGGGGCACCGCTCGTGCTGTGCCGCAGCACCCAGCTCGGCCTGTACCTGGACTACGGCGTCGGTTACACGATTCCCGCTGGCCTGACGAGGGCGATCAACGCATTCCTCGATCTGGTGAACGCCGGGCCGATCGCGGCGAAGGCGGGCATCGGCAGAGTCGACAACGTCTTCACCAAACTGGACATCCAACCGCCCAAGAAGATCTGCACCTCCTAACGTCCCCAATCGGGCTCACCCCCACCTCGACTCGGTGATCAAGAGATTTCGGTCAGCGTCCACGGCGTGTCGTGACGCACCCCACTTGTTCACCCGCGGGGGGGGGGGGGGGTGGGGGGGGCCGCCCGGTGCGCTGGTCCTGCCTCCGCACCGGCCGGACCAGGGTTCAGCGGGCTGAGCAGGTGGGGCTGAGAGTGCCGGCGGTGCCGTTGGCCTGGAAGCCGTACTCGGTGGACTGTCCGGCGCCGACCTGGCCGTTGTACGACACGTTCGTCCAGGTTGTCGTGCCGCTGTTACCGCTGCGGTCGGCGCTCCACGCGTTGGTGACCGTCGCGCCCGACGGCAGCGCGATCGTCACCGTCCAGCCGTTGAGGGCCGACGATCCGGCCGTCACCCGAACGTTCGCCACGAAGCCACCCGTCCACTGGTTCACCGTCACCGTGGCCGTGCAGCCACCCGTCCCCGGCGGCGGGGTCGTGGGCGGATCGGTCGGCGGGTCGGTCGGCGGGTCGGTGGGCGGGTCGGTCGGCGTGGTGCCGTTGTTCAACGCCGCGAGGACCGCGTCGTACGCCGGCTTCTTCGAGCCGTTGCTGTTGAACAGCAACGGGGTCTGGGAGGCCCGCCACGAGTCACTGTCCCGGATGCCCCACACGGTGATGCCGTTGCAGCGCGAAACGGCGAGGCAGTCCTCCACCACGCTGCGGTAGGTGTTGGCCGACGCGCCCTGGATGTCCAGCTCGGTGATCTGGACGTCCACACCGAGAGCCGCGAAGCTGGACAGCGTGGTGCGGTAGTTGCTCACATAGGGCGAGTCGTTGTTGAAGTGCGACTGGAACCCGACGCAGTCGATCGGCACACCACGCGACTTGAAGTCGCGCACCATGTTGTACACGGCCTGCGTCTTCGCGTGCGTCCAGTTGTCGGTGTTGTAGTCGTTGTAGCACAACTTCGCGTTCGGATCCGCCGCGTCCGCCGCCCGGAACGCCGCCTCGATCCAGTCATTGCCCGTACGCTGCAAATTCGAATCACGACGCGCACCCGAACTACCATCCGCGAACGCCTCGTTCACCACATCCCACGCCACCACCTGACCCCGGAAGTGCGTCGCCACCTGCGTCACATGATTGAGCATCGCCTGCCGCAACGCACTACCACTCATGCTCTGCATCCAACCCGGCTGCTGCGAATGCCACGCCAACGTGTGACCCCGCACGCTCATACCCCGAGACCGCGCATGACTCACAATCTGATCCGCGGCACCGTAACTGAACCGACCCTGCTGCGGCTCCGTCGCGTCGATCTTCATCTCATTCTCAGGCGTCACCGAATTGAACTCACGGTTCAAAATCGTCGTGTACGCACTATCAGACAACTTGTTCGCCGCCACCGCCGTACCGAAGTACCGCCCCTTCTCCGCGGCCGACGCGCCCAGCGTCGTACCGGCGGCGGCCGGCGCGGTCATGAACAGCGCCATACCGGCGGCGAGGGCCCCCGCGCTGGTCAGCGCGATGGCAGCTCTCGATGCCGCCTTCCATCTCGCATTTCTCATCGTGTGACTCCTTCTCGGGTGGTGGGGTGGAAGGGGAAATCAGGACACCGAACAGGCGGCACCGTTGAGTGCGAACGAAGCGGGCTTGCCGGTGCCGCCCTCATGCGTGGCCTGGAAGCCGATCTCGACCGACGCGTTCGGGGCGATGGTGCCGTTGTAGGAGACGTTGCGGGCGGTCACCGCACCGCTCGTCGGCGCGTACTGGGCGTTCCAGCCGCCGGTGATGCGCTGCCCGCTGGGCAGGGTGAAGGTCAGCGCCCAGCCGTTCACGGCGGTGGTGCCGGTGTTGGTGATGGCCACACTCGCGGTGAGGCCGTTGTTCCAGGCGTTGACCGTGTAGCCGACCCGGCAGGCACCCTCGCTCGGCGGCGGGGTCGTCGGCGGCGGAGTGGTCGGGGGTGGGGTGGTCGGGGGCGGGGTGGTCGGCGGTGCGGTCCCGTCCAGCCCGAAGAAGCGGATCACCTGCGCGGCGTCGACCGGAAGGTTGTGCGTGACACCCTGCATGCTGATCGCCTCGACCGGCGCCATCGGGCCGCTGCTGCCGTACCGGGTGCGGGTGTAGCCGGACTGCGGGGAGTCGGTGTACGTCGGGGTCTGGCTCAGCCCGTGCACGTTGGTCCACTGCTTGACCTGCTCACCGAAGTTCGGGTAGCGCAGCGTCTCATCGTTGGTGCCGTGCCAGATCTGCATCCGGGGTCGCTGTCCGGTGTAGCCGGGGTACGCCTCCCGGACGAGGTCACCCCACTGCTGCGCGGTCCGGATGAGTTGCCCGTTCGCGCACTGGCTGTTCCACTCCGAGGTGCCGCCGGTGGCGAAACAGGCGAACGGAACCCCGGCGAACGAGGCGCCCGCCGCGAAGACGTCCGGGTAGTCACCCAGCATGACGTTGGTCATCATCGCGCCGGACGAGGTGCCGGTGGCGAAGATCCGCGCGGGGTCGGCGGAGTAGCGCTGCTTCACGTAGTCGACCATGGACATCAGCCCGACCGGGTCGCTGCCGCCGCCACGGCGCAACGCCTGCGGCGAGTAGACGTCCCAGCACTTGCTGCTGCGGGTTGCCGACGGGTAGATCACGATGAACCCGTACCGGTCCGCCAGGGATGCGTACTGCGTGCCCGAGTGGAACGCGGGGCCCGTCCCGGTGCAGTAGTGCATCGCCAGGAGAATCGCCGGTCGGGTCGCCACCCGGTCCGGGACGTACAGGTGCATCTGCAGGTTGGTGGGGTTGGTGCCGAAGTTGGTCACCTGCGTGAGCGTCGCCGCCGACGCGGGGGTGGCGAACGTCAGCGCGGCGGCGGCCAACGTCACGGCAGCCATGACGACGCCGAGCATTTTCGTCTTGAGTGTCATCGTCGCGATCCCTTGCGAAAAAAGGCGCGTGGAAGGGGACTTGAGTCGAGGACTGCCCTTCGCCCGACCTTGACCGCGGCTCGCGTGACCATGTCAGCTTCAATCGAGCACGTTCGATTGTCAAGACTTCCGGAAACCTTTCGCCGCAGCGGTTCCGGCGGCCACCTGCGCTACCACCGGCATCGACCGGCATGATCAGCGACTACAGGTCGCGAGAAATTACCGGGACATTATCGGTACGCGCAGACCCCGGTGAGCGCGAGGTGACCGACGGCCCGACCGGGTGGTCGGGCCGTCGGTCGCCGCTCAGTAGATGTCCCGCCCTCGCTCGTCCGGCACCCCGGACTTGCGGAAGAAGTACGTGTTGATCTGGTCGCGCCACTCGGTGGCACACCGCACCTGCTCCTCCAGGCGTTCGGCGACCCGCTCGTACACGCTCGGGTCGATCATGCCGTTGAGCCGCTGCCACCGTCGCCGCATCGCCGTCACCTCCTCCACCCCCGCGAAGTGGGTGTCGTAGATGTGCTGGATGACCGTCGAGCCGCTGTGCAGCACATGCCCGTACGGCACGTGGTGGAAGAAGAGCAACAGCTCGTCGGGGCAGCTCTCGGGTGACTCGTACACCTGCGCCCAGTACGGCGGGTACTGGCCGGTGAAACCGGTGCCCGACGCGCGGCTGCGGTCCACGCCGACGCCGTCGCGGTCGGCGAAGTGGTAGGTGCCCCACCGCGTGTACTCGTACCCGTCGACGCCGGGGCCGTAGTGGTCGCCGGGGTTGACCATGAAGCCGACGCCCAGCGGGGCGGTGTAGCGCTCGTAGGTGCGCCACGAGTCGTCCATGATCTCGTGCAGGGTACGCCGCACCAGCTCCGCGTCGGCGGTCGCCGAGGGCGGGAAGGTCAGCGTGATCCACTCGTCGAGGATCGCCGTCGGGTCCCGCCGCGGGTCCCAGGCCAGCCGGCCGAACGTGTACAGGTTGGCCTGCGCCAACGGATGCCCGGTCCAGAACGGGTCGTCGCCGACGTTGGCGACGGCGACCATCCCGCCGCCCGCCCCCGCCTCCCCGGTGACCACGTCGGCGATCGTCCGCCCGCCGGGCCCCCAGGGGGCGAAGCTGAGCACCTCACTCCACCACGGGCCGAGGTGGCAGACGTGCCGTTGCTGGCCCGTGTACTCCTGGGTGACCTGCAACTCCACCGCCAACCGGGTCGCCGGCATCGCGGCGAGCACCGGTGAGATCGGCTCCCGCGTCTGGAAGTCCACCGGACCGAACTTCACCTGGACGACCACGTTGGTGCGGAAGCGCCCGTCGAGCGGGGCGAAGTGATCGTAGGCGGCCCGCGCCCGGTCGGTGGACCGGTCCCGCCAGTCCTGGTGGTGGTTGTAGACGAACGCCCGCCAGTGCACCACTCCCCCGTGCGGGGCGAGCGCCTCGGCCAGCAGGTTCGCGCCGTCGGCGTGGTCACGGCCGTACGTGAACGGGCCCGGCTGCCCCTCCGAGTCGGCCTTCACCAGGTAACCGCCGAAGTCCGGGATGCGCTCGTACACCCGCCGGGTGGTCGCGGCCCACCAGACCCGCACGTTCTCGTCGAGGGGGTCGGCGGTCGACAGGCCACCGAGGAGCACCGGCGCGGCGAAGCTGACCGACAGGTGCACCCGGATGCCGTAGCGGCGCAGCACGTCCGCGATCTCGGCCACGTCACCGAGCCGTTCGGTGAGCAGCAGCGCCTCGGTGCGGGCCACGTTGACGTTGTTCACCGAGATCGCGTTGACCCCGCAGGACGCCAACAGCCGCGCGTACTCCCGCACCCGGTCCAGGTCGCCGCGCGAACGGCCGTCCCGCCAGAAGATCGAACCGCCGGCGTACCCCCGTTCGACCTGGCCCATCACCGGGTGCACAGTGACGTTGTCCCAGTGGTTCAGCATCCGCCGGCGCAGCGCCGGCCGGTGCCACTCCGGCGGGCGGGCCGGGTCGAAGGCCGCCGCGCAGAGCCGGACCACGTGGAAGAGCCCGTACAGCAGGCCGGCCGGCGCGTCGGCCAGCACGACCGTCACGTCACCGGCCCGCGCCAACACGAAACCCTCGTCGCCGAGCGTCTCGCCGTCGCCCAGCTCGACCAGCGCCGCCTCACCGGCGGCACGGGCCGCCTCGACCGACGGGTTGGGCAGCTCAGCGGCGTCGCGCAGGGCGAGCACCAGGTCGACGTCGACGTCCCAGGACGGGGAGTGCCACACCAGCCCGCCGTAGCGCGCGCAGGCCCGTGAGACCTCGTCGAGGACGGTGTCGACGAGCAACCCCTCGCCGTGCAGGAGGACGCGGCGCGCACCGAGCGACCGGAACGCCTCCGGGGGCAACCAGGCCGGGTGGACCCGCGGCCCGTCACCATCCATCGGCTCGTCGACGAACATCAACTGCTCCAGGTCCACTGACTCTTCGGCGTTCACCGGTCTCCCTCCAGCACGACGACCCGGTACGCCGGCAGTCGCGGGGTGGCGAGCGCCGACGGCGGTTCGGTCTCCTGTCGCGGGTTGTCGTCGCCCCCGAAGGGCACCGTGGCGCTCAGGGGCAGGCTCATGTCGTGAACTCCTTCCGGATCAGGTGGATCATCGGCTCGCTGACGCGCAGGAACGCCAGGGCGGCGATCGACGCGAGCAGCGTCAGCACCGCCTCGGAGAGGACCGCGGTGATCCCGGCCGCCGCGGCCAGCAGCAGGACGTTCCCGACGGTGACCGCCGGGGTACGCACGAGGAAGTGCACCGCCAGTCGGAGCACGTCCCGGGTGCGGAAGTCGAACAGCGAGGTGATCACCAGGGCGTTGGCCGCGCCGAGTGTCACCGCCACCGCGATCAGCACCAACGGCACCGTCCACCAGGTCGCCAGGCCGACCGCGTCCCGGTAGGCGAGGTTCAGGGCGAGCACGGCCAACCACAGCAGCGTCGGCACCCAGATGCGCAGCACCCCGAACGCGTTCGCTCGGTAGCCGCGCCAGAACACCGCGGCCGGGCGCAGGTCGGTCAGGTCGGTTCGCTGGTGGCGCAGGACGTACAGGGCGGCGGAGAGGGCCGGACCGACAGGTACCAGGAGGAGCGCGACCAGCGGCAGGTTGCTGGGGTCGCGGTCCAGCAGCAGCAACGGGAGCAGGCCGGGCGCTGTGGTGAGCAGCAGGAGCAGTTCGACCACGAGCAGGATGTAGACGCGTGAGGTGATCCGCGACAGTGGTCCGTCGCCGAACTGTCGCCAGGTCTGGGCCGCGCCACTCACTGTCGTTTCCTCTGATCGTCCGACCGGTGCTCACGACGAGGTCCGGTCGGGCCGCGACTGGCCGCCCGACCCGGACCTCGCTGATCAGCCGTTGTTCTTCTGGAACCGCTCGTACGCCTTGTTGACCAGCTCGATGTACTGGTCGGAGTTCTTGGCCTTCAGCTCCGCCACGTACGCGTCCCACTCGGCGAGCGGCCGCTGGCCGAGGGCGAACTTCAGCGTGTTCTGGGTGACGAAGTCCTTCAGCGGCGTCTCCCAGAGCGACACCTGCTCGCGCTCCTCGTCGGTCAACGGGGCCGGCGGAGGCACCATCCGCGGGGCACGCGCGTCCATCACCTTCTGGAACTCCAGCTCCTCCGGGGAGAAGAACCCGCGGACCAGGTCGGGGCTGCCGCCGTAGGCGAAGACGCCGTTCTGGAAGCCGAAGTCCTTCTGCAGGTGCTTGGGCGCCTTCGGGTTGAGGCCGAGGAAGTCGACGCCAGGGTTGAGCGTGCGCTTCCCGGAGGCGTCCTTGGTGAAGGTGGTGCCCTCGACGCCCCAGCGGGCGAACTCCAGGCCGGCGTCCGAGTACCACAACCAGTCGATGAACTGCATCATGGCCACGAAGTTCTTGCTCTCCCGGGCCTTCGTGGAGATCATGATGCCGTTCTCCAGCCGGGGGAACGGGTTGACCTCGCCGGCCGGGCCGACCGGCAGCGGGATCTTGGCCATCTTCGCGTTCGGCAGGGTCTTGGCCAGGTCGGGCCGGTGGTTGTTGACCAGCGTCTGCGCGTTTCCGGTGACCACGAAGGACTTGCCGTTGGCGAGCTTCTGCCGGGCCTGGTCGTCGGTCTGGGTGAAGCTCTCCGGGTCGAGCAGGCCCTCGGCGACGAGCTTGTGCAGGAAGGTGACCATCTGCTTGTACTGCTCGGACGCTCCGGTGTAGGTGAACTTCTTCGCCGCCGGGTCCCAGGTGGCGTGCTGGTAGTCCCAGCCCGCCTGGGTGCCGTGGGCCGAGCCGAGGATGTTCAGCAACGCGCCGGTCGGGTTCGGCTTGCTGAAGAGGTCGGAGTACGGGTAGACGTTCGGGTACTTCGCCTTCATCGCCTTGAGTACGGCGTACAGGTCGTCCCAGGTCTTCGGCGTCGGCAGGTTGAGTTCCTGCATGATGTCGGTGCGCACCAGCACCGTGTAGTCCTGCGTGGGCTTCTCGTGCAGCCCGGGCAGCAGGTAGAACTTACCGTCGGCCTGCCGCAGGTTGTCGATCTCCGGCTTGAGGTTCCACTTGGCGATCTTGTCCTTGAGGTTGGGCATCAGGTCCAGGTAGTCGCTCACCGGAAGGATCGCCCCGGAGGCCACGAACGCGTTCTCCTGCGGGTGGTACGTCTTCGGGATGATCAGCGGCGCGTCCCCGGCGCCGATCAGCAGGCTGCGTTTCTGCTCGTAGTCGCTCAGCGGCACGGCCACCGGTTCGATGGTGACGTTGGTCCGCTTCGTCAACTCGGACCAGAACAGCCAGTCCTCCTTGAGCGGGTAGAACGTGTGGTTGTTGTAGAGGGTGGAGAACGAGAGCGCCTCGCTGGCCTTGAACTGGTCGCCGACGCCGTAGTCGGCCATCGCGCCGACCCGGTTCCCGGAGAGGTCCGTCGACTCACCGGGGTCCTCGGAACAGGCGGTGGTAAGGGAGAGCGCGAGCAGACCCGCGGTGGCTACCGCCACGCGGCGCCACGTCTTGTGGAGCATGGCTCGTCCTTTCGATGGTGGGTTCGGAGGTGCCGCGGTGCGGCATTCGGCGTCATCCCTTGACCGCGCCGAGCATCACGCCGCGGACGAAGTACCGCTGGACGAAGGGGTAGACCGCCAGGATCGGCACTGTGGTGAGCACGATCGTCACGGCCTGGAGGGTGGCCGCGGCCTGCACAACGTCGGCGTCGGCGGCGCCGGACTGCTGTGCGTCGGTGGCGCCCGCGATGAGGTTGCGCAGGTAGACGGTGACTGGCAGCAGATCCTGCTGGTCCATGTAGAGGAACGCGGTGAACCACGAGTTCCAGAAGGAGACCGCGTAGAAGAGCACCATCGTCGCGATGATCGCCTTCGACAGCGGCAGCACGATCCGCAGCAGGATGCCGTACGTGTTCAGCCCGTCGACCGCCGCGGCCTCCTCCAACTCGGTCGGCAGACTCTCGAAGAACGCCTTCATCACCAGCAGGTTGAACACGCTGATGGCGTTGGGGACCACCACGGCCCAGATGGTGTTCTTCATCCCCAGGCTGGTGACCAGCACGTAGTTGGGAATCAGGCCACCGGAGAAGAACATGGTGAACAGCGCGACCCCGACGAGCACTCCGCGCCCCTTGAGCTGCGGCTTCGACAGCACGTACGCGTAACAGGTGGTCAGCACGATGGAGATCAGCGTGGCGACCACCGTGTACACCACCGTGTTGCGGTAGTTCGTCCAGAACAGCGAGTCCGACATCACCAGCTTGTACGCGGTCAGGTCGAACCCACGCGGGACGACGCTCACCTTGCCGGCGATGATGTACGCCTCTTCGCTGAGCGAGCGGGCCACGATGTTGAGGAACGGGTACAGCGTCACGACCACGACGCCGAGCAGGACCACCGTGTTGACGACGCGGAAGACCCGGTAACCCCGGCTGTCGTCCGGCCCGCGGGTCTTCGGGGCGTCGATCTTCGTACCGAAGGTCACCACAGGCTCGTCCCCACCGTGCGACGGGAGATGACGTTCGCCGACAGGACGAGGATCAGCCCGATCACCGCCTCGAAGAGACCGATGGCCGCCGCGTAGCTGAAGTTGCTCGACTGGAAGCCCATCCGGAACAGATAGGTGGAGACCACGTCGGCGGTCGGGTACGTCAACGGGTTGTAGAGCAGCAGGATCTTCTCGAACCCGACGGCCAGGAAGCTGCCGATGTTGAGGATCAGCAGGGTCATCATCGTCGGGCGGATGCCGGGCAACGTGATGTGCCAGGTTTGGCGCAGCCGGCCCGCGCCGTCGATCCGGGCTGCCTCGTACAGGTCCTCGTCGATGGTGGTGAGGGCGGCGAGGTAGAGGATCGTGCCCCAGCCGACCGTCTGCCAGACCTCGGACGAGACGTAGATGGTGCGGAACCACTCCGGTTTCTGCAGGAATGCCACCGGGTCGCCGCCGAACAGACTGACGAGTTGGTTGGCCGTGCCCTCGATCGAGGTCAGCTGCATGACCATCGCGGCCACGATCACGATCGACAGGAAGTGCGGCAGGTAGGAGACGGACTGGACGAACCGCTTGAAACGGCGGGCCCGGACCTCGTTGAGCAGCAGCGCCAGCACGATGGGCAGCGGAAAGCAGAACAGCAGGGTCAGTGCCCCGAGCACCAGGGTGTTGGTGAACACCTCCCAGAACGTCGGGTCGGTGAGGAACATCCGGAAGTAGCGCAGCCCGACCCAGTACTCACCGAAGATGCTGCCGCCCGGCTTGAACCGGCGGAAGGCGATTATGTTGCCGAGCATCGGCAGATACCGAAAGACCAGGAAGAACAGCAGCGGCAGAATGGCGAGGGAGTAGAGCTGCCAGTCCCGGCGCAGTGCCTGCCGCCAGCTTCGGCCACGTCGCGGTGGGCGCGGAGCAGGACTGCGCGCCTCCTGCGGTGAGCGCGGCGGCGCCGGCGGCGGTGGCCGCAGGGTGGATGTCATCCACGACCTCCTATGCCGACTGGGGAACAGCCCCGATCCGAAACTTCACGATCCGAAACTTTCCGGAAACCTGCGCAACCTTTTCGGCAACCTAAGTGCCCCATCGATGCCTGTCAAGAGTCTCAATCGGACCACCAGGCATTGTTTCCTGCACACGGTGACCCTGAGATCGGCGTTCCGTCGTCGACGGGCCGCGCGACGACCCACCAATGGGCACGCCGACGGCGAGACCGACTGGCGTGAATGTCGCATCATGTTAAGGTCGGCCGAAACTTTCGGATGTTGTATGGGGCTGCGATGACAGAGCACCGCCCGCTCGGCCCACCCGCCTCCACCACCATCGCGACCATCGCCAACGATGTCGGCGTCTCGGTCGCGACCGTTTCCAAGGTCCTCAACGGACGCGGCGACGTCGCCCCCGGCACCAGAGCCCGGGTGGAGGCGAGCCTCGACCGCCACCAGTACCAGCGCCGCGCCCGGCGACACGCGACCAGCGGCGGTCGGGTGGGCCTCGTCTTCCACGAGTTCGACACGGGCTGGGCGATGGAGATCCTGCGGGGCGTCGAGGCGGTGACCTCCGCCGCCGGCATCGGGCTGTCGGTCGCCCAACTCGACGGCGCGCACCGACCGCCGGCACGCTGGCTGGAGGCGTTACTCGCCGACCGCCCGCTGGGTGTGGTGTTCGTCCTCTCCCACCTGGCCGAGGCGCAACAGCAGCACCTGCGTCGGCAGGGCATACCGTTCGTCGTCGTCGACACCGACAGCGCGACCTCGGCCTCCGTGCCCACCGTCGGGTCGAACAACTGGAACGGCGGCCTGCTCGCCGCTCGGCACCTGCTGGATCTGGGGCACCGCCGGATCGCCGTCATCTCCGGCCCACCCGAGGTGCTGTGCAGCCGCGCCCGCGCCGCCGGCTTCCAGTCGGCCCACGAGGAAGCCGGGCTGGTGCTCGACCGCGAGCTGATCCGCTACGGCAGTTTCTCCGCCGGAGCCGGGCACGCGCACGGGCTGCAACTGCTCCAGCGGCCGGACCGGCCCACGGCGATCTTCGCCGGGTCGGACATCCAGGCCATGGGGGTGCTCCGGGCCGCCCGCCAGTGCGGCCTGCGGGTGCCCGAGGACCTTTCGGTGATCGGCTACGACAACCTGCCGCTCTCCGCCTGGACCGACCCGGCCCTCACCACGATCAACCAGCCGTTGCGCGACATGGCCGGCATCGCCACCCAGATGCTGCTCGACCTGACGAGAGGGAACGAGCCGGCGACCAGCCGGATCGACCTGGTGACCGAGCTGGTCGTCCGGGAGAGCACCGCGCCACCGACACACCCGCACTGACCCCGGCCCCTGCGAGGACCCGTGCCCCACTGCGCCAACACCGTCGACGAGCTTCAGCGCTACGCGCCCGAGGTCGCCGAGCCCGCCGACTTCGACGAGTTCTGGCGGGACACGCTCGCCGAGGCGGCCACCGCGCCGGTGCTCGTCGACGTCCGTCCCGAGCCCACCGACCTGCCGCTGCTCGACTCCTGGGACGTCACGTTCGCCGGTTTCGGCGGTGACCCCGTACGCGCCTGGTACACCCGCCCGGCGGGGGTGCGGCAGCCGCTGCCGGCCGTGGTCGAGTACGCCGGCTACGGTCGCGGTCGCGGCCTTCCCCACGAACGGCTGACCTGGCCGGTGGCCGGGTACGCGCACCTGCTGATGGACAACCGGGGCCAGGCGGGCCAGTACGGCGCCGGGGACACCCCCGACCCGCACGGCGCGCCCGGCGGGCCCGCGCCGGTCACCTGGGGGGTCCTCGATCCGCGGACCTACCACTACCGCCGCCTGATCACCGACGCGGTCCGGGCGGTCGCGGCGGTCCGGGCGCTGCCCGGGGTCGACGGCGACCAGGTCAGCGTGGTCGGCAACAGCCAGGGTGGCGGCCTCGCCCTGGCGGTGGCCGGTCTCGTCGACGACCTCAGCGCGGTGCTGACCACCGCCCCGTTCCTGTGCGACATGCGTCGCAGCGTCGCGCTCACCGATCTCGCGCCGTACGGCGAGATCGCCCGGTACCTGGCCGTGCACCGGGAGGCCGAGGAGGCGGTCTGGCGCACGCTGTCCTACGTCGACGGCGTGAGCTTCGCCCGCCGAGCGACGGCCCCGGCGCATTTCGGGGTCGGCCGGCGCGACACCGTCTGCCCACCGCGAACGGCCTTCGCCGCCTACAACCACTACGGCGCCGCGAACGGCAGGCCGGTCCCACCCGAACGCGAGATGCACGTCTACCCGTTCAACGGTCACGAGGGCGGCGAGGCCGTACACGTCCGGCGTCAGCTGCGCTGGCTGGGCTCGGTGTTGCGCCCAGCCCGGTACCGCCGGGCACATCCGCTCGTCGACCGGACGCCACGGCGCGCACCGACACCGTGAGTGTGCTGCTCACGGCTCCAGCAGGCGCTGGACCGGAGCACACGCACGGCAGGGCCAGACGCGTACGGTGCCGTCGTCGTGGGTCGAGACGAGCCGCTCGCCGTCCGGGCTGAAGTCCACGGTCTCCACGGACGCCCCGAACCCGTCGAAGGTCACCGACTGCGCGGTCTCCGACGCGCGCCACAGGCGGGCGGTGCCGTCCTTGCCGGCGCTGAGCACCCACCGCCCGTCCGGGCTGAACGACACGTGCCAGACGGGGCCCTCGTGGCCTCGCAACACCATCGGCGCGACGCCGCTGGTGATGGAGTGGATCTGCACTGTGCCGTCGAAGCCGGCGCTGACGACCCGTTCTCCGTCCGGGCTGAAGGCCACGGCCCAGACCAGCCCTTCGTGACCGGGAAGGAGCAGCGGGTCGGCCGCGCCGAGGGCGTCCCAGATCCGCAGGGTGCCCTCCGCGCCGGCGGTGGCGACCTTCGTGCCGTCGGGGCTGAAGGCGGCGTACCGGATCTCCTCGGCGACCCGATGGACCACCGGGCCGCGCTGGCCGGTCAGGTCCCAGATGCGCAGGCTCCGGTCGTTGCTGACACTGGCCAGGCGACGGCCGTCAGGGCTGAAGTCGGCGGTCCACGCCTGTTTCTCGTGCCCGCGCAGCACCACCGGATCGTCTCTGCCGGCAAGGTCCCACACCCGTACCGTCCCGTCGCTGCCGCCGGTTGCCACCCGCGTGCCGTCCGGGCTGACCGTGAGGCCGTAGACGTCGCCGTCGTGGCGGCCGAGCAGCCGAGGCTCGTCGGGCGCGGCCAGGTTCCAGACCCGCACCGTGCCGTCCTCGCCGCCGCTGACCACCCGCTGCCCGTCCGGGGTGAACGCGGCGGACCAGGAGGCCTTGTCGTGGCCGCGCAGGATCACCCGTTCGCTGCCCGGGTCCCAGACCCGCACCGTGCCGTCGTCGGCGGCGGTCACCAGCCGCGATCCGTCCGGACTGAACGCCACCGCCCAGACCCGGTTGGTGTGACCGCGCAGCACCAGCGGGTCGCCAGCGCCGTCGGCGTTCCAGATCCGCACGGTCAGGTCGTCGCTGGTGGTCGCGATCCACTGTTCGTCCGGGCTCAGCGCGAGCCCTTCCACTGTGCCCTCATGCCCCCGCAACACCACCGGAGCGGTCGACCCGGTCAGCGACCACACCCACGCCGTACCATCGCTGCTGGAGCAGGCCAGGCGGCTGCCGTCGCGGCTGAACACCAGTGTCCTGGTGGCCGTGCGCGGCCCGGTCAGCGTCGTTGCGGCGGATCGGTCGGCCAGATCCCAGAGCCGCACCGTCGCGTCGTGGCCGCTGCTGGCCAACTGCCGCCCGTCCGGGCTGAACGCCACACCCACAGCGACCTTGGTGTGCCCCCGCAGCACCACCGGTCGAGCGCCGCCGCGGGCATCCCAGACCCGGACGGTGGTGTCCTCGCCGGCACTGGCAACCAGCCGTCCATCGGGGCTGAACGCCACGCCCCACACCGGGCCCTCGTGCCCGCGCAGGACGATCGGCCCAGCGGTCGCGTCGACCTGCCAGATCCGGACCGTACCGTCCGAGCCGGCGGTGACCAGCCGCTTCCCGTCCGGGCTGAACACCGGGCTCCAGAGCTGCCCGTCGGGTCCGCCGGGGAGAGCCAGGCCCGGCCCGGAGACGCCGCGCCCGGTCCAGGTCCACACCCGCACCTCGCCGTCCGTCCCGGTGGCAGCCACCCGCTGCCCGTCCGGACTGAACGCCACGCCCAGGGCCTTCTTGCTGCTCATCGGCACGATCGCCTGGAGCCGGTCGTTGACGGCCGCCTGGCGGAGCACCATCTCAGCGTCGAGAGTCGGGCGTACGGTCAGCGCGCGCTTGGCGAGCCGTTGGGCCTGTCGCGGATCGATCTGCAGTTGGTTGCCGGCCTCGACCGTCAGCTGCCGAGCAACAGCGAGGTCCCGTTCGGCCGCCGCCCGGTTCGCCTGCACCAGAGCCACCGCCGCGAGGACGCTCACCACCACAACGATTGCCGCGAGCCCGGTCAGTGCCACCCGGGTCCGCCGCCGTCGGGCCGAACGGCGCCGGGCCTCCCGGGCCCGGCTGGCCTCCAGAAAGTCCCGTTCCAGGTCACTGAGGTCCAGCACCCGGTGGGCTCCCCAGAGCGCCAACTGAACCCCCCGGTACAGGAACCCGTCGGCGCGGTGATGCCGATGCCACTCGGCGGCGGCCTCCGTCAGCCTGCGGTGGGACCGCAACAGCTCCCGATCTTCGGTCAGCCAGCGGCGCAGCCGGGGCCACTCCTGGATCAGGGCCTCGTGGGCCACCATGACGCCCTTCTCGTCCGCGGTGACCAGGCGCGCGGCCGTCAACCGACCCAGCACCCCGGCCGCGGCCAACGGGTCGGCGCCGCCCACCAGCTCGGCGAGGGGGGCCCGACGTCGGGTGTCCTCGGTGCCGTCACCGAGGGCGGTCAGCCGCAGGAAGATGTCCCGGGCCAGCCCGCGCTGCCCCTCGTCGAACTGCGCGTACACCCCTTCGGCGGTCCGGGTGATGGCACCGTTCACGCCGCCCGACTCGCGATAGTGGGCCAGCGTGATCCGCTTGCCCTGGCGCAGGCGTGACGTTTCCAGCAGCGCGTGGGACAGCAGCGGCAGTGCCCCCGTCTGACCGCCGACGTCGGCCACGGCCATCTCCACCAGCGCCGGATCCACCTGCAACCCGGCCCGCTCGGCCGGGCCGGTGATCGTCCGGCGCAGATCCTCGTCGTCCATCGGGCCGACCAACAGTTGGTGCTCGTGCAGGGCCGCCACCAGGGCCGGGTAGGCCGCGCACCGACCATAGAAGTCGGCCCGCACCCCCAGCACCACACGCGCCCTGGGAAGATCCGCCGCGGCGAGCAGCGCCGCGATGAAGCCCGATCGCTCCTCCTCGTCGCGGCAGAGCGTGAAGAGCTCCTCGAACTGGTCCACCACGATGAGCAGGTGTGCGACCGACGGACGGGAGTCGAGAATCCGCTCGATCGTCGCGCGGATGTTCGCCGGATCCTCGATCAGCTCGCTCTGGACCGTGCCGCGCGCCAGGTCCTGTCCATTCACGAGCTGAGTCGCGAGTTCCTCGACCGGGTGTTCGCCGGGGGTCATCAGCACAGTGGCCCAGGCGGGCTGGCCCTTCCCGGGATTCTCCGCCACTGCCGCCAGCAGGCCGGCGCGGAGCAGTGATGATTTGCCCGCACCAGACGGGGCGAAAACAGCGACGAACCGCAGACGGGTGAGCATTTCACACAGTTGAGCCACCATGCGCTCGCGTCCGAAGAACCATTCTGAGTCCTCCGGCTGAAAGGCCGCCATTCCCCAGTACGGCCCCCGGCTGACCTCCGTCGTCTCGGCGGACGCCACGCTGGCGATCAAACTGTGCCACCGCTCGGTCCACTCGGCCAGATCGCCGTCGCACGCGGCCACGTACGCGAGTGTCACCTGAAGGCTCGGCACGGTCTCGCCGCTGGCCGCCTTCGCCAGGGTGGTCACCGAGAAGTGGGCCCGTCTGGCCAGTTGGCGGTACGTCGGCGTCCCCGCCTTCGCCCGCAGTTTCCGCAGGTCGAGCGCGAATCGCTCCAGCTCACCCGCCTCCGGGTCGAGCGGCCGCTCAGGTCTACCCACGTTGTCCCCCGTCGAAGAGTTGTTTGTCAGTCTCACGACATGATTGGCAAACAATCCATGGGGGACTATATCTAGTTTCGTGATCGCCGATCGGTGACTGTCAGATAGCAGCCATCGTACGACGAGGTGTGTGGGCGCCTTCGACAGGCAACGCGATCGGCGGCACGGAGGAGAACGGGGAGGGCGGTGTGACGCGCGCCAGAAACGGCATCGGCGTTGTTACCGACAACACTGGTGACCGTCCTGGGATCGGGGGGCGTCACACGGTCCTGAATAGACGGGGGGGTCTTTATTCAGCGACGCACATGATCGTTTTCTCGGATTCGTCGACGCTGTCAGCGCGTACCTCGAACGACCGGATCGACAAAGTCTGGGCCTGCGCCTCTCGGCCGCGGCGACGCCGGGCGGCTGCTCGGCCAGCGGTCGGAAAGTGATCGGACCGGCTGATGGGGCGGCGACGGATTCCGTCGCCGCCCCATCAGGGTGCGCCGCTGGTCAGGAGGCGGTGCAGGACTGGACCACCGGGCGGTTCCAGTTGCCGTTGGCCATTGTGGTGAAGCCGAAGGAGTTGCCGCTGCCGTTCGACCGCATGGTCATGACGTTCCCGCTGCTGTCCCAGGTCGGGCTGCCGTTCCAGGTGCTGGAGATCTTCTGGGGCGAGGTGACGGCGACCACGACGGTCCAGCTGCTCGCGCCGCTGACGGTGACCGTGCTGTTGAACCGGTCGCCCCACCGGGTGCCGTCCTGCAGGGTCGCGGTGCAGCTGCCGCCGGGCGGGTTGGTCGGCGGAGTCGTGGGCGGGTTGGTCGGCGGGTCGGTCGGCGTGGTGCCGTTGTTCAACGCCGCGAGGACGGCGTCGTACGCTGCCTTCTTCTGACCACTGTTGTTGAACAGCAACGGGGTCTGCGACGCCCGCCACGAGTCACTGTCCCGGATGCCCCACACCGTGACGCCGTTGCACCGGGCAACGGCCAGGCAGTCCTCCACCACAGCGCGGTAGGTGTTCGCCGGTGCGCCCTGGATGTCCAGCTCGGTCACCTGCACGTCGACACCGAGAGCCGCGAAGCTCGACAGCGTGGTGCGGTAGTTGCTGTTGTACGGCGAGTCGTTGTTGAAGTGCGACTGGAAACCCACGCAGTCGATCGGCACACCACGCGACTTGAAGTCGCGCACCATGTTGTACACGGCCTGCGTCTTCGCGTGCGTCCAGTTGTCGGTGTTGTAGTCGTTGTAGCACAACTTCGCGTTCGGATCCGCCGCGTCCGCCGCCCGGAACGCCGCCTCGATCCAGTCATTGCCCGTACGCTGCAAATTCGAATCACGACGCGCACCCGAACTACCATCGGCGAACGCCTCGTTCACCACATCCCACGCCACCACCTGACCCCGGAAGTGCGTCGCCACCTGCGTCACATGATTGAGCATCGCCTGCCGCAACGCACTACCACTCATGCTCTGCATCCAACCCGGCTGCTGCGAATGCCACGCCAACGTGTGACCCCGCACGCTCATACCCCGAGACCGCGCATGACTCACAATCTGATCCGCGGCACCGTAACTGAACCGACCCTGCTGCGGCTCCGTCGCGTCGATCTTCATCTCATTCTCAGGCGTCACGGAATTGAACTCACGGTTCAAAATCGTCGTGTACGCACTATCAGACAACTTGTTCGCCGCCACCGCCGTACCGAAGTACCGCCCCTTCTCCGCGGCCGACGCGCCCAGCGTCGTACCGGCGCTCGCCGTGCCCGGCAGGAACGCGGCGCTGGTTGCGGCGAGCAGAGCGGCGGCGGCGAGGACGACCGCCGTACGGGCTCGGGGGCCGAACCGTGGGCGGGGGGTGTCCTCTTGGCACCGTTCGATCATGTCTTTTCCTTCCGTGGAACCCGGGGCAGCGCAGGTGACGCGCACCGCCCCTGCGGTGGTGGGGTGCCGGGTCACGACCACGCGCGGGAGTGCGCCCGGGAAGTGGCACACACCGCTGGTCATCGACCTCGGTGGATGTGGAGTATGTCAGCGCCACTGATCGACAGGCAAGAATTTCCGGAAGGATTGCGAGAATTGATTCGGCCCGGGTACCGGAGCAGGACGTAGCTGCCCAGGACAGGTGCCATCGGAAGGCGACGGCGGTGCCCTGCTGGGTCGGCCGGGTGGATTCACCAGCCGCAGGGCACCGCAAGTTCCGGAAGTTCTCTCGCAACGCTACCGGAGGTCGCGGCACACCGACCAGACCGCAGACGAGCTGGGGTCAGCGCTGCGCGGCAGCGTAGAGCCGGCTCACGGTCTCGGCCACGCAGACGGGCTTGCCGCCGCTGTCGCTCTCCACCACGACCGTCACGACCAGCTGCACGCCGCCGCTCACCGGCGACACGTCGGCGATGGTGGCGGTGGCGCGTACGGCGGCGCCGACCCGCAGCGGCGCGGGGAAACGCACCCGGTTCAGCCCGTAGTTGACACCCATCGCCACCCCCTCGACCCGGTAGAGCCCACCGGCCAGCGCCGGCAACAGCGACAGGGTGAGATACCCGTGCGCGATCGGCTGGCCGAACGGCCCGGCCGCGGCTCGGACCGGGTCGACATGGATCCACTGGTGGTCGTCGGTGGCGTCGGCGAACAGGTCGACACGGCTCTGCTCGACACGCTGCCACGGACCGGGTCCGAGGCTCTCACCGGTCGCGGCGGCCAACTCCTCGAACGAGGTGAACACTCTCATGCCAGGTCTCCCTACAGCTACTAGAAGGCGTTGACGCCGGTGAGCGCGCGTCCGATGAGGAGTTGCTGGATCTGACTGGTGCCCTCGTAGAGGGTGGCGACCCGGGCGTCGCGCAGGTACTTGCCGACCGGGTACTCGTCGATGTAGCCGTACCCACCGAACACCTGGACCGCGTTGTTGGCCGCGCGGACGGCGGCCTCGCTGGCGAAGAGCTTGGCCACCGACGCCTCGGTGGCGAACGGCTGGTCGCGGTCGATCAGGTCGGCCACCTGCCAGACCAGCAGCCGGGCCGCGGCGGTGTCCACAGCGATGGCGGCGAGCAGTTGCTGAACGAGCTGGTGCCCGGCGATCGGCCCGCCGAACTGGGTCCGCTGCCCGGCGTAACCGACCGCCGCGTCGAGGCAGCCCTGGGCGATGCCGACACACCCGGCGGCCACCGACATCCGCCCCTTGGCGAGGGTGGCCAGGGCCAGCCGGAATCCACCGCCCTCGGCACCGAGCAGCGCCGTGTCGGGCACGCGCACCTCGTCGAAGCCCAGCTCGCCGGTGGCCTGGCCGCGCAGGCCGAGCTTGCCGTGAATCTCCCGTCGGGTCAGCCCCGGACTGTCGGTGGGCACCAGGAACGCGCTGATCCCCCGGTGCCCCGGGCCGCCGGTACGGGCGAAGACCAGCGCCACGTCGGCGGTGGTGCCGTTGGTGATGAACGTCTTCCTGCCGGAGATCAGCCAGTCGGTGCCGTCGCGGACCGCACGGGTACGCAGTGCGGCCGCGTCCGAGCCGCTGTCCGGCTCGGTCAGCGCGAAGCAGCCGAGCGCGGTGCCGGCGCAGAGCTTCGGCAGCCACTCGGCCCGCTGTTCCGCGCTGCCGTTGGCGGCGATCGACTTCGCGACCAGGCCGAGGGAGACCGAGACGATGCCGCGCACCGCCGAGTCGCCCCGGCCCAGCTCTTCCAGCACCAGGCAGTACGCGAGGTGGTCGCCGCCGGACCCGCCGTCGGTCTCGGCGATGGTCAGCCCCAGGAAGCCCAGGTCACCGAGCATGCCGACGATGGCGGGGTCGACCGATTCGCGGCGATCCCAGGCGGCCGCGTGCGGCAGCAGCTCGCGGTCGGCGAACTCGGCGGCCAGCTGGCGGACCGCCGCCTGCTCGGCGGAGAGGGTGAGGTCCATGACGATCAAACTAGCGGTGATAGTTTAACGCGTCCAGACCGGAGGGTCACCGGTCCGAGGCCAGACCGACGTGCCGTTCGGCGGTGAACGCGCGGGCCAGCTCGGTACGCGACCGGATGCCCAGCCGGTGGAACACGTTGCGCAGGTGGTGATCGACAGTACGGGTGGAGAGGAACATCCGGGCGGCGATCTCCCGGTTGGTGGCGCCCTCGGCGACCAGCTCGGCGATCCGCAGTTGCTGGCCGGTCAGCAATCGTGCCGCGGGCAGGTCCGGCGGGCCGATCGACTCCCCCGCCGCCCGCAGCTCCGTGGTGGCCTGCTCGGCCCAGCACTCCACGCCGAGCAGGCTGAACATCTCGCGGGCCTGGTGCAGGTGCGTCCGCGCGTCGCGGGGGCGTCGGTTGCGGCGCAACTCCTGACCGAAGAGCAGTTCGGTGCGGGCCCGCTCGAACGTGCCGGCCTCTGTCGGGTGCAGCCGCAACGCCGCCTCGAAGTGTCGTTCCGCCTCGGCGCCACCCCGCGGAGCGAGCAGCGCGTGGCACCGCGCGGACAGGGCCCGGCGCAGCGGGCTCGCGGTGCTGCTGGCCCACCTGTCGAAGGCGGCGAGCGCGGCCGTCGCCGCCGGCCGGTGCGCCAGGTGCGCCGCCGCCTCCACCAGGTACGGGGTGGCCATCACCTGCACGAGGACCTGACCTCGACCGGTGCCGAGCCGGGCCAGCGACGCCAGCCGGTCCGCCGCCTCGGCGTGCCGGCCGTCGACCAGGTCGAGCACCGCCAGGGCCCACGCGGCGAGCGCGTGCGGACGGCTGCCCGGCGTCGGTGACTCGCCGATCTCCCGAATCCGCCGCAGGCTGGTGGCCCGGTCGGCCCGGATCGCGGCCAGCACGGCCAGCATGCCCAGATGGACGTTGGCGCAGTTGACCTGGCCGGTGGCCCGGGCGACGCGCAGCCCGTCGCGGGAGGTCTCCGCCGCCGCCTCGTGTCGACCCAGCCAGTATTCGGCGACCGCCCGCAGCTCCAACGCCCGCGACAGCATCGACAGCTCGCCCCGTTCCCGGGCCAGCTCGACAGCGCGCCCGGCGAGCCGGTGGGCCGCGCCGTCCACCGCCACCAGCAGCCCGGCCGCCGCGGCGCAGCTGAGCGCGGTGGGGGTCAGCGCCCAACCGGTCAGCCGGCCGCCCAGCACCACGGCGCGGCGCAGCGCGGGTCCGGCCCGCTCGTGGTCGCCCCGCAGGGTCGCCGCCACCCCGGCGACCAGACAGCCCATCACCTCCAGGGCCGGCGGGTCGTCCGGGCGCCGCAACGCCAGCGCACGGCGGCCGACCTCGGCGTAGCGGTACTGGTCGCCGGAGAAGCAGACCGCCTCACCGGCCCGCACCAGCCCGGTCAGGGCCAGGGCACGGTCGGTGCCGTCCACGGCCGCCGCGGCGGCCAGCAGCGTGACCGACGCGCCCGACGCGGTGCCGCAGCGCAGCTCCAGCTCACCGCGGAGCAGGTCGGCACGCGCGCGGACGACCGGATCGGGGCAGACCGCGCGGAGGCGGTCGAGCAGCAGCCGGGCCGCGTCGGGTTGCCCACCGGCCCAGGCGTAGCGGGCGGCGGTCAACAGCCGGGCGGCGGTCAACTGGGGTTGATCGCTCAACTCGGCGGCCCACCGCAGGGCCACCGACGCGGTGGCCCAGCCATCGGATCCGCCGACCGCGGCCTGTTCCAACTCGGCGGCGAGGGCCGGATCGGCGCCCGCCGTCGCGGCGGCGAGGTGCATCGCCCGGCGCAGCCGGTGCCCCTGCGCGACCAGCACCTCGGCGAGCAGTCGGTGCGCCGCGCGGCGCTCCGCGAGCGGTGCGCTGGCCGCGATCATCATGCGCACCAGCGGCTGCGGAAAGGTGACACCACGTTGCTCGACGCGGACCAGGCCGGCGACCTCCGCCGGGGCGAGCGCCTCGACCTCGGCGCCGGCGGCTGCGGCGGCCCGGATCAGGGTGCCCGGTGCGCCGTCCTCGTCGAGCGCGGCGAGCAGCAGCACCCGTCGGGTCTCCGGTGGCAGCCGGTCCAGCCGGGCCCGGTACGCCCGACCGAGCGCCCCGTCCGCCGGTGGCGCGGCGGGCAGCGGCTCCTCCCCCCGCCACTGCCCCGCGCTGAGCCCCTCGGCGAGGTCCACCAGGGCCTGCGGGTTGCCGCCGCCGGTCGTGGCCAACGCGGCCAGCGCCGACGCGGCCGGCCGTTCGGGGAGCCGGTCGACGCCCGCGCGCTCGGCGAGCCGACGAAGCCGGTCGGTGAGGACGGCGCTGCTCTCGTGCTCGGTCAGCGCCCGCAGCCGGTGCGCCGGTATCCCGTCGAGGTTGGCGGTGACGTCAGCGGTGAGCAGGACGGCCAGCGGCAGGTGCCGCAGTCGGCGGGCGACGAACGCGAGCACCTGCGCGGTCTGCGGGTCACCCCGGTCGACGTCGTCCATGGTGGCGAGCAACGGCCGCGTGTGGGCGGCGGCGGCGAGCAGCCCGAGCACCGCCATCGACAGCGTCAGTTGCCGGTCGGCCGGGCAGCTCTCCCCGGCCAGCGCGCGCCGCAGCAGTTGGCGCTGCTCGTCGGGCAGGTCGGCGGCATGGTGCAGCACCGGGTCGACCAACCGTTGCAGGCCGGCGTACGGCAGGGTGGCCTCCTCGGCGAGCCCACTGCCGACGAGCACGGTGCGGTCCTCGGCGTGCCGGTGGGCGTAGCCGATCAGCGCGGTCCGGCCCGATCCCGGCTCTCCGCGTAACAGCAGGGCACCGCCGGCGTTGGTCATGCCGTCGAGCAGGCTCCGGACAGCCCGGCACTCGTCGTCCCGGCCACGCAGCACGGTTAGTTGCACTCTTGATGCAGTAACCATGCCTGCCAGTGTTACCCATCGGAAACCGAATGGAAAGAGGGGGCGATATCGGGCCGGGCCGGAATCAGTCGGGCGTGACCTCGGCCAGCAGCGCGCCCACGGTCCGGGACATCACCGCGCGGGCCTGGTCCACGCCCAGACCGAGCCCGTAGCGCAGCATCGACCAGGCCTGCCAGGTGCTCGCCGCCACCAGGGCGTGCACCAACTGTTCCCGCCCCGGCCCGGCCTCGGCCAGCTCGACGGCGAACAGCTCCTCGACCTCGTCGCGGACCCGCTCGATGTGCTTGAGTTTGTTGCGGTGCAGCTGCTCGGAGACGGGCTCACGCATCTGGGCGGCCCGCGCCGACGGCGCGATGAGCTGGAGCAGCCGAGCCCGCTGGCGGCAGTACGCGTCGACCCGCTTCGCCAGCGGCAGCCCGGGTGAGATCGGCCGGTGTGCGGCGTCCTGCTGACGGAGCACCTCCGCGCCGCTGGCCTCGAAGAGCGTCTCCATGTCCTTGAAGTTGGTCCAGAGGGTGCGCAGCGAGATCCCGGCCCGCTCGGCGATGCGCTCGCCGGTCGGGCGGAGGTCACCCTCGGAGATGAGCGCGAGGTGCGCCTCGACGATGGCCGCGCGGGTGCGTTCGGCGCGGGCGGTGCGCCCGTCGACCCGGCCCACCACATCGACCCCGTCCATCCGCCCCCGCCCCCTCACCGCCATGGCGTCCCCCGACGCACCGCCGAGTCTAGACAGGGGCTGATCAGCGTTCCCGGACGCGCCACCGACGCCGTCATCCGGCCCGGCCGGTCAGCGAGACGCCGCCGTCGCACCGACCCACCCGCGCGCCCTCGGCGACGAGGCACTGGGCGAGGGCCGGACCGGTCCCCCGACCGGCGCCGGTGACGATGGCGACCCGGTCCGCGAGGCGATCCGAATATGCATTCACGGTGCAGATAGTAGGAGCGTCAATCGGCATCGGTCAACGCCTCGGACGGTCGCGCCGGCAGACCGCGTCAGCAACACGCGCGCAGCCGTCCGACCGGGCGTGGTCACGCGAACCAGCCCGGTCGGACGTCCGGACACCCCGGCTCAGGAGCCGGTCGGCACCCCGTTCGCCGGCGGCACCGCCGCAGGGGCGGTGTACTCGTTGACCGCCCCGTCGGCCTCGTCCGTCTCGTACGCCGGCCCGAAGTAGGTCTGCACTCCCCCGCTCACCCGGCTCAACCGCTGGCCGCCGTACCCGGAGTGGTCCTTCTCGGAGAAGCGCAGCGGCACCAGCCCGGGGCCCTGGAAGCCACCCTTCTGCACGGCGTCCAGCACCTTCTCCCGGGTGAGGTCCTTGCCGGCGGCGAGCAGCACCTGCACGAAGAGGTACCCGACCGACATGCCGTAGACGGTGTTGCCGTCGAACGGCGCGTCCCCGTTGTGCTCCTTGTTGATCTTCGTGAAGAGCTGGATCCACGGGTTCGCGGTGTCGTTCTGCATCGGCAGGTAGTTGGTGCCGACCATGCCCTCCAGCAGCGGCGCGGCGGCGCCGAGCTGCTTGGCCAGGGTCGGGTGGTCGGCGCCAACGTTGGAGACCAGCCACTGCGGCTTGAAGCCCAGCCGTGCGGCGGTGCCGATGGAGAGCGCGGTGAAGCCGGGCACCGTGGCGAGCACGACGACCTGGCAACCGGCCGCCTTGAACGCGCCGATCTGCGGCGCCACGTTGGTGTTGCTGGTGACGTACGTCTGCTTGACCGCCACGGCCGACGCACCGAGCACCTTCTCCACGCCGACCAGGCTGTCCCGGCCGAAGTCGTCGTCCTGCCCGAGGAAGCAGACCTTCTGACCAGCCAGGTTCGTCTTCGCGTAGGTGGCGAGGATCTTGCCCTCGACCGTGTAGTCCGGGTTGAACCCGAACGTGCCCGGATACTTGTCGGGCTGGTCCCAGCTGCGGCTGCCCGAGGCGACGAAGAGATCCGGCACGCGGTTGCTCTTGAGGAAGTCGAGCACCCCGGTGTGCGTCGGCGTGCCGAGGCCGTTGAGGACGGCGAAGACCTTGTCCTGCAGGACGAGCTGACGGACCACCTGCTGGGTGTTCGCCGGGTTGTAGCCGTCGTCCATGATCTTGTAGGTGATCTTGCGGCCGTGCACGCCACCGTTGGCGTTGACGTAGTCGAAGTACGCCTTCGTCGCCGGGGCGATCTTCGAGTAGCCGGCCGAGGCCGGCCCGGTCAGCGGCATGTGGGTGCCGACGGTGATCTCGGTGTCGGTGACGCCCGGCACCGGCGCCCCGCCTGAGCCGGGGCCGTCGTCACCGCCGCAGCCGGCCACGGCGATGAGCAGGGCAAGGGTGCTGGCGATCGCGAGGCCGCGATGCGCTTTACGGTGCATGGGAAACACCGACCTTTCTCGGTCCGGTTGTCTGGGGAACGGTGTGGTGGTGGGGCGCCCGGCCGAGGCCGGACCGAGGACAGCTCAGGAATGCCGGGTCGGCCGCCTGGCCAGCAGAGCCCGGCCGAGACGCGACAGCAGACCCTGCACACCGCCCGGGGCGGCGATCATGACGACGATCAGGGTGAGTCCGAAGATCGCCAGCGGGAGGTTGCCCTCCAGCCGCTGCGCCACCGCGGGCGAGAGCGTCAGCAGCTCGGTCAGCGAGTGGGTGAGATCGGGCAGGGCGACCAGCAGGACCGCCCCCCACAGCGCGCCGCTCAGTCGACCCAGGCCACCGATCACCACCGCCATCAGCAGGAACAGCGACAGGGTCAGCGAGAACGCCCCGGGTGAGACGCTCTGCGCGAGCACCGCCAGCAGCGCGCCGCCGAGCCCGGCGGTGGCGGCGCTGACCACGAACGCGAGGACCTGGGTGCGGGCCACGTGGATACCGGCGAGGCGGGCCGCCACCTCGTCGTCGCGGACCGCCCGGAAGGTCCGCCCGTACCGGCTGCGGATCAGGTTCGCCAGCAGCAGCAACGCCAGCAGGGTGGCCGCGCCGGTGACCCAGAGCTGCCACCGCTCGTACGGGAAGTACGCGCCGAGCGACAACGGCGGCGGCTCCACCGGCACCGACAACCCCTGCTCGCCGTTGAACACGCCGTCGAAGGTGACGGCCAGCGCCGGCACCACCACGGCCACGGCGAGAGTGACCCCGGCCAGGTAGGGGCCGCGCAGCCGGGCCGCGGCCACCCCGACCACCGCGCCGACCGCCACCGTGCTGACGACCGCCGCCGCCAGCGAGAGCGGCAACAGCCAGCCGCCGGTCATCCCCCGGTCGGCGAACGCGGTCTGGCACAGCGCCACGGTGTACGCACCGGTGGCCATCAACGCGCCGTGCCCGAGCGACAGTTGACCGTTGAGCCCGGTGAGGACGGTCAGCCCGGCGGTCGCGCAGAAGTAAGCAGCCACCGTGGCGAGCTGGAAGTTGCGGAACGGCTCCACGGAGTAGCTGACCGCCACCAGCAGCAACCCGGCGGCGAGCACGACCGCCAGGTGACGCAGCAGGGTCGAGCCGCGCCGACGGTCGGCCGGTCGGCCCGCCCCGACGAGCTGCTGTTTCGGCGGCACCGCCGCCCTGGTGGCGCTCACACCCGCCTCGCCGCGACCGGGGCGAACAGCCCACCGGGCCGGACCAGCAGCACCGCCAGCAGCAGGACCAGCACCGCGAGCGGCGTCAGGTCACTGCCGGCGTAACCACTCACGTAGGAGAGCAGCAACCCCACCACCAGGCCGCCGACCACCGCCCCCGGTGGACTGTCCAGCCCGCCGACCACCGCCGCGGTGAACGCCGAGACGAACACCAGGTCCATCGCGTGCGGGTGCAGGCCCAACTCGGTCGGAAGAACCAGCATGGCGGCCAGCGCGCCCACCCCGGAGGCGAGCGCCCAACCGAGAGTCAGCATCCCACCGACGTTGACCCCGAGCAGCCGGGACACCTCGGGGGCGAACGCCGCCGCGCGCATCCGCAACCCCACCGGGGTACGCGCGAACAGCCACGCCAGGCCGCTGACCACCACCCCGATCGTGGCGAAGACGAACAGGTCGTACGGGGACAGCACGGCGACGCCGCCCACGGTGAGGGCGGACCGGCTGAACGGGGCCTGCGCGGGGCGGAACTCGCTGCCGTACACCATGCCCAGCACGGCCTGGATCAGCAGCACCAGCCCGAGCGCGACGATCACCGGATTCAGCGGTGAGGCGTGATCGACGTGCCGCATCACCACCCGGTCCACCAGCGCGCCGAGCAGCAGACCGGCGACGATCGCGACCACGAAGCCCACCCAGTACGAGCCGGTCGCGGTGCTGACGGAGTAGGCGACGTACGCGGCGGCGACGGCCATCGCCCCCTGGGCGAAGTTGACGACCCGCGCCGCCCGCCAGATGAGCACCAGGGCCAACGCGAACGCGGCGTACACCGCGCCCCGGGACAGGCCGTCGACGGTGAGGAAGACGAAGCGGTCCAACAGTCCTCCCTCCGGGGGACGAGGTGGTGGTCAGAAACCGAGGTACGCATGGCGCAGGTCGACGTCGTCGCGCAGTTGCGCCGCCGGGGCGGCGATCACCACCCGACCGAGGGACATCACGACGCCCTGGTCGGCGACGGCGAGCGCGCTGCGCACGTTCTGCTCGACGAGCAGGACGGTCAGGCCGGTGCTGTCGCGCAGTTGGCGGAGCAGGGCCATGGTCCGCGCTACCACCCGTGGCGCCAGGCCGAGGGACGGCTCGTCCAACAGCAGCAGACGGGGTCGGCCGACCAGGGCCCGACCGAGCGCGAGCATCTGCCGCTCACCCCCGGAGAGCTGGTGACCCAGGTGCCGACGGCGTCGGGCCAGTGGCTCGAAGAGCTGGTAGACCTCGTCGAGAGCCCGTCCCGCGTCGGCCCGGTCACGCCGCCACAACCCGCCGAGCCGCAGGTTCTCGTCAACCGTCAGCTCGCTGATCACGCCCCGGCCCTCCGGGACGTGCGCCATCCCGCGACGGACGAGCTGCTCCACCGGCGTACCCCGAAGGTCCTCCCCGGCCAGCAGCACCTGGCCGGCGGTCGGGCGGATCATGCCGGACAGCGCGCGCAGCAGGGTGGTCTTGCCGGCGCCGTTGGCGCCGACCACAGCGGCGATCGTGCCGGCCGGGACGGTGAGGTCGATGGCCCGCAGCACGGGCGCGGCGCCGTAACCGGCGGCCAGCCCCCGCACGACGAGCAGATCGGTCCCGGTCACCGTGCCGCCTTTCGTTCGCGACTGCGGGGCTCGCAAACCCGGCTCACTCCTCGCGCTCACACCGTGCCGCCTTTCGTTCGCGACTGCGGGGCTCGCAAACCCGGCTCACTCCTCGCGCTCACACCGTGCCGCCTTTCGTTCGCGACTGCGGGGCTCGCAAACCCGGCTCACTCCTCGCGCTCACGGGGAGACCTCTTCCTCGACGGTGGCACCGAGGTACGCGTCGGTGACCGCCGGATCGTCGCGGACCTCGTCCGGGGTGCCGGCGGCGATGACCCGGCCGAAGTCGAGCACCACGATCTCGTCGCAGACGGCCATCACCAGATCCATGTGGTGCTCGACCAGGAGCACCGCACAGGGATCGGTGTCCCGCCGGGGCAGTTGCCGCACCAGCTCCGCCAGCTCGGCGATGTCGTCGGCGCCGAGGCCACCGGCCGGCTCGTCGAGCAGCAGCAGCCGGGGCCGGGCGGCGAGCGCGCGGGCCAGGGCCACCCGCTGACGTACCGCGAAGGGCAGGGTGCCCGGCGCGGCCTCGGCGTGCCCGGCGATGCCCAGCTCGTCGAGGATGGCCAGGGCGTCGCCGCGCAGCCGGCGCTCGTCGCGGTCACTGGCCGGCAGCCCGAGCAGCGCCGGGACGAAGCCGGCACGGGCGGTGTGCGACGCGCCGGTCATCACGTTCTCCACCACGCTGAGCCCGGCGAAGAGCCCGGTGCCCTGCAGGGTCCGGGCGATGCCGAGCCGGGTCAGCCGGTGCGGTCGGGGCCGCAGCGGCCGGCCGTCGAGGGTGAGCGAACCCGTCTCCGGCGCGACGAAACCACAGATCACGTTGAAGAGCGTGGTCTTGCCGGCGCCGTTGGGCCCGATCACGCCCACCACCCGGTTGGGTGGCACCCGCAGGGACACGTCGTCGAGGGCGGTGAGGCCGCCGAAACGGACGCCGATGTGGTGCAGTTCGAGGCCGCGCTCCATCACCCATCCCTCTGTCGTGGCGGGTGTTTATTTACACTCGCAGTGTACGTTTCTCGGGTATGGCGTCAAGACCTTCAATGCTCCCCCGAACAGGCGGACGGGGCGGCCGCCAACGGCGACCGCCCCGGTGACCGCCGTCAGGCGCTCGGACAGGTGTTGCGGTACTCCTGGATGGCCGAACCGCTCGGGCCGGGGCAGAGGAACTGCTCGTAGCGGGTGTCGTCGTCGACGAACCGCTTCAACCAGGCCACCATCTGCCGGGCGGTCGGCGTGTTGGTGGTCTGCGGGAAGAAGTGGCTCGCCCCGTTCAGCTCCAGGTACGCCTTCTCCGCCGAGGCCGGGATGCTGTTGTAGAAGGGCACCGAGTGCGTCGCCACCGGCGCGACGCTGTCGCTCTCCCCACCGATGATCAGGGTCGGCACCCGCAGCTCGGACCAGCTCTTGTCCAGGTTCCACGGCGCCAGTGGCACCGCTGCCTGCAACGAGGGCCGCGACGAGGCGGCCTCCAGGCTGCCCCCGCCACCCATGGAGTGGCCGGCCACAGCGAGTCGGCTGCTGTCGATCCGGGTCCGCACCGAGCTGCGTTCGGTGAGGTAGTCCAGCGCGGCGAGCAGCTGCCGGCCCCGGCTGTCCGGCTGGTCCAGCCGGGTGTTGGTCTCGATGCCGATCACCACGAAGCCGTGCGAGGCGATGCGCGGTCCGAGCCAGCTGATGCTCGACCAGCTGGCGGTGTAGCCGGGCGAGATGGCGATGGCGCCGAAGGTGCCCTCGCTGGTGCTGGTCGGGTAGTAGATGACGCCGCCGCCGAAGCCGGTGACGCTCAGCGAGGACACGCTCTGCGAGGCCGTGGCGAACGGGCCGCGACTGGCCTCCAGGATCGCGGTGGTCGGGGCCGGGCCCCGCTCGTACGGGCTCGCGGCCTGGGCGGCACCGGCCGAGCCGGCCACGACGCCGCCGGCGGCCAGAACGGCGGCCAGTGCGAACCGGGCTACGACGGAACGGGGACGGGTGGTGGTTGGTGAGGACACGTCGGGCACTCCCTAGAGTCGAGGGATATCGACGTGTGTCAGTTTCAGCCGCTCCGGCGGTCCCGGCATCGGCGAAATCACCAGTCCCCGCGCAGGATGCCGCGCCCAGATGTGTTTCGACCCTCTGACCAGGGGTAGCAGGGCAGGCGCCTGCCCGTACACGCGCCATGGAGAGGGTTCGTTCAGTGGATTCCAGCAAGCCCGCCGAGGCGGTCAAGAACGCCGTGAAGACCGCCTCAGGAAAGATCGCCGACGCCCTCACCCCGGACGTCCCCGGTGCGCCGGGGAGCGCGCCACCGCCCGTCGAGGAGCCGACGACGCCGCACGAGCCGCTGCCGCCGAAGCCGGAGCAGGGGGCACCGCAGACGCGGACGCCGACCGGGGCGGAAACCGGCGCGCCGGCGACCGCGAACGGTCAGCAGGGGGCGTACCTCACGACCGCGAACGGGGCGCGGCTGCGCGACACCGACCACTCGCTCAAGGCCGGCCCGCGCGGCCCGGTGCTCCTGCAGGACCACCACCTCCGCGAGAAGATCACGCACTTCGACCACGAACGCATCCCGGAGCGGGTGGTGCACGCCCGGGGCGCCGGCGCGCACGGCGTGTTCACCGCGTACGGCACCGCCGAGGCGGTCACCCGGGCCGGGTTCCTGAAGAAGGGGCGGGAGACCGAGGTCTTCGTCCGCTTCTCCACGGTGCTCGGTTCGCGGGGCTCGGCCGACACGGTCCGCGACACCCGTGGCTTCGCGACGAAGTTCTACACCGACGAGGGCACCTTCGACCTGGTCGGCAACAACATGCCGGTGTTCTTCATCCAGGACGCCATCAAGTTCCCGGACATCATCCACGCCGGCAAGCCGCACCCGGACCGGGAGATCCCGCAGGCGCAGAGCGCCCACGACACCTTCTGGGACTTCGTGTCGCTGCACACCGAGGCGCAGCACCACACCATCTGGAACATGTCCGACCGGGGCATCCCGCGTTCGTACCGGACGATGGAGGGCTTCGGTGTGCACACCTTCCGGCTGGTCAACGAGGCCGGGGAGACGGTGCTGGCGAAGTTCCACTGGAAGCCGAAGCTGGGTGTGCACTCGCTGACCTGGGAGGAGGCGCAGCTGCTCGGCGGCATGGATCCGGACTTCCACCGCCGCGACCTGTACGACGCCATCGAGGCCGGCGCGTACCCCGAGTGGGAGCTGGGCATCCAGGTCTTCCCGGACACTCCCGAGGAGACCTTCGCCGGCATCGACCTGCTGGACCCGACGAAGATCGTCCCGGAGGAGCTGGCCGAGGTGCAGCCGATCGGCCGGCTGGTGCTCAACCGGACGCCGACGAACTTCTTCGCCGAGACCGAGCAGGTCGCCTTCCACCTGGGTCACCTGCCGCCCGGCATCGACGTCACCAACGACCCGCTGCTGCAGGGCCGGCTCTTCTCGTACCTCGACACGCAGCTCACCCGGCTGGGCGGGCCCAACTTCGCGCAGATCCCCATCAACCGCCCGCACGCCGCAGTGAACGACATGCTGCGTGACGGCTTCCACCAGCACGCCGTGCACGCGGGCGTCGCGCCGTACCGGCCGAACTCGCTCGACGGCGGCAACCCGTTCCCCGCCGGGGACGCCGAGCACGCCTTCGTCGACGTGCCGGTCACGGTGGCGGAAGCGCCGAAGGTACGCGCCAACCCTGCCTCGTTCGACGACCACTACAGCCAGGTCCGCCTGTTCTGGCTGAGCATGTCGCCGGTCGAGAAGGAGCACATCATCCGGGCGTACACCTTCGAGCTGGGCAAGTGCTACCACCAGGCGATCAAGGAGCGTCAGCTGCAGAGCCTGGCCAACATCGACCCGGTGCTGTGTGAGCAGGTCGCCACCGGCCTGGGTCTGCCCGCGCCGCAGCCGAGCGTGCCGCTGGCCGACGTCGCGCCCAGCCCGGCGCTGTCGCAGGTCGGCCGGGAGTGGCCCAGCGACGGCCGTACCGTCGGGATCGTCGTCGACCCCGCCGGTGACCTGGACGGTGTCGACGAGGTCCGCCGGGCCGTGTTCGACGCCGGCATGGTGCCGCTGCTGATCGCCCCGCACGGCGGCATGGTGGGTGACCTGCCGGTGCAGCGCACCTTCGCCACCGGCCGGTCGGTCGAGTTCGACGCGGTCCTGCTGGCCGGAGCGCCGGCACCCGCGCCGGACGCCCTGCCCGCCCGCGACGCCAAGGCGGGCCGGCCGGAACCGACCACTGTCGACCCACGGGTGCTGCTGCTGGTCGAGGAGTGCTGGCGGCACGCGAAGGCGATCGGCGCCTGGGGCGCCGGCGTCACGGTGCTGGAGCAGGCCGGCGTCGCCGGCACGCCGGGTGTCGTCGCGGCGGGCTCGGGCACCGAGGCACTGACCGCGGTGCAGCAGTTGATGGCCGCGCACCGGGTGTGGGAACGATTCCCCGTCTCGGTCGCCTGACCTGACCGACCGACGAGGGCCGTCCTCCGCTCCACCGGGAGGGCGGCCCTCGTCGGTGTCCTGACTCTGTCGCCGGATCCACCGCGGCTGTCTCGTGTCGACACCGCCAGTCGCGGCCGCCGTCAGCCGATGTCGGCCAACCGGGGCAGCACCTCGTCGCCGAGCCGCTGGGCGAACTCGACCGGGTGCCGATCCGGCGTCACCTGCACCTCGCTCACGCCGAGCGCCGCGTACGCGGACACCTCGGCGAGGAACGCGTCGGTGTCGTCCAGCGGCGCCTGGGCGGCGACCACCGTCTTCTCGATGGTGTCGTAGTCGCGGCCCTCGGCGGCGCAGTGCCCGCGCAGCACATCCAGCTTGCGCGCGACGTCGTCGATGCCGGCGCGGCCGAACAGGTTGCAGGCGTCGGCGTACCGGGCCACCAGCAGCAGGGTCTTCTTCTCGCCCCCGCCACCGATCATGATGGGCGGGTGCGGGCGGCTCAACGGCTGCGGCGAGTTGATGGTCTCGGCGAGCTGGTAGTGCTTGCCGTTGAACGGGCCGTCGTCGGCGCTCCACATCTGCAGGCAGATGCGCAGCGTCTCCTCCAAACGCTCGAACCGTTCGGCCACCGGTACCACCGGCACACCCAGCCCGAGCTGCTCCCGCTCGTACCAGGAGGCGCCGATGCCGAGGCGGGCCCGGCCGCCGGAGAGTACGTCGAGGGTCGTCACGGTCTTGGCCAGCAATCCCGGGTACCGGTACATCACACCGGTGACCAGCACGCCCAGCGTCATCCGCTGGGTCTTCGCCGCGACGTAGGCCAGCGTGGTGTACGCCTCCAGCATCGGTTCGTCGGCCGCGAACACCGCGTCCATCTGGAAGAAGTGGTCCATCACCGTGAACGACGCGACACCGGCCTGCTCGGCGCTGGCGGCGGCCTGGGCCAGTGTCGGTGCGATGGCGGCCGGGTCGGCCGGGGTCGAGTAGTTCCAGTAGTGCAGCCCGAGCTTCATGTTCGGCACCTCCGCAACGAGCCTAGTGCCGCCCGGCCCGCGCCGGGGCGGCTCCGCGTCGCCGACGAGTCGGCTGCGGCCACGTCCATTACCGGATCATGACAATTCGGGGATCACGCGCGGATATCCGGCTGGCAGCTTTCGGTGGGTGATCCAACAGACCATCGAGTCCCGGCCCACCGAGCGGGAGCCCGACGCGACGCGTGTCCGGTTCCGCCACCGCCAGCGGACCGGACCCACCCCTGCCACCGTGTCCGCGCCCGCCGCCGGATCACCGCGGGCGCAGTGGGCCGATGCCGCGAAGGGCGTCTGCATCGTCCTCGTCGTGCTGTGGCACGTGGTGGTGAAGGACTACCTCCAGATCGACTGGCACATCGGCGTACCGGTGCCGGGCTTCTGGGGAACGCTCGGTGAACAGTTCCTCCCGCTGCGGATGCCGCTGTTCTTCACCATCTCGGGCGTCTTCGCGGCGAACGCCGCCCAGCGGCCCTGGCGGCTGGTCGCCCGCGGCCGGATCGCCGGGTTCCTCTACCTGTACGCCGTCTGGCTGCTGATCCACACGGCGGTGCTCGCCGCCGCGCCGCAACTGCCGACCGACCGGGCCACCTCGGCGCTCGGTCTGCTGGAGCAGCTCACCATCACGCCGTCCAACCTCTGGTACCTGTACGCCCTGGCGGTGTACTTCACGATCGCCAAGGCGACCCGACGGCTGCCCCGGACGCTGGTCCTGCTCCCCGCCGCCGCGCTGTCCGCCGTCGCCGCCGCCGGCCTGCTCGACACCCCGGGCAACCGTGCGGGTCTCTACCAGAACCTGGTCTTCTTCCTCGCCGGCCTGTCCCTGCGACAGCAGATCGAACGGTGGGCGGCCACTGCCAACCGCCGCCGGCTGGTGCTGACCTCGGGGGCCTACCTCCTGGCGCTCGCCGCGATGGCGGTGACCGGCGCGCAGCAGTGGTTCGGTGTGTGGCCGGCGGTCTCCGTGCTGGCAGTGATCTTCGGCATAACCGCCGCCGCCCGGCTGACCTCCTGGTCGGTGCTCAGCGATCCACTGGCTAGGCTCGGCCGCATCACCCTGCCGATCTACGTCGTCCACATGCCGGTCCTGGCCCTGCTGCACCGGCTGTTGCTCGTACCGGTTTCCGGGTTGGGTGGGTCTGCTCAGGGCCTGATCGTGTTCGGTTATCCGATTCTGCTGACCGGGCTGGTGATCGGCCTGAGCCTGGCCGTGCACCGCGCGCTGCTCGCGGTCCGCGCGGGCTGGCTGTTCGCGCTCCCCGGCCGGCGGCGGGTGGAGGCGGCCCGATGAGCATGCTCGCCGAAGCCCTGGTCGACCTGGAGGCGATCTCCACCAACGTGCGGACGATCGCGTCGGTCACCGGCACCGGGTTGATGGCCGTGGTGAAGGCCAACGGGTTCGGCCACGGCGCGGTGCAGGTGGCCCGGGCCGCGCTCCGGGCCGGCGCCGCCTGGTTGGGGGTGACCTCGACGGCCGAGGCGCTGAGCCTGCGCGAGGCGGGTGTGACAGCGCCCACGTTGAGCTGGCTGCACCGCCCGGACGACGACTTCGGTATGTTGATCAAGGGTGGCGTCGACATCGGCGTGTCCACGACGACGCACCTGCACGCCGTCGCCGACGCGGCCCGTCTGCTCGGCGCGCCGGCAATGGTGCAGCTCAAGGCGGACACCGGGTTGTCCCGCAACGGGGCCGCCGGGGACGACTGGCCCGAGATGGTCGGTTGGGCCCGCAAGTACGAACGGGAGGGCGGTATCCGGGTGCGCGGGGTGTGGTCCCACCTCGCCGACGCCGACCTGCCGGGCGCCCCCGCGCTCACCCGACAGGTGGCGATCTTCGAGGAGGCGCTGCGGATCGCACGGTCGGCGGGTCTGGACCCCGATCTCGTCCACCTGGCCAACTCGGCGGCCGCGTTCTGCGCACCAGAGACCCGCTTCGACCTCTGCCGGATCGGGATCGCCCTGTACGGCGTGGACCCGTTCGGCGCGAGTGGTCCCGGCGAGTACGGGCTGCGCGCCGCGATGACACTGCGGACGAGCGTGGTCAACGTCAAGCGGGTGCCGGCCGGTACGGGTGTCTCCTACGGGTTCGAACACGTGACCAGCGCACCGACCACGCTGGCGCTGCTGCCGCTCGGCTACGCCGACGGGCTGCCCCGGGTCGCGGGTGGGCGCGCCTCGGTGTGGCTCGGCGGTCGGCGGTGCCCGATCGTCGGACGCATCGCCATGGACCAGTGCGTGGTCGACGCCGGGGATCTTCCCGTGACGATCGGCGACCCGGTGGTGGTGTTCGGCCCCGCCGAGGGTGACCACCACCCTCCGACCGTCGTCGAGTGGGCCCGTTGGGCCGACACCAACCCACACGAGATCTTGACCGGCATCGGGGCTCGGGTGGCCCGCGACCACCTCGACGGAAGGGCACGGAAATCATGACAACGCGACTGGCGGTCCTCTACGGCGGGCAGAGCGGCGAGCACGAGGTGTCCTGCCGCTCGGCGGCGAGCATCCTCGCCCACCTGGACCGTGAGCGGTACCAGGTCACCGAGGTCCTCATCGACCGCGACGGCGGGTGGCACGTCGGCGGTCGACCGACGCCACTTCCCGCGGCGTTGCGTGTGCTGCGCGCCCAGGACGTGGTGTTCCCCGCCCTGCACGGCCCGTACGGCGAGGACGGCACCGTGTCGTCGCTGCTGGAATGGCTCGGCGTGCCCTACGTCGGCAACGGTGTGTTCGCCAGCGCCGCCGGCATGGACAAGGGCGTCACCAAGCGGCTCCTCGCGGCGGAGGGCCTGCGGGTCAGCCCGGGGGTGACAGTGCGTCCCGGCGAGGAACTGTCGCCCGATGACCAGCGCCGGCTGCAGCTGCCGGTCTTCGTGAAACCGGCCCGGGCGGGTTCGAGCCTGGGTGTGGTCAAGGTCGACGACTGGGCGGGGGTTCCCGCCGCGCTGGAGCAGGCCCGTCAGGTCGACCCGAAGGTGCTCATCGAGCAGGGCGCGCGCGGACGCGAGATCGACGTGGCCGTCCTCCAGCACCCGGACGGGCGGGTGCAGGCCGGCCCGCCGCTGGAGATCAGGGTGAGCGGCGCGGGTTTCTTCGACTACGACGCGAAGTACGACGGCGGGGCGACCTTCCAGATTCCCGCCCCGCTCGACGCGGCGACCACCGAGGTGCTCCAGGACCGTGCGATCCGCGCCTTCCAGGCCCTCGACTGCCGCGGGCTGCTGCGGGTCGACTTCTTCCTGCCCGCCGAGGGGTCGCCCGAGCCCATCGTGAACGAGGTCAACACCTTCCCCGGCTTCACCGCCGCGTCACAGTTCCCGCAGATCTGGCAGCAGGCCGGTATCGGGTTCGCCACCCTGATCGACATCCTGATCTCCGGCGCGCTGGCCGATCAGGACCACCGCCACCACAGCGGCCTGCCCCGGCAGGCCCGAGCTGTCGACCTGGTGTGAGGCGGTGGGGCCCGGTCACCTGGCGGGACACCGGCGGGCTGGCTGGGCACCGTCGGACCCGACGATCGTGACCGGGCCCGAGCTTGCCACCACGCCGGCCTGGGCGGCGGCGTCGGACACCGTACAGATGATCTGGTCGGTCGCCGTCGGCGACAACGCCTGCGCCGTCCCGGTGACGCGCACCGTGAGACCACCGAACCGACCGGCCGTGGGCGTCACCTCGACGACCGGGTTCAACCCGGTCGGCACGTCGCTGGTCAGACCCTGGTCGCGTTCGTTCGGCTGCGGGCCGGCGGCGAGCAGGGCAAGTGCCTTGGTCGGTGAGGAATCCCCCCGGGCCGGGCGCAGGACCAGCACCAGTTCGCCCTGCGCGACCAGGTAGAGCCCGACTCCCTGCGCGGGGCCGCTGACCGCGGGACGACCGGTGATGACGAGGCTGGGCCGTACCCCGCACCCCGCCAGCAGCGGACCGAGCAGCAGTGCGCCGGCGAGCAGCGCCCGCCCGGTGCGCCGGCCGGTCACCGGGCACCCCCGGTGTCCGTCGTCTCGCGGGGCAGCCGGAGCGTGAAGACCGCGCCGCCACCCGGGGCGTTGCCGGCGACGAGAGCCCCCCGGCGCTCGCCGTGGCGGTGCAGCCGCGCGTTCTCCCAGGAGATGGCGAGGCCGAGGCCGCTGCCCTCGGAGCGGGTCCGCGCCGTGTCGGCCTTGTAGAAGCGGTCGAACACGTGCGGTAACACCTCCGGGTCCAGCCCCGGCCCCTGGTCGGCCACCTCGATGGTGACCCAGTCCGGATCGGCGCTCACGCGTACGGTCACCGGCTCGGCACCGTGCCGAAAGGCGTTGCCGACCAGGTTGGCGACGATGACGTCCAGCCGGCGGGGATCGAGCCGGGCCACCACAGCGGGAGGCAGGTCGGCGCGTACCCGGTCGGTCCAGCCGCGGATCCGCAGGGTCGCGGTCACCGCCGCGCCCACGTCCACGTCGTCGAGGGCGAGCCGGGCCGTGCCAGAGTCGAACCTGCTGATCTCGATGAGGTCGTTGACCAGGTGGGTGAGGTTCTGCGTCTCCTGGCTGACCAGCCGAGCGGCCCGGCCCGCGTCCCCGGGCAGGTGCTCGGCCTCCTCGTCGAGCACGTCGGTGACCGCCGTCATCGCGGCCAGCGGGGTGCGGAGCTCGTGCGAGACGTCGGCGACGAAGCGGCGGGCGTCGGACTCCATCCGCCGCAGCTCACCGACCTGCCGCTCGAGCGTGCCGGCGGTGTCGTTGAAGGTCCGCGCCACGTCGGCCAGCTCGTCCACGCCCCGGACCGTCAGCCGGGTGCTCAGGTCGCCCTCGCCGAGGCGGCGGGCCGCTCGGCCCAGGTCGCGGACGGGTCGCAGGACCCCCCGGGCGGACAGCAGGGCCAGCAGGACGGCGAGGAGCAGGGACAACCCTCCGGTCCACCACGCCCTGGTGGCGAGCTGGTCGATGCTCTGCTGCTCGGGCACGAGATCGCGCACCGAGTAGACCTCCAACCCGGACGGGTGGGCCGTGCCGTCGGGGCGCTCGAGCCGCAGTTGGGTGCCGATGAGCAGCCAGGGCCGCCCGTGCTGCGAGACACGCTGCCAGGCGATCTGACCGTCGCCGACCTCCGCCCGCAGCTCGGGGCTGAGCGGGGCGGGTGTCTGCGAGCCCTGTGCCCGCATGTCCCGGTAGATGACCACCGCGAAGCCCTCGCGGTCGGAGAGCCGCTGGGCCAACAGGTCCAGGTCGTTCTGGGTCGGCGGAAGCTGGGCGATCGGGTAGACCTTGGTGAGCTGGTCGGTCAGCGACATCACCGCGGCGTCCTGCGCCTGCTGGAGGATGACGGTCCGGGCCTGGAAGTAGCTGCCGCTGGCCACGACGGCCGTGGTGGTGACCCCGAGCAGCGCGAACGCCAGCAGCAGCCGGACCCGCAGGCTCGATGCCTGGGCGGCGACCGAGCGCCAGAAGGTCACAGCGGCCCGAACCGGTATCCGAAACCACGCACGGTCTGGATGAAGACCGGCGCCGACGAATCGGCCTCGATCTTGGCGCGGACCCGCTGGACGCACGCGTCCACCAGTCGCGAGTCACCGAGATACCCGTGCTCCCACACGGCCTCCAGCAGTTGCTGCCGGCTGAGCACCTGACCGGGCGTGTGCGAGAGTTCGAGCAGCAGCCGCAGCTCCGTGGGGGCGAGGCTGACCGGCGTCCCGTCCTTGCTGACCACCAGCGCCGCCCGGTCGATGGTCAACGCGCCGTGCTGTTCCAGGCCGGCCCGCTCGCCGCCGCGCCGCGAGTCGCCACCGGTGCGTCGCAGCACCGCGCGGATGCGCGCCTCCAGGACCCGGGCCTGCACCGGCTTGACCACGTAGTCGTCGGCGCCGGCCTCCAGGCCGGCGACCACGTCCATGTCGTCGTTGCGGGCCGTGAGCATGATGATCGGCAGGTCACCGAGCTGCCGTATCCGGCGGCAGACCTCGAACCCGTCCATCCCGGGCAGCATGAGATCGAGCACCACGACGTCGGACGGGGCCGCGCGCAGCCGCTCCAGCCCCTGCTCACCGGTGCCCACGGCGTGCACCGTGTGGCCCTGCCGGGTGAGCGCCAACTGCAGTCCGTCGCGCACCGTCTGGTGGTCTTCGATCAACAGCACCTGGGACATGTCGTCAAGTATCCCATCATGAGATCTTTCGGGCTTCGGTCGACGGCTGCGGCTGCGCGGGGCTCCGCACCGCCCTCGGCACCGCGAAATCCGTCGAACGCACCAGGAACACCACAGCGCCCACCAGGAACATCGTCGAAACGGCCGCGGCCACGATCGCAACCAGCGGCCCGCGCTGCACCGACGCGGCCAGACCGGGCACGACCACCACCAGCGCCCAGACCAGCACGACCAGCCCGACCGCCGCCTCGGCCAGCCCGCGCCAGAGGCCGCCGCCGGCCGAACCGCCGGCCGCGTCGTGGTCGGTGGGCCGGGCCGCCAACGCGGCCGCGGCCAGGAGAAACAGTGTCACCCCCAGCAGTACGCCACCGAGCACGTCGCTGAACCGGTGCCAGCCCGCGATCATCGTGGCGGCGGCGATCACCGAGACTCCCGCCGCACCCGGCACCGCCAGCCAGCGCCGGGCCCACCCGGGCAGGACCAGCAGAAACGCCAGCAGCAGGGCGGTCGCCGCCGCCACGTGACCGCTGGGAAAGCTGTTGTGGGTGGTGGAACTCTCGATCTGCAGGTCCGGGCGGGGCAGTTGTGTCTTCACCGCGCCGGCCACCAGCACCGCGCAGACGACCATGCCCACGCCGACGACGCCCGCCACCAGCCGGCGGCGCAGCACACCCACCAGCAGTACCACGCCGAGCAGGGCCGCGATGAGCGTCGGGTTGCCAAAGGTGGCCAGCGCGGTCTTGGCCGGGCCCACGAGCGCTGTCCGCTGCTCGTACCCGCCGCCGGATTCGGCGGGCGGCAGGAGCACCCCGTCCAGCCACTGCCCGGGATAGGTCCGCACGAAGACAGCGGCGGTGAGGGTCAGCGCGAGCAGACCACACAGCGCCGCGGCGAGCAGTCGGAGCCCCAACGGCACCGCCGCGCGGGCGTGGGGCAGCGGGCGCGCCGGACCGGGTGTCGGGCGCCCGACGGAGTACAGCGATCCGGTGGACATGGCGACCATGCTCGCCCCCGCAGGTCCGTACACCGTCCTCGGATTGTCTTGGTTCTGTCACAACCACCCCCGCCGCTTCCGGAGAAGCGCATGGTCGGCGGTGGGGTCGGGTGGCCTGGCCGGCGCAACGGGATTCACATGCTTACATGCAACTATGTTTTACCCAGCCGAGATCAGCCACCACTAGGGTCAGGACGCCGATCGATGTCTCGGTCGGCGGTACGACAATCCATCCGGAGTGATGTGGGGAACCGGAAGGTGTTGGCACATGCAGGAAATTCCAGTCGCCAGCCTGGTCATCGGCATCGCATCCTCGCCGGCCGAGCGGCGACATCTGGCCCGGCTGCTCGGCGGCAGCGACGCCTTTCTGATCGTCTCGACAGTCGACCAGGCGCGAGAGTTTCTCGGGGTGGTCGAGGCGCCCGCCGCACCGGCCCCGCCGACCACCTCGGCGCGCGCCGAGGTGGCGCCGAGCCCGCAACCCCCGCCACCGGACCTGGCGGTCGACTCCGACCGTCGGGTGCTGCGGTGGCGTGACCAGGAGATCGACCTGACCCGGTTGGAGCACGACGTGCTGCTCTGCCTGGTGCACGCCCCCGGGCAGGTGTGGACCTACGAGCGGCTGCACCTGGAGGTCTGGGGCAACCGGCACCTCGGCCGGGGCTCGGACATGCACTCGGTGGTCCGCCGGGTGCGCGCCAAACTCGCCAGGCTCAACGCCGCGGCGACGATCCACTCGGTACGCGGCGTCGGATTCCGGCTCGCGCCCGTCTGATCACCCCGGGCGCGGTCCGGCCCGCCTGGTCGAGGACCAGGCGGGCCGGACGTCACGCGACTAGTGCTCGGCCGTCAGCACCTGATGGGCGCCAACCCGAAGTTCTCCACCGTGGGGGTCGCGGTGTCGATCCGGGTCTGGCGGGTCTGCGGCTTCCAGCCGTCCTTGGCCACGATCATCGTGAGCGGGTTGTTGCGGCGGTCCACCCAGTAGGCGTACTTGCCCTCGGCATCGGTGGCGAAGGTGTACGACGCCGCCCACGAGTCGACCTGCACGACCGCACCGGCGAGCGGCGAGGTCGCACCCTGGCAGCTGGTGCCGGTGACCGTACCCATGAGCTTGCCCCAGGTCTTCGGGGGGTTCGCGGTCATGGTCACCGCGACCGGCGCGACCGAGTACGGGGTGTTCTCGGAGATCGCTACCGCGCCGGAGTAGGTGCCCGGCTGGTCCACGTTCGCCGTCAGACCGACGGTGACAGTGACCTTCGCACCCGGTGCGAGGGTGACCTCCGACTTGTCGACGGTCATCCAGCTGACGTCGGCGGCCGACTCGGAGCATCCCTCGAAGCCCGGGAGCACCTCACTCTCGGGAGCCGCGTCGAAGCTGCCGGACGAGCCGCCGATCTTGTAGAAGCCGCACGCCGCGCCGCCGCGGTACCGCGCGGTGTTGGCGTTGGGCAGGTTGGACCACGAACCGGCGGCCGGGTCGTAGGCGAAGCCGGCGTTGCTGATGGCCCCGCCCTGCGAACCACCGACGACGAGCAGCTTGCCGCTGGCGACGGCGTACGCGCTGGCCCAGTTGTCGGTCGGCGCGTCGGCGATGGCGGTCCACGTGTTGGCACCCGGGTCGAAGGCGTAGCTGGACTTCTGCGCGGCGGAACCGTCGTTGCCGCCGGTGCAGTAGAGGACGCCGTCGATCCCGCCGCAGGAGGCGAAGGCCACCGACTTCGGGTAGTTGGCCATCGTCTCCCAGGTGTCACTGGTCGGGTCGTACCGGACCACGCTGTTCGACATCGGCGTGCAGGACGCGGTCGTGCAGCCACCGACCGCGTACAGCTTGCCGTCGACGACACCCTGACCGGCCGCGGCCCGGGGCGCCGGGTTGTCGGCCAGCTCGGTCCAGGTGTTGGCCCCGGGGTCGTACGACCAGGTGGCGGAGTCCGGGCCGGCGTCGCCCCAGCCACCACTGACGATGATCTTGCCGTTCACCACGCCGGCGGTCACGGCGTTGCGGGCGCCCGGAAGGTCGGCGATCGCCGTCCAGGTCTGCGCGGCCGGGTCGTAGGCGTAGTTCTTGGTGGTGGACGCCTCACCGTTGCCGCCACCGAGCGAGTACACCTTGCCGTCCAGGTTCACCACCCGGTTGTCCATGATCGTGGCCGGGTAGTTGGCGATGTCGGTCCACGGCGCCGCGTTCGGGCCGACCGCAGCGGCAGCGGCCTTGGCCTCCTTGCCGGACGCCTTGGCGGCGAACGACGTCGGCACGGTGAGCCGCTGCTCCGGCGCGCCGCCGGACCCGAGCACCTGCTGCCGGGTGACAGTGGAGCCGTCCGCCCGCAGGAGTTCGAACCCGTTGTCCCGCTCACCGAACTTCACCTCGACCGGCGCGCCGCCGGTGTTGGTCACCGTGAACGTCTTGCTGGTCTTGCCGTTGGGCATCTGGAGGGTGGCGCTGAGCTGCGTCGGCGTCACCGACAGCCGGCCGGCCGCGAGCTGGAAGTTCGCGGTGGTCGCCCAGTCGGCCTCGACGTCGACAGTCTTGGTCTGGCTGACGTAGTTGCCGGCGGACGCGGTGAACGGGTGCTCGCCGGTCAGCGACGAGTAGATCCAGTAGAAGCCGTCGGCCAGCTCCGGGTCGTCCGCGGTCGCCACCGTGACGGCCTTCTCGGCGGGCCGGTCCTTGCTGGTGACGGTCGCGCCGTTGACGTAGCTGCCGTCGTTCTTGTCACGGACGTTGCCGACGACCAGACCACCGTCGACCGGCACGCAGGTCACCTGGCTGCCGATCAGGACGTTGTCGACCTCCCACCACCACTCGTACGAGGCGTCGTAGTAGTGGAACCGGACCTGCACCCGCGCCTGACCGGCGGCCTGCGGGATCGGGATCTCGGTCAGCTTCGGTCCCCGGACGTCCGTCTCCTGCCGGAGCACGTTGGTCCAGGTGGCACCGCCGTCGATGCTCAGGTCGACGTCGGCGGTGTCGTCGTTGAGCTGGTTGAAGTCCTGGTTGAACCGGATCACCGGGGCGGTGACGGCGGTCAGGTCGACCACCGGGCTGACCAGGGAGGTGTCCTGGCTGGTGCCCGCACCGTAGTCGTCGCTGTCGATCATCGCGAAGTTGCCGCTGCCGCCGGTCAGGTTGCCCCGGTTGCCGTCGTCGGTGAACTTCCAGACCTGACCGCTGCCCGCGTTGTCCACGACGGTCCAGCCGGCCGGCGTGGTGGTGGCGTCGAAGGTCTCGTACTCACCGTCGGAGCCGAACGTGTACCCGGCGGCGGTGGTGCAGTCGGTGGTGTCCACCGGCACGGCGACGTTGGCGGTGACGTTGCTCGAGCCGACCACTACCTGCTTGGTGACGGTCTGGTAGCCGGGGTACTGCGACTCGTACGTCAGGGTGTACGTCTGCCCGGCCGGCAGCTTGATGCTGTAGCGGCCGTTCGACGGGGTGGTGTAGTCGTAGACGCCGGACACGCCGGTCACTGTCACCTTCGCGTACAACGGCCAGCCGTGGCCGGAGCCGTCGGTGACCGCTCCGGTGACGTTGACACTCGGCACCGCGGTGAGGGCGACGTTGAGCGTCGTGGTCGTGCCCTTGGCGATGGTTGCCGTCGTGGTGGTGCCGCCGTACCCGAACGCCGCGACGGCGACCTGGTAGTCACCGGTGGGCAGCTGGGTCGAGAACTTGCCGTCGGCACCGGTGGTGAGCTCACGCTCGGACGGGCCGGTGAGCGTCAGCGTCGCGCCGGCGATCGGGGCGCCGGAGGTCGCGTCGGTGACGGTGCCGGCCAGCGTGCCGATGTCGCCGGTCGGGGCGGCGTTGAGCAGCGCGAGGGCGTCCAGTCGGCCTTCGCCGTAGACGTTGTTGTCGGCGGCGGTGCCACCGCACTGGTCGTCGGCCTTGTCGATCGCGGCGCCGTTGAGCAGTGCGCGGGTCGCGTTGACGTCACCGACCAGCGACGGCGCCGCCGAGTACAGCAGCGCGATCGCGCCCGCGAGGTGCGGCGCGGCCATCGAGGTGCCGCTGATGCTGCCGTAGGCGCTGCCCGGGATGCTCGACCGGACATTCACGCCCGGCGCGGAGATGTTGGGCTTGATCTCGCCGTTCTGCCCGGCGCCGCGGGAGGAGAAGCCGGCGACGTTGTTGTTGATGTCGTACGCGCCGGTGGAGTAGTTGCTGGCGAGGCTGCCCGGCGAGCCACTGGTCTGGCAGGCCGGTCCGCTGTTGCCGTTGGACCAGACGCCGAAGATGCCGGACGCGGCCCAGGCGTTCGTCACGTCCTCCATGAACGGCTCGTTGGACGGGTCCCGGGTGCCCCACGAGTTGTTGATGATGTTCGGTCGCTTGCTCGCGTCCGCGTTCTGACCGTTGAGGTCCAGCGGCTCCAGCATCCACTGACCGGATTCGATCAGGGCGGCGTCACTGGGGCAGCACCCGTTCGCCGCGATCCACCTGACCCCGGGGGCGACACCGATCTGGTTCGCGCCGTCGGAGCCGGCCATGGTGCCCATCGTGTGCGTACCGTGACCGTCGCCGTCGCAGGGAGCTGTCGCGCAGGCCCCGGTGGCGTTGGCGGCGTTGAACCAGTTGTAGTTGTGGTCGAAGGTCCCGTCACCGTTGTTGCCCCGGTAGGAGTTCACCAGCGCCGGGTGATCGAACTGCACCCCGGTGTCGATGTTCGCGATGGTGATGCCCTCGCCCTTGACGCCGTACTGGGACCAGACGTCGTCGGCGTTGATGTTGGCGATGCCCCACTCCAGGGCGTTCACCGTCTTCTCGTCGGCGCCCTTCGTCGTCTCCGGCACCTTGTACGCGACCGGGGCGTAGAGGCCCTCGACCTCCGAGTGGCCGGCGAACTTCTGCGCCATCGCCAGCGAGCCGCTGTTCACCTTGATGGCGTTGGTGGCCCAGAAGGTCTGGTACTTCGTGCCCGAGCTGTCGAGGTCGGCCCGGATCTTGCCCTGGCTCGCCGCGGCGGTCTTGCGCAGCGCGTCCGCCACCGCCGTGCCGCGCTTCGACCAGTCCTTGATGGCGCTGGCCTTGCTCAGGTCCGCCCGGTCCTTGAACCGGATCCAGAAGTCCCCTTCACTCTTGGCCTGGAGCTGCTTGGCGAGTTCGGGTCGGATCTTGTCCCCGGTCGAGGTGCCCGCCCCCATCGCACCGCCCGGCGCGGCCTGCGCGCCCGAACCGATGGTGGCCAGGCATGTCGCGGCGAGGATCGTCGCCGCACCGGCGCTCACCAGCGATCTGGCTGCGCGCCGCCATTGTGGACGTCTGAACATAGGTGCTGCCTCCCTCAGAACGACCCAGGGTGTAGTGGGCCATGGTGGACCTCCCCATGCACCGCGCGGGTCACGCCGGTTGCCCGAGTGGACACTATGATCGAGAAGAACGGACGATCAAGAACTTGCCGTGAGCAACTTGTCGCTAAGAGTCGCAGTGGCCGGCGGCGCGCTTGCCAATCATTGTCAGAACCGTGACGAGAGCTGGGCAGGGATGCCCATCGATCCCGGGTGGTGCGGTGGCCAAGGACGAGGCAACGGTGAACAGGGGTGATGCGGCCGACGAGCCGTTCCCGCTGCTGATCGCGGTCACCCCGTCGCCGGCCGAGCGCATCCGGCTCGCGGAGCTTCTCGACGGCATCGCGCCGCTGCTGCTGGTCGCCGACCTCGACGAGCTGCGCCGGCTGATCGCCGCTCCGCAGCAGGTCGCCGCCGCGTCCGAACCGGCGCCGGTCGCCACCCTGGTGATCGACTCCGCCCGCTCCAGCGCCCGCTGCGGAGATCGGGAGATCGACCTCACCCGGCTGGAACACGACCTGCTGACCTGCCTGATCACCGAGCCGGCCCGGGTGTGGAGCTACGCCGAGCTGCACCGGTCGGTCTGGGGTGACGAGGGGCGCGAACGCAAGGCGGACGTGCAGTCGCTGGTGAAGCGACTGCGCCGCAAGCTGACCGACCTGGGCACCGGGGCCACCATCGACGTGGTGCGCGGGGTGGGGCTACGGCTGACCGATCACCAGCAGGCCCGGGTCGAACGGGCCTGACAGCGACGTCGCCTGAACCGATCTCGACCGGAAGATCAGCAACAACCCCGGACCCCCACGCTGTCGCCCCGGGTGACGACCGGTCAGATCAGCCCGGCCCGGGCCCACAGCAGACGCCCCGGCCCCGCCACCAGGCCGACACCCGCCAGGTTGGCGTGCACCCGCGCCGCCGACCAGCGCAGGGTGGCTCGCCAGTGCGGGTTGGCGCGGGCGGCGGCACGACCGACCGCCGGTGGAATACCCACCGCCGCGTACACGTCGGGATGGACCAGGCGGTTGGCGATCGTGTAGGCGGCGCGGCCGACCAACAGCCGGGCGTACGCCATGCCCACCGGGCCGGTGGCCGCCACCGCGGCGGCCAACTCCTCGCGGGCGAACCGGACGTGCCGCGCCTCCTCCACGACGTGGATGCGGGAGACCATCCGGATCAACGGTTGGAGCGACTCGTCCGCCATGATCTCGCGCTGGAACGCGTCGAGGATCTCCTCCGCGATGAGGATCGCGGCGTACATCCGGGGGCCGCTGGCGGTGGCCTTGAGGAAGCGCCCGAGGTGGTGGTCCACAGTGCTCGCGCGGTAGACCGGGCAACCCGTCGCCTCGATCAACCGGCCGAACATGATGGAGTGGCGGCACTCGTCGGCGACCTCGGTCAACGCGTACTGGGCCTGGCGGCTGGTCGGGTCGGCGCGGTAGTACTCCCGGATCAGCATCTGCATGAGGATCGTCTCGAACCACAGCCCGGCGCTGGCGGCGCTGGCCACCTCGTGCCTCGTCAGTTCGACGCGCTGCTCCTCGCTGAGCCGCTCCCACAACGGCGTGCCGTAGAGGCTGCTGCGTTGTGGGGGCAGCCAGTAGGCGCCGGGAATGTGCGGGGCGTCCCAGTCGATCTCGACGGTGGGGTCGTAGCTGGTCCGCAGTGTGGACGTGAGCAGTCGCTCGGCGACCGCCGCGCGCTCGGTTTTCGCCGGTGCGGCCTCCATGACTCCTCCATATTGACGTGACGGCCGGTAACTGTTACGAGTAGTAGCATGCAATCGCCGCTCACTGATGTCAATGCATCCGACCCACCTCCGGCCGACGATCCGAAAGCGAAGGGCAACGGCCGCCGGGACCGCTGGGCAGATCATCGTGAGCACCGACGGCAGGAGTTGGTCGGCGCCGCCGTGCAGGCGCTGCTGCGACACGGCCCGGACGTCGACATGGAACAGGTCGCCGCCACCGCGGGCGTCAGCAAACCGGTCCTGTACCGCTACTTCGCCGACAAGTCGCAGCTCTGGGTCGCGGTGAGCGAGGTGGTGGCGGCCCGGGTGGTCGACGCCATCGCGCCGGCGATCGAGCAGGTCCGCGAGGAACGTGACCTGGTCGAGGCGACGATCGACGCGTACCTCGGGGTGATCGAGTCACAGCCCACGCTCTACCGGTTCCTGATGCGACCGTCCGGTCAACCCGGCATCCACCAGGTGGTCGCCGGCACCAGCCGGCAGGTCGCCGCCGGGCTGGCCCGGGTGATCGGTGACCGGCTACGGGCGCTGGGGCTGGACGCGGGCCCGGCGGAGCCGTGGGCGTACGGCCTGGTGGGCTTCGTGCAGGCGGTCGGCGACTGGTGGACCACGCACGGCCAGCCGATCAGCCGGGCCGCCCTCACCGACTACCTGACCACTCTGCTGTGGAGCGGCATCGAGGGGGTACGCGCCAGCGCCGACCTGCCGCCCGAGCTGACCCGCGCCCACGAACGGATCGTGCCGTGACCTACCACGGCCCGGCGGGTGTCGAGGGCATCTCGGTCCGGGTGCACCTCAGCGGGCGGTGGGAGCCGGTCGACGGTCGCTTCCACTGGGGTGGGCGGATCGAACCGGCGCCACTGGTGACCCACCTGCTGCGCCGCGGGCGGCGCGACGTCGAGGTGCGCATCGCCGACCGGGTCCGACCCGCCCGACTGGCCGAGGTCGACCCGTGGGGCGGCGTACGCGTCACCGGCGTGGGCGATCCGCCCTGGCCGCCCGAGCCCGACCCAGCCGCCGCAACCGAGCCCACGGAGGAGTGAATGGAGACAGACGTTGCCATCATCGGCGCCGGCTTCGGTGGCCTGGGCGCCGCCATCCGCCTGCAGCGGGCCGGCTTCACCGACTTTCTCGTCTTCGACCGGGGTGACGACGTCGGCGGCACCTGGCGGGACAACAGCTACCCCGGCTGCGCCTGCGACGTCCCGTCGCACCTCTACTCGTTCTCCTTCGCGCCCAACCCGAACTGGTCCAACACCTTCTCCGGTCAGCCGGAGATCTGGGACTACCTGCGCGGCTGCGTCGACCGCTTCGGGATCCGCCCGAGGTTGCGGCTGCGCCACGAGGTGCACGAGGCGAGGTGGGACGATCAGCGCCAACGGTGGCTGCTGCGCACCTCCGGCGGCGAGCACACCGCCCGGGTCCTGATCTGTGCGGCCGGCCCGCTCAGCGACCCGGCCATCCCCGACCTGCCCGGGATCGACGAGTTCGCCGGCACCGTGTTCCACTCGGCGCGGTGGCGGCACGATCACGACCTCACCGGCCGCCGCGTCGCGGTGATCGGCACCGGCGCCTCCGCCGTCCAGTTCGTGCCCCAGATCCAGCCGACGGTCGAGAAGCTGACGCTCTTCCAGCGCACCCCCGCGTGGATCATGCCGAGGCTGTCGCGCCGGATCAGCGCTGTCGAGCAGGCCGCGTTTCGCACAGTGCCCGGCGCGCAACGCCTCGCCCGGGCACGGCTCTATCTGCTCCGCGAGAGCCTGGGCCTGGGCTTCCTGTACCCGGCGCTCAACCGCTTCGCCTCCCGGCTGTCACTGCGTACGCTGCGCCGGCAGGTCCCCGACCAGCACCTGCGGGACAAGCTCACCCCCCGGTACACGATGGGTTGCAAGCGGGTGCTGATCTCCAACGACTACTGGCCGTCGCTCACCCGGCCCAACGTCGACGTGGTGACCGCCGGCATCGCCCGGCTCGTGCCGGACGGCCTCGTCACCGACGACGGTGTGCACCACGCGGCGGACACGGTCATCTTCGGCACCGGCTTCCACGTCACCGACTCCCCCGTCGTGCGGCGCATCCACGGCCGTGCCGGACGTAGCCTGAGCGAGGCCTGGACCCCGAGCATGCACGCGTACCGGGGCACCACCATCGCCGGCTTCCCCAACCTGTTCTTCCTGCTCGGCCCGAACACCGGGCTCGGGCACACCTCGGTGGTGCTGATGATCGAGGCGCAGTTGCGCCTGGTCCTCGCGGCCCTGCGGCACATGCGGGCCACGGGCATCCAGGCCATCGAGCCCACCGCGCAGGCGCAACAGCGCTGGACCGAGCGGATCGACCAGAAGATGGCCGGCACCGTCTGGCAGACCGGCTGTTCGAGCTGGTATCTCGACGCCACCGGCCGCAACACCACCGTCTGGCCGGGCCTCGCCACCAGCTTCCGGATGCGTCTGCGCCGCTTCCGCCCGGCCGACTACCGGACCGCTTCGGCCGGCAGCACCCCCAACGACTCGGAACGGGAGCATGCCGATGCGCTATGACCTGGCCGGCAAGACCATTCTCATCACCGGCGCGGCGCGCGGCATCGGGGCGCAACTGGCCCGCGAGGCCGTCGCCCGCGGGGCCCGGGTCGCCCTCGTCGGTTTGGAGGGCGAGCTGCTCGAGCGGCTCAGCGCCGACCTCGACGCGCACTGGTACGAGTGCGACGTCACCGACCAGGCGGCGTTGGACGCCGCCGTGGCCTCGACCGTGGACCGCTTCGGTGGCATCGACGTCGTCGTGGCCAACGCGGGCATCGCGAACCTCGGCACCGTCGCCGTGGGACCGGTCGACGCGCTGGTCCGTACCGTCGAGGTGAACCTCTGCGGTGCGATCCGCACGGTCAGCGCGGCGCTGCCCCACGTCACCGCCGCCCGTGGTCACGTCCTGATCGTCTCGTCCGCCGCGGCCTTCACGGCGATGCCCGGCATGGCCGCCTACTGCGCGTCCAAGGCGGGGGTGGAGCAGTTCGCCAACGTGCTGCGCCTGGAGACCCGCGCACAGGGCGTCACCGTCGGCACCGCGCATCCGATCTGGATCGACACCGACCTGGTCCGCGACATCCGTGACGACCTGGCGTCGTTCCGCAGCACGCTGCGCCGGCTGCCACGGCCGCTGTCCACGGTCGTCCCGGTCGAGCAGTGCGTCGAGGCCCTGCTGCGCGGTGTCGAGCGCCGCAGACGCAAGGTGTACGTCCCACGGTCGCTCGCCGTGGTGCAGGCGCTGCGACCAGTGGTGCTGAGCGGCTTGACGGACGCGTTGATCACCAGGTTCGGCGGCCGGACGATGGTCGACCAGATGGAGGACGAGGTGCGCCAGCTCGGGCGGTCCTTCGGCAGGACGTCGGTGGGAGGGCGGCGGTCATGACAGTTCATTTCCGCCGGGCGGGCAGCGGGGAGCCGCTCGTGCTCGTCCACGGCATCGGTCACCGTCATCAGGCGTGGGAGCCGGTGTTCGACCGGCTCACCACCCACCACGACGTGATCGCGCTCGACCTGCCCGGGTTCGGGAACTCGCCGGTGCCCGGCACCGGCATGCCCGCCGACATGGCCGCCACCGTGGCCGGGGTCCTGCCGGTCCTGACCGGGTGGGGGCTGACGCGTCCGCACGTCGCCGGCTACAGCCTCGGTGGGGCGATCGCCCTGGAACTCGCCGCCGCCGGGGCGGTCGCCTCGGCCACCGCCCTTTCCCCCGCCGGCTTCTTCACCCCGGCGGAGCGCCGCCGGGCGCTGGCCATCCTCCGGATGCTCCGGGCCAACTCGTACCTGCCCACCCCGATCATGCGGGTCGCGCTGCGCTCGGCGTACCTGCGGGCGTTGTGCTTCGCGCCGCTGATGGCCCGCCCGACGCTGCTGGACGTCGAGCGCGCGCTGGGCGACGCGCTCGCCCTACGCCGTGGACGCGGCTTCAACGCGGTGGCCAGAGCCGCCCGCGACTACCGCTTCGACTGCCATCGACTGTCCGACCCGGCGGTGCCGGTGACCGTCGGCTGGGGCGACCGCGACCGGATCTTCGGCGTTCACCAGGCCGAGCGCGTCCGGGCGGGCCTGCCGGCGGCACGGGTGGTGACGCTGCCCCGTTGCGGTCACGTGCCGATGAGCGACGACCCGGACCTGGTCGCCGCACTCATCCTGGAGACCACCGGCGCCGTCCCCCGCGGCGACCGGCCGGATCCGTCGGTCGCCGTCTGACGGTCCCGAGTCAGGAAGATCACTTCACACGCTAAAAACTTGCAGTCTGTGCAACTTCGCTCCTAGCCTCGCTCGCGTGACCGACACCGACCACGCCGCCACCGGGCGTCGCGACCGCAAGAAAGCACAGACGCGGGCCGCGCTGACCGCCGCCGCGCTGCGGCTGGTCGCCGAACGCGGCCTGGAGCACGTGACGGTGGAGGAGATCAGCGAGGCCGCGGACGTCTCCTCGCGGACCTTCTTCAACTACTTCACCTGCAAGGACGAGGCCCTCACCGACGATCCGGCGCTCGACGGCAACCCGGTCGTGGCGCGTCTGGCGGCCGCCCCCGCACAGGTGTCGGCGCTGCAGGCCGTGCGGGTCGCCCTCGACGAGTCGGTCGACACGATCCAGGCCGACCGGGAGTTGTGGCGGTTGCGACTGACGGTCATCGCCCAGAACCCGGTGCTGCTGCCCCGGCTGGTGGCCGGCAACAGCGCGACCGAGCAGGCCATGGTCGCGATCGTCGCCACCCGCCTCGGCGTCGGCCTCGACCACGGCCACCCGCCGCTGGTCATCGCTGTCGCCGGTGCCGCCTTCCGCACCGCCATGCTGCGCTGGGCCGCCGACGACGACACCCGGCCGCTGCACGACTTCGTCGATGAGGCGTTCGCCGCGATCGCGGCCGGCCTGCCGGATCCGCCGTCCCCCTCCTGACCCGCCAGTCTCTGCCCCGCCGCATCAGCTGCGGGGCCAGCGCTGCGCCAGAAACCCGACAAGGGAGCGTCAATGACCACCACCGTCCCGCCCGCCGACACCGCCGGCGTCGGCACGCGCATGTCGCGTCGGGAGGTTCTCCAGGCCCTGTCCGGCCTGATGGTCGGCATGTTCGTGGCCATCCTCGCCTCCACAGTGGTGGCGAACGCGCTGCCGCGGATCATCGCGGATCTCAACGGCAGCCAGACCGTCTACACCTGGATCGTCACCAGCGAACTGCTCGCCATGACGGCGACGGTGCCGCTGTGGGGCAAGATGGCCGACCTGTACAGCAAGAAGCTGCTGATCCAGCTGTCGCTGGGACTGTTCGTGGTCGGTTCGCTCATCGCGGGCTTCACGCCGAACGTCGAGGTTCTGCTGCTCAGCCGGGTCGTCCAGGGCATCGGCGCCGGCGGCATGACAGCGCTGGCCACGATCGTCATGGCGGCGATGATCCCGCCGCGTGAGCTGGGCCGCTACGCCGGCATCTTCGGCGCGGTCTTCGGTGTGGGCACCATCGCCGGTCCGCTGATCGGCGGCCTGCTCGTCGACACGTCGTGGTTGGGCTGGCGGTGGTGCTTCCTGATCGGCGTCCCGTTCAGCATCATCTCCATCGCCCTGCTCCAGCGCACCCTGCACCTGCCGGTCGTCCGCCGCAAGGCGACGATCGACTGGCTGGGCGCCGTGCTCATCACCTCGGGCGTCTCCACCCTGCTGATCTGGTCGTCCCTGGCCGGCAACAAGTTCGACTGGGCCTCCGGCTGGACGGCCCTGATGGTCGCCGGCGGTCTGGTTCTGCTGGCCCTGGCCGTGGTCGTCGAGTCGCGGGCGGCGGAGCCGATCGTCCCGCTGGACATCTTCCGCAACCGGACGGTCTCCCTGGCCACGATCGCCAGCGTGCTGGTCGGCGTCGCCATGTTCGGCGGCACCGTCTTCCTGTCCCAGTACTTCCAGATCTCGCTGGGCAAGTCGCCCACCGTCGCTGGCCTGATGAGCCTCCCGATGATCTTCGGTCTGCTGGTCTCGTCAACGGTGGCCGGCCAGCTCATCACGAAGTACGGCCGCTGGAAGGCGTACCTGGTGGCCGGCGCCGCGGTGATGACCGCCGGGATGCTGCTGCTGGGCACCATCGACGCCAACACCAGCGTCGTCGTGCTGTCGATCTACATGGCCGTGCTGGGCGTCGGCGTCGGCATGCTCATGCAGAACCTCGTGCTCGCCGCGCAGAACGACGTGCCGGCACAGGAGCTCGGCGCCGCCACGTCGGTGCTGACGTTCTTCCGCAGCATGGGCGGCGCGATCGGGGTCAGCGCCCTCGGCGCGGTCCTGGCGAGCCGGGTGACCTCACTGACGACCGAGCGTCTCGGCCCGGCGGCCACCGCCGGTGGTGGCTCCACGGAGGTGCCCGACCTGTCCACCCTGCCCGAACCGGTGGTACGCATCCTGCAGGACGTGTACGGCATCGCCACCGCGGACCTCTTCCTGGTCGGCGCGCCGTTCGCGCTGCTGGCGCTGATCGTCGTGCTGTTCATCAAGGAGAAGCCGCTGCACACCGTCAGCGGGGACGAACGACGCGCCCAGGAGGAGGCGGCCGCAAAGGCCGCGATGCACTGAGCGGCACGACAGAGCAGTCGGGGGCGGGCCGGAGGGCCCGCCCCCGCTTCGTGCCCCCTTCCGGCCTCACCCGCGGGCGCCGACGTCGCCATCCCCGCGTTTTTCGGTAATCACATGACGTGCACAAGTCGCCACGTAACGTGAGGTAGAGCCGGTAATCGGCTGATCGCCAGACGTGCGCCCGGCCGCCACTGCGGCGGCGCCGCTCGGCCAACTGCCGGGTCGGACAGCTCCGCAACGTCGCTCAGCCGCAGGAGGTGTGGACGATGCCCATGCTCTCGGTCTTCGATCCTCGGCACACTGTCGCTCCCCCGGGATACAGCCGCTGGCTCATCCCGACCGCGGCACTGGCTGTGCACGTGTGCATCGGTCAGGTCTACGCGACGAGCGTCTACAAGAACTCCCTCATCGCGCACTTCGACAGCAGCCAGACGGCGATCGGGGCGATCTTCAGTATCGCCATCGTCATGCTGGGTTCGTCCGCCGCGGTGGGTGGCCGTTGGGTGGAAAAGAACGGGCCGCGCCGGGCGATGTTCGCCTCCGCCTGCTTCTGGGCCGTCGGGTTCCTGGTCGGCGCGCTCGGCATCGCGACGCAACAACTCTGGCTGCTCTACCTCGGGTACGGCGTCATCGGCGGCATCGGGCTCGGCATCGGCTACATCTCACCCGTCTCGACACTGATCAAGTGGTTCCCGGACCGCCCCGGCCTGGCCACCGGGCTGGCCATCATGGGGTTCGGCGGTGGCGCCCTGGTCGCCGGCCCGCTCGCGCGCCAACTGCTCTCCCTCTACGACTCCGGCTACAACCCCGACAACCCGGCCGCCGTGGCGTCGGGCAGCGCCCTCGTGGCGCTCTTCGTCACGTTCGGCATCGGGTATTTCGTGATCATGATGTTCGGCCCGTTCAACGTCCGGGTTCCGGCACCGGACTGGCGGCCCGCCGGGTTCGACCCGGCGAGCGTCGCCGCCAAACCTCTGGTGACGACGGCGAGCGTGTCGGCGTCGAACGCGGTGCGTACCCGCTCGTTCTGGTTGCTGTGGATCGTGCTGTTCTGCAACGTCACCGCGGGCATCGGCATCCTGGAGCAGGCCAGCCCGATGATCCAGGACTTCTTCCGGGACAACGGGACCGCCACCACGGTCTCGGTGTCGGCGGCGGCCGGCTTCGTGGGGGTGCTGTCGCTGTTCAACATGGCGGGCCGGTTCGTCTGGTCCACGACGTCCGACCTCATCGGCCGCAAGCCCATCTACATGGTCTACCTCGGCGTCGGCATGGTGTTGTACCTGCTGCTCGCCGTGGCCGGGCACTCCGCGACAGCGGTCTTCGTGCTGATCGCCGCCGCGATCATCTCCTTCTACGGCGGTGGCTTCGCCACCATGCCGGCCTACCTGCGTGACCTGTTCGGCACCTTCCAGGTCGGGGCGATCCACGGCCGGATCCTCACCGCCTGGTCGGCCGCGGGTGTCGCCGGCCCGCTGATCGTCAACGGGATCCTCGACACGCAGGGCAAGCCCGGCACACTCACCGCGGCGGCGTACCGGCCCGCGCTGTTCACCATGGTCGGCGTCCTCGCCATCGGGTTCATCGCGAACCTGCTGGTCCGTTCGGTGCCCGAGCGGTTCCACGAACCAAACCGGGGTCCGACGTCGCCAGTGGCGAAGGCGACCATCACCGAACCGGTGGCCATCGGGCCGCAGAGCCAGCCGCCCGCGCCGCCACGAGTCGGTAGCCAGACCGGACGACTGTGGTTGTCGTGGCTGCTGGTCGCGGTGCTCCTCGGGTACGGCATCGTCCAGACCGCCATCACCGCCGCGAAGCTGTTCACCGGCTGACCGGCCGCGCCGGCGGTGGCCCGTCGCGCCCACACCTCTCCTCGGATCCGAAGAAGGCGCCCCGTCGGGGGGCGCCTTCCTCGTCGGTCCGCTCAGAGTGGGGTCGTCGACCGGCTCTCGTCGAGCCGCTCCCGCTGGGGCACGACCGTGTACTTCGGATCGCGCGCCGAGACCCGTCCCGCCTCGAAGACACCGAACCGGGTCGCGATCGACGACGCCACCAGCGCGGCGCCGGAGAGCGCCGACAGGACCCGGCTGCGTCGACTGACCAGTGCGGCGACCGTGCCCACTGTCAGCAGGACGCGTCCCGCCTTGACCAGCCGGCCGCTGCGTCCGTGCGTGTAGGGCTCGCCGGTGAGGCCCTGCCGCTCCAGATGGTGCCCCCCACCGAACTCGACGGCCGCCGCGGCCACTGCGAGTCGCCGTAGTGGGGCGGTCTCCGAGGGCGGTGCCGCGATCAGTCCGACCCCGGACGCGGCGGCGAGCGCGCTGCCGGCGAAGACGAACGGCAGCGAGGGGTAGGCGTCGTGCCAGGACGGCACGGCCGTGTCGGCGAGCAGCACCCCGGTGTACGTCGCCAGCGCCGGTGCCGTGGCCGCGGCGGCCAGTCCGGCGACGTTCCCGACGGGCGGTCCGATCCGGCGGGCGAGGCCGAGCACACCATGCCGCGGGAGCAGCGGTGCGAGTTCGGCGACCGCTGCCACGCCTGCGAGGGGCCCGAACGCGGCGAGGATCCAGGTGCCGACCGACATCGGCGAGGTCACCTTGGCCACCCGGAGCATGTGATGGAACCGGGTCGGCCGGCCGAGGTCGTGGATCAGCAGGTACGTGCTGGCGGCGACGCCGCCGAGCGCCGTCCACCGGCCCACCTTGCGCAGCCCCGGTCGTCCGGTCAGCTGGGCGCCCGCGCCGACCAGCGCGCTTCCGGCGGCGAGGCCACCGGTGAACAGGTAGCCGGCGATGTCGTACTTCCACACCGGCGGCTTCAGCACGGGCCGGCCGTAGTAGGAGGCGAAGTCGGCCGGCGGCACGGTGAGCTGCTCACCGCCGTCGCCGCGTCGCCGGCCGGGCTGCCGGTGGCGCTTCCCGTCGGGCTGGTCGAGGCCGGCCTGGAACTCGCGGAACCGGGCGCCGACCGACTCGTTCGATGGTGTCTCGTCGGTCATTGCCGCCTACCCAGGAACGCGACCGCCGCGGCGACCGCCATCGTCATCGCCGCCAGGCCGGCGCGTTTCCACATGGCCGGTAGGTCGCGGGTGGTCACCACCGGGTCCGGTGGCAGCCCGTACACCTCAGGCTCGTCCAGCAGCAGGAAGAACGCCCCGTCCCCACCCACACCGTCGTTCGGGTCGTGCCCGTACAGTCGCGCCTCCGCAACCCCCCGCTCGTGCAGCGTCGCCACCCGCGCGGCGGCGCGCTCCCGCAACTCGTCGAGGGGCCCGTACTGGATCGACTCGGTCGGACACGCCTGCGCACACGCCGGCGTCATGCCCGCACCCAACCGGTCGTAGCACAACGTGCACTTCCACGCCCGACCGTCGTCCTTACGCTGGTCAATCACCCCGTACGGGCAGGCGGAGATGCAGTAACCGCAGCCGTTGCAGATGTCCTCCTGCACCACCACCGTCCCGAACTCCGTCCGGAACAACGAACCCGTCGGACACACATCCAGACACGCCGCATGGGTGCAGTGCTTACAGACATCCGACATCATCAACCACCGGAAATCCGTCCGACCCTCCGCACCCGAACCCCGCCCCGGCGGCTGCGCACCCGGCATCCCCAGAAACTCCGGGCCACCCGACATCCGCGCCGCCGCCCCCGGTGAACCGGTGGGCAGACCCGGATCCGTACCGGTGTCGGTCTCGGTACGCGCGCCGACGGCAGCCGTGAGCGGACTGACCGCCGGCCCGTCCGGGTTGTCCTCGAACGCCGCAGTCGCCCAGCCCACCGAGCGGGGCTGTTCGATGAACGCGACGTGGCGCCACGAGTTCGCGGTCAGAGCGCCGGTGTTGTCGTACGACATGCCCAGCAGGTCGAGCCCACTCTCCGGCACACCGTTCCACTCCTTGCAGGCCACCTCACACGCCTTGCACCCGATACAGACGCTGGTATCGGTGAAGAACCCCATCCGCGGCGGCGCGTCCTCGTAGCCCGCGTCCGGTGCGGGGTCCAGCGGCCCGTACAGGGCGTTGGCGTGGGGCATCGGTCAGGCCTCCTGGTCGCTGGCGCTGTCGGCGACGTCGGTCGTGACCATCGGTGGGTAACGGTGCACGAGGTTCCCCGACCGCCGTCGGTAGTCGACGACGAGGTCCAACAGTTCCTGGCCTCTGGGGCGTCGTCCGGGCCGGACGTCGCACGTGCCGACCTTGCTCTCCTGAATCAGGACGTTGGGGTCGAGGGTGATGCCGAACAGGTCGTTGGCCGAGTCGCCGGTCACCAGACCCTCAAAACCGAAGTGGTACGGCAACCAGACCTGGTGGATGATCCGGCCGTCCACCCGCAACGGCGTGACACGGTCGGTCACCAGCACCTTCGCCTCCACCGACGCGCGGCTGGTCACCAGATGGGCCCAGCCCAGATGGCTCAGCCCTCGCAGGGCAGCCAGCTCCGGCGACACCTCGACGAACATCTCGGGCTGCAACTCGGCCAACGGCGACACGTTGCGGCTCATCGCGCCGGCGGTGTGGTGCTCGGTGAGCCGGCTGACAGTGAACACGTACGGGAACACCTGACTGTGCTCCTGCGGCGGGCTCGGATTCAACGTGTTGATCGGGTGCGTGTAGACCTTCCGGGTCGGGTTGGCCTGCTGCCGGTAGAGCGGATTACGCACCGGCGACTCCACCGGCTCGTAGTGGGTGGGCAGGGGCCCGTCCAGGACGCCGGTGGGCGCGTACAGCCAGCCCTTGCCGTCGCCCTGAAGGATGAACGGGTCGTCGCCGGCGATGCCCGCCACGCCTGCGGCGTCGTGCTCCGGTCGGTAGGACGGTGGTTTGGTCTTCTCGAAGTCCGGCACGTCGTAACCGGTCCACTCGCCCTTGTCCGCGTCCCACCACACGTAGCGTTTGCGCTCACTCCACGGGTTGCCGTCCGGATCGGCGGAGGCCCGGTTGTAGAGGATCCGCCGGTTCGCCGGCCACGCCCAACCCCACTCGGGCGCCACCAGTGACTGCTGCGCGCCGGGTTTGCGCCGGGCGGCCTGGTTGACGCCGTCCGCGTACACCCCGGTGTAGATCCAACAGCCGCCGACGGTGGAGCCGTCGTCCTTCATCTCGGTGAACGACGCCAGCGGCCGGCCGGTGGCCACGTCGTACCCGTTGATCTCGCGCAGCACCGCCTCGGCGCTCGGCTCCGCGTGCGGACCGTGGGTGGGATAGTCCCAGGTCAGGTCGAGCAGCGCCCGGTCGCGCGGCATTGTCGACGCCGCCAGCCGTTCCCGGATGATGCGCCCGAGGTGGTAGAAGAACCACAGCTCGGAGCGGGCGTCGCCCGGCGGCTCGACGGCCTTCTCCCGCCACTGCAACAACCGCTGCGTCTGCGTGAACGTGCCCTCCTTCTCCACATGCGACGCCGCGGGCAGGAAGAACACCTCGGTACGGCACTCCTCGGGCACGATCTCCCCGGTCTCGATCTCCGGCGCGTTTTTCCAGAACGTGGCGCTTTCGATCTCGAACAGGTCCCGGACGACGAGCCAGTCGAGGTTGGCCATGCCGAGGCGCTGGGCCCGACCGTGGGCCGACCCGACGGCCGGGTTCTGCCCGAGCAGGAAGTACCCCTTGATCTTCCCGTCGATCATGTTCAGCACCTGCTGGTAGGTGCCGTGATCACCGGTCATCCGCGGCATGTAGCCGTAGCAGAAGTCGTTCTCGGCGGTGGCGGCATCTCCCCAGTACGCCTTGAGCAGGTTGACGCCGTAGGTGCGGGCGTTGCCCCAGAACCCCTTCTGCCCGGGGTGCGCGATGCTGTCCACCCACTCGGTCAGGGTGGGGTGGTCGGCGTGGTGCGGCATCGGCAGGTAACCGGGCAGCAGGTTGAACAGTGTCGGGATGTCGGTCGACCCCTGGATGCTGGCGTGCCCGCGCAGGGCCATCACCCCGCCGCCCGGGCGACCCATGTTGCCCAGCAACAGCTGGATGATCGCGCCAGTTCGGATGTACTGCACACCCACGCTGTGCTGCGTCCACCCCACCGAGTAGACGAGCATGCCGGTGCGGTCCCGGCCGGAGTTCTGCGTCCAGGCCTGGGCCAGTTCGAGGAACTTCTCCTGTGGGATGCCGCAGACCCGTTCCACCATCTCCGGCGTGTAGCGGGCGTAGTGCCGCTTGAGGATCTGGTAGACGCAGCGCGGGTGCTGCAACGTCTCGTCACGCTCGGTCTCGCCGCCGACGGGGGCGCCGTGTGACTCGTGTTCCAGCCCGGCCCCGGTCTCCCGCTGCGTCTCGGTGTCCCGGGTCGTCTGGTTCTGGCCTTGGCCCTCGTAGCGCCAACTGGTCTGGTCGTACGAGGCGTTCTCCTCCTGGAAACCGGAGAAGAGCCCGTGCATGTCCTCGGTGTCGACGAACTCCTCGGTCACGATCGTCGCGGCGTTGGTGTAGGAGACCACGTACTCCCGGAAGTCCAGTTCGTTGTCGAGGATGTAGCGGATCACCCCGCCGAGCAGCGCGATGTCGGTGCCGGCCCGGATCGGCAGGTACGCGTCGGCCAGCGCGCTGGTCCGGGTGAAGCGAGGGTCGATGTGGAAGACCTTCGCCCCTCGGCGCTTGGCCTCCATCACCCACTGGAAACCCACCGGGTGCGCCTCGGCCATGTTCGAACCCTGGATGACGATGACGTCGGAGTTCGACAGGTCCTGCTGGTACTGGGTGGCGCCGCCACGACCGAAGCTGGTCCCCAGACCGGGGACGGTGGAGGAGTGTCAAATACGGGCCTGGTTCTCGATCTGAAGCGCCCCCATCGCGGTGAACAACTTCTTGATCAGGTAGTTCTCCTCGTTGTCGAGCGTCGCCCCGCCCAGGCTGGAGATGCCCAGCGTCCGGTTGAGCGGTCGACCCTCGGCGTCGACGTCCTCCCAGGTTTCGTCCCGCGCGGCCAGGACCCGATCGGCGATCATGTTCATCGCGGTGTCGAGGTCCAGGTCCTCCCACTCGGTGCTGTACGGGCGGCGGTAGCGAACCGTGGTCTGCCGTAGCGGGCTGGTCACCAGGCTCTTGCTGGCCGAACCCTTCGGGCAGAGCCGACCCCGCGAGATCGGACTGTCCGGATCACCCTCGATCTGACTGACCCGCCCGTCCTTGACGAACACCCGCTGACCACACCCCACCGCGCAGTACGGGCACACCGACCGCGCAACGCTGTCAGCGGTATCGGTACGGGCAGTCAGCGCGCGGGACCCGTCCGACTTCGCGGCGGCACCCCGGCCCAGCGGGTCCGTGCCGGTGAGCTGGCGGTACACCGGCCAACCCGCGAACCAGCTGCGCACCCCCATCGCCGCACCTTCCCGACCAATCCGCCATATATGAACACTCTGACGGTAGATGAGGTGCCGGTCCGGTCGCAGCGGGATCACCAACAGTCATGCCTGCCCCAGCTGTTCGTGCCGGCCGGGCGCGGCATGAAGTACGGCGATGGTTAGTGCGGTTGCAACTCGCCGACCGGGTGCTCGCCGAAGGTGCGGTAGCGGCGCAGCGCCCAGAACAACCAGCCGATGCTGATGATCGCCACCACGACGAAGACCAGCGAGCCGGAGAACGTGTCCCAGAGGGTGTGCAGGGCGACGACACCCAGAAACGTGCCGATGAACCCGAAGATCCGACCGACACTCGGGCTCGCCAGCAACGCCCACAGCGCGCCAGCGGTGAGCCCGGTCCAGGCGGTGTGCCCGGCCGGCGCGGTCAGCCCACGGATGAACAAGGTCTGCTCCACCGCGCCGATGTTGCCCTGCGAGCTCAGCAGCGCGGTGAAGGCGTAGCCCATCGTCTCCAGCGCGGCGAAACCCATGCCGGCCGCGACCCCGATGATCAGCCCGTCCGAGGGCACCCGACGCCGGTGCTGGGCCACCACCGTGAACACCAGGATCACCGGGACGACCAACTTCGCCGACTCCTCGATCAACGCCACGAACAGCATCGGCAGGGTGCCGAGCCCCCGCAGGGTGTCGTACTCCAGCGTTCCGGCGACCACAGTGCCGATCACACCACCGAAGAACGCCGACGTCACCAGGACCGACGCCGGCACCTGCCACCGCCCGGTACGGGCCTGCGCGAACGTCAGGAACGTCAACGGCACCAGCGTCGCCCCGAGCAGGATCAACGCCGGTACGAAGTTCGGATTCTTGGTGCTGACCAGGGTGCGCAGCACCGCCAGATAAAGGATCAGCCCGACGACGAACACCCCGACCCACGCCCACCGGCGCCAACCATCACGCATACCGCGCAGTCTGTCGGACCAAGGTTACGAAGACGAACAACGGCACTGAGATCCTGGCGACGTCCCGGCGGCAGCGCTGCTCCCTCGATCGTTGGCAGCTGAGCTGTTCGACACGCCGAGCGCTGCCCCGCTGAGCTGCCACCGATCGACGTGCCAAACCCCGCCTACTCCGCTTGCCCGGAAGCAGGGTGGGCACTGCCGCCTGGCTGCGGCCGGCGATCCCACAGCACCAGGCCCGCGAGCAGCATTGCCACACCCAGGCCGATCATGGCCAACCCCACGGCGGTGCGCGCACCCCCGCTCAGGTGGCCCGCCACGATCCACCCACTGTCGATTCCGAACGCCAACGGCATCACCCCCTGCGGGATGACCGGGATCCACCCCACGGTGAGCAACCCCAGCGCCCACGCGGTCAGCTTGTTCTCCCGGAACCACTGTGCGTCCCAGGTCGGCGGGAGCACCGTGTCCGTGGGCCGGCTGCGCTGGCCGGCGGCGGCGAGCACGTCGAGCCCGCGTCGGGTGAGACGTTCGTCGGCCAACCAGATGCCGCCTCGCCAGGCCGCGGCGCCGCTGAGCAGCCCGACCAGTGGCAGCAGCGGCGTCACTCCCGACGGACCCCAGATCACCAGGGCGAGCACCGGCGCGGCGGCCACCAGCCCTGACCCGGTGGCGACCAGCACGCTGACGATGTCCGTGGGGTTGTCGGCCGCGGTGGGGTGCCGGGGGTCGGCCACCGGCCGTACCCGCAGCAGCGACACCCACACCGGCACCGACGCGCCCGCGCCGAGCAGAGCCGGCAGGGTGCAGAGCGCGGCCAGCGGGTCGACGTCCGGTGCGAGGAGGACACCGGCGACGGTGAGCAGCACCCCGATCGGGGTGACCAGCACCAGCCAGGCCAGGGCCCGTCCCCGGACCTCGGCTCGTTCGCCGCCGGGCGTGGTGAGCGGCAGCCACAACGCGGTGCCGTCCAGCCCGACCAGGCCGGCCGACATGGCCGCCGCGCCGAGCACGGCGAGCGGCCCGGCCCACGGCAGCAGCAGATCCACGTCGGACAGCAGCGGCAGTCCGGCGAGCAGCGCCCCGTACACCACCGCGAACGCCAGATACTGCAACCGCAGCGGATGCCGCGTCCAGGCCCGCAGCTCGCGGCCGACGACCGCCCGCGTCGCGGCCGGCACCCAGCCCAGCCACTCGCGGTCAGGTGCGGCGGGCGACGCCGCGGTGGTCCGGCGCGGCCGGAACGGCACGCCAGCAGCGATCACCCTTCGGACAAGCATGAGGTACGCGGCGGCGCAGAGCGCCACGATGCCCACCAGGGCCGCCATCATGCCCACCCCTCGCCCGGTTGGCCCGGTCACGGCGGCGATCGGCCAACCGCTCGGCACGTACGCCATCGCCCGGACCACCTCCTGCGGCGCTGCCACGAGCAGGACCGACACCCACGGGAAGACCGCCCAGAGCGACCCCGCGACACCCATCGCTGTGCCGGTGAAGACGCCGGTGAGCAGCGCCCCGGCGGGACCACCGGCGTGGCCGACGACCTCCAGCGCGATGGCCGAACCGATCAGCCCGAACAGCCAGAGCAGCACCGCGCCGCCGGCGGTGACGAGGACCGCGACGGTGCCGTGCCGGGCGGCGTGCACCGGCAGCGCGGCGAGCGCCACCAGCGAGACGGCCGGACCGATGCCGATCGCCGACGCGGCGAGCAGACCGATCGCGGCCGGGACCCCGCCGATCGGCTCCAACCGCAGGTGGGCCGGGCGGACCCGGCCGCGCCCGCCGCCGAGCAGCAGCGGCAGGACGATCCAGCCGAGCACCCAGGCACCGGCGAGCAGGCCGAGGGTGTGCTGGTCGCCGCGCAGCGCGTACCGGATCAGCCAGGCGGCGGCCAGCAGACCGACCAGGGCGGCCACGGTCGGCCCGGGGTGCTCGCGCAGCGAGCGGCGCAGCATCGTCGTGCGCATCCGGGCCGGCACCGCGATCGCGCCGAGGGTGTCGGCCAGCGGGGCGAGGGAGGGTTGCGCGCTCATCGTGCCCCGGTCAGCCAGTCCAGGCCGGCGCTGCCGGAGGTTTCGGCGCCGACCAACTCGACGAACCGGTCCTCCAGGCTGCTGCCGGCGGCGACCTCGGCGACCGGCCCGGCGGCGACCACCCGGCCCTGGTGGATCACGGTGACGTCGTCGCACATCTGCTCGACGAGCAGCATCGAGTGGGTGGACAGCACACAGGTGCCGCCGCCGGCCACGAACCGGCGCAGCACCCGGCGGATGGTGGCCGCCGACACCGGGTCGACCGCCTCGAACGGTTCGTCGAGCACGAGCAGCCGGGGCGCGTGCAGCAGCGCCTGGGCGAGGCCGAGCTTCTTGCGGGTGCCGGTGGAACAGTCGGCCAGGGGTGTGCCGGCGCCCTTGGTCAGGCCGAGCACGTCGATCAGTTCGGCGGCCCGGTCGGTGGCCGCGGCCCGGGACAGCCCGCGCAGGCCGGCGCTGTAGCGCAGCAGTTCGGCACCGGTGAGGCGTTCCGGGAAGTCGAGGCCGTCGGGGAGTACGCCGGTCAGCGCGCGGGTCACGCCGCGCTCGCGCAGCGCGTCGTGGCCGAGGATCCGGATCTCGCCGGAGTCCGGGGTGACCAGGCCGACGGCCATCCCGATGGTGGTGGACTTGCCGGCGCCGTTGGGACCGACGATGCCGTGGAAGGTGCCGGGGTGGACGGTCAGATCGACGCCGTCCACCGCGCGATGCGCCGCGAAGGTCTTGACCAGGCCACGGATCTCGAGTGCCGGGGGGATCACGCGCCGAGCATAGGTGACCTTGCACGACCGTGTGGCCCGTCGCGGACCGGTGCGCGGCGGCTCCGGTCGCTCAGACGACGTGCACCAGCCGGAAGCGTTCGGTCACGACCAGGGTGTCGTCGTCCACTGTGAAGTCGGGGTCGCCCAGTTCGGCGCGCACGGCGGCGCTGTGCCAGAACGTCTCGTGTCCCGCGCGCCACTGGGCCACCGACTCGTCGCCCTCCCCCTCGGCAAGGGCGTGTGCCAGGTCGACGTCGGCGAGCCGGATCACCCGTACGTCGGTCAGCTCGATGGCCGCGACCCGCCGACCGGCGGAGTCCACCACGGCGGACAGTTGGCCCACCGTCGGCAGCGGCTCGTTGGCGCGCTGGTAGCCGATCAGCAGACCGGTCGTCGAGGTCTTCGCCCCGGACAGGATCGCGCCCACGAGTTTGTCCCGCAGTGGCCCCGGAAACGCGAACTCGGCGAGCGGAAGATCATCGAGGTCCATCCGCGAAGGCTACCCGGATCATCGGAGGGGCTGTTGCGGTGACCGACCGGTACGGGGGCACCCGGATCGCCACGAATCTGCGCGCCCTGCTCACCTCCCACCACGCGGAGGCGACCCGCGGGGCGGTGGTGGTGATCGGGTCGGACGGCTGGGACGCCGATCCGCCGGCCGAGCTGGCCGCCGTGATGGCCCGGCTGAGCCGCCGCGCGTCGAATTCCCTGCACATCCCGGTCATTGCATTCGGCCATCATTCCCTCACTCGATTGGGTGACCACGTATCGGGTGATTCTGTCTGGCGTTCGCGATTTGAGATCGTCAGGCGCGGTCGGAACGCCACTACTGCGACTCCTGCAGGCCGCATGACCGGGGGAAACGAATATGGTTCGCGGGGAACGCCGATGGTTCACATCAGCGCTGGCGGCGGTCGGCGCGTTTGCCGCGTCGTCCACGCTGGTGGTTGTGGCGTCAAGCCAACCCGCATTGGCGACCGTGCCGGGCCTGCCCGGAACGCCTCAGCCCGGCACCCCGATTTTCACTGAGGACTTTTCCAACGAGAGCGCGGCTGCGGCGCCGATTCGCATTGGTTCCTACACCGGATCGCCAGGTTCCGTTTACGTGCCGGGGCCGGGTGGCAGCGGCGCGGACGGTGAGACCTATACGGCGGATCCCGCGTGGAGCCCCGGCGCGGGCGCGTGCAACGGCTGGATCATGCGTCAGACGTCGCCGCTGCCGCCCAACGGTGGCGACCCGCCGGTCACCAACAACGACCAGTGCGGTCGTTCAGACGCATGGGGCCGGCTACAGGAGATGGCCCGTGACATGGGGCTGTTTCAGGGGCAGAGCCCCGGGGAGGCCGCCACGAACCAGGTACTCACCGAGTACACCAACAGCGTGACCGGCGCGCAGCTTCCCGGATACCAACTGGAGACCGACAACAACACCATTCCGGCGATCGGTGGCCACTTCTACTCGGTCTCGGCGATCTTCGCTGAGAGGAACTGCACCGTTCCGTCCGCCCAGCGGGCGCGACTTCGGTTCGAGCTGCTTCTCAACGGCGTCCCGACGGTGCTCGCACAGAACCTGAGCCCATGCACGGATCCCGGCGCCGAGATCGTCAACAACACCTGGATAGCCAAGCTGCAATCGTTGGCACTGCAATTGTCGGTGGCTGATACACCGACCCTGGGCCTGCGCCTCTACAACGCGACCGCAACGGGCATCGGCAACGACGTCGCGTTCGACCTTCCGCAGATCGTCGACGTCACCCCCCAACTCGACAAGGCTTTCAACCCCACCACCATCGGGCAGGGGCAGACGTCCACGCTGACGTTCACCATCACCAACACCGACGATCTGCAAGCCAAGAACGGGATGAGTTTCACCGACACCCTTCCCGCCAATGTGACCGCCACCGGGGTCAACAGCACCACGTGCTCGGACGCCACTGTGACCGCTCCCGCCGGCGCCACGTCCGTCGACTTCGCCGGCAACCTGGACCTGAACGTCGCCTCCTGCACGATCTCCGTCCAGGTGACCAGCACTGTGGTCGGCTCGTACACCAACACCGGATGCGTCGCCCCGGACGGCTCCACGATCCCCGGCTGCGAGAGCAACTTCCCCACCATCGTCGGGATCAACCCGCCCGGCTCCACCACCCTCACCGTCATCCCCACTGTTGACCTCGCTGTGGTGAAGACCGCGTCGCAAAGTCCCTACGTGCCGGGCGCGCCCTTCTCCTACACGGTGGCAGTGACCAACGGCGGACCGTCCGATGCGGTCGGGGCAACCCTGACCGACCCGCTGCCCGCACCGCTGGCCGGGTTCACCTGGACCTGCGAGGCGTCCGCCGGCAGTGCGTGCGCCGCGTCCGGCACCGGCAGCATCAACGACACGATCACGGTCCTCACGGGCGGGACCGTGACGTACACGATCAGCGGGACCGTGCCGTCGGGCACCACGGGCGACCTGACCAACACCGCAACGCTCACCCCACCAGACGGCGTCTCGGATCCGGAGTGCACACCGAACTGCTCGTCGACGGTCGTGACCCCGGCTGCGCTGACGGTGGATCTGGCGGTGGTCAAGACCGCAAACCCGAGCCCGTACGTGCCGGGTGCACCCTTCTCCTACACGGTGACAGTGACCAACGGCGGACCGTCCGATGCGGTCGGGGCAACCCTGACCGACCCGCTGCCCGCACCGCTGGCCGGGTTCACCTGGACCTGCGAGGCGTCCGCCGGCAGTGCGTGCACCGCGTCCGGCACCGGCAGCATCAACGACACCATCACCGTCCTCGCGGGCGGGACAGTGACGTACACGATCAGCGGAACCGTGCCCTCCGGAACCAGCGGCGATTTGACCAACACGGCCACGCTCACCCCGCCCACCGGCGCGACTGACCCGGACTGCACCCCGAACTGCTCATCGGCTGTGGCCACCCCCGCCGGACCAGTGGTCGACCTGGCCGTCGTGAAGACCGCAACCCCCAACCCATACGTGCCAGGCACGCCGCTGACCTACACGGTGACAGTGACCAACGGCGGGCCCTCCGACGCCGTCGGCGCGAACCTGACCGATCCCCTGCCCCCGCCGTTGGCCGAATTCACCTGGACCTGTGCACCATCCCCTGGCAGCGCGTGCACCGCGTCCGGAACGGGCACCATCAACGACACGATCACCGTCCTCGCGGGCGGAACGGTGACGTACACGATCAGCGGAACGGTCCCGTCGGGCACCACCGGCGACCTCACCAACACGGCCACTCTCACCCCACCGGAGGGCGTCTCAGATCCGGACTGCACGCCTAGTTGCTCATCGACCGTCGTGACTCCGGCGACGCTGACGGTGGATCTGGCGGTGGTCAAGACCGCAAACCCGAGCCCGTATGTTCCGGGCGCGTCCTTCTCCTACGCAGTCACCGTGACCAACGGCGGCCCGTCCGACGTCGTCGGCGCGACCCTGACCGACCCGCTGCCCGCACCACTGGCCGGGTTCACCTGGACCTGCGAGCCGTCCGCCGGAAGTTCCTGCACCGCCTCCGGCACCGGCAGCATCAACGACACCATCACCGTCCCGGCCGGCGGGACAGTGACGTACACGATCAGCGGCACCGTCCCGTCGGGCACCACCGGCGACCTGACGAACACCGCAACGCTCACCCCGCCGGAAGGCGTCACCGACCCGGACTGCACACCGAACTGCTCTTCGACAGTGGTCACCCCCGCCGGACCAGTGGTCGACCTCGTCGTCGTCAAAACCGCGTCCCCAAGCCCCTACGTGCCGGGCGCAGCCTTCTCCTACACGGTCACCGTCACCAACGGCGGACCCTCTGACGCCGTCGGCGCGAACCTGACCGACCCGCTTCCCGCACCGCTGGGCGGATTCACCTGGACCTGTGCGCCAGCTACCGGAAGCACCTGCACCGCTTCGGGCACCGGCAGCATCACCGTCCTCGCGGGCGGGACCGTGACCTACACGATCAGCGGAACCGTGCCCTCCGGCACCACCGGCGACCTCACCAACACCGCCACCCTCACCCCACCCGCCGGCGCGATCGACCCGGACTGCATCCCGAACTGCTCCTCGACAGTGGTCACGCCCGCAGCCCCGACGGTGGACCTCGTCGTCGTCAAAACAGCGACACCAAGCCCTTACGTACCAGGCGCAGTCTTCTCCTACACGGTCACGGTGACCAACGGCGGACCATCCGACGCCGTCGGCGCGAACCTGACCGACCCACTGCCCGCACCACTGGCCGGCTTCACCTGGACCTGTGAAGCGTCCACCGGAAGTTCCTGCACCGCCTCCGGCACGGGCACCATCAACGACACCATCACCGTCCTGGCCGGCGGCACACTGAACTACAGGATCAGCGGAACAGTCCCCTCAAGCACCACTGGCGATTTGACCAACACCGCCACGCTCACCCCACCAGACGGCGTCACCGACCCGGACTGCACACCGAACTGCACCTCGACAGTCGTCACCCCCGCCGCGCCGACAGTGGACCTGGCCATCGTGAAGACCGCCTCCCCGAGCCCGTACGTGCCAGGCGCGCCCTTCTCCTACACGGTCACGGTCACCAACGGCGGACCATCCGACGCCGTCGGCGCGAACCTGACCGACCCACTGCCCGCACCACTGGCCGGCTTCACCTGGACCTGTGAAGCGTCCACCGGAAGTTCCTGCACCGCGTCCGGGACCGGCACCATCAACGACACGATCACCGTCCTCTCGGGCGGGACCGTGACCTACACGATCAGCGGAACCGTGCCCTCCGGCACCACCGGCGACCTCACCAACACCGCCACCCTCACCCCACCCGCCGGCGCGATCGACCCGGACTGCACCCCGAACTGCTCATTGACAGTGGTCACCTCCATCGCCCCCGCGGTCGACCTGGCAGTGGTGAAAACCGCAACCCCGAGCCACTACGTGCCAGGTGAACCGGTGACCTTCACAGTGGCAGTGACCAACCGGGGACCGTCCGACGCGATCGGCGCGACACTGACCGACCCCCTGCCCACACCACTGGCCGGATTCACCTGGACCTGCGAACCATCCACCGGAAGCACCTGCACAACGTCCGGCACCGGTGACATCAACGACACCATCACCGTCCTCGCTGGCGGCACAGTGACCTACACGATCAGCGGAACCGTGCCGAAGGGCACCGCCGGCGACCTCACCAACACGGCCACCCTCACCCCGCCCACTGGTGTGTCCGACCTGGACTGCACACCGAGCTGCTCCTCGACAGTGGTCCTCACCGGGCCGGTTCCGCCCATGCCCGTCACGGGTGGACGTCTGACAGCCATCGCCACACTTGGAGCCTCTGTCGCTGCCCTCGGTGTTCTCCTGGTCGGCGGCCTGGCCCTGATACGCCTACGCACCCGCCGCGAGCCCTGACCCCTGGCGGCCGGCAGTCACGAACGGTGGCCCCTTCTGAGCCTGGCTACCGCCGCTTCGCGTCGTGAGGCGGCGGTAGCTGTCGCAACCGGCCACGGGACACGCAGTACACGTCGCCGGAGTTCGCGTCGTGCGGCAACGCGGCGAGGTGGGTGGTCATGTCGGTCGCGGAGACCCAGCGTTGGAACGTCATCGACTTGTCGTCGCCCAACGCCACGTCGAAGCCGTCGAAGCCGAGCGCGGTCAGCCGGTCGAGACACCGGGAGGCGACCGGTCGCGCGATCGTGGTGAACTCGAACGAGAGCGCGGGCAGCGGGCGGGTCAGCCCGGCCAGCACCTCGTCCTCGAAACCCTCCACGTCGATCTTCGCGAACGTCGGCTCGCCGTACTCGGTGATGAGCGCGTCGACGGTGACCACCGGGACCTCGATGTCGGTGTCCCACACCTCGCCCTCCCACCCGCCCGCGCCTTCCGCCGCGCGCACGAAGTCGGGCGAGGCGGTGGACACTGTGGGATTTGCGGAGTTGACGTGGAAGCGGGTGCTGCCGGGGGCCGCGCCGCAGACCGCTTCGACGAGCGTCACCTGGTCGTCGTCGGCGTAGATGGTCCGCAGGGCGCGGAGGCACAGCGGCTGCGGCTCCACGGCGACCACCCGCGCCCCGAGGCGACGGAAGCTGGCGATGTGGTCGCCCACGTGTGAGCCGACGTCGAAGACGAGATCGCCCTCGGTGACGAACCGGGAGTAGAAGGCGTCCATCCGTGCGTCGCGCTCGGCGTCGCCGTAGTAGACATCCAGCGATCGGTGCAGGTGGGACATCGCGGGGTCGGTTCTGAGCGCGGCGATCCTGGTGTCGGTGCCAGCCGTCATCTGTGTGTGTCCAGTCCGTGGGGTTGGCCGGGCCTACGGCCCGAAGGCGGTCAGGAAGCGGTCCCGGAAGGTGTCCATCCGCCAGACGGGCGCCTGCGGACCGGGCTTGAGCCCGTCCTGCCAGCCCCACCCGGAGATCCGGTCCAGTACGGCCCGGTCCCGGGTGATGATGGTGATCGGGACGTCGCGGCTGGCGTTCTCGCCGGTGACCACGGCGGCGGGCTGGTGGTCGCCGAGGAAGATGAACACCAGGTCATCGTCGCCGTAGGTCTGCACGTAGGAGATCAGTGCGCTCAACGTGTACTCGATGGAGTGCCGGTAGTCGGCGCGGATCTGCTCGGTGTTGCGTCGTTTGTCGTCGGAATCCTTGGCGGTCCCCTTGAAGATCGCCCCGTTGCCGATGGCGGCCCAGTCGACCAGGTCGGGGACGGGCGTCCAGGGCGCGTGGCTCGACACCAGCGCAAGTTCCGTCATCGTCGGTTTGCCGTCGCGCGTCGCCTGCTCCAGGCGCCGCCAACTGGCGAGGGTGTACTGGTCGGGCATGGTGCCGAAGCTGAACTTCGGTCCCCGGTACGCGAGCTTCCTGGCGTCGTAGAACCGGTCGTAGCCGAAGAAGGAGCCCTCCGGCCACGGTTTGCTGACGGCGGGCATCACCCCCACGGTCTGCCAGTCGGCCCGGCGGAAGGCGCCGTTGAGGGTCATCCGGTCACTCGCCAGCAGGGTGCGGTGACGCTGGTCGTTGTCGACCCACAGTCCGGAGAGCAGCGTGTCGTGCGCGAGCCAGCTGCCGCCGCCGAACGTCGGCGAGGTGAGGAAGCCGCTCTGCGCGGCGAACCCCGCCGCGTTCAGCCGATTGGTCCCGTCGTCGAGGACCGCACCGACCTGCGGGGCGAACTCCGGGTCCTCGACGGCGTCGCGGCCGTAGCTCTCCACGAAGGAGATGACCACGTTCTTGCCGCGCAGCGCGGTGAGGAGTTGGTCGCCGGGGGTCTGCGCGAACCGGTCGTCCTGCAGCAGCGCGGCGAACTTCTCCCGGTCGTCGAGTCGCAGGCGCACCTGGAAGCCGTGGCCGTTGGTCAGCGTGGTCGCGGACGTGTCGGCGACCGTCACGCCTTCGACCACCCGCACGTTGAAAGCGGCGCAGACCACCCAGACGACCACCAGCGCCGCCACGGTCCGGGTGGTCCCGGCGCGGTGCCGGATCACCAGCCCGCGCAACCGCCGCATCGACAGCGTGACCAGGGTGGGCAGGCCCACCGCCACCACCGCCAGGGCAATTGCCACGCCGATGGCGGTGGGCCGGCCGTACGACTCGCTGAGGAACGCGAACCCCTCGTCGAGCAGCGCCCAGTCGAGCACCGGGTCGAAGGCCCGGCTGAGCGAGGCGGTGAACCCCAGGTCGAACAGCTTGAGCAGACCGAGCAGGCCGAGGGCCAGCCCGGCGAGGGTGGCGACCCACCGGCTTCCGCGCGGCGGCAGGGCGAGCAGGAGGGCGACGGCGAGCAGCGCCTCCAGGGGGATCCGCACGAACGCACCGGGGCTGAACCGGCCGAAGTCGTACGGCAGGGTGAGCACCAGCAGCACCAGCAGCACGGCCAGCAGGGTGACCAGTCGCCCCACGATGGAGCGGCGCGGCCGACCCTCGGGTGCGGTGCCGTCGGTGGCGGTGGCACCCGTGGCGGCGGGGTCCGGCAGTTCGCCCCTCATCGCCCTCCGTCCCTGGCTCGGCAGCTGACGTACGCGCGTCAAGAGCGACAACCCGGGCATCCTTCCATGATCTTCGTTGGGCGCGGCATCCGGGCGGCTCAGACGCGGGCGATCCCGCGTCGGGCCACGGCGACCGGCCGGTGTTCCGGCCAGGGCAGCCCATCCGTCCTGCCGTGGCCCAGACCGGTCAGCCCCGCGCCCGCGCTCACGGCGCTGTGGCTCGGCTGGCTGCCCGCGTGCACCATCGCGTCCGACCCGTGTGCAACGCTCGTCTGTTGGTCGACCGCGTCGTTGGCGACGGCGCGGCGGAGGTGACGGGTCGTCCACAGCCACCTGACGTCCCGCCCGAACGACTCGACCAGCAGCGCCAGTGACGCCACCAGCACGACTGTCGTCAGCGGACCGGGCAGCGCATCGCCCATCGCCACCGTCAGCACCACGCCCTGGACCGCGGCGACGACCTTGCGCCAGTAGCGCGGGGGCAACGAGCCGCGCATCCAGCTCAGCACCCAGCTCGCGGCGACGAAGACGTACCGCATCGCGCCGATCGCGAGCACCCAGGCACCCGTCGAGGGGGCCACGTACAGGCAGAGCACCAGGACGAGGAAGGAGTCGATCTCCATGTCGAAGCGCGCGCCGAGTTCGCTGGACGTCCCGGTGCGGCGGGCCGTGTATCCATCCACCGCGTCGAGGGCCAGCGCCACACTGGTGAGGACGACCATCACCGCGACCGGTGCCGGTCGGGTGAACGAGTCCGCGGCCAGGGCCGTCACGCCGCCGGCGAGGATCGCCCGGCTCAGGGTCACCCGGTCGGCAGGGCTCAGATCAGGAGCGCCCGCGCGGGTCATCCCCCGACTCAGCAGGGCGCACAGGACCACCCCGTAGACCAGCCCGGCCGCCCACCCGGCCGGGCCGAGGCCGACCGTCTGCGCGAGCACCGCCAGCACACCGATCTGCGCGAGCAGCCCGATGACCGGACCCGTTCGAACCGTTGACATCGCGCCTCCGTGACTTTGGGGGGGACCCTGACCGTCATCACGGAAAACATGACCGATCGGTTCATTCTGAACGAGCCTCACCATGTATACGGACGGACGTGCCCCGTCGGATGCGGATTAGTCGTCGCCGGTGAGTGCAGGCCGTCGCCGCCGACGACGCCCCGGACGCGACGACGTGTTCAGGTCAGGTCACGCCGGTCGCGGACGAGCCGAGGGCGTGGAGCGTGGCGGTGGTGACCGGGTCGGCCGGGAAGAACGCCTCGACGGCCAGCCCGGAGACGGTGACATCCAGCGGGGTGCCGAAGAGGGTGGTCGTGCTGACGAAGGACAAATCCCGGTCGCCGTGGCGGTAGCGAAGGGGGATGACGACACGCGACAGGGTGTCGTCCTCCGGTGCCGCGACATCGTCACCGCCGGGATAGCCACGAAGCTCCTGGAGCAGGGCGGACAGGGCCGCGTCGTCGGTTGCCAGGACCTGCTGGCGCAACCGTCCGAGAAGGTGGCCCCGCCACTGGGAGAGGTTGACGATGCGCGGGGCCAAACCGCCGGGGTGCAGGGTGAGCCGCAGGACGTTGACCGGTGGGACCAGGAGGCGGGGGTCGACGCCGGCGGTGAACAGCGCGACGGCGGGGTTGGCCTCGACGAGGTGCCACTGTCGGTCGACGAGCACCGCGGGGTACGGGCCGTGTCCGTCGAGGATCTGCCGTACGGCTGCCCGCAGCGGGGCCAGTTCCGGGTCGGCCAGCTGGTGGCTGGGGTAGGCGGGGGCGTATCCGGCGGCGAGCAGCATGGTGTTGCGCTCAGCCAGCGGAATGTCGAGCTGCTCCGCCAGCCGCAGGATCAGGTCGGGGCTCGGTCGGGATCGCCCGGTCTCCACGAAGCTCAGATGCCGGGCCGACACCCCCGCCTCGATCGACAGGTCGAGCTGACTCATTCCACGAGTTCGACGCCACTCGCGCAGGAGGTCCCCCAGCGGTCGCTCCGGTCGGGCCACTGTCGTCACACCCTGACCGTAGTGACCTCACCTGTGTGCGCCGCTTTACCTGCGACGTAATCGACAGCGCGTACCGGCGCGCGCGACCATCTCCTGGGATGCGGGGAACCACCCGACCGAAACGAACGGAGAGTCATGACCGCGTACGCGCTTGCTCATCTGCGTAAGGCACCCATGCATGCCGAGGTGCTGGAATACCTGGAGCGCATCCAGGCCACCCTCCTGCCCTTCGATGGCCGGTTCATCGTCCACGGTGGGCCCATCGAGGTGCTGGAGGGCGACTGGTCGGGCGATCTGGTCGTCGTCGAGTTTCCGGACCTGATCCGGGCACGCTCCTGGTACCAGTCCAGCGCGTACCAGGAGATCAAGCCCTTGCGGACGAGGCACCTCGCGGGCGAGCTGGTCCTCGTCGAGGGGGTGGAGGCCGACCACGACTCGTCGAAGATGGCCGCCGCGATCCGCCGGGCCGGTGGTCACTGACGTCGGGGTCAGGACCTCGGCAGGGTGAGCACCTCGACGCCGTCGTCGGTGATGGCGATGGTGTGCTCGCTGTGCGCGGTCCGGCAGCCGGTGGCGCTGCGCAGGGTCCAGCCGTCGGGGTCGGTGACGAGCGTGGCGGTGTCGGCCATGACCCATGGCTCCAGCGCCAGCAGCAGCCCCGGGCGCAGCCGGTATCCGCGCCCGGGGCGCCCGGTGTTGGAGATGTGGGGGTCCTGGTGCATCGTCGACCCGACGCCGTGGCCGCCGAACTCGGTGTTGATCGAGTAGCCCGCCGCGCCGAGGACAGAGCCGATGGCGTACGAGATGTCACCGATGCGTACGCCGGGGCCGGCGGCGGCGATCCCGGCTTGCAACGCGCGTTCGGTCGCGTCGATCAGCGCGACGCTCTCCGGGGGCCGGACGTCGCCGACGATGAAGCTGATGGCCGAATCCGTGACAACTCCCCCCAGTGAGACGGCGAGGTCGAGCGAGAGCAGGTCGCCGTCGGCGAGCGGGTAGTCGTGCGGCAGCCCGTGCAACACCGCGTCGTTGACCGACGTGCAGATGTAGTGGCCGAACGGGCCGCGCCCGAAGGACGGCTCGTAGTCGACGTAGCAGGACTGCGCCCCGGCTTCGGTGATCATGGCCTGGGCCCACCGGTCGATGTCCAGCAGGTTGGTGCCGACCACGCAGCGGCTCTTCAGTGTCTGAAGGATGCCGGCGACCAGCGCGCCGGTCTCCTTCGCGCGCAGCACGTCGGCGGGGCTCAGGATCTCGATCATGCAACGCCTTCCACGAACCAATAAGTATCCCGGCCATATTATCCCGGTACTAGAATCGGAGCATGGTCAGGTTGCCACTCACTCCCGCGGAGGTCGAACGCGGACAGCGCCTCGGCGCCCTGCTGCGTCGCGCCCGCGGAGAGCGTTCGATGCTCCTCACCGCGCTCGACGCGGGCGTCTCGCCGGAGACCCTTCGAAAGATCGAGTCCGGCCGGATAGCCACCCCCGCCTTCCCGACCATCGCGGCGATCGCCGACGTGCTCGGCCTCTCCCTCGACGCCGTCTGGTCGGAGATCAACACGTCGGACGCCGCCGCCGACCTCCCCCGACCGGCACACGTCGCAGGCGAGCGACTGGCCTCGTAGTCTCGGCCCCACCTCAACGGGACGGGTCGACCGGTGACCGACCACACGGCGCTGGTCCCGGTCGATGACCGACCGGGACCAGCGGGTGGTGCGCTCAGGAGGCGGCGATGCCCTCCATGCCGATGCCGTCGGCGAACTTCGGCAGGCCCTCCACTGTGGTGACGAGTGTCAGCGACCCGTCCTTGCCCACCTCGTAGCCCTGCACGTTGCCGGCGACGGCGTTCTGCACGTACAGGAAGCCGTCGCTGGTGGTCATGTCGATCGACCCGCCGCCGGTGTCGGCGGCGACGCCCTTGACGAGTTCGAGCTTGCCGTGGTCGTTGACCCGGTAGGAGCTGATGGTGGAGGTGCCGGCGTTGGCGGCGAAGAAGTAGTCGCCGACGCGCTGGATCCAGCACGTCGCCTGCTGACCGTTGGGCACCGACGGCCCGATCTGGTCGAGCGCCCCGTCGTCCTCCAGCTCGAACCGGCTCACCGCGTTCGCGCCGGACTCGGTGACCAGCAGCGTGTCGTCGGTGTCGAAGGTAAAGCCGAACGGGGTGTTGCCCGCGTCGCTGATGACCGGGGTGCGCGACAGGTTGCCGTGGCGTCCGATCTCGTAGCTGAACATGACGTTGGCGGCCTTGGTCGACACCAACACGAACTCGCTGTCCGGGTCGATCTTGACCTGGGCCGGGGCGGTGCCGAACGCGGGCGGGTTGCCGTTGTGCAACCCGAGTGACCGGTTGGCGTCCTCGATCCGGGACAGCCGACCCTTGTGCAGCTCGAAGCCCTGCACCGAGCCCTCGCCACCGGCGTTGAGGACGTAGACGAGGTCGCCACGGGCCGCGACGCTGACCGGCAGCAGGCCACCGGACCAGATGACCTGGAGCTTGTGCAGCCTGGTGCCCTCGACGCGGAAGACAGTGACGGTGTTGCTGCCGGCGTTGACGGCGAACAGCAGCCCCTTGTGATAGGTCAGGGAACCCTGCGAGGCCAGCGCGTCGAGCGGCGCGCCGATGGTGAAGCCACCCAGCCCGCCCGTCTCGTACTCACCCGCCTTGGTGAGACGGCCGTCCTCGTCGCGGTCGTACACCTTGATGGTGTTGCCCTCGGCCTTGTTGGTCTGGACGAAGACCGCGCCCTCGTCGCCGTGGTGGTGATCACCCCCCTTGCGGTCGTCGTGGTACCCAGGGCCACCGCCATCGGCGAGGGCGGTCCCGGGGATCGATCCGATGCTGGTCAGACCTGCCAGGAGGGCTGCCGCGAGTGCGACACTGCGCTTCATCACTGACTCCTCATGCATCCGAAGGGAGGAATACGAGTTTTCCTCTCTTTCGAAAGTTATCGGACCAGCTATCGCAGATCGCCATACTTACCCTAAAGCGGTAATTTCGTGCCGTTCCATGGAATGACCAGACGCACCCACCGGGGGTCAGCTACCCCGCCGCGACCTACGCCCGCTGAGGCCGACGCTCAGCTGGCGTCAGGCCACCACGGTTCCAGGACGGCCGGGTCGGCGACGTACTCCCGCACCGGCGTCCGCTGCTCCGCAGGCAGGGGCAGCGCGCGGAGGCGCTCGCCCCACTCCGGCACCCGATCGTCCTTGTCCAACACGGTCGCCAGTTCGATCAGGGCGGCCAGCGCCATCGCCTGCTCGACCACCGGCGCGTCCTCCGCGCGGCGGCGCATCCCCGAGTCGAGCGCCCGGTAGGCCGCCTGATCGTCCAGCTTGAACTCGCGCAGGATCCGCGCGTTGTCGAGCACCCGGGCCAACCCCGCAAGCTCCTTCGAACCGCCGTACTCCACGTCCTTCGGCTCATCCCGCTGGATGAAGGTGATGGTGTTGCCCGACGGGTCGACGATGCTGAACCGCGACGCTCCGGCCCGGTAACGGGTCATCCGCGGCAGGCCCTTGACCAGCACCTTGCCGTAGCTGCGGCGCATCGCCTCGGTGAACACCTCGTGGTACGCGGCGACCGCGTCCACCAACACCAGGCAGCCGCCGGAGTGCTCTCTCGCCGGGTCGAGATCCTTCGGCGCCGGCCCGTAGTGCAGGTCGAAGCCGCTCCACCGAAACGCCAGGTACACGTACGGCCTGGTCTGCTCGTAGGTCACCTCGAACCCGAGCGCCCGCCAGAACGCCAGTGTCTGCTCCGGGTCGGCACAGTGCAGCAGCGGCACTGCGGTCTCGTTCGGTTGGACACGGTCCGCATTGGTGGTCATGGTCGCTCCCCGTCCGGTCGACAGGCCGGCCATTGTGCCAGCACCGTCGGACGGCTTCGACGGGTTTCGTCTCCTACCCGGGGAGGAGACGGGCTCCGACCACCGGCCGCGACCAGGGCTCGGGGTCGGACGCGACCGGCGGGCGCGGCCACGAACATCTACAGGCATGACAACCCTGCTGCGCCGGGCGACGCACTGGAATCGCCCAATGATGGTCTTCGTCTCCGCGATGGCGGTGCTCGCCGTCGTCGCGGCGGTCGGCATCCTTGTCGACCCGCGCGTCCTCACCGGAGCGCCGATCTGGCTCAAGCCGTTCAAGTTCGCGGTGTCCTTCGTGCTGTACGGCGCGACGCTCGCCTGGATGCTCTCCCTGCTGCCGCGTCGCAGCCGGGCCGCCGAGTGGGCCTTCACTGTCATCGTCGCGATGGCGGTGATCGAGATGCTGGTGATCGTCGGTCAGGTGGTACGCGGGCAGACCAGCCACTTCAACGACACCACTCCCCTGAACACCGCGCTGTTCGCGGCGATGGGCGCGGCGATCATGATGCTCTTCCTCGCGCACCTCGTGGTCGGCATCGTGGTGCTGATCCGGCGGATCCCGGACCGGGCGGCTCTGACGGCCGTCGGGTGGGGGCTCGGCCTGTCCCTGCTGGGCATGCTCGCGGCGGTACCGATGGCGCTGCCCATGCAGGACCCGGGGATCGAGGGAATCGGCGGGGCGCACAGCGTCGGCGTGCTCGACGGCGGGCCGGGGTTGCCGATCGTCGGCTGGAGCACCACCGGCGGTGACCTGCGGATCGGGCACTTCGTGGGGCTGCACGCGCTGCAGGCGTTGCCGATCCTGGCGATCCTGCTGAGCCGGTTCGCCACCCGGTTGGACGAGCGCACCCGCGCCCGGCTGCTGGTCGTCGCGGGCGGCGCGTACGGCGTACTCACTGTGTTGTTGACCTGGCAGGCCCTGCGCGGACAGCCGCTGTTGCGCCCGGACGCCGCCACGCTCGTCGCGGTCGCGGCGCTGGTGCTCGCGACGGCGACCGCGGCCGGCCTGGTGCTGGCCCGCCGCCGCCCTGATGTGGCGCTGGCCGCATGACCGCGACGCTGTTCGCCCTGACCTTCGCGGTGGCCGCGCCGTTCTGGGCGCTGATGATCCTGCTGCCCCGCTGGTCGTGGACCGCCCGGATCATCGCCTCGCCGCTGATCGTGCTGCCGGTCGTGCTGATCTACGCGCTGCTGGTCCTTCCGGCGTTCGGTGACGTGCTGCCGGCCGTGGCGTCGCCGACCCTGACCGGGGTGCGCGACCTGCTCGGCACCTCCGACGGGGCGGCGGCGGGCTGGGCGCACATGATCGCGTTCGATCTGTTCGTCGGGCGGTGGGCGTGGTTGGACAGCAGGGAACGGGGGGTGCCGGCGCTGGTGATGGCTCCAGTGCTGCTGCTGACCATCCTGCTCGGACCGCTCGGCCTGGCCGCCTACCTCGCGGTCCGGACCCGGTGGCGGCGGCCGGCGACCGCCGCCACCGGCCCGCAGCGCCTAGGCTGACCGTCGTGAGCTGGCTGGTGCGACTGTTCGACCTGCGGGACACACTCGTGCGGATGGTGCTGCTCGACCTCACCGGGTTGTGCTACCTGCTCGTCGTCCCGCACTCCACCAGCACGCCCACGACGGCACAGTGGGTCCTCGCGGTGCCAGCGTTCGCGATGGCGCTGGCGGCGCACCGTCGACCGGTTGTCAACATGGTGGCGCAGGCCGCCCTGCTGGCGGTCGCCATCAGCCTGATCGACGACTTCACCATCAACCAGGTCGGCGCCAGTTGGGCGTTGCTCGAGATGACCATGCGGGCGCGCGGCCCCCGGGCCATCTGGCTGGCCACCGCGCTGCTGGTGGTGGTCGACCTGACCGACTCGATCGGCGACCCGCCACGCCGGTTCGCCTCCGGGGTCGTCGGGCTCGCCGTGGAGGTCGGCGTGCCGGTGCTGCTCGGCCTGGTCATCCGCGCCAACCGGGAGCTGGGCCGGCAGGCCGTGGAACGGGCCCTGGCCGAGCAACGCCAGCACGAGTCGGAGAGCCGCGCGGCCCGCGCCGACGAACGCAGCGCCATCGCCCGCGAGCTGCACGACGTCGTCGCGCATCACGTGGCGTCGATGGTCCTGCGGGTCGGCGTGGCCCGGCACGTGCTCACCGACCCGGACCCCCGGGTGGCCGAGGTGTTCGACGACGTGCACGGCACCGGCACCGCGGCCCTCGCGGAGCTGCGCCGGCTGGTCGCGGTGCTGCGCAACCCCGACGGGGTACGCGGCGACGCGGCGCTGACCGCCATCGAGCCCACCGCGCTGCCGGCGGCGCTCGGCGCGTCCATCGACCGGGCCCGCCAGGCCGGTATCACCGTGGAGGCCGACCTCGACCCGGCGATCGGTTCCCTCGACGCGGTGCGCGGCATGGCGGTGCTGCGACTGACCCAGGAGGCGCTGACCAACGTGGCCAAACACGCGGGAACGTCCGCGCTCGCGCACCTCGTGGTCGCCGTCCGGGACGGCGCGGTGCACTGGGAGGTCAGCGACAACGGCCGTGGTGGGGTGCCGGTGGGCGTGCCGGCCGGCGGCGGGCACGGCATCACCGGAATGCGCGAGCGGGTCGAGGTCCTCGGCGGCCGGCTGGATGCCGGCCCGACGGAAACGGGGTGGCGGGTGCGGACCGTGCTCCCGGCCAACGCCACCGAGCCGTCGACCCGGTCGCTGCCCCGGGACCGCGCGGCGTCCGCCGGCTCCCCCGCACCGGAGCCGGCGTGATCCGGGTGCTGCTGGTCGACGACCAGCACCTCATCCGGGCCGGGCTGCGCATGCTCTGCGACGCCCAACCCGACATCGAGGTCGTCGGGGAGGCCGACAACGGCCGCGAGGCGATTGCGCTGGCCGGGCGGCTCGTCCCCGACGTCGTCGTGATGGACCTGCGGATGCCCGGTGTCGACGGGATCACCGCGACCAGCCGGATCCTCGCCGACCGTCCCACCACCCGCATCCTGGTGCTGACCACGTTCGGCGACGACGACCATCTGTACCCCGCGTTGACCGCCGGGGCGTGCGGGTTCCTGCTCAAGGACGCGCCCCCCATCGAGCTGCTGGACGGCATCCGCCGGGCCGCCGTCGGTGACAGCCCGTTCAGCCCGGAGGTGCTGCGTCGCCTCGTCCAGCGCGCGGTGCACGCCCGCCCCGACTCCCCACCGGCCCTGCCGGGTCTGACCGCCCGGGAACGCGACGTGCTCGACCTGGTCGCCGAGGGTCTGTCCAACACCGAGATCGCCGACCGGCTCCACATCGGCGTCACCACGGTCAAGACCCACATCACCAGCCTGATGGCCAAGACCGACAGCCCCAACCGGGTCCGTCTGGCGCTGTTCGCTCGCGGCGTCTGACGCGCGGAAGCCGTCCGCTCGCGCCTCTTGACGTGCCGCTGGGAGCGCTCCAAGATCAGCTGGAGCGGAGCCGCACGAACGGCGGGCCGCCCGAGGCGGGTGTGGTGGTCTGTTGCTGGGCGCATTCGGTCTGAGCGAGCTGGAGGAGAAGGTCTACCTGGAGTTGGTCCGGGGCAGTGCCGGGACCGCTGCGGAGCTGGCACCACGGGTCGCGGCCACGGTCGCCGAGCTGGAGCACGCGCTCGACGCCCTCACCCGGGCCGGGCTGGTCCGCGTGGTCGCCGGCCGCGCCGGTGCCGCCCCACCCGACCTGGCCATCGAGTCGCTGCTGAACCAGCGGATGCGCGAGCTTCAGGAGGCGCGGGTCGGCCTGTGGGACTGGCTGCGGCAGCAACGCCCGGCGGACCCGATGGACCAGGACGTCCAGTTGGTGGTCGGCGTTCCCGCGATCATGCAGGCGTTCGACCAGTTCCTGCGCGGGGCGCAGGAGGAGGTGCTCGGCTTCGACCGCCCGCCGTACGCGGCAGTGCTGCAGGACAACCCGACCGAAATCGAGATGCTCGGCCGGGGCGTCGCCTTCCGGGTGGTGTACGACCGGCGGGGGTTGGAACGGCCGGGTGCGGCCGCCCACATCGGCCAATTCGTCGCCGCCGGTGAACAGGCACGGGTCGCCGCGAACGTGCCCGGCAAGCTCGCCGTCGCCGACCGCCGGGTCGCCCTGATCTCCTTCCCCGCCCGCGCCGACAGCACCGAACCGTGGGCACTGGTGGTCCGGGGCGCCACCTGGGTGGAGGTGCTCGTGGCGCTGTTCACCGAGGTCTGGGACCGGGCCACGCCGCTGCGGCTCGCCCCGGCCAGCGAGGTGGTCGACGACGTCGAGCGGCAGAGCACGCCCACCCTCGTCGACCGGCAGATCCTGTCCCTGCTGATGACCGGGCTGCCGGACAAGGCGGTCGCCTCCCAGTTGGGCATCTCGCTGCGGACGGTGCAGCGGCGGTTGCGGCAGTTGATGGACGCGACCGGGAGCGCCACCCGGATGCAGCTCGGCTGGTTCATCGCCCGCCACGACTGGCTCTGAACCCGGCGGTGGGGGGCCTGCCGACACGGGAGGTGACGGCAGGCCCCGGTGCTCACTTCGTGACCGTCACCGACACGGTGACCGGGGTGGACGCGCCCTTGGCACCGTTGTTGGTGACCAGCAGCGTGGCGACGTACGTGCCCGGCGCCAGGCCGGTGGTGTCCACAGTGACGGCCAGCGTGCCCTTCGCCCCGGCCGGCACCTCGCCGGCGGTGGCGGCGGACAGCCACGGCACGTCGCTGTACGCCGGCAGCGAACCGTCGACGTGATAGACCTTGGCGCCGTACGGCCGGCCGGTCGCGTTACCGAGCACCCACAGGTTGCCCTGCTCGTCCAGGTCCAGCCCGGCCCCGCTGAGCGGGTTCGGGTCCGGATCGGGCACCGAGGCCAGCGGCTGGCAGGTGGCCGGGTCGAGCGCCCAGATCGACTCCTTGGAGTCCTGGTTGATGCCCCACAACACGTTGTGTTCCTCGTTGAGGGCCAGGCCGGTCATCCACGGGATGGGCGGGGTGCACTCCCCCAGCACCGAGCCGGGCTGCGGGTGCGACAACCCGGCGAGGTGCCGGATGCGGTTGTCGCCGCTGAGGTAGAAGGTGTCGTCCGAGGCGCGGTAGGCCAGCCCGTAGTAGAGCTTGCCGGCCCACGGCCCGGTGATGGTCTCCTTCACCTCCAGGGTGTCCGGGTCGAAACACACGATCGGCAGGTCCCCGATGAACGACATCTTCGGCGCGCACATCAGGTCCCGGCTCGCCACGTACGCCATGTCCGAGGGCCAGCCGTCGATCGGCAGCACACCCTTGGCCAGTGACCGGCCGTCGGTGCTGAAGCGCTGCATCTGCCCGAACAGGTACGAGTTGGAGACGATCAACTCGCCGTTGCGGTAGCCGACGCCGTAGGCGTTGTAGAGCTCCTTGAGCGGGAACGAGCTGAGCTGCCGGCCGGGGATGCCGGTCGGCGGGGTGGGCGAGTTGATTTCCCGGGCCAGCCAGGTGGCCGGCAGGTCACCCCGGTTGGTCAGTGTCACCGTCGCGGTGCGGGTCGCTCCGGCCCGGGCGGTCACCGAGATCGCGTTCCTGTTGGCCAGCAGCAGCGGCGTACGCAGCGCCAGGTCGTGCGTGACGACCGTCGACTCGACCACGTCGACGGTGCTCCCCGGCAGGTCGTAGCCGGGTTGCAGCGCGGTCACCGTGACCGGCCCGGCCGGCGCCTCCAGCTGGTAGAAGCCGTCCGCGTCGGTGGTCGCGATGATCGGCTGCGGGGCGTCGGCCGACTCGACCCGTACCGTCGCGCCGGCCAGCGGCTGACGGTCGTTCGCGTCGCGCACCGTGCCCCGCAGCAGGCCCCGACCGGCCACCCGGAAGGTGACCGCGTCGCCCGCGTCGAGCACCTGCTCGTCGCGCGAGTAGGTCAGCGCGTCGCGGCCGGTGGCGTCCTCGATGCCGACGGTCGCCGAGCCGCCGGCCCCCTCCGCGGTGGTGGCGAGCTTGCGGTACTGGATGGTGACGGTGCCGTTCTCGCCGAGGCGTACCTGCACGTCGATCCGGTTCTTCGGCGCGCTCTTGAGCGCGGCCCGGTTCCAGCTGACCACGAACTGTCGGGCCGTGCCGGTGCCGGACACCCTGGTACGCACCGTCGACGCGTGGTCCAGGATCAGGTCGTCCCAGAACGCGTAGACGGCCGGCGCCGAGACCGCCGGGGCGGGCAGCGGACCGTTGTCGCCGACCGAGGTGCTCGTGTCGACGCCGAAGGTCAGGTAACCGTCGGTGTGCACGGTGAGCCGACGGTAGGTGCTGCCGTAGAAGGTCATCGGGAACGGCAGGTCGACGGCCCGGCTCGCGGTGTCACCGGTGAGGGCGAGCACGCTGCCGCCGTCGACCCACTGCGCGGTGGCCGTCCCCGCCTGGTAGCCGTGCCGGTCGGCCTTCGCGGCCAGCGCCACGTCCACCGTCTGCGGCCCGTCGACGCTCAGCGCGACAGTCTTCGGTGCCAGCCACCGGCCGTACTCGACCAGCAGGTCGTAGTCGGCCTCGGGCAGCATCCCGGTGTAGTGACCGTCGGCGTCGGTGACGAATGCCGGGAACGTCTCCCCGGCGAGCGCCAACCGGGCGCCCACGACCGGTTTGCCCGCCGGGTCGGTGACCCGACCCTGGATCGCCTGCCACGGCGCGGGCTCGGACAGGTCCACGGTCAGGTTGGTGGTGCCGCTGGTCGACACGGTGATGCTCTGCCGTACGGTCCGCCGCGCGAAGAACGACGCGGTCAGGGTGTACTCCCCGGCCGGGACCCGACCCAGTTGGACGGTGCCGCGCGCGTCGGTGCGGGCGGTGCGGGTGACCAGCGCGGAGGTCAGGGTGATCTTCGCACCGGAGAGCACGGTCCCGTTCAGCTTCGCGTGCACCACGACGCCGCCGAGCTGCGCCGTCGAGGCCTGGGTCACCAGGTCGTACGCGTCGAGCCGACCCTCGCCGTAGACGTTGTTGTCGGCCGGGGTGCCACCGCACTGAAGGTCGTTGACGTCGTGCGCGGTGCGGTCCAGCAGTTCCCGGGTGGTCGCCAGGTCGCGGCGCAGGTTCGGCACCGCCGACCACGCCAGGGCGACCGCGCCGGCGACGTGCGGCGCGGCCATGGAGGTGCCGTCGCTCATGCCCCAGTCGCTGCCCGGCACTGACGAGAGGATGCCCACCCCGGGGGCGGTGATGTCCGGCCGTACCGCGTCCTCGCGGCCCGGCCCACGGCTGGAGAAGTCGGCGATCACACCGGTGGAGTCGGTCGCGCCGACGGCGTACGCCAGCGGGTTGGTGGCCGGGTGCCCCGCCGAGCCGCACGGCTCGGGCAGCTCCTTGGCCTCGTTGCCGACCGCGAAGACCGGGAAGATGCCGGCGGCGACCCAGGAGTCGATGATGGTGTCGTAGAAGGTGGGGTCACCGTCGTGGCCGCCCCAGGAGTTGTTGATGATGTCCGGGGCGAGGTCGGGGCGGGGGTTCTCGCCGTTGTGGTCGGTCGGTGCGAGCATCCACTGACCGGCGGCGAGCAACGCGCTGTTGCTGCAGTAGTTGGCCTCGCACCCCTTGGCCGCGATCCAGCTGGCGCCCGGGGCCACACCGGTGATCCGCCCGTCGCCGTCGTCGCCGACCATCGTGCCGACCGTGTGGGTGCCGTGCCCGAAGTTGTCGCAGGGCGTCGACGGCAGGCAGATCCCGGTCGGGTCGTACCAGTTGTAGTCGTGCGTGAAGGTGCCGTCACCGTCGTTGCCACGGTACTGGCGGACCAGGGCCGGGTGGTCGTACTGCACACCGGAGTCGACGCTGCCGACGACGATGCCCTCGCCGCGGGTGCCGTACTCGCGCCAGACCTTGTCGGCGGCGAGCGACGTGAGGTTCCACGGCAGCTGCGGGTCGTCGGCGGCGGCGCCGGCGGTGCGGACCGGCTCCGCGAGCGCGGTCCCACCGATCGCGGTGATCCGCGCGACGTCCGCCCGGCCGGCCAGCTCGGTCACCAGCTTCAGGTCGCCGGTGACCTCGATGATGTTCGCGATCCAGTACGGGGTGAAGTCGGCGTGCCGCTCGCGCAGCAGGGCACGCAGCCCACGCTGGGTCTTCTCGGCATGGGCCAGCTTGGTCTGGTAGACCCGGGTGGTGCGGGCGACCCGCCCGGCCCGGCCACCGGCGGCCCGCGCGACCCGGTCCAGGTCGCTCTGGTTCAGCGTGGCCTCGTCGGTCAGCTCGACGAAGAAGCTGGCGTTGGTGCCGGCGCGGGCCGAGCCGAGCACCAGCGGGTCCACCTTGCGCAGTGGGTCGGCAGCGCCGTTGCCCGGTGCGGGCGCGGCCACGGCGGCGCCGGTCGGCAGTGCGAGCACGATGGCCAGCGCCGCGCCGACGGCGCCCATGGCTCGACGTGTCAGCGGTCTGGGTCTCAGCATGACGTACGTCCCTCCCTCGGGCGGTCGCCCGGGAGGGCCGACACCGCCGTCGCCGATTCTCGGGCGACGGGCATCCGGTTGACCCGCAAGATCACTGGCGGAGCACGGACATGGCGGGTCTCCGCCATCCCGCGTTGGCCCCACCGACACCGGCGGGCCACCACCACGGTCAGCCCCGCATCCGCGCGGACACGACGATGACGAGCACCAGCGGCACCAGCGGCAGGGCCGGGGCGACGACCGGCAGGTGCAGGGCGACCAGGGCGCCGACCGCCGCGCCGACCATCAGGGCCAGCAGCACCTGCGCCTTGGGCCGCAGGCCGGCCCACGGGCTGCGGGCGGCGACCCCGGCGATCAGGCTGGTGAGCGTGCCGGTCAGGTACGTGGAGGACAGGCCGGAGACGCCGAAGCGTTGGATGGCGCTGCTCTGCACGCCCAACGCGACAGCGGACAGCATCAGCAGCGCCAGGTGCACGCGCGCGTCGGGGGCGTGCAGCGTGACCTCCCAGACGACGGCGAACACCACGAACACCGACAGCTCCAGGACCAGCGCCCAGGTGACCCGTCGTGGCCAGACCGGGTCGTCGGGCTGCGCCGAGCCGACGACGCGGGCGCCCGCGAGGACACCGACGATGAAGCTGACGATGGCGCAGCCCGACGTCACTGCCAGGTCGGCCTCGCCCCGGCCCGCCGAGAGCCCGAGCAGGACCATGTTGCCGGTCATCACGCTGGCGAACGCGCCGCCGAGGGCGAGGAACCCGAGAGCGTCGGCGCTTCCGGTCAGGAAGGTGAGGACGACGACGAGCGCGTGCCGCCGGCGCAGCAGTCGATCGTCTGGGTGTGCGGCGACGTGGGGGCGGGTGACGCGGGGCGCTGTGCTCGACACTGTCGGCCACCTTCCGGTGATTGTTCTTCGTATACACTTTGTCCGGACACGTTCACGGAGAGGCGACCAGGTGGCTGAAGACCTACGGGACAAGCTCGGCGCGCAACACCTGCCGCTCCGCGATCAGGTCCTCGCCGCGCTGCGGACCGCCATCATCGACGGCGACTACCTTCCCGGGGAACGGCTCACCGAGGACCGGCTCGCCGAGGACTTCGGCGTCTCCCGCAACCCCGTCCGGGAGGCGCTGCGGGTCGCCGAGGCGGAGGGGTTCGTGGTGATCCTCCCCCGCCGGGGAGCTGTCGTCGCCTCACCGAGCAGCGGGACCATCGCCGACATGTTCGCCGTACGCGAGCGGCTGGAGGCGTTGGCCGCCCGGCTGGCCGCCGAGCGGGCCACCGCCGCCGACGTGGCGTCCCTGCGCGCCCTGCTCGACCAGGGCCGCGAGGCGACGCAGCGACAGGACCTGGCCCGGGTCGCCGAGCTCAACAGCACGCTGCACCTGCGCATCCTGCAGATCAGCGGAAACCCCTGGCTGTCGTCGATCGCCAAGTCGCTCTACCTCCATGTGCAGTGGATCTTCCGGCTCGGGGCGGCCGAACGGGCCCCCCACTCGTGGGCCGAGCACATCCAGCTCGTCGACGCCATCGAGTCGGGCGACGGCGACCGCGCCGAGCGGGCCGCGCTCAACCACCTCGACGCGGCCTCCGCCGCGGCCTACGAGAACGCCGAAGGCGGCTACGCCGCCCGCTGACGCTCAGGTGGCCGCGGCACCCGCTACCGGCCGCACGCGTAACCCTGCATCCCCCGGGGGTTCGCACCGGCGGCCAGCAGCCCGGTGGCCGGGTCGCGGGTCACCGCACAGAGCCGGCCCAGGCTCCACCCGTCGGTGACCCGCACCTCGTGCCCGTACGCCCGCAGCGCCGCCAGCACGCCCTCGTCGAGCCGGTCCTCCACCACCAGGACACCCGGCTGCATGTCGCGTGGATAGAACGACCCCGGCAGGCTGACCGTGTGCCACGCCGGCGCGTCGATGGCCTCCTGCAGACTCTGACCGCCCACGAGGTGCCGCAGCAGGAACGGCAACTGCCACTGGTCCTGCTGGTCGCCACCGGGGGTGCCGCACGCCAGCACCGGCTCACCGTCGCGGTGCACCATCGTCGGGCTCAACGTCGTCCGCGGGCGACGGCCCGGTGCCAGCGACGAGGCCAGCCCCTCCTCCAGCCAGAACATCTGCAACCTGCTGCCCAACGGGAAACCGAGCTCCGGAATCGTCGGGGAGCTCTGCAACCAGCCGCCGCTGGGCGTCGCGGAGATCATGTTGCCCCAGCGGTCGACCACGTCCACGTGACACGTGTCGCCCCGGGTCACCCCGTCCGACTGCACCGTCGGCTCCCCCGTCGCGGCATCCGTCGACCCGGTACGCCGGACGGCACCGGGTCGGACGTGGGCCGGCAGGCGCGGCTGCGCACCGTCCGGACGCCCCGGCCGCAGCTCCGCCGACGCGCGGTCGCCGATCAGGGCGGCCCGCTCCCGCGCGTACTGCGGGGAGAGCAGCGCCTTGGCGGGCACGTCGACGTCGTCGCCGTACCAGGCCTCCCGGTCGGCGAAGGCGAGCTTGAGCGCCTCGACCTGGGCGTGGACGCCGGCTGCGGTCCCCGGGTCGTACGCGCCCGGGTCGTCGAGCGCGTCCAGTGTGGCCAGTGACTCCAGCAGCACCGGGCCCTGACCCCAGAACCCGGTCTTCGCCACCGAGTAGCCGTGCCAGTCGAGGGTGGCGGGCGCCTCCCAGCTCGCCGAGTACGCGGCCAGGTCGTCGCCGGTGACCAGCCCGGCGTGCGGGCGTCCGCTGGAGTCCTGGAACGGTCGCCGGCTGAACGCGTCGATCGCTTCGGCGACGAAACCCGTGCTCCAGGCCCGGCGCGCCGCCTCGATCTGGGCCTCCCGGTCGACGCCGGCAGCCTGTCCCGCCTCGACGAGCCGACGCAGCGTGTCCGCGTACGCCGGGTTGGTGACCAACTCCCCCGCGGCCGGTGGCCGGCCGTCGCGCAGCCAGAGCGCGGCGGACGTGGGCCAGTGTTCCTCGAACAACGACCGGACGGCGGCCACTGTGTCACCGACCCGGCCCACCACCGGGTGCCCGGCGCCGGCGTAGCCGATGGCCGGTTCCAGCACCTCGGCGAGGGTGAGCGTGCCGTGCTCACGCAGCAGCAGGAGCCAGGCGTCCACGGCGCCGGGCACGGCCGCCGCGAGCGGGCCGGCGCCCGGGATGAGGTCCATCCCGAGGGACCGGAAGTGCGCGATGGTGGCGCCGGCCGGTGCCGGCCCCTGCCCGCACAGCACCTTCGGCCGGGGGTCCTGTGCGGTGGCCACGATGGCCGGCACCTCGCCGCCCGGCCCGTTCAGGTGCGGCTCGACGACGTGCAGGACGAACCCGGCGGTGACCGCGGCGTCGAAGGCGTTTCCCCCGCGTTCGAGGATGCCCATCGCCGCCTGGCTGGCGAGCCAGTGGGTGGAGGACACCATGCCGAAGGTGCCCTGCAACGTGGGTCGGGTGGTGAACGTCATGACAACACCTCACTGGGATCTGCGGTGCGAACGTCGGGGCCGGTGCCGTCCGGCTGGACCAGGTGGCACGCGGCCATGCCGTCGCCGATCGCGGTCTGCGCCGGCACCTCGGTCGCGCACCTGTCGAAGGCGAGCGGGCACCGGGTCCGGAACCGGCAGCCCGACGGCGGGTCGAGCGCGGACGGCAGGTCGTCGCCGAGCAGCACCGGCTGACGGTGGCGCTGACGCACCGGATCAGCCACCGGCGCGGCGGACAGCAGCGCCTGCGTGTACGGGTGGGCGGGCCGGGCGAAGATCCGCTCGCGGCTGCCCCGTTCGACGAGTTGCCCCAGGTACATGACCGCGATCTCGTCGGCCAGGTACTCGACGGCGGAGAGGTCGTGGGTGATGAAGAGGCAGGCGAACCCGATGTCGCGTTGCAGGTCGGCGAGGAGGTTGAGCACCGACGCCTGCACCGACACGTCGAGCGCGCTGGTCGGTTCGTCGGCGATGAGCAGCATCGGTTCGGAGATCAGTGCCCGCGCGATGCTGACCCGCTGGCGTTGCCCGCCGGACAGTTCGTGGGGATAGCGACGGGCCACCTCGGCGCGCAGTCCCACCCGTTCCAGTTGGGGAGCGACGCGGGCCTCCCGCTCGCGCCGGGACATCCGCTTGCCGGCCAGCCGCAGCGGCTCGGCCACGATCTCACCCACCAGCATGCGCGGGTCCAGGGACGCGGCCGGGTCCTGGAAGACGATCGACACCGCGCCGCGATGGGGGCGCAGGTGCCGTCGGGACAGGTGGGTGACGTCAGTGCCGGCGATCCGCACCGTTCCCGCTGTCGGCTCGACGAGGCGTACCACGCAGCGGCCCACCGTCGACTTTCCGGAGCCGCTCTCCCCCACCAGGGCGGTGACCCGGCCGCGCGGGATGGTCAGCGACACCCCGTCCACGGCACGCACCGGGCCGAAGTGCATCACCAGGTCCGTGATCTCCAGGGCGTTCGGCTGCGGCGTCATCGGTTCGCCTCCTGAGGGGCCGTCTCGCACGGGTGCCAGCAGGCCGCGACGTGGTCGGTGCCACCGACCCCCGCCAGCGGCGGGGCGGCCGTGCGGCACCGCTCGTCGGCGGCCGGGCAGCGATCCGCGAAGGTGCAGGCGTCGGGTTGGCTGGCCAGGACGGGCACCAGCCCGGGGATCTCGGTCAACCGGTCCGTCCCGGCGTGCCGGCCCGGCTGCGGCGACGCCGACAGCAGACCGGCGGTGTACCGGTGTCGGGGGTGGGCGAACAGGTCGTCCACCGGTGCCCGTTCCGCCACCCGTCCCGCGTACATGACGACGACGCGGTCCGCGATGTCGGCGATCACGCCGAGGTCGTGGGTGATGATGAGGACACTCGTGCCGAGCTGGTCGCGCAGGTCCCGCAGCACCTGCAGGATGCCGGCCTGCACTGTGACGTCCAGTGCGGTGGTCGGCTCGTCGGCCACCAGCACCTTCGGGCCGCAGGCCACCGCCATCGCGATCATCACGCGCTGGCGCATGCCGCCGGAGAGCTGGTGCGGATAGGTGTCGACGCGTTGGGCGGCGGACGGGATCCCGACGAGCGTCAGCAGCTCGACGGCGCGCGCCCGCGCCGCCCGCCGGGACATCCGCTCGTGGACCTGGAGCACCTCGCCGATCTGCCTCCCGACGGTGAGCACCGGGTTCAACGACGTCATCGGTTCCTGAAAGATGTAGGCGATCTCCCGGCCCCGGACCCGGCGAAGCGCCACCTCGCGGGCCCCGATCAGCTGGGTGCCGTCCAGGCGCACCGAGCCGGTGACCCGGGCGCTGCCCGGTAGCAGCCCGGCGATGCTCATCGCGGTGACGCTCTTTCCGCACCCCGACTCGCCCACCATCCCAACGATCTCGCCGGGCGCGAGGTCAAGGCTGACACCGTCGACCGCCGAGACGGTGCCGGTCTCGGTGGGGAACGACACCGACAGGTCGCGGATCTCCAGCACGGGCGCTCCGGCCGTGGTCATCGTCGGTCTCCCTTCGGGTCGAGGGCGTCGCGCAGGGCGTCACCGAAGACGTTGAACGCCAGCGCCAGCCCCATGATGACGACGCCGGGCAGGACGGCGGCCCACGGTGCGCGGGCGGCGAACTGCTGCGCGGTGGCCAACATGGTGCCGAGGCTGGGCGCCGGGGGCTGGATGCCGAGGCCGAGGAACGACAGCACCGCCTCGCCGAGGATCGCGGCGGGGATGGCGACGGTGGCCTGCACCAGGATCACCGACGTCGCGTTTGGCAGGATGTGCCGGGCCAGCACCCACAGGTCGCTCGCGCCGTCGACGACGGCCGCCGCCACGAAGTCGAGTGACTTGAGGCGCAGGGTGTCCGAGCGGACCACCCGGATCACCCCGGGGATCTGGGCGATGCCGATGGCCACCGCGGCGTTGCCGAGGCTGGCGCCCCGGATGGCCGCCAGCCCCACCGCCATGATCAGGAACGGGAACGCCAGCAGTAGGTCGGTGAAGCGGGAGATCACCGCGTCCCAGGCCCGGAAGTAGCCGGCCGCGAGCCCGAGTGGCACCCCGATGACCAGGGACGTGGCCACCGCGAGGAGCCCCACCTGCAACGACGCCCGGGCACCGAGCATGATGCGGGAGAGGACGTCGCGGCCGAGGTCGTCGGTGCCCAGCAGGTGCCCGGCGGTGCCGGGCGGTGCGAACGTACGGGCGAAGTCGGTCTGGTCGACCGAGTAGGGCGCGAGCCAGGGCGACAGCACGGCGATGACGCCCGCCAGCGCGAGCACGACGAAACTCACGACGGCGAGCGGGTTGCGGCGCAGCCGCCGCAGCACGCGGGTACGCCGGGTGACGCTGGCGGTGCCGGTCTCCGCCATCGGTACGGTGAGGACGGTCATGCCGGATCTCCCGTCACCCGGATGCGGGGATCGATGACCGAGTAGAGCAGATCCACGAAGAGGTTGATCACGATGTAGGCCGCCGCGGTGAGCAGGACGACGGCCTGGATCACCGGGTAGTCCCGTTGGAACACCGCGTCGATGGTCATCTTGCCGAAGCCCGGCAGCCCGAAGATCTGTTCGGTGACGACCGCGCCGGAGATCAGCCCGCCGAGTTGCAGGCCCACGACGGTCACCACCACGATGAGGCTGTTGCGCAGGGCGTGCCGGGTGATGACGGCGCGCGGTCGCAGCCCCTTCGCCTTCGCCGTCCGCACGTAGTCGGAGGAGAGCGAGTCGAGCATCGCCGAGCGGGTCTGCCGCATGATGATGGCGGCGAGGCCGGTGCCGAGGATCACCGCGGGCAGGACGATGTGGTGCAGGTTGTCCACCGGGTCCTCCAGGATCGGCACGAAGCCGGAGGCGGGGAAGAGCCCGGTCGCCACGGACAGGTAGAGGATCGCCAGCAGCCCGAGCCAGAAGTGCGGCACCGACAGGCCGATCAGGGCCAGGCCGTTGGCGAGCCACTCCGCCGGCCGTCCACGACGGACCGCCGCGAGCACCCCGGCGCCGACGCCGAGGGCCGACGCGATGAGGATCGCCAGGACGGACAGCTCGACGGTCACCGGCAGCGCGGTCGTGAGCATCGACGAGACCGGCGTGCCCGTGCGGATCGACACGCCGAAGTCGCCCTGCGCCATCCGCTCCACGTACTGGGCGAACTGCACCGGCAGCGGCTGGTCCAGCCCGTAGTGCCGACGGATGGCCTCCAGGGCCTCCGGCGACCGGTCCTCGCCGGCCAGCGCGAGGGCCGGGTCACCGGGGAGCGCCCGTACGCCGACGAAGACCACGATCGTCGACAACAGCAGGGTCACTGCCGACTGCCAGGCACGGGTGAGCAGATATCGGGCCACGACGACCTACTTGCCGAAGCCGGCGAAGGCCGCCCGGATGACGCCGTCCGGGTAGACCTGCAAACCCTGAACCTGCTTGCTGACGGCGGTCAGGTTGCGCTGCCGGTAGAGGTAGATCAGGGCGTCGTCCTGCTGCAGCAGGGTGACCGCCTGGCCGTACAGCTTGCGGCGCTGCTCGACGTCACCGGCCTGGCGGGCCTGGGTCAGCAGCGTGTCGAGCTGCGGGTTGCGGTAGCCGGCGACGTTCTGGCTGCCGCCGGTGCCGACGAAGTTGGTGATGTTGGCGTCCGGGTCGATCCGTCCGCTCCACCCCAGTTGCAGCAGCTCGAAGTTGCCGCGGTCCTGCTCGTCGAGGAGCGAGGAATACTCCACCGGGTTGATCTTCAGGTCGAATCCGCCGTCCTTGACCATGGACTGCAACGCCTGGGCCAGGCGCAGCGTGTCAGGGGTGTTCGAGGCGAGCATCGTCACCTCGTACGGCGTCTGCACTCCGGCCTCGGCGAGCAACTGCTTGGCCTTGGCGGGGTCGTGCGCCGGGCAGGTCTGCGCCTCGGGGGACGAGAACGTGCTCGCTGGCGAGATCGGCGAGCAGGCGACGGCGTGCTCACCGTTGAAGACCGCGTCGACCAGGGCCTTGCGGTCGATGGCGTGCTCGAAGGCCTGCCGCACCTTGGCGTTCTGGGCGAGCGGGCGGTTGATGGGCTTGGGAGTGGTGCCGACACCGTCGACGTTGCCGACGTTGATGGTCAGGCCCTGGTATCCGAGGGACTGCGACTGAAGGACGGAGACCGCGGCGTCCTGCCGGAGCGAGGCGACGTCCTGGGTGGAGACGGAGTCGGCCACCTGCGCGTCACCGGAGCGCAGGTTGGCGGCCCGGATGCTCGCGTCGGTGAGGATCCGCCACGAGATGCCATCCAGGTGCACCTTGCTGGCGTCGTAGTAGTTCGGGTCCCGCACCACCTCGATCGAGTTCTGGGGCACCCGCTTGGCGAACTTGAAGGGACCGACGCAGACCGGCGCCGAGGCGAAGTCGTCCCCCCGGGCCTGCAGTGCCTGCGCGCTCATGATCATGCCGGCCCGGTCGGCGAGGGCGCCGAGCAGCGGCGCGAACGGCTGCTTCAGTCGCAGGACGACGGTCTGCGCGTCCGGGGTGTCGACGCCGTCGATGGGGCCGAGTTCGCTCTTGCGCGCCGACCGGGCGTTGGTGAGGTGGCGTTGCAGGGTGGCCTTCACCGCGGCCGAGTCGAACGCCGTCCCGTCCGCGAAGCGCACGCCGGGCCGCAGCGGGATGGTCACCGTCCGGCCGTCGTCGCTCGTGGTGGGCAGGGCAGTCGCGAGCTGCGGTACGACCTGCGCCTGCTCGTTGACGTCGTAGAGCTTCTCGCACATCGCCTGGAAGACGTAGCGGGAGTAGAGGCTTCTCGACAGTGTCGGGTCCAGCGCGTCGGGTTCGGCGGAGAGGGCGATGACCAGGTTGCCGCCCTGCTTCACGGAGGCGGGGTCCGCGGGCGTGCCGAAGGCGTCCTGGCCGGCCGACTGGTCGCCGCCGGACGGGTTGCCGCCATCGCTGTTCGACACCGGTGAGCAGGCGACGGCCGTGCAGACGACGGCAACCGCCGCCACCGCGGCCCGGAGCACCCGACGGCGGGGCAGTGTCGTTTCGCGGACGGAGAGGTTCGTCATGGAGAGCTCCTCAAGTGGGCGATTCGGGGAGCGTATGTTGTATACGATGACCGCCGCAAGACCTCCGTGACGGGGCTTCTCAGGCCGGCGTGCGGCCGTACAGGGCCGCGCGCAGCGCCGGCCGGAAGACCCGCCGGACATCGGCCGGGGACAGCGCACCGACCGAGCGGATCGGGTTCAGGTACCGCGTGAAGATCAGCCCACCCAGCACACCGACCGCTGCGGTGGCCCGTCGCGTCGCGTCCGGCCCGCCGATAAATTCAGCGATGCGGAGGCGCAGCTCACCGTCCAGGTAGTCCCTCAGGGCGCGCATGGTGGCGTCATCCTGCACCGCCATCCGGTTCTGCGCGGGCCCGGCGGCGTCCCACAGGCCGGTGACCGAGTCCAGCAGACGGTCGGCCAACTGCTCCCGGTTGCCCCGCAACGCCTGGTCGAGAGCGGTGGGATCAACGCAGAGCAGGTTCAGTGACTGACTGAAGAGGCCCTGCTTGGAGCCGAAGTGGTAGCTGATCAGCGCCACGTCGACGCCAGCGGCGGCGGCGACGGCCCGCAGGGTGGTGCCCGGATAACCGTGCTTCAGGAACAGCTCGCGGGCGGCCCGCCCGATGCGGGCCTTGGTGTGGGGGTTGCCGCGGGGCCGGCCCCGAGTTTTATTCAACACGGTTGAATACTGCGCTTCCCCGCTGGCACGGTCAACGCCGTCAACCCCAGCGAGGAGCGAACACATGCGCACTGTCGTCTTCGGCGCCACCGGCCCCACCGGCCGTCAGATCACCGAACAGGCTCTGGCCGCCGGCCACGAGGTCGTCGCTGTCACCCGCCGCCCGCCCGCCGGGCCACCGCGCCCCGGCCTCACCGTGGTCAGCGCCGACGTCGCCGACCCGGAGGCCGTCGACCGGGCGGTGGCCGGCGGCGACGCCGTCCTGTCCAGCCTGGGCGTCCCGCTCACCCCGAAGCCGATCACCGTCTACTCGACGGGCAACGCGAACATCCTGGCCGCCATGCACCGCCACGGGGTCAAGCGCCTGATCACCGTCAGCTCCAGCGTGCTCGACCCCACCTGGCGACCGACCGGCGAGTTCTTCTTCAACAACGTGCTGGACCCGCTGTTCAACCGCAGGGCGGGCCGCACCGCGCACGAGGACATGCGGCGGATGGAGTCCCTCGTCCGCGAGAGCGACCTGGACTGGACCATCGCCCGACCGTCCGGGCTGTTCGACCACCCGACCGTCACCCGCTACCAGGTGGCCGAGGACGTCGCCGACGGCCTCTTCACGGCACGCGCGGACCTGGCGGCGAGCATGCTGGCGCAGCTGACCGACGAGCGGTACGTCCGGCGGGCGATGGCGGTGGTCACCACCGCGGTCAGGCCGAGCATCGCGGGTCTGATCTGGCGCGAGGCCGTGCTGAAGAAGAAGTGACCCGACGGCCGGGCCCCGGTGGGAAGCGGCCCGCTCAGCGCCGCTTCCCACCGTCCTCCTAGGAGTTGTACGCCTGCGCGGTCACGCTGACCTGACGGGCCACGCCCGGCCGCGCCGGCCAGGAGACCCGTACCTCCCGGGTCTCCCCCGGCAGCAGCCAGAAGTAGTTGTCGTCGTAGCGGGCCGGCAGAACCCGGTTGCCGTCCTTGTCGCGCACGGCGAGCCGGACCAGCGCGGCGACCGTACGGCCCTGGTTGCGGACGGTCGTGGTGACGGTGTTGCGCCCGTCCACGACGCGTACGGTGCTCGACGACGTCGACAGTCGGGTGCTCGGCACGTCGTTGAGCGCCCGCATCTGCTCGGCCTTGTCGTAGCGCCAGTAGGTGTTCTCCGCGAGCAACCGGTCGCGGCTGTCGCGCAGCTCCAGTCGCACCAGGTGCAGCCCGCCGCCGTCCGGCGCGGCGAGGGGGAAGACCGTCGTCGTGGCCGAGCGGGCCACGTCCACCCGCTGACGCCGCGCCGGACCCAACGACCGGCCGCTCAGGTCGTAGCGTCGGGCGCTCACGGTGACCCCGCTCAGCGGCGCGGCGGTGTGGTTGACCACCCGCACCTGCCAGGTGCCCGGGTCGGCCTGGACGTGCACCGGCTCGCACCCCTTGCGGGCACCGTAGTAGGCGCCGTTCACGTCGAGGTCGTAGTCGTAGGTCTGCCAGACCGTGCTGTGCCACGCCGGGTGCGACATCCACAGCAGCAGACCGGTGGCGTCCTGCCACAGGTTGGCGTTCCACGCCTCGAACATGGCGCGGTGGCTCTCGTAGTTGACGAACTGCGCCCGGGTGGCGAACTCGTCGAGCGAGCCGGACTCACCGAGCCGCGCGTCGATCGCCGCCTGGTACGTGCCGACGCGCTGGTTACCGATCGTCGACCAGTCGTGGTAGTTCCACACCTCACCGATCGGCCACTCCGGAGCGTCCCCGACGAGGTTGCGCATGCTCTCGGTCACCGACACCACCGGCATGCCGATCTCGGTGTGGAAGCCGAACGAGTCCGCCTCGTAGATCGTCTTGTCGGTGTAGGTCGTCGGGTCGACCCAGCCGTACGGCCCACGCCCGCTCACGATGCCGCTGGCCGAGTTGGGGATGTAGAGGATCTCCGGGTGCTCGGTGGCGACGGCCTGCTTGAGCCCGGCGTCGACGATCGGCGGCGGGTCCCCCTCGTTGGCGCCGCACCAGACGACGATGCTCGGGTGGTGGCGGAAGCGCCGGATGGTGTCGGCGGCGATGTCGACGTAGCCGGGCGGGTTGGGCAGGAACGCGCCCGCCTGCCAGAAGTCGTTCCACACCAGGATGCCCTGCTCGTCGCAGGCCTGGTACAGCTCCTCGCGGTTGCTGCTGCCGAGCCAGTTGCGGATCATCGTGAAGTTCATGTCGCGGTGCATCTCGACCGTGTCGGCCAGCCGGTCGGGCAGCACCCGGCGAAGCAGCTCGTCCCAGCCCCAGTTGCCGCCACGGGCGAACACCGGCACGCCGTTCACCGTGATCTTCAGTTCGGTGATCTTGTTGCTGACGGTCTTGACGTCGGTCCAGCGCTGCCCGTCGGCGGAGACCTGGATGACGAAGTCGCGGGCGTACGCCTGCTCCCAGACGATGGTGACCTGGTCGAACGCGACGGGAGCGCCGAGGTCGACCTGGATCCACTGGTTGTCCTCGAACTTCGACGACCACCGGGTCCGCGGGTTGCCGTCGACGGCCCGCTCCGGGCCGTTGGAGTCGCCGTCGGACGACGACGCGGTGGCGGTGCGGCGCAGCGCCAGGTCGACGTCCGGCTGGGCCTGCCGCTGCACCGAGAGCGCCCACATGGACACACCCCACGACGTCGCCCGCGCACCGGTCTGGATGCGCAGGTGCTGGGCGGTCTGGCTGGGGAACGTCTCGACCTGGGTGGCGCGGCTGCCCAGCGGGGTGTCGTTACTGACGGCCTTCACGTCGGTCCACGCGTTCCCGTCGGCGGAGACCTGGACGCGGTAGTCCAGCGCGTACGCCTGCTCCCACACGATGGTGACCCGGTCGAAGTCGACCGCCGCGCCGAGGTCGACCTGGATCCACTGGTCGTCCTCGGCCCGGGAGGCCCACCGGGTCGCCGGATCGCCGTCGACGGCCCTGCCGGGACCGTTGCCGTCGTTCTCCGAGGACGACGCGATGGCGTCGCGGCGCAGGGCGAGATCCGGGCCGGTGCCGTCGGCGACCGACAGCGAGAACATCGAGATGCCCCAACCGGTGGCGCGCTGGCCGGCCTGGATGCGTACGTGCTGGGCGTGCTGACGGTCGAACGTGACCGTCTGGGTCGCGGCGCCGTCGACGAACTCCAGCGCCGGCTTGCCGGGGGGCGAGATGACGACCGGCTGGTGCCAGTCGTAGGCGAACTCGCGGACACCGAAGCGCAGCGCACGCCGGTCGCTGACCGAGCGGTTGACGGTGGCGGTGAGGGTGAGGTCGTACAGGTGCGGGTCGCCGTAGCCGTTGGGCCACCAGAGCCGGGGCTTGCGCAGCCGCAACGCGGGGAAGCGCTCCGGGCTGAAGATCACAGTGGTGTTCGCACCGGCGGGGACGGTCACCGTGGACTCGACGCGTACCTTGTCGAACTCGGCGCGGACGGTGACAGTGGTGGCGCTGGCCGCCGCGTTGCGGACCGGCACCCGGATGGTGACCTCGGCGGTGTCGGTGCCGGGCAGGTCGGGCAGCGTGGTCTGCACGTGCGGATCGCCGATGACCACGGCGCCGGTGCTGCGCAGGCGGACGTGGTCCCAGAGGCCGGTGACCCGGTCGCGGACGGCGGGCATCCAGTCCCACCCGGACACCGCCAGGTAGGTCGGCGCGTCCAGGTAGTGGCGGGCCGACTGGAGGAAGGTACGGCCGTCGGGGCCCTTGTCGCCGGGGGTGCCCGGGTGCGGCATCGGGGTCACCCGGACGGCGAGGACGTGCTCGCCACGGTGACCGGCCAACGCGTCGGTGATGTCGAAGGCCGCCCGCGCGAACGGGTGCGTGACGGTGCCGACCTGGACGCCGTTGACCCAGGCGGTCGCCTCGTGGTTGATCCCGTCGAACTCCAGCCAGATCCGTCGGCCTGCCGAGGTGTCCAGCTCGCGTGGCAGTCGCAGCGCACGCCGGTACCACCAGGCGTGCCGTGACAGCGCCTCCGGGATGCGCATGTTGTTGAAGCCGGCTACGGGGTCGGGCAGGTGCCCCTGCTCGACCAGGGTGCCCAGCACGGTGCCGGGCACCGTCGCCGGCAGCCAGGACCGGACGTCGACACCGGCGCGGGAGAGTTCCGCGCCGTCGGCGGTGCCGGCGAAGTCGTCCATCGTCAACGACCAGCCCGACTCCAGCGGGACCGTACCGTCGGCGGCGACCCTCAGCTCGGGGGCCGGGCCGGTGTTGCCGCCCTCCCAGCTGGTCCAACCAGCGGCCTTCGGCCGGCCGGCCAGCGGTACGCCGTAGACCTGGAAGCCGTTGAGGCCCACCGGGTTGCTGTTCGAGCGCTTCGTGACGGTCATCCGGATCCACCGGGCGGTGACGGGCTCGGGCAGCTTGATGGTCTGTACGCCGCCCTGCCCCTCGCTGGTCTCGTACACCGACCGCCAGGAACGGCCGTCGGTGGAGACCTCGATCCGGTACGCCGTCGCGGCGCTGGACAGGATCTCGTCGCCGTCGGTGTCGGTGTAGTCGCCGTCGAACGGCGCGTCGGTGAGCGTGGCCTCGAAGACCAGGCAGACGGCCTCGACCCGGCACGGCGCCTCGAGGTCCACCGAGATCCACTGTGGATCGCCGTTGGCGGCCCGCCATCCGCTCCCCCGCACGCCCACCAGCGGCAGACCGTCCACGGCGAAGGTGGCGGGGGTCGGGGCGTAGTCGGTCGAGGAGACCGCCACCGGGCGGTACCGGGCGAGGTCGGTGGTGGTCGGGGTGGTGCTCGGCGTCGGCCCGGCGGCGGACGCGAGGGCGTCCGGCAGGACCGCTGTCACCCCGACCGAGGCGAGCAGCGTCGCACCGGCGGAGAGGAAGGTACGCCGCGAAATCGGCGATGGCTCGGACATCGTGCCTCCAGAAGTGACAACGTTGTCAGACGGCGGGGATCCGTGACAACGTTGTCAGATGGTGGCCTGATGTTTCCCGGGAGTCAAGAGCCGGCGTCCATCGTGATTCCGCCACCACGTTCCGCAGCTGTTCCACTCCGGACATCGACCGTGGCCGTCTTTCCTGCTGGCTCGGCCGCCCGCACACGGCGAGGGCTGTAAGCCCGTGGGATCGCGAGGGCGCGGGTGTGGGGCCCCGGGGTGTCACGGGTTCGGTGGCCCTGCGGCCCAGCTGCTCGGCGCTCCGCGACCCTGCGGCTCCACGGCTCCACGGCTCCACGGCCCCGCGGCCCCGCGGCTCGACGGCTCGGCGGCTCGGCGGCTCGACGGCTCGACGGCTCCGGGTGGCAGGCTTAGCGGATTGCCTTTGGAGCTGATGTCACAAACGAATCAGCCGTCCACTCCGCCGGGCCGGCGATGCCACAAACGATCACACCGCCCACCGCCAGGCCGGCGATCCCGCAAACGATCAGACCACCCACACCGACAAGCGGGCGATGCCGCAAACGATTCAGCTCCAAAGGCAGCGACCGCCACCTACGGATCCGCCCCGAAGATGCCCACCCCCGCGGCAACACCCGCTCGGCCGCCGATCACACCCGGAGGCCCGGCGACCCAGCCGCCGACCCAGCCGCCGATCCGGTGGTGCCGCGAGTACCGGCGCTGGGCTAGGTGCTCGCCCATCCGTACCCGTCAATCACCTGGCCGGAGGCGATCAGCGCCCGCGCGGTCAGCTCCCGGCCCGCCCTCGCGGCGATCGGGGTCCCGGGGGCGGTACTCGGGGCGCAGCTTCGCGCTCGCGAACGCCGCCTTCACCGCCGCCGAGAGGGCGACGATGTCGTACGCGCCGTGGTGTCGACGGCCGTTGATGAAGAAGGTCGGGGTGCCGGTGACGCCGCTGAGGTCGGCGGAGTCGACGTCCTCGGCGATCCGGTCCACGCCCATCCGCTTCACCATGTGCTCCCGGAACCCGTCCAGATCCAGGCCGAGCTGCTCGGCGTAGCCGAGCACGTCGGTGGGGCTGAGCGCGTCCTGGTGGGCGAGCAGCAGGTCGTGCATCTCCCAGAACGCGCCCTGTTCCCCCGCCGCCTCGGCGGCCTCGGCGGCGAGCTGGGCATGCGGGTGGACATCGGTGAGCGGCAGGTGTCGCCAGACGTACCGGACGTTGGCGAAATCCGCCAACAGCTCTCGGACCACCGGCTCGGCCTGCCCGCAGTAGGGGCACTCGAAGTCGCCGTACTCCACCACCGTCACCGGCGCATCGAGCGACCCGCGCATGTGGTCGCGGTCCGGGTCGACCGGCAACATCAGGTCGACGATCCCCTCGGTGACGCCCAGCAGCGCGCGTGACCGCCGCGCCGGCGAGAGCCGGCCGACTGAGCGGAACACCAGCCAGGTGACGAGGGACGCGCCGAACGTGGCCACGAGGATGCCGAACTTCGCCTCGTCCAGGGCCGGGCCGTCCAGGGCATGGGTGGCGATCAGCAGCGCGACGGTGAACCCGATGCCGGAGACCGTGCCGACCCCGAGGACGGCGATCCACCCGACGGGCGGCCGGAACCGGTTACCGCTCAGCCGGGCCACCAGCCACGCGGTAAGCAGGATCCCAGCCGGCTTGCCCACGACGTACGCCACCACGACGCCGAGCGTGACCGGGGAGGCCACGGCCCTGGCCAGCAGGTCGGCGTCGATCACGATCCCGACGTTGGCCAGCGCGAACAGCGGCACCACCAGGTAGCTGGCCCACGGGTGGTAGAGCGTCTGCAGCCGCTCGTTCGGCGACAGCGCGGCGGTGAGCCCGGCTCGCGCCATGCGGGCCAGTTGCGGGGTGGGCTGTTCCCGGAAGAGGCGGAACTGGTCGCTGGCGTGTTGCAGGTCGCTGCGGCCGGGGGCGTACGCGTAGGTCAGCAACCCCATGACCAGGCCCACCGCCACCGGATCGACGCCGGACATCGAGACCGCCAACCAGGCCGCCACCCCCAACACCCCGTAGACCGGCCCGAAGCGCACACCCCACGCCCGGACGAGCAGGACGACGCCGAAGATCACCGCCGCGACGACCAGCGCCGTCACCGAGGGATGGTGCGGGTACGCGACGGCCAGCACCGCGATCGCCACCACGTCGTCGACGACGGCGACGGTCAGCAGGAAACCCCGCAACCGTTCCGAGAAGCGCGGCCCGAAGACGGCCAGAGCCCCGAGCGCGAGCGCCGTGTCCGTGGCCATCACCGCGCCCCACCCCGCGGCGGTGGTCTGCCCGGCGTTGATCGCGAGATAGATCGCGACCGGCACGAGCATGCCACCGATCCCGACCAGCATGGGCAACGCCAGACGACGCCGCTCCCGCAACTCGCCGATGTCGAACTCGCGGCGCAACTCCAGCCCCGCGACCAGGAAGAAGAACGTCATCAGGCCGCTGTTGATCCAGGTACGCAGGTCGTGCGACACGGTCCATCCGCCGAGCTGGATCGACAGGGAGGTGCCCCAGACCGACTCGTACGACGACACATGCAGATTCGCCCAGCCGAGAGCGGCCAGCGCGGCGATGAGCACCACCCGCGCGCCGCCGGTCTCGGTGCGCAGGAACCGGCGCAGCGGAGCGTTGATCCGCCCCTGCCAGGCCGTTCGGCTGGTCCAGCCCCGGCGCATGTTGTCGCTCGTCACGGGGACAATCTTCGCCGACCCGACCGTCACACGGCCCCGATTGCCACTCCTCCCCGCCGAAGACGACCGCGCGCGCTCATCCCTCCCCCACTGCGCCGATCTTGCGCTTTCGGTGGTCGGGTTGCGGGCTTCCGTGTCATTTGTCGCGACAGAAAGTGCAAGATCGCGCGGGGAGGGCGGCGACCTTGGCGGGCATGCACGCAGCGGCACCGGTTGGTAACGTGTCGTGGGGTCGCCGGTTGCCGTCGGCGGCGCTCCCCTGGGGAGGGTCGACATGTGGGCGGACGACGCCGCGCTCGACGCGGCGGCGCGCCGGCTCGACGAGTGGGAATCATCGCTCGCCGAACGGGCGGAACGCGCCAGGGCGCTGTCGACGACGATGCGGGACCTGACCGGCACCGCCCGCAACGCCGACCGGACGGTCGAGGTCACCGTCGACTCGACCGGCCTGCTGATCGACCTCACGCTCGACGAGGGCATCCGGCAACAACCCGCGACCCGCACCGCCCGGCAGATCCTGGAAATCACCGCCGCCGCCCGCGCGGACCTGCTCCGGCAGGTCAGCGCCACAGTCGGGGAGACACTCGGCGACGACGCGAGCGCCCAGGCCATCATCGACTCGTACCGCAGCCGGCTTCTCCCCGACCAGGGGTCGAACGATGCCCGCCGGTGACGGCATCCAGGTCGACCCGGACGACCTGACCGCCCACGCCGCGCGCCTCGACCGCTGCGCCGGCAGTCTCGACACCGCCCACCAGGCAGGCCAGCACGTCCGGTTGGGCGCTGACGCCTACGGGCAGCTCTGCGCGATGATGCCGGTGCTGCTCGGCGGCCTCCAGCAGGCAGTGGTCGACGGCATCGGCGCCGCCGCCACGTCGGTCCGCGACACCGCCGGCAGGCTACGGGTCGGCGCGGACCGCTACCGCAGCTCCGACGCCCATGCCCAACACCTGCTCGACAGCGTGCGGCAGCACCGGCTCGATGAGGTGCGGCAGCACCGGTGACGTCGAACCCGCTCGTCGCCACCGCTGCGGACACCCCGCCCAGCGCCTGGGCGGGCGTGTGGATCTGCGAGGACATCGACCTCATCGCGCAGGGCATCCGCAACGGCAGCTGGATCGACGGCAGCCTCGGCGTCGTGAGCGCCGGCCTGGACGCCCTCGCCCTCGTCTCCGACCCGGTCGGCGCCCTGCTCCAGTACGGGATCGCCTGGCTCATCGAACACGTCAAGCCGCTCAGCGAGGCGCTGGACTGGCTCGCCGGCGACCCCGCGCAGATCACCGCACACGCCCAGACCTGGCGTACCGTCGCCGGGTCACTGCGCGACGACGCCGCCGAACTGGCCCGCGCGGTGCGCAACGACGTCGCCGCCTGGGGCGGCAGCGCCGGCCCCGCCTACCGGGCCTGGACCGCCGAACAACACCAGGCCATCACCGGCCTCGCCCAGGGCGCCGACACCCTGGCCGCGATCACCGAAGGCGCCGCCGGCCTGGTCGCCGCCGTCCGGCTCCTCGTCCGCGACGCCATCGCCACCTGCGTGTCCCGCATCATCGTGTACGCGGGCGAACTCCTCATCACCGGCGGCCTGGCCGCGCCCCTGGTCGTGGAGCAGGTGACGACGTTGGTCGCGTCGTGGGGGGCGCGGATCGCGCGGCTGCTGCGCGGCTTGCTGGCCAGCCTGCGGCGGCTGATCCCGGAGGTACGCCGACTCGCCGACCTCATCGAGAAGCTCAAGCAGGTGTTGGGGCGGCTACGGAGAGGTGAATCGCCATCGGGCCGGAACACGCCGGAACCTGAGCCACCTCGCGAGACAACATCCCATTCCCTGACGGAGCAGCAACGAGTCCACGACCTTGGCATGGATCCGGCCACAGGAAGGTTTCGTCCGGGTGAGGCGGAGACGGCGCTTCGTCTGGAGCAGGAACTGGGCGTGCGGCTGCATCGCGCTCCTGCGGATTCCTCAGCCGACTGGGTTGACGATGCCGGCCGGACCTACGATGCGGTGGGCAACTTTCCGGGGCAGTACTTTGACCGTCAGTGGCCGCAATTGCAGTATCAGATCGAGCGACACTTAGATAAAGCAGACCTGGTGCCGGTAGACGTCTCGCGGTTCGCTCCGGAACAGGTCGCCCGGATCGAGCAGTTCATTGGGGACCGACGCCTCGGTCCACGAGTATTCGTTGTGGGGAAGTAATGGCTGGCCTCATCGTCCTGAAACCAGGCGTCGACTGGACCGCAACCGGAGGGTTGTTCGACTGGACGCTGGAGTTCCTGATTTCCCGCCTCTCGGACAGGCAGACCGCCAACCACCTGCAGGAGATCGTCGACAACAACCTTGGGTCGGTGTGGATCGACGACTTGCCCGCCGCAGCGCAGGAGGAGATCGTCAGTCACTGGCGCGACGGCCTGGTGGCGGCTGGCGAGCGACAACTTCCGGAAACTGAACACAAGGTCGATGTCATCCGCCACCTTCAGGAACTGGTCGACGCCACCTATTCGGCTGGGTTCCCCGGATCAAGCAACCCTGGTGGTCGCTGACGCCGTGCGGTCCCATCGTCGCAGGAGTTGGACTGCGAACCGGTACTATGCGCCCATGAGCTCAGAGGCGGTTGGCAGGTACATGCCCCCGGTCGTGACGCTCGATGACCTGACGGCGATGATGGCCGCAGACGAGAACCACCGGTACGAAATCAGCCCCGAGGGAGTCGTCTCGATCATGCCGCCGCCGGGCTACACCCACGCGATCATCGCGACCCGGCTCATGGTGTGGCTCGCCCAGGGCGGTGTTCCAGCGGAACACATCGCTCAAGCAGTCGGCTTACGCATCCCGGGCCGTGACGGTGGTGTCGGTGGGCGCATTCCGGACCTGGTTGTATGGAGCAAGGCTCAGGTAGATGGCGTGTGGCTGCCGGTGGCCGACGTGCTCCTCGTGGTCGAGATCGTTTCGCCCGGCTCCGAGGGCGTCGACACGGTGACCAAGCGCAGCGAATACGCTGCCGCCGGCATCCCCCAGTACTGGGTAGTGGATCAGGATTCGGCGCAGACCGTGACCATGCACCGCCTGGACGGCGACCAGTACGTCACCCAGGCGACCATGCCGCTCGCGTGGGTTCTCAACACCGGCCTGGATGAGCACGGCCTAGGCTGACGCGGCCAGTGCCGGGCCCATCCGCCATCCCGGCCTGGGCAGCTCAGTTGAAGGCGAGCGCCTGAGTCAAGATCGGTAGGTCGAACGGAACCACCAGGCGCAACGGCTTGTCGGTCCGCCTCCCGTTCTGAGTGATGATGAGCGCCATACTCTGTTGCCCGGCAAGACAACTCTGGCTGAGCAGGTCGATCGCCTCCACCACGGTGATCGCCCTGGGGACCAGAACCGCACCCTCCCCTGGTTCGGCGAAACGAAGCACCTGCCGAACCGGTTCCTCCTCGGCCATCCCCGTGTTCCTGGTCATCTGATCGGCGAGCCAGCGCGCGATGGCGTTGGTGGTCAGCACGCCGACGTAGCCGTCGTCGTAAACCGGCAACTGTGAGTACCCGAATGCGCGGACGTGCTCCAGCGCGATGCTGATGGGGTCGTCCGGGCGCACCGCGCAGACCTTGCCGGATTTGAGGACCGTCAGCGCCAACGGCGGTTCGACGATCTGCTGTCGAAGATGCTCGATTTCCTGCACGACGGTTTCAACCGGGTCGGCGATCGGCCGGCCGCCGTAGTAGGTGCCGTGGCTGATCGCGTTGCGCAGCGAGGCGAACGCGACCAGGGCGTTCCGCTGCTGCTGCGACAGCGTCCGCCGTTGCCCATAGTCCCGGATCAGTTGGGCGAAGCCGACCGCCACATCGGCCCGCAGGGTGGAGCGGAAGTGGTTTTCGATGTCATTGAAGGCGGCGAGAAATCGCGCGCCTGCCGTCGTGATCGTCACCGGCGGAGCCTGACACACCCCGAATCATCACCGTGATGCCGAGCGAACGCTGTTCACCAGCTCACACGACGACGGCAGTCATTGTGACCGAGCCGGACATTTTGGAAGCTGACCGGCGCATACCGTGTCATGGCCCTGCTCATTCAGCCGTGTCATGGCGGTCCGTCGCCGGCAGCGCTCCGTCAGCGGCGTAGGTGGCGGGAGCAGTCGCCGTCGTGGCCGTCGCGCAGGAGGCAACGCCGACCGCCGGGCAGTCGCAGGTCGCAGAAGACCCGGTGACGGAGGAACTGCTGGTCCTCCGCGGAAACGGTGGTCTCCCCCGGATCCGCCATGGGCAGCACCAGCATCCATCGGCCGATGACCCTAGCCAGGCGTTGCGCGGCCGGCAGGTCGTTGGCAACGACGGGCAGATGGATGACGTACCGCTGGCTCATCTGGTCTGGTCCCGCTCGTTGCGGGCGCGGGCCTGATCGGTCTGCCAGCGACGCAGACCGGCCTTGATCCGGGCGGTCTCGCGGCGGCTCTCGGCGAGCGCGGCGTAGACGGCGGCCATGTCGCCGGCGACCCGGTCGAGGAAGGCGTACACGTCGTCGGGGTTCAGGCCGCGACGTCCGAGCCCGACCGGCGGGAAGCGGCGCTCACGCACCTGCCACGGCAGCAGACTGGTGTACGCGGCCGAGCGGTAGGTCGCGCCGCCGCGCGGCGGCTCTGGTCGCTGGTTGCTGGCGTTCATGTCTGCCTGCCTTCCCGCCGCGCAGGGATCTTCGGAGATGCACGGCGGCCGTTCGGGGGGACCGGCCGGCCGCCGTGCTGTGATCAGCCTGCGACAGTCCGCAGTGGAAACGCAACGTTCCACACCGCAATTTCGCCGTTGTGCATTGACTTTCTTTACTGAACCCCGTAGGAGTTGCAGGAGCAGGTCACGCAGTGTTGCGTGACGGAACCAGGGAGTGTGCGGATGCCCGAAGACATCGGATCGACAGTGCCGCGCCGGCAACTCGGCCGGCTGCTGCGTCAGTTCCGCAACGAGGCCGGGGTGACCCTCGACGCCGCGGCCGAGGCCCTCGAATACAGCCGGCAGAAGATCTGGCGCCTCGAATGCGGCCAGGGCTCCGTCCGGGTGCTCGACGTCAAGGCGATGTGCGAGCTGTACGGGGTGTCGCCGGAGATGACCGAGGCGATGCGCGGGCTGGCCGTGGAGACGAAGTCGAAGGGCTGGTGGCACGCGTACGGCGATGCGGTGCCGAACTGGTTCGAGCTGTACGTCGGCCTGGAGTCCGCCGCCGCCCACCTCCGCCGTTATGACGAGTCGCTCATCCCTGGGATCCTTCAGACCAAGGAGTACGCCCGCGCGCTTTATCGCCTTGGCGGGATGCTGAACGAGGAGGAACGCGAGCGCGCGGTCCAGGTCCGGCTTCAACGGCAGGCACTGCTCTCTCGGCGGCTGCCGGCAGCTCCCAGGGTTGAATCCGTGTTGTCCGAGGCGGTGCTTCGGCGTGGCGTTGGCAGCCCAACCGTCATGACCGAGCAGCTCGCTCACCTCACCAAGCTGTCCGAGCTACCGAACGTCAGCGTCAGAGTGCTGCCCCTGGCAGCAGGCCCGCAGCCCGGGGCGGTCGCGGGATCCTTTGTGATCCTCGATTTCCCGGCCACCAAGGGCGGTCGTACCGCGCCGGAGCCCTCCGTGGTCTACAGCGAGTCATTGACCGGCGCTCTGTACCTCGACAAGCCCGACGAGCTGGCCGCCTACCAGCGCGTCTGGCGAGGCCTGGATGCGCTGGCCCTCGGCGAGGCAGAATCGACTGACATGATCAAGCGGATCGCTGGGGAGATGCGGCATGACTGACCTGAGTGGCGCCGTCTGGCGCAAAAGCACCCGCAGCGGCGACAACGGCGGTGACTGCGTCGAGGTCGCCACAAACCTCCCCGGCGTTGTCGCCGTGCGCGACTCGAAGGATTCCACGGGACCGCTACTCACCTTCACCGCCCAGGCCTGGACGGACTTCGTCGCGGCAGCCAAACATGAGGGCTGCGCCAGCTGAAGGTGCGGCGTCGTCGATGGTGTGCGCGCGTCACCCTCTCCAGTCGGTCACCAGTCACCTGCCCACTTCGACGGCGGTGTGACGGCGAGGTGCGGCTCCGCACTGATCGGTTCGAGGGCGTGCACCACCCGCAGGTGCCCGTCGGCCGCCGCGTCCTCGTCGATGATGACGCGGCCACTGCTGCCGTCGGTGCTGACCAGCAGCCACCGGCTGGGGTAGATGCTGCCGTCGTCGCCCAGCGCCCGCACCCCGAAGGCGCGGGCCAAGGTAATCGCCAACTCTCGTTCACCCTGACCGGTGGCGTCGGCCAGGTCGGTGTCACCGGTCAGGATCCAGCCGAACTCCTCGTCGTGCGCTGGAGGGCTGAGCATGGCGACCGGCCGAGGGTCATCGACTGCTCGATCCTCGACGCGTCCCACGTAGACGGCGTCCGGCGAGATGCCGTAGCTCTCGTCCAGAAATCGGCAGAGCGCCCCTGCGGGCAACTCCTGCTCGACGTGGATCTGATAACGCACCCTCACCCCCCGGGTAGCTCCCCCAACGCCGGCTGCCATCGTACGTCTGTTGCACGTGCGGGAATTGCGCATCCGTGATGGACAGCAATCACGTGTCACTCCGTCGAAGCCGCCAGCATTTTGTCCGACCACCGACAGAGTTAAATGCGAGCCGGATAGCTGACAGGGCACTTCTTCGACCACCACGCTAATCTGCCTTCGGCGGTTTCGCTGAAACAGGCGACCATTCCTAAAGGAGAATGTCATGTTCATCGTGGCGACGCAGGATCCGAAGACACGCGGTCAGTCTGAGGCTCCCGAATCGGGCGCGGACGCGTGGGGTGCCCTCCTACCCATCGACGCCGGGCTCACGCAGGCCGAGGCGGACGGGCAACTGGCCACCTACCTGGCCGGGGTGCAGGCGGGCGAGCCGCTGTGCATCCGCGCGCACGGCAACGACGAGGAAATCGGCGACGCCGAAGCCGGTGCCAAGGACTGGGGCTGGACGTACAAGAAGCTGGCCCGAATGCTGGCCACCCACCTGACCGCCACCCCGAGCATCGTCCTGATCCGGTCGTGCGCCGAGGAGGTGACCAACTTCCCCACCCAGATGGCGGTCCGCCTGGAGTCGAACTGGCCGGGCGCGAACCACCTCGACGGGGTCGTCATCTACGGCTACAACACGTCCGTCAGCATCAGCACGCCAATCCCCTCGCCGCAGCAGCTGAAAAAGAACGTCCAGATCCAGCCGGTCATCATTTCGTTGTGACCGACGACGGCACCTAGCAATCGGTTCCGTACATAATTCCTTCAGCAACTCGGGCTCTCGCATCGACCTGTCACATTCGCACGGAATAGACAGTCCGAGATTCTTGAGGAATCCGACGGCGGGCCCGCCGCTCACCATCTCACCTCTGAATTGGTCACCGGAGTTGCCGACGACCGCGTCCACTCGCAGTCGGTCCGCCGGCATCGCCAGTAGCGGAGGGACAGCAAGGGGGCTGCCGCCGCTGGCTCGCAGGCCTGCCATGCTCAGGCCATGGACGACCTGACGAGCCGCGTACGGCAATTCGCGGAAGAACGGGACTGGCAACAGTTCCACACGCCCAAGAACTTGGCCATGGCACTCGCTGGTGAAGTTGGTGAGCTGATTGCCGAGTTCCAGTGGCTCACGCCCGAGCAGTCGGCGGCGGTCATGTCTGACCCGGACGCCGGCAAACGGGTGAGAGCCGAGATCGGCGACGTCATGATCTACCTGACCCGGCTCGCCGATGTACTCGGCGTCGATCTAGTGGAGGCGGCTCTGACCAAGCTTCAGGATTCGGCTCGTCGCTACCCCGTTGACCTGGCTCGCGGTTCAGCCTCGAAGCGGTAGCCGCAGGCAGCGTCGGCATGGCGCCGAGTTGATCTATTCGTTACAGTCCACCACGTAGGAGCGCGTCACGACGGGCTTCCGGCGAGTGTCGGATACGCCCCCCATGCGCACGATCACTTCGTGCTGCCCGGGGGCAAGAGTTGTCAGCGTTTCGTACGTCCGCCGATGGTCTGCTGCGCCTGGTCGCTAACGGAACTCTCGCGGACCGGATCGCGGAGCAGATCGGCCGAAACGTGAGTCCGGCGGAACGCCGTGCCTGGTCGCGCAGCCTTGAGGTGCTAGGCCAGGATCTCGCCGATGCCGGCCTGAGCCAGGTCGAGATACTCGTCGAGTACCAGTTGCCGCTGACCAGCAAGCGGGTCGACGTGGTTCTCGCCGGTGTGGACCCGAGGACCGCCGACGACTCCTACGTTGTCGTGGAGTTGAAGCAGTGGTCCTACGCCGAGTCCTACGAGGGCTCCGGCGACCTCGTGGCGGTGGAACACGCACGTGGCCCACGGCTCCACCCTGGCGTCCAAGTCGAGCTGTACTGCCAGTACCTGACGGACTTTCTCGGCGTCCTCACCACGGAGCGGAACCGGATCCGTGGGGTGGCATACCTGCACAACGCGGTCGACCGAGACATCAGTGACCTGTTCGATCGCGGATCAACCGAGCAGAGCCGCATCTTCACCAAGCAGCGGCGCGGCCAGTTCATCGACTACCTGCGCACCCATCTCGCCCCGACATCAGGTACCGGGGCCGCAGACCGGTTCCTCACCAGTTCCGTTCGCCCCAGTCGTCATCTGCTCAGGTACGCCGCACAGGAACTGCAGAGCCGGTCGCACTTCACGCTGCTGGATCAGCAGCGTGTGGCTTACGAGTTGGTGCTGCACGCCGTGGAGCGCGCCCGATCGGCGGATCGGAAATCGGTCGTTGTCGTATCGGGCGGACCGGGCAGCGGCAAGAGCGTGATCGCGTTGTCGGTGCTCGGTGAGTTGGCACGCCAGAACCGGTCCGTCATGCACGCGACCGGCTCGCGGTCGTTCACCCAGACGTTGCGCCGGTACGCAGGCAAAGGCTCGACCCGGATCAAGAACCTGTTCAGCTACTTCAACAGCTTCATGTCCGCCGAGCGCAACGGTCTGGACGTCTTGATCTGCGACGAGGCGCACCGCATCCGGGAAACCTCCGTCAACCGGTTCACGCCGAAAGTCAAGCGGGAGAAGGCTCGGTCGCAGATCGACGAGCTTATCGCCGCTGCTCGGGTGCCGGTCTTCCTGCTCGATGAGCACCAGGTAGTCAAGCCGGGTGAGTTGGGCAACGTGGAGGTCATCTCGTCGTACGCGAAGCAGCTCAACCTTGACGTCGAGGTGGTGTCTCTACACACTCAGTTCCGCTGCGGCGGCAGCGAGGCGTACGAGCAGTGGGTCGTTGATCTGCTCGGGCTCGACGGCGGCGAGCCGTCGGTCTGGACCGGCGACGGGAGGGTCGACCTGCGCCTCGCCGAGTCGCCGCAGGAGTTGGAGACCTTCCTCGCCGGCAGGCAGGCAGCCGGTCTCACGGCGCGCATGTCCGCCGGCTACTGCTGGCCGTGGAGCGACCCGCGAGCGGACGACAGCCTGGTGCCGGACGTACAGATCGGCGGCTGGTCGAGGCCCTGGAACGTCAAGAGCGACCGCAGCGTCGGCGAGGCGCCAGGTAGCGCGTTCTGGGCCACTGACCCGGACGGCTTTGGCCAGGTGGGCTGCGTCTACACCGCGCAGGGTTTCGAGTACACCTGGTCGGGCGTCATCATCGGACCGGATCTGGTGGCGCGGGATGGCCGGCTGGTGACTCGACGCGAGGAGTCGAAGGACCCGGCGTTTCGCAGTCGCAAATTGGTCAGCGACACCGAAGCCGACTTGCTGATTCGCAACACCTACAAGGTTCTGCTGACCCGCGGGATGCGGGGCACGATCGTCTACTCCACGGACCCGGAGACGCGGGAATACCTCGCGTCGATGGTCAAGGTGATCCGACCGGTCGAGACTGTCTACGAAACGGCCATCGGAGACGACCTCGGGTGACGACCGGTGGGCTCGGCGGCACGACAGGTGCGAAGGGGCACTCGCCACACGGGGTCAACTGGTCAAGGGATGTCTGGGCGAGGAGGTCAACCCGACCGGCCCAGTGACCTATGGTGAGAAATCGGGCGCCGGGTGGGCGGCCCACGGCCGTGGGTTTCACGTTGATCAGCCGGAGGGTGGACCGATGACCGACAACGCCCGCGGCGTCGACAACCGCTGAGATGGACTGGGCCGGATGGGCGTTGTTCGGGTTGGTCGCCACCGCGGCGCTCACCGCGGCGATGATCACTGCTCAACTGGCCGGTCTCACCCGGCTCGACCTTCCCCTGGTGCTCGGGGCCTTCGTCACCGGGGATCCGGACCGGGCGCGGGTCGTCGGGTTCTTCCTGCATCTCTGCGTCGGTCAGGGCTTCGCGCTCGGTTACGCGGCCGCGTTCGCGCTGTTGCACCGTTCCACCTGGTGGCTCGGGGCGGTGTTGGGGGTCGTGCACGTCGGGATCGCGCTGACGGTGATTCTGCCGCTGCTTCCTGGTGTCCACCCGCGGATGGCGTCGCAGCGAGCGGGGCCGGCCAGCACTGCGGTGTTGGAGCCGCCCGGGTTGTTCGCCGTCAACTACGGCATCCAGACCCCGCTGGTCACGGTCGTCGTCCACGTCGTCTACGGGGTCTTCCTCGGGTTGCTCCTGCAGGCCAGGTGAACCGCGTGACCCGCCGCTCGTCCAGGCGGCCCGGCACGGAGCGATCTGCATGACCGACGGGCCACCGATCAGCGACTACGGGCTGATCGGGGACACGCGCACCGCCGCCCTGGTGGCCAGTGACGGCGCGATGGACTGGCTGTGCGTACCGCGTTTCGACGGCGATCCGCTGTTCGGTCGGCTGGTCGGGGGCCCGGAAGCCGGCACGTTCCGGGTCGGCCCGGCCGGGGCGGCCACCGTCGTCGAGCGACGGTACAAGCAGCACACCGCCACAGTGGAGACGACCTGGTTGGTGGGCGGCGGCCGGCTGCGCCTCACCGAGGCGATGCTGGCCGAGGTCAGCGGTCGGCTGCTGCCGACCACACTGATCGTGCGACGGTTGTCGGCCGAGCAGGCGGCGGTCGACGCGGTGGTGGAGTTCGATCCCCGCCTCGGTGTACGGCACCGCCGGCCGCGTATCCACCACCGGCGCCAGGGCCTCGTGTGTGAGTGGGAGGCGCTCGCGGTCGCGCTGGACAGCACGCCCCCGTTCAGAATTGAACCGGGTCGGCCCGCCTCGGTCACGGTCCGGCCGGGCCGTCCGGTCACCCTCGTCCTGGCCGTGGCCCACCGCGAACCGCTGATCCACGTCGAGCCGGAGGCCGCCTGGGACCTGCTCGTCGAGGACGAGGCCCGGTGGCGGGCCTGGACCGCGGAGATCGACGAGCGGCTGCCGTTCCGGGAACACGTCGCCCGAAGCCTGCTCACCATGCGGCTGCTGACCTACTCGCCGTCGGGAGCGCCGGTGGCCGCACCGACCACGTCGTTGCCCGAGGATCCCGGTGGCGGACGCAACTGGGACTACCGCTATGTCTGGCCCCGGGACGCCAGCATCGGCGTCAGCGCCTTCCTCAGTGTCGGCAAGGCCGACGAGGCCCGCGGTTTCCTCGCCTGGCTGCTGCACGCCAGCCGGCTGCAACGGCCACGCCTGCCAGCGCTGCTCACCGTGCACGGCCGGCACGTGCCAGCCGAACGAGAACTGCCTGGTTGGCCCGGCTACCTCGGCAGCCGTCCGGTGCGGATGGGCAACGGTGCGGCCGGTCAACACCAGCTCGACGGCTACGGCTGGGTGATCGACGCCGCCTGGGCGTTCGCTTCGGCCGGGCATCGCCTCGACGCCGAGACGTGGCGGGCGGTGCGCGGCTTCGCCGACGTGGTCGCCGAGTGTTGGCAGGAACCCGATGCCGGCATCTGGGAGGTGCGGGAACCCGGCCAGCACGTCCATTCCAAGCTCATGGGCTGGCTCGCGTTGGACCGCGCCCTGGCCATCGCCGACACGCATCCCCTGCGGGAGGCTCAGCGTCGACGCTGGCAGCACGCCCGTGATGCCATCGCCGCCGAGGTCCGGACGCGCGGCTTCGACGCGAGGGCGGACAGCTACGTCCGGGGGTACGGCTCCGCCGATCTCGACGCGGCAGTGCTCGTCCTGCCGTTGCTGGACATGGACCGGGCCGAGTCACAGCGGGTGCGGGGCACCGTCGACGCCGTGCGAGACAGGTTGTCCGCCGGCGGCCCACTGCTCTACCGCTACCCGCCCGGACGTGACGGCCTGCCCGGCACCGAGGGCGCGTTCCTGCCGTGCTCGTTCTGGCTCGTTCAGGGCCTTGCCCGCACCGGGCGTCGCCGCGAGGCCGTCGACATGTTCCGGGCCATGGTTGATTACGCCAGCCCGCTCGGCCTCTACGCCGAGGAGGTGGACCCCGCGACGGGTGCCCACCTCGGCAACTACCCGCAGACGCTGACCCACGCCGCGCTCGTCCAGGCGGCACTCGCCATCCGGGACGCCCCCGCTGATGCCGGGTCCGCCTGAGGGGCCGTCCGGACGCGGGACACGCCTGTGGGACGGCTCGCGCGGGTAGGGTTCCGATCATGACGATTCCGCATCTGACGGCCGCCGACGGCACCACGTTGCCGGCGATCGGGCTCGGCACCTACCAACTGAACGGCTCGGCGGGTGTCGACGCGATCGGTCAGGCGATCCGGGCGGGTTACCGGTTGCTCGACTCGGCGTTCAACTACGAGAACGAGGGCGCTGTCGGTCGGGCCGTGCGGTCGGCGGGCGACGTACGGGACGAGCTGATCGTCACCTCGAAGCTGCCGGGACGGCACCACAGCTACGACGAGGCCCTGACCACCATCGAGGAGAGTGTGTTCCGCACCGGCCTCGACCGGATCGACCTGTACCTGATCCACTGGCCGAACCCGAAGGTCGACAGGTACGTGCAGGCGTGGCGGGCGCTGATTGAGGCCCGCGAACGCGGGCTGGTACGGCACATCGGTCTGTCCAACTTCCTGCCCGAGCACATCGAGCGGCTGGTGGCCGAGACCGGGGTCGCCCCGGTGGTCAACCAGATCGAGGTGCACCCGTACTTCCCGCAGCAGGAGGCGCTCGACTACCACCGGGAGCACGGCATTCTGGTGCAGGGGTGGAGCCCGCTCGGCCACGGCAACGACCTGCGACAGCATCCGGTGATCGGGGAGATCGCTGCGGCGCACGGCGTCAGCCCGGCGCAGGCCATCCTCGCCTGGCACGTGGCCCGTCAGGTGATCCCGCTGCCCAAGGCCGCCTCCCCGCAGCGGCAGGCCGAGAACCTGGACGTCTTCGGGATCACGCTCACCGACGCGGAGGTCGCGGCCATCACCGCGCTGGGCCGCCCGGACGGGCGACTCGCGGACCAGGACCCGGCGGTGTACGAGGAGTTCTGACCGGCCCGCCGCACCGGACGGTCAGGAGTCGGGAGAGCATGGGGCGTGCTCGACGGACTCGACGACATCGACTGGGCGCGGCTCGGCCACGCGTACGGGGCGGCCGACGACGTGCCCGACCAGCTGCGCGCCCTCGCTTCGCCCGACCCGGCCGTCCGAGACGAGGCGCTGGGCGAGCTGTACACCAACGTCTTCCACCAGGGCGGCCGGTTCGAGGCGAGCGCGTACGCGGTGCCGTTCCTGCTGGAGCTGCTCGCCGATGCGGCCACCCCGGATCCGGCGGCGGTGCTCGGGCTGCTGGGCGCCCTGGCGGTCGGCTTCGACGAGGGTGTCCTCCCCGACGGTTTCCCGGTTGCCGAACACCGCCGGGCCGCCGAGGGCGGGCGTGAGCTGCTCGCCGCGAAGCCGCCACCGTGGACCGGCCCGGACGAGTCGGCGAAGGAGTACGTCGAGTACACCTACGTCGAGTCCCTCACCGCTGCGGAGCAGAGTCGGCTGTGGGCGTACATCGAACTGTCGGTCTACGACGCGGTGCGCGCCGGGGTGCCGCTGTTGCGCACCCTGCTGCACCACAGCGACCCGGGTGTGCGGACGGGCGCGGCGTACACAGTGGCCTGGTTTCCGGAGGACGCCACCGGCAGCGTGCCCGCGCTGGCCGCCGCGATCGACGCCGCCGGGAAGCCCGGCGTCGAGGTGACGTCCGGCGAGGTGGCGACGATGCTGGTGGCGTCGGGGCTGCTCGGCGCGGCGCCGGACGTCCGCTGGTTGGCCGATCCGCGTCCGGTTGTGCGGTGGGGCGCCGCCATCGGTCGGGCCCGCGTCCTCGGCGCGGCGGCTGACCCGGCGACCGTCGAGGAGCTGCTGAGCTGGGCGGCGGCCCCGCCCGACGGCATCGCCGCCCCCGACCACGCGGCCGATCCGAGCCGGGACGAGGTGCTGGCACCCCTGCCCGAGGGGTGGGTGCCGTTCCTCGACGGCGACCTCGGCGGCTACGCGGGCCTGGCCCTGCGGCAGCTCGGCCCGCGGCACAGCGACCGGGCCTTCGACGCGTTGCTCGACCGGCTGCCCGTCGTCAGCGGTGACCGGTCGTTGACGGTGCTGGGTGCCGCGCTGCGCCTCGCCTTCCCGGACGGCCCCGCGCCGGCGGGGACACCGGTCGCGGCGTTGACTCCCCGGCAGCGGCGGCTCGCCGAGGTGCTGGGCCGCTCACCGCAGCCGTGGCTGATCGACGGGCAGGAGTTCGGCAACGTCAGCATGCTGGTCGAGGAGTACGGCCTGCCGGGAAGCCGCCCGGGGATGCTCGCGTACCTCGCGCACTCGGGGTAGTCGGTCGCGTCGAGTGCTGCTTATTACTGCCGGGTTGGGGAATTCGAGGCGGCGATATCGCCGTTGAAGCGCCGGAAGCAGCTGAAGAACGGATGCGGCGGACGCATCGTGATCAGGAGGACGGACGTGGCCACCGAGGTGGAGTTCGGGCTGGACAGCTTCGGGGATGTCACAGTCGACGCGAAGGGCAGACCGTTGCCGTACGCGCAGGTGATCCGCAACGTCGTCGAGCAGGCGGTCCTCGCGGACCGGCTCGGCGTGGACGCCATCGGCCTCGGTGAGCACCACCGCGACGACTTCGCGATCTCCGCCCCGGAGATCGTGCTCGCCGCTATCGCCGGTCGGACCGAGCGGATCCGGCTCGGCACCGCGGTGACCGTCCTCAGCTCGGACGATCCGGTGCGGGTCTTCGAGCGCTTCGCCACCCTCGACGCGGTCTCCCAGGGCCGCGCCGAGATCACCCTGGGCCGGGGCTCGTTCACCGAGTCGTTCCCGCTGTTCGGCTACGACCTGGGTGACTACGAGAAGTTGTTCGAGGAGAAGCTGGAGCTGATGTCCCGGCTGCTCGCGGAAGGTCCGGTGACCTGGGAGGGCAGCGTACGGGCGCCGCTGAAGCAGCAGGAGGTCTACCCGAAGACGGAGTCCGGGCGGATTCGCACCTGGGTCGGCGTCGGCGGCAGCCCGCAGTCGGTGGTCCGGGCCGCCCGGCTCGGTTTCCCGCTGGCCCTGGCGGTGATCGGTGGTGACCCGGCCCGGTTCGCGCCCTACGTGGAGCTGTACCACCGTGCCCTCGACCAGTTCGGCCGCGAGCGCCTTCCGGTCATCGCACACGTGCCCGGCTTCGTCGCCGCTACCGACAAGGAGGCGGCCGATCGGCTCTGGCCGCACGCCCGCAACATGTTGAACCGGATCGGCCGGGAGCGCGGTTGGCCGCCGGCCACCCGGGCCCGGTTCGAAGCCGACATCGCCGAGGGGTCCTGGCACGTCGGTTCGCCGGAGACGGTGGCCCGCAAGATCGCGGAGACGGTGCGGGTGCTCGGTCTGCAGCGCATCGACCTCAAGTACGCCACCGGCACCCTGGCCCACGAACACCTGATGAGCAGCATCGAGCTGTACGCCACGACGGTGATCCCGCGGGTGCGGGAGCTGCTGGCCGACTGAGCCCGCGACCCCCGCCTTGCCGGGCGCTCAGGCCGCCGCTTGCCGGCGCGGAGGACTATCTGGTCAAGCCTGCCGAAGTCGCCGAACTGCTGGCCAGAATCCGGGCGCTGCTCCGCCGTCACCAGGACGCGGCACGCCGACTCCCCCTGGGCCTGCGAAGCTGGTTGGACGTGGGCAACCGCCGGGCGCGGCGGCGACGACTGAACCCACGCCGGTGCCGGGCGGCCACGTGGCGGCCGCCCGGCACGGCATCGGCGTGCGTGAGATCAGACGAGCCCGCCGAGGGACGGGTCGCTGATGCTGTCCTTGCCGTTCTCGACGTGGCCCGCGTACCGGTACTCGAAGGCGGCGTCACCCGCGACGCTGACGGTCAGGTCGTACCAGCCGTGGGTACGGGAGAGCGGCCACTGCGCCCGCTCCGTCTCGCCGGGCCGCAGCGACAGCTTGACCGGACGGGAGTTGTAGAGGTCCCGGACGGTTACCTCGACCCGCTTCGACCCACGGTTGGTGAGCGTGAGGGCGACCTTGAAGTCCCGCTCGTCGTACGAGGGGGTGACGTCGAGGTTCGACCGGCCGCCCGTGAACCGGCGGAAGAACCCGTTCGGCCCGTGCACCGACAGGTCGTACCCGGACTCGACCTTCCACGTGTCCGACAGGTGCTTGCCCGGCTCGACGGTGAAGCTGCGCGGGGCGTCCGCGCTGCCTGCCTGGCGGACCTGGAAGACCGCGGCGACCCCGCCCGAGTTGCGGAAGTCGATCCGGAACGCGCCGTCGGCGAGGTGCCCGTCGGCGTGCAGGGTGTACGGGATCGGGCGCGCCGGTCGTACCCCGTGCTCCTGCTTCGGCAGCCGCTGGTCCGCCGGCGGGACCGGCACCTCGTCGGGGTGCCGGATGAGGTCCTCGGGCTTGAAGTCGTCGGTGTCGGGCAGCCGGACCTCGCGTGAGCGGTTCGGGTGTCGGAAATCGAAGGCCGTGGTCAGGTCGCCGACGACGGCACGCCGCCACGGGGTGATGTTCTGCTCGATCAGGTCCGGCCGGCCGTGTCCGAACCGCGCCTCCAGGAACTTGATCAGCGAGGTGTGGTCGAAGACCTGGGAGTTCACGTAGCCGCCGCGGGTCCACGGCGACACGATGATCATCGGTACGCGAAGGCCGAGCCCGTAGGGTCCGGCCGGGTGGTTGGCGTCGCCGGGGAAGATCTCGTTGGTGGTGGGCACCGTGGACTGCCCGTGCTCCCGCGACTGCGGTGGGGTCGGCGGGACCACGTGGTCGAAGAAGCCGCCCTCCTCGTCGTACGTGATGAAGAGCGCCATCTTGCTCCACACCTCGGGGTTCGCCGCGAGGATGTCGATGACCTGCGAGATGTACCAGGAGCCGTACGCCGGCTCCCAGTTCGGGTGCTCGGTGTACGCCTCGGGAGCGGTGATCCAGGAAACCTGGGGCAGGCGTCCCGCCTCGACGTCGGCGCGGAAGTCGGCCAGCAGCGCCTCCGGGTCGCGGCCCTGCGTCCTGATCTCGGTGCCGGTCTTGGCCTTGTCTGCCAGCGGCGTTCCGGGCTGCGCGTTCTGGTACTGGTGGAAGTAGAGCAGCGAGTTGTCGCCGTAGTTGCCGATGTACGGGTCGTTCGTCCAGCCCCAGGAGCCGCCGGCGTTCAGGCCGGTGCCGACGTCCTGGTAGATCTTCCAGGAGATGCCGTTGCGCTCCAGCCGCTCCGGGTAGGTGGACCAGTCGTAGCCGGCCTCCGCGTTGGTGATGACCGGACCGCCACCCTTGCCATCGTTGCCGACCCAGCCGCTGAACATGTGGTAGCGGTTCGGGTCGGTCGGCCCCATCAGCGAACAGTGGTAACTGTCGCAGACAGTGAAGGCGTCGGCGAGCGCGTAGTGGTACGGCAGGTCCTGGCGGGTGTGGTAGGTCATCGCCGTGACGCCCTTGTTCGGCACCCACCTGTCGAACCGGCCGTCGTTCCAGGCGGCGTGCCCGTCGTTCCAGCCGTGCGGCGGGTCCGGCAGGAAGGTCTGGCCGAGGTCCTTCACCTCGGGCCGGAAGGGCAGCAGCTCGTCGGCCCCATTGGGCTGGTGCCACACGTCCTTGCCGGACGGCAGTGTCGCCGGATGGGGGTCACCGAATCCGCGTACACCGCGCATGGTGCCGAAGTAGTGGTCGAAGGAACGGTTCTCCTGCATCAGGATGATGACGTGCTCGACGTCCTTGATCGTGCCCGTCCGGTTGTTCGCCGGGATGGCGAGCGCCTTGCTGAGGTCCAGCGGGAGCGCCGCGCCGATCGCGGGGACTCCCATCGCCTTGAGGAACGTGCGCCGATCCACCGTGCCCATAACTCCGCCTTTTGTGCGATCTGGTCGAGAAACTGGCGACCGGACGCTACCGACGACGGGTTGACGGCGGATGACCGTAGTTCGTTGGTTTTGCGACCACTCGTCGACCGGCTCTGGGCCCTCGATGAGTGCCGGTCACGCCGCCGTGACGTCGACCCGGGTGAGCCGTCGATGCCCGCTCGGGCTCAGGCCGTGCACGCGTTTGAAGGCCGCGCTGAAGCCGAACGCGTCCGCGTACCCGAGGCGACGCGCCACGGCGGCGACCGTCGCTGTTGATTCGGACAACAGGTCGGCGGCCACCGCCATGCGCCAGTCGGTCAGGTAGGTGAGCGGCGGTTCACCCACCAATGCGGTGAACCGTTTCGCCAGTGTGGACCGGGACACCCCGGCCTGGGCGGCCAGGTCGGCCAGGGTCCACGGTCGGCCCGGCGCGTCGTGCATGGCGCGCAGCACCGGACCGACAGTGTCGTCGCTCAGCGCGCGGTACCAGCCGGGCGCCTCGGCCTCCGGCTGGTCGAACCAGTCCCGGACCGTGCACACCAACAACCAGTCCAGCAGACGGTCCAGCACGACCTGCCGTCCGGGCCGACCCGCGTTGAGTTGGGCGTCCAGGTAGTCGCGCAGCGCGGCGCAGTCCTGGTCTTCCGGCACGACGAGCACCGGCGGCAGCGCGCCCAGCAACCGCTGAGGCACCCGACCCCGGACGTGGTACACCCCGACCAACAGCACGAGGCGGTCGGTGTGATCCGCGTCCACCGGGTCGACGACCCCGGTCTGGCCGCGCCGGACGTCCCGCAGTTCCCCGGGCTCGAAGCTCGACCGGGGCTCGGCGGAGAAGACGAACGGCGCCGGCCCGCGCACGATGGCCGCCTCGCCGACCCGGACCAGGCGAGGCTTGTCGCTGTCCGGATGGGAGATCCAGCCCTCGCCCCGCATCGGAACACAGAGCGTCAGCGGGGCGCCGTCGGTGAACCGCAGCGCCCACGGCGGCGTCAGCACCGACCGGCCGAAGGCCGCGCCGTCGGCGTGCAGACCGCGCAGCAGATTGTCGAACGGGTCCATGTCTCCGACGATAGGTCGCGGAGGATGGACCGCGGACGATCGGACATGCCCGGCGTACGACAGGACATGTCCCGCAAACGACCGGGCGCGTTGACTCGTGGTCATGACGACGAACGCACCTTCGACACTCGTGATGGCCGGCACCGGCAAGACCGGTCGCCGGCTGGTCCAGACGCTGCGGGCGGCGGGTCACCACGCCCGGGCCGCCTCTCGCTCCGGTGAGGTGCGCTTCGACTGGTCGCGGCGGGATACCTGGCGGCCGGCCGTGGCAGGTGCCTCTGCTGTCTATCTGCTCGCTCCGGAGGACCCGGCGCTGGCCACCGACTTCGTGACGCAGGCAGTCGACTCAGGTGTCGGCCGGATCGTGGCGCTCTCCGGGCGCGGGATCGACCGGATCGGTAACTTCTCCCCCGGCATGCTCGCCGCGGAAGAGGCAGTGCGGAAGTCCGGCATCGAGTGGACGATCATCCGGGCGAACAACTTCAGTCAGAACTTCAGCGAGGACCTGTTTCGCCAACCACTGCTCGACGGTCGGCTGGCCCTGCCGATGGGGGCCACGCCCGAGCCGTTCGTCGACGCCCAGGACGTCGCCGACGTGGCGGCCACGCTGTTGACCTCGCCCGGTCACCACGGACAGGTGTACGACCTGTCCGGCCCCCGTGCGCTCACCTTCGCTACGGCGGTCGCCACGATCGCGCGGGTGACCGGCCGCTCGATCCGCTACGTGGAGCTCACTCCGGAGCAGTACCACGCCGAACTGCGCGCCGAGGGTTATCCGGCGCAGGCGGCCACGGGGCTGAACGCCCTGTTCGCCGGGATGCGGGCGGGCCATCTCGCCGAACCGACCGACGGGGTACGTCGAGTTCTCGGACGGGACCCGCTCGACTTCGACACCTACGCCGAACGGGCCGTTGCGGCCGGCGCGTGGTCGTAGTCCGCCCGGCGGGCGGCATGAGAGCGGCGTAACAGGTGATCTGCCCGCATACCGCGAGCACCCGGACGTACCGTGAGATCGTGTCGACGAAAGACGTACTCACCAAGGCTGACCTCGCTGAACTTCGCCGCTCGGCGCTCGGGACGGCCAACCCGCTCGGCGTCGCCGCTGATCTCGCCGAGGCGGCGGAGCAGGGCCGACTGGAGGATCCCGACGACGCCGGGGACGCGCTGACCCTGGCCGCCGAGATCGCCGAGATCCGGGCCCGACCGGATGCCGCCCTGCGCTACGCCGAGCGGGCCCTGGCGGCGTACCCGTCCGGGGACGATCCGCGGGCCGGGTTCGCCCGGGCGCTGCGGGCCCGGGCCCTGTTCCGCGCCGGCGGTCGGGCCGACGAGGCGATGGCGGAGTTGACAGCGCTGCGCCCGTTGCTGCGCACGCAGCCCCACGCCCCCGCCTACGTCAGCGCGGCGCTGGATGCCGGTGGTCGTTCGGCGATTGCCGAGCAGTGGCTGAGCGAGGCGGTCGACGCGGTGCTCAACGAACGCGCGACCGCCGCCTCCGGGCCGGCCAGCACCGCGATCGACCCGGTGGTCGATCTCGGTCCGCCGGACGCGCCCGGTGTCACCTTCTTCCTGCTGCAACAGCGGCATCGGGTACGCCGGAACCTGAACCTGCCGCACGACCGGCAGGACGACCTGGCAGACCGGCTGGAGACCCAACTCGTGCGCCGGGCCGGCGAGCGCAGGGACGCCGAGTCCGACCTGCTCTTCTGGCCCCGGGTCGAGTTCGACCGACTGCTCGCCGAGCACCCCGCGCTGAGCGAGGTGTACGGGTCGGACTGGGACGCGCACCGGGGCCGGCTGGAGAAGGAACTGGTCCGGCTGAGGGGTGCCGGTCAGGCCGGGTTGGCCGTGTTCCGTGCCACCGTGGACGGGTTGAACGCGTTTGCCGGTCGACGTGACGGCGATCCGGCCGACGCCGCGGTCCGGGCGGGATACGCGGCCGAGGTGCAGGCACGACCCAGCGCGCGGATCGCCTGGCCTCCGGAGCGCAACGACGCCTGCTGGTGCGGGTCGGGCCTCAAGTACAAGAAGGACTGCCTGCCGCGTTCCCGTAGCTGAGCGCGGCAGCTAGCGAGGTGCGGCGCGCCGCTGGTAGTGGCGGGCGACCCGGGCCCGGTTGCCGCAGGAGGGCTTGCACCACTCCTGACGCGGGTGGTCCTTGACGAAGTAGCGCACGCATCGGGGTGCGGGGCAGGCGCGCAACTCTTCGCGCGCCGGACCGGTGAGGAAGCCGATGACGGCCCGGGCCAGGCCGGCGGTGATCGCGAGCCGCGCGTCGGCGGCCTCGCCGTGCCAGGCGAGGGACGGTGCGCCCTCCTGCGCCCAGCTCAGCACGGGCCGGACCGGCACCGCCCCGGCGGCCTGGTTGAGCTGGGCGACCGCCTCCTGCGGCGAGAGCAGTGAGGCCGAGTCGGCCCGGCTCGGTGGGCCTGGGCGGACCGCCACGGCGAACAGGCCACGCGCGGCACGGCGCACCGCCACCACGTCGAGTCGGGTCCGTTCGTCGACGACGTCGCCGTGGGCGTCGAACCCGTCGACGTACTCCCGCAGTGCGTCGGCCTGCTCGTGCAGCCAGGCGGTGAGGCCGGCGAGGTCGTCGAGGTCGTCGGCGACGCCGCCGCTGCCGTCGTGCCGAATCGTGCTGACCAGGGCGAGCGCGAGCTGCGCTGACATCGGTCCCTCCGGTGCTGGCTTGTGCTGTCGATGCTGCCAAGAGTAGCTTCCCTAATGCTTACGCCGTTCGTGAACCATTAGGGGGCGCCGTGCTGGTCATCGCACACCTCAGTGACACCCACATCGACAGCCATCCCCGATCGGCCGAGCGGACCGCCCGGGTCATGGACCACCTGCACTCCCTGCCACGACCGGTCGACGCCATCCTGATCACCGGGGACATCGCCGACCATGGCGAGGTGGCCGAGTACGAGACCGCCGCGAAGCTCTTCGAATCCCCGCTGCCGGTCATGGTCTGCCCCGGCAACCACGACGTGCGCGACGCGTACCGCAAGGGTCTGCTCGGCGACGACGGCGGCGGCACCGGCCCGATCAACGCCCGGCACGACGTGGCCGGCGCGGTCTTCCTCCTCGCCGACTCGTCGGTGCCCGGTGCCGACGAGGGCCACCTGGACGACGAGACCATGGCGTGGCTCGCCGACGAGCTGGGTTCGGTGCCGGCCGGGACGCCCACGTTCATCGCCCTCCATCACCCGCCGGTGGTGCTGCACCACCCGGTCATCGATCCGATGCGGCTGCTGCCGGCCGACCCCCTGGCCGATCTCGTCGCCGCCCACCCCCAGGTCGTCGCCGTGCTGACCGGGCACTTCCACACCGCCGCCGCGAGCACCTTCGCGGGCCGTCCACTGCGGATCGCGCCGGGTGTGGTCTCCACGCTGCGGATGCCGTGGGAGGGTGACGGCCCGTTGACCACCCAGACCCAGCCGCCCGGCGTCGCGTTCCACGTGTACGACGACACCGGGCTGCTCACCACCCACTACCGGGTGGTGGTCTGAGCGTGCACGGGGTCGCGGTGCTCGGCTTCCTGCTGGCCGTCGCGCCGATCACCGCCACGCCGGGGGCGAGCCTGACCCTGGTCGTCTCGCGGGTCGCCAGCGGCGGCCGGCGGCAGGGCTGGTGGGTGATCCTGGGTACGGTGACCGGGCTGTACGTGCACGCCACGCTGGCAGCCGTCGGTCTGGCCGCGCTGGTGCTCCGCTCGTCGCAGGCGTTCTGGGTCGTCAAGCTGGTCGGCGCCGGTTACCTGGTCGGGCTCGGGCTCTGGCTGCTCTGGTCCGCGTCACGCCGTCGCACGAAGACGGAACGACCACCGACGGTTCCCAGCCGGAGGCTGCCCTGGCGGGTGGACCACCCTTACCTGCAGGGGTTGCTCGGCAACGTGCTGAACCCGAAGGCCGCCGCCATCTACCTCACCCTGGCACCACAGTTCCTCGAACCGGGTCGACCGGTGCTCGTGCCGATGGTGCTTCTCGCCACGGCACACGCCGCGCTGCACACCTGTTGGCTCGCTGGCTGGACCGAGGTCTCCGGTGCCGCCGCCCGGCTGCTCCGCACCGCCTCGGTGCGACGCGCGTTCGATCGGTTGACCGGTGCGATCCTGCTCGGCCTCGGGGTACGGGCGGCGGTGACCTGAGGTCGCCGTGGCTCGCGCGCCGCCGGGCGATCGTGGGGGCTGACACATCCGAGCGGTACCGATAGCGTCCATGCCCGGACGATCGACGTCCGGCCGGTATCAGGAGGAGACGCCGATGTTCGAGGAGTTCATGGGCATCCCCGCCCACCCTCTGCTGCTGCACGCAGCCGTGGTGTTCGTGCCGCTGCTGGCCCTGCTGACCGTCGGCTACGCGTTGGTCGCGCCGATCCGGCCGCACACCCGCTGGGTGTTGGGGCTGCTCGCGGTGGGCGCGCCGATCGCCGCCCTGCTGACGAAGCTCTCCGGCGACGCCTTCCTCGAGCGGATGCAGGCGGCCAACCGGGTCACTCCCGAGTTCCTGCCGAAGCTTGAGGCGCATCAGGAGTTCGGTGACATCACGCTGTACGCGACGATCGGGTTGGCCGTGGTGGCGCTGGCACTGGTCTGGTTCGTCGCGCCCAGGGCGACCGACGGCGACGTCGACCGGCGCCCCTCCCCTGCGCTGACAGTGGCGTTGCAGGTGTTGTCGGTGGTGGCCGCCGGCGTCGCCGTCTACTACGTGTTCCGTACCGGCGACTCCGGGGCGAAGGCGGTCTGGGAGGGCCAGTGACCCGCCAGGCGAGCAGCAGACCGGCCGCGATCAGCGACCGGAACGCCGCCCCGCCGGATCGACACCTCCGGCGACAGAAGGATTCGGCACCGGGTCGAGGGCGGGCCCGAGGTCTCCGGTTGCTGGTCAGCCAACACGCTGACCAGCAACCGGAGACGGCACCGGCCCAGCCGGGAGACCTGAACGGGACAGCTAGCTCTGGAATCGCCGACGGCGACGCGTCCACCAGAGCATGCCACTGCCGACGGCGATGAGCGCGGCAGCGAACGTGAGCACCAGACCGACGGGCAGGCTGTCGCCGGTGATGGGCAGACCACCACCCGATCCGCCGTCGTTGGACGGCGGCTCGGGGGTCGCGCCTCCGCCCCTGGACGCCTTCACGGTGGTGTTACCGCCGAGGTAGAGGATGTTCTTGGTCTCGGCGTCGTCGGTCATCGCCTTGACGGAGGTCTGCGTGGTGCGCGGCAGGTGCGGGTGCGCCGTGGTGAACTCCGATTTGGTGATGTTCTTCTTCGGTGCCTGTGAGAAGTCCACGCCGCCGACGGTGTAGACGTAGACCCTGCCGCCGTACTCGCGCTCGAAGCTGTAGTCGCCCTCCTTGAAGGATTTCAGGTACCGCTGCCAGGTTTCGTTCTTGTCCCACTTCGCACCGCGGATCGGCCATCGGGACACCTCGTTGCTGTTGATGATGGCGCGGTAGTCGGTGGCCTTCTCCGCGTCCTGCAGCCGGATCCACTCCGCGGCGACGCGCGAGGTGTACACCCGGCGCAGGTCGGCGTACGCCGCATGGTTGTTGATCTTCTTCTCGACTTCGGGGAGGATCATGGTGTTGACGAGGCTCTGGTTGTGCTCGATCTGCGCTTTGGTCAGGTCGCAGGTGCCGCCTGGCACAGGCGTGTTGACCTCCTGCGGAACGGAGTTGACCTTCAGCGGCGCGTCGAGGATGTAGATGCCGCCGTCCTGCTCCCGCACCTGCGCCGGCTGGGGGACGATCCAGTTGCGGATGCTGTGCAGGCAGGGCCGTCCGTCGACCCGACTCAGCGAGTCCCAGAAGCGGGCGCCGCGGTCGGTGCTGGGGTTCATCGTCTGGGCGAAGTCGTGCTTCATATCCAGGTCAGCTTCGAGCAGCACGCGGCCAGCGTCGGTCTCGCCGAACCGGTCGTCCATGATCTTGTCGGGTTGGTCCGGGTTGAGGTTCACCCAGAACTTGTCCGGGGTGAGCGCGAGCCAGGTGAAGAACGAGTCGGAGACCAGCTCCGCCTTCTCCTTGCCGCCCGCACCGGGATTGGTGTCCGGATCTGGCATCTTCTTGGCGCTGAAGGAATAGTCCAGGCCCTCGCCCTTGACCGGCGCGCCCACGAAGCGCAGTTCCAGGGTGGAGAAGTCCACGCCGCCGGGACCACGCACGCGCTGACCGGTCGTGTCCAACTGACGGGCACGCTCGATCTGCTGGCGCGCGGTCTCCGGGTTCGGCGCGGACCGGTTGATCATGTCGTTGCCGCCGCCGCGTGAGCCCTGGTTCACGCCCGGCTTGGCGTTGAGGGTGGAGTCGTACCTGCTGTGCGGGCCAGGCGTGTAGCGGACGACTGCAGTGGAACGGTGCTCGTAGGTGGTGACCCTTGGCCTGCCCTGCGCGTCGTTGCCGATGTCCGCGCCCAGGTTCCGCACAGCCGTCCTGGTCTTCGGTTCCTGCTCCTGGCCGAAGGCGTACCGCAGCTTGTAGTCCTGGTACCTCGGGTCCTTGAGTACGACGCGGTCCTTCGGCGGCTGGCTCGTGTCGTGCGCGCCGCCGGACTTGAACTCGACGAATTCCTTGGTCCGGTGGTTGGCCGCGTCGTACTTGCGGATGGTCTTGCCGTCCTTGTCGAGGATGTACTCCTCACACAGCCAGTCCGGTCCGACGAGGTTCAGATCGCGTACGATCTTCGCGGTGAACGCGGCACCACGCCGGTTACGGGCGTAGTTCTCGATGTAGACCTCGTTCAGCCACTCGTCGAACGTGCCCGCGAACGGCCTGGTGCCGTTCTTCTGGTTGTTGTTGTAGGTGGCGTAGACCCGCTTCGGGTCGCCCTCCTTGTATCGCGAGCTGTCCTCGCCGATCTCGTCCAGGAATTTCGTGCGTTCGGCCGGGTCAGAGGGAAGGGTCAGACCGTCCATGGCCTGCCGTGGGTTGTCGAACTCGTACTCGTCCCAGTCCGCCTCGCGACGGATCGTGCTGTCCGCCGGCAGTCCGCCCGGCTTCGCTGGATCGCCTCTGACGCCGTACATCTCGTCGCAGCGCTTCGCCTTCGGTGCCGCCTCCACGCCGCCGGTGAGAACAGGCAGGCCACTGAAGGTCATCACGCTGGCGCAGGCGACCGCCACCGCGATTCGCGCCAGGCTGCGTGGGCGACGTCTGGGTGTCGGGTAGCTCATCTGGATCCTCGTCTGGGGAGGCTGAAAGACCAGACAGCGGAAGCGCTGCGGCAGATGCCTCCCCGTAGTCATCTGGTCACCAGCGCCGTCAGGCACCCTAGGCGTGAGTTCGCCGCTGGTGCAGTCCAGCACTACCTGATCGATAGCTTTGGATGCGGGATCGTTACGTTCGCGCCACCACAGTCGTAGGGTGGAACGCCATGAGCGTCGATCGGCAGAGCGAAGAGCAGGAGTGGGCCGACAACCCACGGCTGAACGCGTGGCTGGCGAAGCAGGAGGCGGCCTTCCCGGGGTGGGCGCAGCAGAGTGGCCACGCGTGGGACTTCACGCCCGGGTCGCTGGATCAGCTCGAAGACCTGCTCCGGCGGCAGTTCTCCACCTGGGAGGAGGTGAGCGCGGCGCAGGAGGATCCGATCGTGGCAGTCTCGGCCTGGTACCTCGGCGAGGTGCAGAACCGGCACTACGGCACCGTGTGGCACTGCAACCCGCAACTCCCGATGAACCACCCTGACCAGGACGGCACACCGTTCGTGCTCATGCCCGAGGATCCACGCGACGAGTACGAAGAGGACGATGACGAAAGGTACCGACCCGGCAACAACCCCTTCGTCGAGATCCGAGCCCTGTTTGTCCGGGGCCCGGAGAACCGACTGCGTGACGTCCTCAACCGGTACCGATGACGGTCTCGGGGTGCCGGTGCGGCCCGGTCGAGGGCCCGGGCCGCACCAGCGGGGTGACCGTCAGCCGGCGTGGTACGCCCGGATGATGGTCTGGTCGATGCCGCTACCACCGTTCGCGCCGGCCTTCACCCGCAGCGAGACGGCCTGCCCGGCGGCGGCCTTCGGCAGCACGACCCGGTAGCTGTCGCCACTGCTGGTGACCCGGGCCGAGGTCCAGGTGGCACCGTCGTTTGTCGACGTCCACACCTCGAACGAGGTCACCTTCTGCGCCGTGACACCGTGCGCCTGCCGGACGGCCAGCTCGGCCGTACCGCCGGTGGCGTGGTTGTTGGTGTCCATCGGCAGCGCGTAGTCCACCGCGAGCAGCGGCAACGGCACGCTTGCGGTCCCGTCCGGCCCGGCCGACCGGAACGTCCACGAGGTGCTGACCTTGGTGGAGATCGGCAGGATCAGGCTCGTGTCGACGTCGAGGGTCAGCCGGTAGTCCGACAGCTGCTGCGGCACCGTGAAGTCGGCGAGCGGGCGGTCCCGTTCCTCGACCAGCTTGCCGTTGCGGTACAGCGACAGCTTGCGGTTCACCCCGATGGAGGGGCCCTGGAGGCAGTCGGCCCGCTGGTGCTGGTCGGTCAGCGACACCAGGTCGATGTGCAGGTTGCCCCGGGTCCGCGACGGCGCGGTGGCGCAGCTCTGGTCGACGCCGGCCGGGTCGTCGTAGAAGCCGGAATGCAGCGGTTGGCGTGCCCAGACCTTGGTCTGCTGACTGCCCGGCTGGTAGCTGCGGGGCGCCTCCTGGGCCGACAGGCCACCGTAGACACCCTCGTCCGCCCAGCGGAACCCGGGCGAGAGGTAGTCGGTGCGGTTCGGCGGCAGGTTCCCCTCGTGGGTCTGCGTCACCGGGAACCCGTCCGGCGCGAAGCCACTGCGGATCAGCTGGGTGACCATCCCCTCCGAGTCCATCTGGTGGAATCGCTCATCGATGCGGGCGAGCGTCGCCTGCTCGGCCCGGCCCACCCGGAAGGCGGGGTCGGCCGGTACGCCGTCCGGGTACTCGTGCACCAGGTTGTAGCGGTACGGCTTGGCCGTGCCGGCCGGCGAATCGAGGTTGACGGCCGCCCAGCTGCGCCGGGACCCGACAGCGGGCTTCGGCATCGCGGTGGTGCGGACAGTGGTCTTGGACCCGTACCCGCTGACCTGGTGCCACCAGGACAACCCGTTCGGCGCGGTCTGGACGTTGGTGAGGTCGGTCTTGGTGGGTGTGGCGGGCACCCCGTCGACAGTCGCCGTCACCGCCCTGGCCCGCGCCGGGTCGAGGGTCACGCTCCGGGCACCGCGCACGTCCAGGTCGGCCTCGGCGGCGAGCGTGGTCTCCAGCACGTCACTGTCGACGTAGTAGGCGACGGACGAGCCGAGGATCGCGTACCGGCCGGCCGGCACCCGCAGCGTGAAGGTGTCTCCGGGGGCACCGCCCGCGCCGTCGTAGTAGACCACCGGGTCGGCGAGGTTGGTGACCAGCAGGTTGATCCAGCTCTCCGCGCCGTCCTTGAGCCCGGGCAGCGGCTTCGTGTGGATGGTCAGGTCATAGCTGGGCGGCTCGACGGAGAAGCTCACCGGGGTGGTCGAGACCAGCTTGCGGCCGGGGCCGCGCGCGGTGACGGTGGCCAGGTAGAAGCCCGGCCGGGCGGCCAGCGCCGCGCGGTCGATCCGCACTGTCGTACCGGCGGTGGAACCGCGCTTGAGCGTCACCCGGTTGGTCGACAGCGACGCCGCCCCGCGCGGCACCGGCTGGCCGTCGTGGTTGACCACCGACACGTCGAGGTCGAGGTGGGTCGTCGCCGGGGTCGCCGCGCCGGTCCAGCTCAGCTTCGCCTCGCTGGTCCCGGACTGCGGGTACGCGAAGGTGCCGAGGTTGACCACCGGCTGGTTGCTGGTCGGGCCGCCGAGGGCCCGCGCCGCGTTGAGCCGGCCGGCCCCGACGGCGTACGCGTCGACGCCGGTCAGCGGGTCGGCGGCGCCGACGAGCGCGGCCTTGATCTGCTCGCCGGTCCAGTCGGGGTGCCGCTGGACGAGGAGCGCGGCGGCGCCCGCCACGTGCGGGCTGGCCATCGAGGTGCCGCTGATCGCCTCGTAGTGCTCGTCGATCGGATCCTGCAGGTTGGTGCCGGCGGCCCGGGCGGCGACGATGTCGACACCGGGCGCTACCAGTTCCGGCTTCGCCACGTGGCTGGTGACCAGCGGTCCGCGGCTGGAGAAGTCGGCGAGATTGTCGTTGCGGTCGACAGCGCCGACGGTCAGCGCGCTGGCGGCGGAGCCGGGCGAGGAGATCGCGCCGCCGCTGTTGCCGGCGGCGATGACGAAGAGGACGCCGGTGGACTTGCTCAGGCCGTCGACGGCGAGCGAGAGCGGGTCGTTGCCGTCGTCCGCGTCGCTGCCGCCGAGGCTCATGTTGATGACGTCGGCCCGGGCGGCGGCCCACTCCATGCCGGCGATGATGCCGGAGTCCTCGCCGGAGCCGTGGTCGTCGAGGACCTTGCCGATCATCAGCCTGGCGTCCGGCGCCACGCCGCGACGATGCCCCTGTGCGGCCGCGCCGGTGCCGGCGATGGTGGCGGCGACGTGCGTACCGTGGCCGTTGTGGTCGACGGCGTCACCGCCCTCGGCGGTGAAGTCGGCCCGGTCGGCGACCCGGCCGACCAGGTCCGGGTGGGTGAAGTCGGCGCCGGTGTCGAGCACCGCGACGGTGCTCCCCTTGCCGGTCCAGCCGGCCTGCCAGGCGTCGGATGCGGCGATCTGCTCCAGGTTGCGGTCGAGGTCGGCGCGCTTGCCGCCGGTCAACGCGGTGGCGCGGACCTTGCGGTCGAGCCAGACCTTCTTCGCGCCGGCGAGCAGCGAGTTCGTCGCCAGCTTCGCGGTGGCCGGGCCCTTCTTGGGTACGCGGCCGGCGACCGCGCCGATGCTGGGCAACGGCAGCACGTCGCCGAGCGCGGCCACCCGGGCCGACGCCGTGGCGGGCTGCACGATGAGCGGCAACTCGAGGGTGTTCTCGTCGTCGTACCCGTCGGCGATCAGCGCGGTGACGTCGAAGAGGTCGGGGTCGAGGACCGAGCCGATCTGGGACGCGACGCGGGCGGGGATGACGTGCAGGTGGCCGTCGGGGCCACAGGTCTGGCGGATCACCGCGTTCTCGTCGGCCGGCCGGACCGTGGCGTGCGGGCAGCCCGGTCCGGTGTCCCGTACGGTCACCACGTCCCCGGTCAGCAGGGTGACGGTGTGCGTCTTCGGATCGGCCGTGGCTGCGGGTGCGCCGGTCTGACCGATGTGGCTGGGTCCGGCCGTGGCCGCGCCGCCCGGTAGGGCGGTCAGCGTGGTGGCCGTGACGGCGATGGCCAACAGCCACCGCGTTTTCCTGAGCATGGTGCTCCTCGTCTTATGTGGACGAAAGCGCCTCTTCGGGCGACTTCCCGCAAGATCATATGCACGGAGACGACCAGGCGGGCACCCCTTGACGAGGGGGTTTTCCGGCCCACGCGCTGCGGATTTCGGCGTTGTATCGCCGACGGGCTCAGTTCGATGTCGTTTCGATTGCGGCCCGCCGGACCGGCGGCGACGGCGTGGACGACAGGTGCGTACCCGGTCGAAGGGATCGACGCGACGCCGGACCGGACCTAGCATGGCGACGAATGGATCTTCGAGATCGGCCCCCGCCGACCCCGGCAACCAGCCCAACCGAAGGGAGACGCGGATGCGTCGACCCCGTCATCTGGCACTCCTGAGCGTCGGCGTGTCCGGCGCGCTGGTGCTCAGCGCAGCCCCACCAGCGGCTGCCGCCCCGCCCCCGCCCACCACGCCCACCGGCATCGTGGTCAGCGACGGCATGACCCAACCCGTGTTCTCGCTCGCCGACGCGATCGAGGAACGGGTGTTCGTCCAGACCCCGGTGGACACCGACCACGACGGTCGACTCGACCGGGTGGCCATCGACATCTCCCGTCCCCGGGAAACCGCCACCCAGGGCTTCAAGGTGCCGGTCATCTTCGAGCACAGCCCCTACCGCAAGGGCACCTGGGGTGACGTGCCGTACCCGAGCGTGCTGGTCGACGACCTGCCGCAGAACGGTCTGACCGACCGCTCCGGCCGCCGGGCGCTCGACGTGGGCACGCAGCGGGCCCAGGCCAAGGCCAACCTGCCCGGCTCGCTGGATGACTACTACGTGCCCCGCGGGTACGCGGTGGTGCTCGGCCAGAGCGTCGGCACCGGCGACTCGGACGGCTGCCCGACCAGCGGCGACCAGGCCGAGACGCTCGGCACCAAGGCCGTCATCGACTGGCTCAACGGCCGGGCGAAGGGGTACGACGCCAACGGCGCCCCGGTCACCGCCGGCTGGACCACCGGCGCGGTCGGCATGACCGGGGTCTCCTACAACGGGACGCTGCCCAACCAGGTCGCCACCACGGGCGTCAAGGGGCTCAAGACCATCGTGCCGGTCTCCGCGATCAGCAGCTGGTACGACTACTACCGGGCCAACGGCCTCGTCGTCGCACCCGGCACGTTCCAGGGCGAGGACCTCGACATCCTGGCCCAGTACACCGCCGGACAGGCCCGCGCCGAGGGGCAGTGCGCCGACGAGCTCGCGAAGATCACCGAGGAGCAGGACCGGATCACCGGCGACTACTCCACGTTCTGGCGCGACCGCGACTACCTCGACGCCCGCGACGTCGAGGCCAGCGTCTTCGTGGTGCACGGCCTCAACGACTGGAACGTGAAGACCGAACACTTCGCCGGCTGGTGGGACGAGCTCGCCAAGCGCCACGTGCCGCGCAAGATCTGGTTGCACCAGGGCGGGCACGGCGGCCCGGGCAGCAGCGCCTCGGTGACCCTGCCGAGCGGTCAGACGTGGACGTACAAGCAGACCGAGAACCGCTGGTTCGACTTCTGGTTGTGGAACGTGCGCAACGGCATCATGGACGAGCCGACGGCGGTGCTCCAGCGCGAGGATCGCGCCTACACCACGTACGCCAACTGGCCCGACCCGGCCGCGCGGGAGGTCGGGCTGCGCTTCGCCGCCACCGACGCCACCGCGCCGGGCACCCTCACCACCGGCAAGCCGCCCAAGGCCACTGTCGAGCAGAGCTTCGTTGACGAGGGCCGGACCATCCACCCGGACACTCTGGTGTCCAATCCGGACACCGCGAGCGCCAACCGCCTCGCCTACCGTTCCCCGGAGCTGACGCAGAGCGTGCGCATCTCGGGGCGTCCGGAGATGCGGCTGCGGATGGCGATCGACAACAAGCCGGACGCGAACCTCACCGCGTACCTGGTCGACTACGGGCCGGCCGGGTCGACCGCAGCACCGACAGTGGTGACGCGAGGCTGGATGGACCCGCAGAACCGCAAGAGCGCCGCCCGCACCGAGCCGGTCAAGCAGGGCAAGCTGTACGACTACCGGTGGACCATGGAGCCGAAGGACTACGTCTTCCCGGCGGGCCACCGCATCGGCGTGGTGGTTTTCTCCAGCGACCAGGAGTACACCCTGCTGCCGCTGGGCGGCACCGAGCTGCGGGTCGCGCCGAAGGACAGCGAGCTGCGACTGCCGGTGGTCGGCGGGCGGGCCGTCCTCGGTTTCTGATCAGCTCTGGGAACGGGTGGGGCGGTTCGACGACGCGTCGGGCCGCCCCACCCGGGTGTGGTCGTCGGCGGTCTCGGTGTGTGCGAGTGCGGCGAGCAGCCGCAGTTTCTCGTCGCTGTCGCTGTCCTTGTCGGGGTAGTAGACGACGAGGATGACGTCACCGATGGGGAGTTTGTCCCGGTGGAGGCGCAGTTCACCGACGACGGGGTGGTGGACGGTGGTCGTGCCCCCGTCGAGGCTGCGGACGTCGTGGCGGGCCCACAGGGTCCGGAACCGCTGACTGGACAGCGCGAGTTCGCCCACCAGCTCGACGAACCGGGGGTTGTCGATGTCGTCGCCGATGGTGGTGCGCAGGGTGGCGATGAAGTCGGCGGTGGCCTTCGTCCAGTCCTGGTGGAAGGCTCGTTCCTCCGGATCGAGCAGGAGCGAGCGCAGCCGGTTCTGACCGGGCCGCAGGCGCGGGGAGAGCGCCACGGCCATCGGGTTGGAGGCCAGGACGTCGAAGGCGCGTCCTTCCACGAACGCGGGGATCTGAAGGTGGGCGAGCAGTTCGTACACCCGCGCCGGTACGTGCTCGGACCGCTTGCGGCGCGGTGCCCTGGGACGCGCCGCCGCGAGGTCGAGCAGATACGTCCGCTCGATGTCGTCGAGTTGCAGGACGCGCGCGAGTGATTCGAGGACCTGCGGTGAGGGGTTCCTGTCCCGGCCCCGTTCCAGCCGCAGGTAGTAGTCGGGGCTGATCCCGGCGAGCAGGGCGACCTCCTCGCGGCGCAGGCCGGGCACGCGGCGCCGACCGCCGGTCGGGAGCCCCACCTGCGCCGGTGAGACCAGTTCGCGCCGGGCCCGGAGGTAGCTGCCCAGCCGATGGCCGCCGGCCGACTCCTCATCCCTCATGCTCACCACGGTAGTGCGGTGCGCGGGGCGCAGAGGGGTCCTGGTGGGACCTGGGAAAACGGGGGCCCTGCCACCCCCGCCGGGCTCCGTCAAGACTGTGATCGCGCTGTTGTTGAGAAGGACAGCGCGCATCACTGTTCGCGCCGCGAGTTGACGCGTCGGCGCCCTCTGGATCGAAGGGAAGATCTCGTGGATCTCTCCAACCGCACAGTTCTCATCGTCGGCGGCACGTCGGGTATCGGGCGGGAGCTGGCCCGGCGGTTCGCCGCGGCGGGCAGCACCGTGGCCGTTGGCGGTCGCAGCCCCGAGGCCCTCTCCGCGCTCGCCGCGGAAGGTTTCGGCACGTTCGGCATCGACGTCACCGACGGCGCCTCTGTCGGCGCTGTCCGGGACGCCGTGCTCGCCCGTTACCCCGAACTGGACACGGTGGTGACGATGTCGGGTGTCATGCTCACCGAAGACCTTCGCGATCCTGCGCACTTCGGGGCGGCGCAGGCGACGATCGACACCAACCTGGTCGGCACCATCCGGGTCATCGACGCCTTCACCCCGCACCTGCTGGGTCGGGGTGCCGGCACGTTCATCACCGTCACCTCCGGCATCGCCTTCCTGCCGTTCCCGCCCATGCCCAGCTACGCCGCCTCGAAGGCAGCGGTGCACGCCTACTCCGAGGCGCTGCGCGCGCAGCTCGACGGCACCGGTGTCGACGTCGTCGAGCTCGTTCCCCCGGCCGTCGCGACAGCCGGGCAGGAGAAGGTGAACCCGCACGCGCTGCCGCTCGACGACTTCGCCACCGAGGTCATGCAGCTGCTCTCGGCGAACCCCACCCCGCGCGAAATCCTCGTGAAGGGCGTTCTCATGCATCGTTGGGCCGAACGTGACGGCACCTACGCCGATCTCGTCGCGCAGCGCGCGAAGGCCCTGGCGATGTTCCCCGGTCGCGAAGGCTGACACCCCTCCCGATCGGGAGGGCTTCGTCGAGGGGCACGCGAACGGGCCCGCGACGTGACCCAAGGGTGGGACCGGGTCCGGCCAAGTCGCCCGGTTCCGTCGGGCACTGTCTCCCCCCGCGTCGGCCCCGGTCGAGGGGGCGCAAATGGCGCAGACGGGCGTGATCCACTCGGCTTTCAGGAAGCCGCGGTATCCCCCACACCGGGACAGCGCGCTTTTCAGGAACCCGAGTCGATCATCCCGTTCGTCCGTCATGTCGGGGCAGCCCGGCAGGCATCGGTGTCCGGTTTGGGTGGGGATGTCGGGTGGTCGGGACCACCCCGACGGCGGAATCGGGGGCCGGGCCGGGTCGTTATACCTGGCAGACCACCGCGCCCCCGGCCCGGTGGAGAGCAGCCGCCGGGAACACCCGCCCGGCCGCCACGGTTACACCCCCCGCACGGCCGAGCACCACCGGCCGGCCCCAGGTAGGCGAAACCAGCCAGGCCCGAGCACCACCGGCCGGCCCCAGGTAGGCGAAACCAGCCAGGCCCGAGCACCACCGGCCAGCCCTGGTAGGCGGAACCAGCCAGGCCCGGCATCACAACAGGGCCGATGGGCAGGCGGAATGACCCGCCACCGCCAACCGTTACACCCTGTCCCGACGCCGACCCCTCAGCGGGTCGCCGGGCACCCCGCGAACGTCCCCGCACGGCCACACCCCCCACGGGCACACCCCCCGGTTCAGTGCCTGTGCGGTTTCCCCCGATGCAGAGGAGCACGCCATCATGCGTACCGATCTGATCCGTAAGACCGCCCTGACCGCCGCCGGCCTCGCCTTCACCGGCGGCGCCATCGCCGGCCCCGTCACCACCGCCTTCGCCGCCCCGAACACCAGCAAGCCCGCGTCGCAGACCCAGACCGACCGCAAGGGCCACGGCGAGCGTCAGCTCGGCGTGCGCTACGAGGCCCAGCCGAACTTCTACTACTGCGGCCCCGCCGCCGCCCGTAACGCCCTGTCCGTGCAGGGCAAGGACATCAGCGTCGACGCCATGGCCAAGGAAATGGGCACCACCGAAGCCGGCACCAACTCCATCAACGACATCACCCCGGTGTTGAACAAGGAGACCGGTAAGAACGACGCCTACCGGTCGGTGGAGATCAGCACGCCCGCCGCGGATGACAAGCAGACCGACCAGCTGCGCGCCGACGTTGTGAAGACCGTCGACGACGGCCGGGCCGTGGTCGCCAACATCGCCGGCACCACCACCGACACCGACGGTGGTATCCACTCCTTCGAGGGCGGGCACTACATCAGCGTCGTCGGCTACCGCGATGGCGGGAACGTGGTGAAGATCGCCGACTCCGCCAACCCGGACACCGCCTCCTACGAGGTCACCGTCGAGCACCTCGCGGACTGGATCGCCACCCGCGGCTACGCCACCAGCTGACCCGCACCACACCAACACCGAAGGGCCGGACCCCACCACGGGGCCCGGCCCTTCGGCGTCTTTTCCACCAGTTGCCGAACGTATTGACAAGAGTCGACATACGGGTGAGGCTGGGACGAAGAGAGCGCTCTCTCTTCTCGGGCTCACCAAGCCACCACCATGTCTGGCCAGGACACACTCCGCTGTCTTCGGCGGCGGCGCCGGAGCTGTCCCTGACCCGTCCTCCCGACAGGAGTCACACGATGGACAGGGCCGCACCCCTCTCCGGCATGCCCCGCCGACTGCGCCTCGCCACGGCGATCGGCGCACTGCTGATGCTCCTCGGCACGTACCTGGTCTCCGCCACCGGCCGGGCCGACGCCGCCACCGGCCGAGCCGGCGCTGACTTCGGCGCCAACGTCATCCGGGTCGCCGAGTTCCCCGCCGACTGCACCTACAGCCACCGGTTGCCGGACGACCCGATCATCTTCCCCGGGCTGCCCGGGGCCTCGCACATGCACAGCTTCTTCGGCAGCACCGTGACGAACGCCAACACCACGCTCCCCGACCTGGTCAACTCCCCCACCACCTGCAATCCACGGGTGGACGTCTCGTCCTACTGGGTGCCGACCCTGTACCGGGACAACGTCGCGGTGGAGCCGGCGATCGCCACGTTCTACTACCTGGGCGAGGGCGTACGCGCCGACGTCGTCGCGAACACCCAGCCGTTCCCGCAGGGGCTGCGGCTCGTCGCCGGCAACGCGAAGGCCACCGGGCCGAACGACAGCATCGCCCGCTGGTCCTGCCTGCACGCCGGACACGTGCCGCCGTCGAAGGACTTCGTCAACTGCCCGTCCGGCACGATGCTGGAGTCGTACCTGGACTTCCCGCAGTGCTGGAACGGCCGCGACCTCGACTCACCGGACCACAAGAGCCACCTGGCGTACCCGGTGAACCAGGCCTGCCCGAGCACACACCCGGTGCACGTGCCGAAGTTGCGGCAGGTGCTGCGGTACCCGGTCACCGGTGACCCGTCGCGGTTCCGGTTGGCGTCCGGGCCGGGCTACACGATGCACGGCGACTTCTTCAACGCCTGGCCGGTGGCCGAGCTGGCCCGTCGGGTCCAGGACTGCATCCGTCCCGTCATCAAGTGCGGTCACGACGGCCGACCGATCTGAGCGAGCGGGTCACACCTCAGCGGCGGGTCCGGTCATCCCGGGCCCGCCGCCCGGGTGGGGAGGGAGTCGGATGCGCCAACCCAGGGCGGGTGCCCTGCTCGTCGCCGTGCTGCTGGTCGCCGGCTGCGGTGCCGGGCGCCGGGACGCGGCCGGCACACCACCCGTTACCGCGCCACCGGCGACGGTCGCGCCGACACCGTCGGGTACGGCGGGGTCGTTCAACCCGACCGACATCGCCTGGCTGCAACTGACCGCCGCGATGGCCGAACGTCTGCTGCCCGTACTCGATCTGGTGCCGGCCCGCACCACCGACCCGGCCTGGCGGCGAACGGCCGCCCAGGTCGCGGCCGCCCAGCGCGCGGACCTGGACCGCGCCCGCCAACTACTCGCCGAGGCTGGCGCGCCGACGACCAATCCGCACGAGGGGCACGACATGCCGGGCATGGTCACCGCCGAGCAGTTGGCGACGCTGCGGTCGGCCACCGGGGCGCCGCTTCACCGTCTGCTCGCCGGGCACCTGCGGGCGCACCTGACGCAGTCGGTCCGGATCGCCACCGCGGAGCAGCAGAACGGAGTCCAGCCCGCGACCATCGCGCTCGCTGCCGCCATAACCCGCAACGCCACCACCCACCTCACCCACCTCCCACCTGAACCCACCTGAACCCCCGCCCGCGGTGATCAAGAGGTTCGCGTCACGACACGCCGAGCCCGCTGACGCAAACCTCTTGATCACCAAGGGCGGGAGCGTCGCGGTGCACGGTCAGTTGCGGAGGTTCGCTGGAGGTTGGGCGGGGCTGGCCTCAGCTTCCGCCCATGCTCGACGAGCTGTTGTCTGACGAGTTGCCCGGACGCGACGTGTATCGGCCGGTCAGTCGCCCGGCCCGTGCCCGACGCCCCAGCGCGCCGATGATCATCAGCAGGAGCGCGGCGACGAGCGGGATCCCGCCGCCGAGCAGCACTGCCACCAATCCTGCCGACACGAGCGACCACCCCTCTCCGACAACGACCGGGGCACGGCCGGACGAGCAGATTCTCACACGATCAGGCCGTTCGAGCACCTGCCCGAAGCGAGTCGATGGTGAGGTCGAGGACGGCTTCGAGGTGGTCGATCTTCCCGGTGGAGAGCAGCAGCAGCACACCGCCCTGGATGCCGGCGAGCAGTGCCGCGGCGGCCCGGTCGGCGTCGAGGTCTCCGGCCATGTCGCCGGTCGACTGCATGTGCCGGATGCCCTCGGTGATCGCCTTCTGCCAGCGCCACATGAGGCCGGTCACGATCGCCTGCGCGCCGGGCGCCCGCCGGCCGGTCTGGCCGAGCAGACCGTTGAGCGGGCACTTCACCCCCTGTGCCTGGTACCGCTCGATCAGCCGGTCCCGCCAGGCGAGCCAGGCCGGCCAGGTCGTCAGGTTGCTCAGCATCGGCTCCTGGTCTGCGAGCACCTGGTCCGCCTCGTGCTGCGCCACCGCGAGCAGCAGCCCCTCCTTCCCGTCCGGGAAGTAGTGGAAGAGCTGCCCCTTGCTGGTGCCGGTGTGGGCCATCACGTCTTCGAGGCGTACCTCGTCGACGCCGCGCTCGCGGATCTCGGCGGCCGCGCCGGCGACGATCCGGGCCCGGGTCGCCTCGCCCTTGCGGGTCAACGCCCGTGTCATGGGACCTCCTGGTCTCGGGGTGCGGGTCCGACCCTAGCTCGGTTTTGGACTTGCAGGTCCATTTTTGCCGAGCAAAAGTCTGGAACACGTGGCCCGCAGCGGGCCGACACCACAATCGGAAGGGCACCACCATGAACCACTACTACCTGCTCGGGCGGTCCGGTCTGCGGGTGAGTCGGCTGGCACTGGGCACCATGAACTTCGGCGTCGACGGGTTCCACGCCGCGTACGGCAGGACCGAGCAGGAGGCCGAACCGATCTTCCGGCAGTACCTGGAGGCGGGCGGGAACTTCATCGACACGGCGGACTTCTACACCGCCGGCGAGAGCGAGAAGATCCTCGGCCGCCTGATCGAGCGGGCCGGCGTACGCGAGCGGCTCGTGCTCACCAGCAAGGCCACCAACACCGTCGACCCGTCCGACCCGAACGCCAGCGGCAATGGCCGCAAGCACATCATGCGGGCCGTGGAGGCGTCGCTGCGCCGGCTCGGCACCGACTACATCGACCTGTACCTGCTGCACACCTGGGACCGGATCACCCCGGTCGAGGAGGTCGTGCACACCTTCGACGACCTGGTGCGCTCCGGCAAGATCCGGTACGCCGGGCTGTCCGACGTACCGGCCTGGTACGCGGCCCGGGCGCAGAGCTACGCCGAGGCACACGGGCTGGCCCCGATGGTCAACGTGCAGTTGCCGTACTCGCTCGTCGCCCGGGACATCGAGGCGGAGCACGTGACGATGGCGCAGAGCCTGGGCATGGGGCTCACCGCGTGGAGCCCCATCGGCGGAGGGCTGCTCAGCGGCAAGTACCGGCGGACCGCCGAGGGCATGAGCGGGGCCGGCCGCCTGACGAACCCCGACGCCGCGGGTCGGGAGATCAGCCCCGGCGACTGGCAGGTGATCGAGACGCTGGAGAGCGTGGCCGCCGATCTCGGGCGCAGCATGGCGCAGGTGGCGATCAACTGGGTGGCCACCCAGCCCGCCGTCGGGTCGGTGGTCATCGGGGCCAGCGGCCCCGAACAGCTCGCCAGCAACCTCGGCGCGCTCGACTTCGAGATCCCGGCCGACGCCCGACGTCGGCTCGACGAGGCGAGCGCCCCGAAGGTCCCGCTGCTCTACGGCATGTTCACCCCGCAGTACCAGTCCTGGGTGGTGAGCCCCGGCCTCGGCATCGGCGACAAGCCCGCCGGCTACGCCCCTGCGGTGTTCAACGGCGCCGGGTCGCCCTCGTAGAGCGCGACGTACCGCCGTCGCCACTCGTCGCCGTCGACGCCGAGGTTGAGGGTGTTGTGCTCGACCCCCAACTCCGCCGGCAGGGTGCACACCCGCAGCGGTATCGCGTTCGCGTCGGCGATCCGGCGCGGCAGGTGCACCGCCGCCCGGAGGTCCACCACGGCGTCGAGCGGGCTGATCGCGACAGCCGCGGTCCGCAGACCGGTCCGTCGGGGCGGATTCGGCAGGGTACGCGCAATCGTCAGGTACTGGGTGACGGCGGCGAGGGAGTATCCGCGCGACGTGACGCGGTCCCGCAGGACGCGGCGTCCGTACAGCACGATGAGCGGTTTGACCGCGTACGCCGGTGCCTGTCGCGGGTTCGGGCCGAAGAACGGCGACAGCAACAACAGGTGGCGTACGACGTTGCCGGGCACCTGCGCGAGCCAGGTGGCCAGCACGGCACCGCCGGAGATCCCGACGACGCCCACCTCGTCTCCGAGGGCCGCCGCGACGGCCCAACCCTGCGCCGCGTACGTCGTCAGCTCAGCGGCCTGGACCCGGTGGTGGGCCTGCCGGTCGACGGTGCCGTGCTGGGGGGCCCGGGGGATCCAGACGTTGTACCCACTGTCGAAGAACTCCTCGGCCAACCCCGCGTACTGCTCCGGCGCGAGGGTGTATCCGTGCAGCAACAGCACGGCCCGGCCGGTACGGGAGCCGTGGCTCAGCAGGCGGCTGCGCGACTCGGGCCGGATCTCCGGATCGGCAGCCTCGGCGGCGATGGTGGCCTCGGCGGCACGGATGGCCGTGTCGAAGTCGAGCGGTCGGGCCGGCGCGACCGACAGCCCACGGCGGCCGACCGGCCAGAGATAGAGCCCGGCGACCGCCGCCACGACCAGCGCCAACCCGCCGAGGAGAAGGGCGATGATCTCCGGCATGCCCAGATGCTGACAGCTGGCGGGGTCCGCGCCGGCTGAGGGGGTGCGCCCGGGTGACCGGGCGCACCCGGTCAGCTATTCCTGACTGTCCGGCGGCGCGAAGGCGACCCGGGAACGCAACTGCCGAAAGCCGGTCCGCTCCAACTCGGCGAGCACCGTCACCCGGTGGGACTCCACATCGGCGATGACCTCGCGGGCACCACCGGCGGCCAGCACCCGCACCGCCTCGGCCAGCAGCTCGGGCCGGGCCGCCTCGTCGAGCAGGCCGAGGTAGGCGAGCAGGGGGTAGCAGGCGTCTCCGGCGGTGCCGACCAACCCGACCGGGTCGCCGGCCGCCAGGGCGACGCGCCATTCCTCGGTGGCGTCGCCCAACCAGGCCAGTGGGTCGGTGGCGAGGTCGACACCGGCAACCACCCGCGCGATCTCGACGCCGGTCAGCACGTCCGGCTCGACGATCCTGGCGACCAGCGCGTTGATCTCGGCGACGTCGGCGGGCGGCCGGAAGTCGTAGCGCCCGGAGGACGCCGGCAGCGGGGTGCCCGTCCAGGAGCACCGGATCCGCTCCCCCCGTTCGACCAGCCCGGCCAGCCGGGCGGCCGCCATCGGTGCCTGCACCACGGCCAGCACCTCCGGCCGACGCCGCCAGTGCGCCGGCAGCGCGGCGTAGTACAGACCGGGACCGCCCAGCGCCTCGTGGGCGGCGCGCAGCAGCTCGGCGCCCACCTCCGGCTCGGCGTCCAGGTCGAACCGGTCCAGCCAGGGGGCACCGACCGCGCCCGGCGGCAGGAGCCAGGCGGCGCGGCCCACCAACCGCCCGGCGCGCAACGCGACCCAGGTGGTCTCGGGCCGGTAGCCGCCGCCGGCGACCCCGTCGGCGTACGCGACCTGGCGCAGCTGCGGCAGCGGATCGGGCATGGAGTCGAACAGATTTTCCTCGCCCGCGACGAGCGGACGAATGACCAGATCAGTCATGGGTTGGTCCTCCGGGAAGCGAGCGCCCCGGGTCAGACCCGCGCGGACGCCGGAGCGCGGAGGGGGCGCAGAACATCGGACATTGTTCTGACCTCCTTCCCGCTCGACGGCGTGCCCGACCACGCTACGCGCAGTGGCCGCCGGCCCGCAACGGGATCATCACAGCGTCGGGTTGGACTCCGACCCCAGCCGGTGGACTCGGCGGTGGGCTCGTTGGTCGAACACGGTGATGGCGGCCAGCATCAGCGCCGCGACGGCCGCCACGGCGACCGGTGGAAGCAGCACCATTACCGGGGCCGCCACGGCCAGCGCCACAGCGCCGAGATAGAGCACCCGACACCGAGGTGCGGATCGGCTCGCCCGTTCCAGGGTGCTCCGCCCGATCAGGAACAGCACCGGGCCGCCGAAGATGATGGCCACCAGCGCCCAGTCGATCGGCGGGTGTGGGTCCTCGATGACCTGACCGAAGCCGACCGCGGTGCAGATGATGCCACCGACGATCAACAGCAGGCTGTAGCTCGCCCACCGCGACAGTTGGATCCCCTCCCCGCTCGGGGTCGAGGCATGGCCGGATCTGACGTGGTAGAAGTACATTCGCCAGAACGAGACGACCGCCACGAACGAGGCGACGAGGGTGATTGTTCCCTCGGTCGAGAAGCCCGGAAAGCTGACCGCGGCGCCGGCTTCGAGCACCACCTCGGCGAGAGCGATCATGAAGAACTGGTTGTACCGCTCGGCGAGATGCTCCTGCGAGACGGTGACCCGCAGGCTGTCGATCTGTCTCGGACCCAGGCGGGGCAGGGGGTAGGTGGTGGCGGCGCCGATCATCTCGACGGCGAGAGCGATGGTCCAGAAGACCCCTCGACCGAGACCACCACTGATGCCACCACTGATCCAGAGCACACCGGTGGCCAGGTGCCAGGTCAGCACCCGGAGCGAGAACACGTGCACCGGGTGGCCACGCAGGGCGAACGACAGGAAGAGCGGTCGGCCGACCTGGATGACGACGTAGGTGCAGGCGAAGATGACACCGCGTTGGCCGAAGGCCTGCGGCAGGGTGACAGCCAGCACCAGCGTGCCGAACATCGTCGCCAGCAGGATGACCTGCAGATCGGGGCGCCGCGGGTCGTAGGTGCTCGCCAGCAGGGCGTTGAGCGACCAGATCATCCACATCGCGGTGAAGAAGAGGACGGTCTGGCCCGCCTCGGAGAGCAGGGTGTGCCGGACGATGGTCAGGTCGTCCGCGACCCGCCCGGCGAGGCGGGCCAGCGCGAAGACGTAGACGATGTCGAACAGCAGTTCCAGGACGGTCGCCGAGTTCGGGCTCCTGCTGTCCCCGAGGCCACGGAAGAACTCGGCGCGCCTCAGCACGGGCGGCGGGACAGCTCAGCCGGCCGGGGCAGGTGGCACGGACGCAGCACGGTGGTGGCTCTGTTCCGCTGCCATCGTCCCCGAGCCTCCTCACCGACCGGTCCCGCCTGATCCGCTATCTGCGTACTTTATCCATCTTTATCGGGCTGTCGTCGCTGATGGCGAATACCGGGTCGGCGGTACGCCGGATCATCTGCGCCGTCACCCCGCGGTACGAGCCCGGGTCGACCGGGAACAGCCACTGCCGGGCCCGGGTCAGCGAGCCGAGGTTGAGCCCCAGTTCGTCGAGCACCTCGTCGATGTTGTGCATCGAGAACGGGATGATGTTCGTGCCACGAGCGTGCCGTCCGTTGGTGCGTGCCGTCATCCAGGCCAGCCGGGCGCGCACCTCGTCACGCATGCGCTCCTCGGGTGGCAGGGTGATCCCACCCCGCAGGTACGCGGCCGTCCAGACCGCCGCCATCTCCGCGCTGAGCGGGCTGAAGAACGACGAGTTGTAGCCGGCGAACGTCAGGCGCGGCACGCCGAGCGGCAGGATCTGCCGGTAGAGCATGAAGTTGCCGGCGTCGTCCTGCAGCCGGGCGTGCACCGCCTCGTCGAGGAACGGCACGCGCTGGCGGAAGCCGGTGCCACAGAGCACCAGGTCGGCGGGGAGCACCGTGCCGTCGGCCAGGCGGGCGGCGGGCCGGCCAGCGTCATCGACCAGCAACTCGGTGATCACCTGATCCCGGTGCACGACGATGCGGCCGTCGGTGACCCGCTCGAAGAAGCCCTCGGTGGCGAGGCTGACCGTGCTGCGGGCGATGTCCTCGAAGCTGCCGTTGGGCACCAGGCCCAGCGCGCGCAGGTTGAACTGCCGGGTCGCGACCGAGCCGACGCTGGTGACCATGCGCTGCCGCAGGCCGTTCCCCGGGCCGTGCAGGAACCGCTCGAAGCCCTTCAGGTGCAGGTAGCGGAAGAGCGCCTCACCCATCCGGGTGAGCAGCAGGTACTTGTAGTTGAGCGCCCCACCGAGCTTGCGGGGCATCTTCCAGAGCAGTTCCCGGGCCACCACGTGGGTCTGGGCGGCGACCTCGCTCACCGGGACCGCCACGTCACAGGCCGACTTGCCGTACCCGACCACCAGGACGTTCTTACCTCGGGCCGCCTCGACGTCGGGGAACTCCCCCGTCGCCAGTACGCGCCCTCCGGCGGCGGCGAAGGCCGCCTGCCCGTCGAAGGACGGCACGAGCGGGTCGGAGAAGATGCCGTTGGCGACGATCAGGTGGTCGTACCGTTGCACAGTCAACGGTTCCTGGGCGCCGGTCGGTCGGGACGTGACCAGCCACCCGGTCTCGTCGTTGACGAGTTCGGCGGAGACGACCTCCGTGGACAGGCGCAGCGCGCTGGCCAGCCCGAACTTCTCCACGTAGGTCTCCAGGTACCGCTGGACCTGCTCGCCCGAGGGCCACTGCGGGTAGTGGGCGGGCATCGGCAGGTCGGAGAGGTGGTAGGTGCCCTTGTCGTTCTGGGTGGTCAGACCGGGGTAGCGCCGGGTACGGCTCCACACCCCGCCGACGTCGGGCGCGCGCTCGAACACGGTGACGTCGAATCCGCTCTGTCGCAGCACCTTCGCTGCGCTCACACCGGCGAATCCGGCACCGACGACAGCAATCCTCATGGTCTCCTCCAAACGAACGTGAGCCCTGCGACGTGAAGCAGTGCCGGAAACCCGCGCCGACGCTGACCGCCCGCGGTGCTCGCACGCTAGCGAGCACGCCGGGACTGTCGCTATCCGCGCGACGCGGCCACTGTCCGCGGTACGCGGCCGGACCCTTTTCCTGTCGGGTCGACGGCTTTCCGGGCTGTTCCGGCCCGCGCACGCCTTACGGTCAGCGCGACAGGACGCCCAGGAGGTGTCGGATGGATGCGGTGACGGTCCGGACGGACGACGTCGACCGGGCGCGCGCCGAGGTGGGCCGCGTCTTCTGTCCACACCGGCTCACCCCGCAGGCGGGCGTCCGCAGCGTGCGCCTGCGGATGGCGGCTCGCCGGGCGGGCGGGGTGGGAGTCATCGACCTCGACTACGGGCAGGCGGTCCGCATTCAACCGCCCGCGCTGGAGACCTTCTACCTCGTCCAGATCCCCAGCGCCGGCAGCACACTGGTCCGGCACGCCGGTCAGACCGTCAGCTCGACCCCCGACGTCGCCTCGGTCCTGTCCCCGTACGACGCCTCGGACATGCGGTGGTCCGAGGGCTCTCCCCACCGGATCTTCTACGCCGACCGGCGCGCCGTCGACCGGGAACTCGCCCGCCTGCTGGGCCGCCCGGTGGACGACCCGGTCCGCCTGGACGTCGGCATGCTCATGACCACGGCGACCGCGCAGGCGTGGGCGCGCGGGGTGGCGTTCCTCGCCGACGAGCTGTCGCAGCCGGCGGACGCGTCGCTGTTCGACCACCCGCAGGTCGCCGCCCGCTTCGAGCAGGGGCTCATCGGCAAGCTGTTGCTGGCCCACCGGCACAGCCACTCCCACCTGCTCGCCGAGCCGGACCAGCACGCCCACCCCGGGCGTCTCGTCCGCCGGGCCTGCGCCCTGATCTCCGAACACCACGGCGAGGCGCTGACCGTCGGTGACGTCGCCGAGGCGCTGCGGGTGAGCGTACGAACGCTGCAGGACTGTTTCCGCCGTGAGTTGCAGACCACCCCGACCGCGTACCTGCGGGCCTGCCGGCTCGACGCGGCGCACCGCACGCTCCGTTCGGCCGCGCCAGGGGTTTCCGTGACGACTGTCGCCCTGCAACACGGCTTCGTGCACCTCGGTCGGTTCGCGACCGAGTACCGGAGCCGGTTCGGCGAGTCGCCGTCGACGACCCTGCGTCGGTGACGAGCCTCGCCTCGCCCCGGCGGCGCGCCCCCCAAAGGGGCATTTCTGGCTGCTGACCGCGCCTCGCCCGGTGCTTGCCTTGACGCCGACGACAAGGTTTAGCGTGGTCGCGACGGGCCGATGGAGGAGGTCAGATGCTCATTGGCGAGTTGGCTGAGCGGGCCGGCACGAGCCCTCGCACGCTGCGCTACTACGAGGCGCACGGGTTGGTACGGGCGCAGCGCTCCGCCAACGGCTACCGCATCTACGACGAGGCGGAGCTGCGCGTCGTACGGGAGATCCGGGCACTGCTCGATGTCGGCTTCGGCCTCGATGATGTCCGTCCGTTCGTCGCCTGCCTGCGGGCCGGCAACAGCTCCGGCGACGTCTGCCCGGACTCGGTGGTGGTGCTGCGGCGCAAGATCGCCGAGGTCGACGCCGTCATCGACCGGCTCGGCGCGGTGCGCCACCAACTGCACGGTCAACTCACCCACGCGATCGCCCATCGGGAGAAGACATGTCTCAGAAGTCGGAAGTAGGTTCGCTGGTCACCGTGACCGACGACACGTTCGCGGAGCTGGTGCTGGCCAGCGACCGGCCCGTGGTCGTCGACTTCTGGGCGGACTGGTGCCCGCCCTGCAAGGCCATCGAGAAGAGCCTCGTCGAGCTGGCCCAGGAGTTCGGCGACCGAATGGTCGTGGCGAAGCTCAACTCCGACGAGAACCCGGTGGCGACCCGTAGCTACCAGGTGATGTCCCTGCCCACGCTGCTGGTGTTCCGTCAGGGCGAGGTGGTCGGCTCGACAGTGGGGTCCCGGCCGAAGACGTACCTGCGACAGACCCTGACCGCACAGGCCGGGTGGTAGCGGCCGGCAGCGCGCCCGGGGACAGCGCTCCCGGCCACCATCAGCCGCAGAAATCGTTATCCCGGTCCGGCCGGCCAGTCTCCTGAGGGGAGGCAGCTGGCGGTTCGTCCGCCATGCCCCCGTCAGGTAGAGGTACGACCAGATGAGGGAGTCGAGACGATGCGCGCAACCGGCCCGGGTGAAGCGGACGCCGCGAGGGGAAGACGAGGCGTCCACGCGGAACCCCGACGCGGGACGCTCGGCAGTCTCCCGGTCGGCGCGCGGCGGCTGTTGTGGCCGCTCCTGGTGGCCGCCGTGGTCGCCGTACTGGTGACCGGTGTGATCGTCGTGGTGCAGCCGACCGGGCCGACGCCGGCCCCGGCGGCGACCCAGGCCCTCGACGCGCCCACGCCGACGGCTTCGCAGCCCGGCGCGACCGGGCCGAGCGCACCCACCGCCACGGCGAGCCCGGCGGGGGCGGCCCCGACCCCGCCCCCGACGCCGGCGGTGCGGCCGACAACCGGGCGTCCGGTCGCCCCGGCGGCGACCTCGAAGCGCAAGGGCGTCGGGGTGTGGACCTTCGACGGCGTCAGCCAGGCGCTGGCCGACTCCGGGGCGAGCTGGTACTACACCTGGGACGTGAAGCACCAGGGCGTCGCCAGTCCGCAGGGCACCGAGTTCGTCCCCATGATCTGGGGGGCGAAGAGCGTCACCGCCAGCAACCTGCAACAGGCCAAGCAGAACGGCCGCTACCTGCTCGGGTTCAACGAGCCGGACCTGAACGGTCAGGCGGAGATGACCGTCGAGCAGGCGCTGGAGCTGTGGCCGCGGTTGCAGGCCACCGGTCTTCCGCTGGGCAGCCCGGCGGTCGCCTGGGGCGGGGACCGGCCGGGTGAGTGGCTCGACCGGTTCATGGCCGGGGCGAAGCAGCGCGGCTACCGCGTCGACTTCATCGCCCTGCACTGGTACGGCGGCGACTTCACCACCGCCAACGCGGTCAACCAGCTCAGGTCGTACCTGCAGGCCGTGCACGACCGGTACGGGCTGCCGATCTGGCTCACCGAGTTCGCCCTGATCGACTTCTCCAACGGTGTCCGCTTCCCCACGCAGGCCCAGCAGGCCGCGTTCCTCACCGCGGCCACCCGGATGTTGGGCGGCCTGTCCTGGCTGCACCGGTACGCGTGGTTCGGCCTGCCCGCCACGGACAAGGACCAGACCGGGCTGTTCCGCACCGGCGGCACGGCCACCGCCGTCGGCCGTGCCTACCAGGCGGCGCGCTGACCTACAGCAGGTCGACGTGGTCCCGCCAGGAGTGCTGCGGCTCGTACCCCAGCACCCGGCGGGCCTTGTCGATGCTGAGCAGGGTCTCGTGCTCGCCCAGCTCCTTGCGGACCTCGACGTCCGGGTAGACCTCGGCCATCAGGCTGGCGCTGGAGCGGGTCATGACGGTGTCGGCGTTGGCGATGATGAAGACGTCGGCGCCGGGCTGGTCGTGGGCTAGGGCCCGCTCGACGGCCTGGGCTCCGTCGCGGGCGTCGATGTAGCCCCACAGGTTCCACCGGCGCAGTTGCGGGTCGGCGTCGAAGGTGGGGAACGGCGCGTAGTCCTCGACGTCCATCACGTTGGAGAAGCGCAGACCCACCATGACCAGCTCCGGGTCCCACCGGCAGAAGTGCCGGGCCATCTCCTCCTCCAGTGCCTTGTTGAGCGAGTACGTCGACTCGGGCCGGGGCGCGTACTCCTCGTCGACCGGCGCGTACGGCGGCGGGGTGTCGAACGGTAGGCCGAGCACCGTCTCGCTCGACGCCCACACGACCCGTTTGATGCCGGCCGCCCGAGCGGCGGCGAACACGTTGTAGGTCGCGGCGGAGTTGTTCGCGAAGGTGGTGGCGTTGGACATCAGCCCGGGGGCCGGCACCGCCGCCAGGTGCACGACCGCGTCGACGCCGCCCGCGTGCTCGTCGGCACCTCCGGTGAACGCCTCCACCACCTGCCCGTAGTCCGTCAGGTCGGCCAGCAGGAACTCGCCGTTCACGTCGCGCGGGTCGCGGCCACCGGTGCGGTCCACCGCCAACACGTCGACGCCGACGGCGCGCAGGTGGGCGACCACGGCTCGGCCGAGCTTGCCGGTGGCCCCGGTGACGACGACACGCCTGGGCAGTGCGGAATTGCTCATGACCACATCTTCGTCGCCGCCGGCGTCGCTCCGGCAGCCGGGTGCCCGCCACGCCGTGATCACGATCCGAGCGCGATCGGGCCAGCGGGTGCGTAACGTGCAGGGGTAAACGTTGTCGCGACGAGGAGACTTCATGTCCAAGCCACCGCTTCCCGAAGCCGCGGTCGCCATGCTCCAGAAGCCGAACCCCGCCGTCATGACCACCCTGCGCAACGGTGGCCAGCCGGTCTCCGCCGCCACCTGGTACCTGTGGGAGGACGGCCGGATCCTGGTGAACATGGACGAGAGCCGCCGCCGGCTGGAGCACGTCCGCAACGACCCCCGGGTGTCGCTCACCGTTCTCGACGAGGCCGGCTGGTACACCCACGTCAGCATCATCGGGCACGTCACCGAACTGCGTCCCGACGAGGGCCTCGCGGACATCGACCGGCTGTCGAAGCACTACACGGGCAACGCGTACCCACGGCGGGAGCGCGCCCGGGTCAGCGCCCTGATCGAGATCGACCGCTGGCACGGCTGGGGCGCGCAGAAGGACAACAACCAGGTCGGCTGAGAGTTGCCGCCCGCTCGCCCTGACCCCGCCGTCGGGGAGAGCGGGCAGCGGCCGTCAGGGCGTCAGGGCGGTGGCGGACCGGGCGCCGGCCCGGGTCACCAGGTAACCGAAGGCCGCCGCGGTGAAGAACATGACGATGCCGTAGACGGCGCCCGGGATCGCCATCTGGGTGCTGTTGAGCAGCGCCGGGCTGAGCGCGATGGTGATGGCCAGGGTGCTGTTGTGGATGCCGATCTCGAAGCCGGCGGCCGTCGCGGCGCTGCGGTCCACACCGGCGAGGCGCGGCACCCCGTACCCGATGGCGAGACTGAGCAGGTTGAAGGCGAGCACGGCCAGGCCGACCGAGACGAAGTAGTCGGCGATGTTCTCCCGCTCGCCGAGCACCGCACCGGCGATCACCGCGACGAGGACGACGACGGACAGGATCCGGACCGGGCGGTTCAGCCGCTCGGCCACCTGCGGCATCCGTGCCCGGATGAGCATGCCGATCGCGACCGGGACGAGCACGATGGCGAAGACCTGCAGCACCTTGTCGAACTGCAGGCCGATGCTGCGCCCGTCGGGCAGGAAGTACGCCGCCGACAGGTTGACCAGGATCGGCAGGGTGAACACGGCGAGCACCGAGTTGATGGCGGTCAGGGTGATGTTCAATGCCACGTGGCCGCCGAACAGGTGGCTGTAGAGGTTGGCCGTGGTGCCGCCCGGAGAGGCGGCCAGCAACATCATGCCGACGGCCAGCTCGGGTGCCAGGTCGAAGGCGAGGACGAGGCAGAAGCAGAGCGCCGGCAGCACCAGCACCTGGCAGACCAGGGCGATGACGGCGGCTCGGGGGTGGTGGGCCACCCGGCGGAAGTCCGCCATGGTCAGTCCGAGACCGAGACCGAGCATGATGATGCCGAGGGCGACGGGTAGTCCGATCAGAGTCACGGCGGAGTCCATGGCACAACATCGTTACCACCCGGTAACGCCGTCACAATCCCCCATGTGGCTGGCGGCTCTTGACCCCGGACGGTGACCGGCTTAACTTCATCAATCAGATAACTCTCTTTACTAATTCTGTCTGATGTCTCGTGGGAGTGTGCCGATGCGACCATTGCGCCACCGCCGTCTCACCGCCGTCGTCGCCCTGGCGACACTGCTGGTCACCGCCGCTCCGCCCACCGTCGCCAGCGCCGGTGACAACAACCAGCGCCGCACCGGCTACCACCGGGTCGGCTACTTCACCCAGTGGGGCATCTACGGCCGGGCCTTCCCGGTCAAGAAGCTCGAAACCTCCGGGGCGGCGAGCCGCCTCACCCACCTCAACTACGCCTTCGGCAACGTCAGCGAGGACGGTCGCTGCTTCGTGGACGGTGGGCCGGGCGAGGGCGACGCCTGGGCCGACTACCAGCGACCCGTCCCGGCCGAGGAGAGCGTCGACGGTGTCGCCGACGCCCCCGGCCAGGCGCTCAACGGCAACTTCAACCAGCTCGCCAAGCTCAAGGCCAAGCACCCCGACCTGAAGGTGCTGATCTCGCTCGGCGGCTGGAGCTGGTCGACGTACTTCTCGAACGCCGCCCGCACCGACGCCTCCCGCAAGGCGTTCGTCACGTCCTGCATCGACCTCTACCTCAGGGGCAACCTCCCGGGCAGCACCCCGGGCGCCGCCGCTGGCGTCTTCGACGGCATCGACCTCGACTGGGAGTGGCCCAACTGGGAGGGTGAGCCCGGCAACGTCATCCGCCCGGAGGACCGGGAGAACTTCACCAAACTGCTCGCCGAGTTCCGCCGGCAACTCGACGCGTACGGGCGCACGACCCGCGCGCACCACCCGCTGACCGCGTTCCTGCCGGCCAGCCCGGCCACCATGGACGCCGGTTACGAGGGCCGCAAGATCTTCAAGTACCTGGACTTCGCCACCGTGCAGGGGTACGACTTCCACGGCGGCTGGGACGCGCGGGCCAACCAGCAGTCGGCGCTTCGCGTCCCGGCGGGCGCCCCGGACAACCCGGACTTCTCCGTCGAGGTGGCCATCGACGGGTGGATCGCCCGTGGCGCGCCACGGGACAAGCTCGTGCTCGGCATCCCCTACTACGGTCGCGGCTGGACCGGCATCACCGGCGGCGGCAACGGCCTGTTCCAGCCGGCCACCGGGCCCGCGCCGGCCACCTTCGAAGCCGGCTACGAGGACTACAAGAAGCTCAAGACGCTGGCCGGCAACGGTTACACCGTGCACCGCGACCTGCGCGCCGGGCACGCCTGGTTGTTCGACGGTACGACGTTGTGGACGTACGACGACCCGGCGGTGGTGTTGCAGAAGACGCTCTACATCCGACGGGCCGGCCTCGCCGGTGCCATGATCTGGTCGCTCGACGGCGACGACGACAACGCCACCCTGACCAAGACGATCGGCCTCGGTCTGACGACCTGGTAGGCGTACCCGATCCCTGCGGCCCGCCGCCGACCGACTCCTCGGCCGGCGGCGGGCCGGCTAGCTCTGCGGGGCGGTCACCGCGCGCACCGCCGCCTCGATGAGCGCGGTCACCTGGTCCATGTCTCGAGCGCGGTGGATGTCCACCTCGGCCGACCAACCGCCGGGCCGGGTGAGCGTCACCGTCACATCCTCGCGGCGGTGGGTCAGCCAGGCGGCGACCGCCTGGATGAGCACCATGGCGGTGCCCGCGTCGCCGGCCGCCACCCGCAGGACGTCCGGGTGGCCCGCCGACTCCCCCTCGGGAGACGTCGTGGTCACCAGCTCCCGCAGCCGCTCCTCGGCACGCAGCCAGGACGCCAGCGAACGCCGCGCGGCGGCGGACGGAAGATCCGGATGGATCGAGAGCGTGATCATCTCTGGCACGTCTCCTCCTCCCAGGCGACGACAAACCCGCGCCACCCATCCTGCCAGTCCGCGTCGGGACCGGCACGCCGTGTAGTCAGCAATATCGATCAAGCCTTGACCGCCGTGTCGACGATTCATAGGCTCCGGCCACTGCGAGGTTGTGCCCGAGAAGGGAAACACGACTCATGGCCCCATCGATGCGTCCATTCCGGAAGGTCCCCGCCAGACGCCTGGCGAGTGCCGCCACGATCGCCCTCCTGCTCGGCACGACTCCCCTGCTCGGTGGCACACCTGCCGCGAGCGCCGCCCCGCCCTCCCGGTGCAGCGACGACCCGACCGCCCGGTTGGGCACCGTGCCCAGCCCGGAGACCGTGCTCGGCTTCCCGCTCGGCGCGGGTCAGGAGCGGGTCGTCACCAACGACGAGGTCCACACCTACCTCGGGGCCGTCGACCGCGCCTCGAACCGGGTCGTCACCGGCGTGATGACCACCAGCGTGCTCGGCCAACCGTTGCCGTACGCGGTGGTGTCCAACGAACGTCACGTACGGCCCGCCGCGCTGCGCCAGATCGCCGACGACGTCCGGGACCTGCGTGACCCGCGCCGAACCAGCGCGCGGACGGCCGCCCGGACGGCGAAGGACAGCCCGGCCATCGTCTGGGTCACCGCGAACGTGCACGGCGGCGAGAAGAGCGGTGCGGACGCGGCGCTCAAGACGCTGTACGAGTTGGCGGCCGGCCTGTCCTGCGCCGTCGCCGAGCGCAACGACAACCTGGTCACCATCATCGTCCCCACCCAGAACCCGGACGGCCGCGACGCCACCCGGCGGCAGAACGAGTTCGGCTTCGACCTGAACCGGGACTGGTTCGCCCGCACCCAGCAGGAGACCGACGGCAAGCTCGAGCTGCTGCGCCGCTTTCCGCCGCAGGTCTTCATCGACGCGCACGAGATGGGTGGCCGGCAGTACTTCTTCCCGCCCAACGCCGACCCGATCCACCACGAGATCGCCGGCGAGGCGGTGGACTGGATCAACCGGATCGGCGAGGCCAACAAGGCCGGCTTCGGCTTCAACGGGGCCTGCGACGAGACCGTCACCACCGAGTGCTACTTCAACTACGACACGTACGACATGTTCTTCATGGGCTACGGCGACACGGTGCCGACCACCGGCTTCGGCGCGGCCGGCATGACGTACGAGAAGGGCAGCGCGTCGGCGGTGGCCGACCGGGTCCAGCAGCAGTTCCACACCCAGTGGTCGACGCTCGGCTGGGCCGCCGCGCACAAGCGTGAGGTGCTGGACGGCTACTTCGACATCTGGACCGACGCGCTCGCCCAGGGCAGGGCGGGCACGCTGGAGCCGAACGAGGTGGTGCAGCCCACCAACGAGGTCCAGTTCCCGGTGCCGGACGTCAAGGTCCGCTCGTACTTCCTGCTGCCCGACCGGCAGCTCGCCGACGTCCGCCAACTCGTCGAGCGGCTGCGCCGGATGGACGTCGAGGTGTACGAGGTGCGCAAACCGACCCGGGTGCCCACCGCGCGGGTCTTCGGCGGGCGCACCGCCACCAACGTGACAGTGCCCGTTGGCGCGTACTGGATCCCGATGGACCAGCCACAGAAGCACTGGATCCAGGCCGTCATGGGCGAGGACCCGTACGTGCCGTTCCCGTACTTCTACGACGTGTCGTCCTGGAGCAACCCGCTGCTGATGGGTGTCTCGGCCATCTACACCGGCGACACCGTCAAGCCGAAGGCCGAGCTGGTCCGGAAGGTCTCCGGTGGTCGCACCGGTGCGGCGTGGCCGTGGGGCTCGTACACGTACCCGCTCGACTCGGCCGCCGCCGCGGAGTTCACCTTCGCGCTGCTCGGCCGTGGCGTACCCCTGGTCCGTGACCTCACGACCAGCACTGTCGCCATCCCGGCCGCCACTGTGAGCCGGAGCGTGGACGGGCTGGCCGAATCCCTCGGGGTCAGCCTCACCCCGGGTGGTCGGCCCTCCGGTACCCGCCTCGACCTGCCCGACGTCGGGCTCTTCCAGGGCACCGGCATCTCCACCACGTCGGGCTCCCACGGCGAGGCGCGCTACGTGCTCGGCAAGCGGTGGGGGCTGGACCTCAAGCCGGTCACCACTGCCGACATCAACGACAACACCGCCGCGTTCACCGGGCGTACCGTGCTGGTGGTGCCGGACGGCAGCAGCCCGACCGGCGGTCTGACCGCCGCCGGCCAGGCCAACCTGCGCGAGTGGATCGCCCAGGGCCACACCTACGTCGGGCTGCGCAACGAGGGCACCCGGTTGGCCCGCGCCGCCGGGCTCACCTCCACCACCGAGAAGACGAAGCCGGCCGACTACCTGGTGATCGGCTCACACCTGCGGGTGGACGTCGACACCGACAGCCCGGTCGCGTCGGGTCGCCCGGCGGAGGACTTCGAGTTCAACAACAGCGACCCGATCCTCACCCCGAGCACCACCGGGACGAACGTGCTGAGCTACCCGACCGGTGACACGTTCTGGGCCAACGGCTACACCGTCGGCGCGGACACCCTCAAGGGCACCGCGGCGGTGGTGGACGAGCCGACCGGCGCCGGTCGGGCGGTGCTGTTCGCGTTCAACCCGCTCTTCCGGGCGTACAACGAGAATGGTCTGCACCTGGTGGCCAACGCGCTGCTCTACCCGGCGGGCGCTGCCCCGGACGCCCGGCGCTCGGCCGGTGTCGACGCGGCGCGCACCAGCGCCGCCGCCGCGCCCGTGACGCCGGACCTCGGCGGCGGCTGGCGACCGATCACCATCCAGGTCGCGGCCGGCGACCTGCCCCGCACCCGGGCGATCGTCGAACGCTTCAGCACCGACGCGCAGGCGTCCACGAAGAACGGCTCGGCGTACGTCGTGATCCCGAACCCGCAGGGCCTCCAGGTCGACGAGCACCCGTTCGCGAACGATCTGGTACGCGCCCTGCGCGACGCCGGGGTGCCACTGCGGTCGGTGGTCGCCTGACGTAGCCCCGCACGCCGAAACGCCCGTCCCCACGTATCGGGGGCGGGCGTTTCGGTGGGTTCCGGGGTTAGTCAGGTGCTGCCGCCGGGACCACTGCGGGTGGACTTACGGCCCTATGGAGCTGATGCCGTCAACGAATCAGCTGACCCCTGGACCGACCCCGCTGACCCCACGGCTGTCACCTGTCCTGATTCGTTTGCGGCATCAGCTCCAAAGCGTCGCTACCCAGGACGTCGCCCTCCGACGATCGGACGACATGTGCCCAGGTCGACGAACGCGACAGGCATCAGCTCGGTCACCCGGTCGCGCAGACAGTGCCGTTGAGGGTGAACGCGGTGGGCAGCACGTTCGGGCCGCTGTACGCGCCGACGAAACCGGCGCTCACTGTGGCACCCACGGCGATCTGCCGGTTGTCGTCGGTCGGGGTGACCCGCACGGCGGTGCCGACCTGTTCCCAGGTGGCGCTCCAGCCGCTGCTCACCTGCTGCCAGCCGGTGGGCCAGGTCCAGGTGAGCGTCCAGCCGCTGATTGGCTTCGTCCCGTTGTTGGTGATGTCGACGCCACCGATGTAGCCGTTGCCCCAGTCGTTGGCGGTGGTGAAACGGACGGTGCACGCGCTGGCGGCGGGGCTGCCGGTGGCGAAGGTCAGCGGCGGTGAGGACCAGGAGACCCGGCCGGCGGTGTCGCGGGCCAGCACATTGACGGTGTACCTGCTGCCCGGCACCAGGTTGTCGACAGTGAACGAGGTGGACGCCGTCTCGCCGAGCTGCTCGCTGACCGCGCCGTTGTGCCGGTACACCTCGTACTTGGCGATGGGGCTGCCACCCGGTGTGGCCGCCGGCCAGGTGATCGTCGCGGCGCGGTCGGTGACGCCGCTCGCGGTGGGCTGGCCCGGCGTCGAGGGCCGTCCGGCGGACGTGCCGGCCGGTCGCAGCACGATCGTGGTCAACGAGTACGCCGGCAGCGTGCGGCTGGTCGCCGAACCGGACTGGCCGGTCGCGATGCCGGTGGCGCCGTTGGTGAGGGTAGACACCGTCGGTGCGACCGCCGACGGGGTGAACCCGGCGTAGTCGATGGTGACCGGGTGGTCGTGGTCCGGGTCCTTGTTCACCAGCAGCACGGCGAGGTCACCGTTGGCCCGGCGGACGGCGTGCGCGGTGACCAGCGGCTCGTCGGTGCCGGCGCGGACGAACTGGTCGCCGGGCGTCGCGAAGAGCTTCATCATGCGCAGCCCGTGGTACGGCGCGAAGGGCGTGTTCAGCGGCGGTTGGCAGACCGAGCCGTCCTCGGTGCAGGCGCCGCTGGAGAGCATTCCGAAGTCGCCGTAGTCGGTCTGGCCGGCCACCTGCGCCACGGTGCCCATGCCGTTGTGCACGTTCCACCACTGAACGGTGAAGACGCCGCTCTCCAGCAGCCCGCTGTAGACGTCGGCCAGGAAGAGTGCCGCCGGCTGGGTGGTCCGGCCCGCGTCGACGTTCAGCTCGGTGAAGCTGATGCCGATACGGTCGGCGTTCGCACCGGCGTACCGCGCGAGTTGTTGCCGCAGCAGGTAGGTGGCGTCGGGGAGGTGGTTGACGCGGGCCAGCGACTCGGGTGCCGTGCCGCCCGGGTACCAGTGCACGTCCACGAAGTCGATCTTCGGGCCGGCGATGGAGAGCACCGTCTGGTTCCACGGGCCGGGGTCGCTGCCGGCGGTGATCCCGTCCGGCCAGTTGCCCGGCATGGTCAGCACCGCCCCGACCTTGATGCTCGGGTCCACCGCCTTCATCGCGTCGGCGTACTCGACGACCAGCCTCGCGTACTGTGTCGCGCTCTTGTCCGGGTGGTTGTCCGCCTCCCAGGCGGACCCGTAGTGGCCGTTGCCGTAGTTCTCGTTGCCGACGGTCCAGTAGCGGGCGTCGTAGCCCTTCGTCACGTTGGCGTACCGCACCCAGTCGGCGGCCTCGGCGGGCGTGCCGGTGCCGTAGTTCGCAATGATCATCGGTTGGGCGCCGGCGCGCCGGACCGCCGCCATGAAGGTGTCGAAGTCGGTTCCCGGTGCGACGTAACCGCCGGGCGCGGTGTGGTCCTTCCAGTGGTAGATGTCGGCGTACGAGCCGCCGGGGTAGCGCATCATCTGCACGCCGGCGTCGCGGAGCAGGTCCGATGTCTCGGCGGTGCCGAGGTTCGCGTCCCAGATGGCGTGGTTGACGCCGAGCGCGGTATCCGGCACGGTCGCCAGACCGGCGCGGGTGTTGACGGTCACGCTGACCGGGTCGGCTGCCGCGCTGGCGGATGGCGGGTTGACGCCCGCGAGCGCGCTCGCGGCGAGCAGCAGGCCCGCCAGGAGTGCCGCACGGGTCTTCGGTGTACGCATGGGCGGGGTTCCTTCGCGCAGGTGAGCCGCCCCGCCAGTCACTGTGCGACGCGGGCACGGGCGAGCTCGTGGACGATTGGCCTTCGTTGGTCCATCGCTTGTGTCACCGTCCCTCGGAGATCACACAGGGATCCCGGTTGCCCAGTGGACGGAGGTCAGCCCGCGCGCGGCTTCATCGACGTACCACAATGGCACTGGCGGCTGGACAATCTCAAGGTGCGACACGCTGACCGCCGTCGGCGTACCCCGTCGGTTGTCGCCGCCACTGGGTGGCGTCCCGCTGTTCGGGCCCGGACTCCGAACAGCGGGACGCGACCCGGGCGGCCAGGGCCGGGACCGACGGTCGTCTTCAGGGGCGGCCCAGAGGTGGGCCGCTGCTCAGCGGTGCGCGCTGACAGGCGGCGGCCGGTTGTCGTCGCACGACTGTCCCGGCTGCTGCGCTGCCCTGGATTCCCGGTGGCCGTTCATGCCTCGGCCGCGTGGCGCGCGGGTCGCCCGGTGGTGGTCTCGGGCCGTCTCGCGCCGGCCGCGTGCCACCCGCCCCACGCCACGATCGTCGTCCGTCACGCCGCGGGTCACTGGCGACAACTCCGTCACCGCGGCCCGACGTCGTTCGAGTACCGACGACTGTCCGTAACGTTAACGCTAACAGTGAGCGATTGTCCATAGACAACTGCCGTTGTTGGCTGCTGCGGTGGTGGTGTTTCGGCGGGACGGCGCGGCATCAGGTCGACGGCGACGCGGTCGATCGCCGCGCGCACCGGCGGAATAGCCTTGCGGCATGCGGGGACGATTCGGGGCGGCCAGGCGGTGGTACGCGGAGCATCGGCGGTTGGCCCGCCGTGCGGTGCTCGCGCTCGTGGTGGGGGCGGTGGCGCTGGCCGGGGGCACCGTGGCCAGCGTGACGTGGATCCGCGACATCGCCGACGGCCATCTCTACGCCGAGGCCGAGGTGCCGGACGCGCCGGTCGCGCTGGTGCTGGGCACCAAGGTGGACGCGGACGGCATACCCTCCCCCGTCCTCGCGGCCCGGTTGGAGATCGCGCGGCGACTGTTCGACGCCGGCAAGGTTCGGGCGATCCTCGTGTCGGGCGACAACATGAACGCCGACTACAACGAGCCCGCCGCGATGCGGAGCTGGCTGGTGGAGCGGGGTGTGCCAGCACACAAGGTGGTGCCGGACTACGCCGGATTCGACACCTACGACTCGTGCGCGCGGGCCGAGCGGATCTTCGGGGTGCGGCGAGCCACAGTGGTGACCCAGTCCTTCCATCTTCCGCGCGCCGTGGCGCTGTGCCGGCGGCTCGGCATCGACGCCAACGGGGTGGGCGACGACAGCGCGAAGCGGTACGCCCAGACGTGGTGGTTCAGTTCCTCCCGGGAGAACGGCGCCTGCCTGAAGGCCGCGCTGGACCTGCTCTCCGGTCGGGATCCGGCGCACCTGGGCCGCCGCGAGACGGGCGTCGACGACGCGTTGCGGGTCGACTGAGCAGGATCACGACCGGGCAGGTGCGACGCTGTCGCGGACGATGAGTTCGGTGGCGAGCTCCACCCGGGGGCTCTCGGTCCGCTCGCCGCTGGCCAGGCGCAGCACGGTACGCGCGGCCAGCATGCCCATCTCGGCCAGGGGTTGACGGACGGTGGTCAGCGGCGGCGAGCACCACCGCACCTCCGGCAGGTCGTCGAAGCCGACCACGCTGACGTCGTCGGGCACCCGCAGGCCGCGTTTGCGGACCGCCTCGTAGACGCCGAGGGCCATCTGATCGCTGGAGGCGAAGATGGCGGTGGGCGGGTCGGGCAGGCTCAGCAGCTGTATACCCGCGGTGAAGCCGGACTCGTGGTAGAAGTTTCCCGGCCGGATCAGGGCGTCGTCGATGGGGATACGCGCGGCGCCGAGGGCGGCCCGGTAACCGTCCATGCGGGCCCGGCTGCACATCAGGTGCGGCGGGCCGGCGATGAAGCCGATGCGACGATGACCCAGGCTGATCAGGTACTGGTTGGCGCTGAGGCTGCCCGCCCAGTTGGTGGCGCCGATGGTGGGTGACTCCTGCGGGTCGACCCCGGCCGGGTCGATGATGACGACCGGCAGGTGCAGCCGACGCAGCTCGGCCTGCAACGGCGGGTTCACCATCGAGGTCACGAAGATGATGCCCTCGGTGGAGCGCGTACGCATGTTGTCGAGCCACTGCTTGGCCGAGGACATCCGCCAGTGGATGGCCGACACGACGGTGCCGACGCCGCTGGCCTGGCCGACGTCCTCCACCCCCCGGATGATCTCCACCGCCCACGGGCTGTCCAGGTCGTTGAAGACCAGGTCGATCAGGGCGGCGTCGGTCCGCCGGGCCGGTGCACGGCGGCGGTAGCCGTGCCGGTTGAGGAGCGCCTCGACGCGTTCCCGGGTGTCGGGGGCGACGTCGGAGCGGCCGTTGATGACCCGGGAGACGGTGGGTACGGAGACTCCGGCCAACCGGGCGATCATGGCGATGGTGACGTTTCGGCCGTTCGCTGTGCCCACGGTCCCCCTGCCTCCTGTTGGAAACGTCAGGTCTGCTCGCGGTGGTGTGCTGTCATCCCTTGACGCTGCCGGTGAGGCCGCCGATGAGTTGGCGTTCGGCCACCGCGTAGAAACCCAGGGCCGGCACCATCGACAGCACGACGTAGGCGAGCACCCGTGCGGTCTCGGCGGTGTACTGGCCCTGGAATGCCTGCACTCCGACGGGCAGGGTCCACCAGCTCTGGTCGGTGAAGACGACCAGCGGGAGCATGAAGTTGTTCCAACTGGTCACCACGGCCAACACCGAGACGGTGGCCAGGGCCGGACGGGCCATCGGCAGCAGGACCCGCCAGAAGAAGCCGAACGAGCCGCAGCCGTCGAGGACGGCGGCCTCCTCGATCTCCGCCGGGATGGTGCGGAAGAACTGGCGCAGGATGATGATGGTGATCGGCAGCCCGAAGGCGGCCTGGGGCAGAATGACACCGAGCGGGTTGTCCAGCAGGCCCATGCCGCGCAGCAGGACGAACAGCGGCAGGATGGCCACCGCGAACGGGAACATCAGGCCGATCGCGAACAGGGTCACCAGAAACTCGCGGCCCCGGAAGGCGTACCGCGCGAAGACGAACGCGGCCATCGCCGCCGCGGCGACGACGATGACGGTGCTGCTCACGGCGATGAGAAGACTGTTGCCGAGCTGCCGCCAGAACACCTCGGACATCAGGATGTCCGTGTAGTTCGACGGCAGCCAGGGGTCGGGCCAGCCCAGCGGATTGGTGGAGAGCTGACCGTTGTCCTTGAAGCCGCCGAGCACGCCGAACCAGACCGGTACGACGATGAGTGCTCCGACGAGGACGCAGACGAGGTGCAGCACGAGGCCGCGGGTCCGCTGGGCGCGGTTCACGGTCATCGCGGGCCTCCCTGGTTGGTGATCGCGCCCGCGGTGTCCCGGCGCAGGACGATGCGCTGGTAGAAGAGAGCGAAGACGAGACTCAGCAGGAACATGACGATGCTGATCGCGCTGGCGTAGCCGACCTCGAAGCGGCGGAAGCCGTACTCGTACATCGTCACGGCCATGGTCTCCGACGAGTGGATCGGGCCACCCCGGGTGAGCACCCAGACCATGTCGAACAGTTGGATGGTGCCGATGACCGACAGGAAGACGCTGATGCGGATCGTCGGCCCGAGCAGGGGCAGTGTGACGTGCCGGAACGCCTGCCAGGCGGAGGCGCCGTCGGTCACCGCGGCCTCGGACAACTCCTTGGGGATGCCCTGACGGGCGGCGAGGAAGAGCATCATGTAGAGGCCGAAGTACTTCCAGGACACCACGAGGAAGACGGCGTACAGCACGGTGTCCGGGTCGGCGAAGACCGTGCCGGCGTCGGCGCTCAACCACGTCGCGATCGCGTCGCCCAGGCCCCGGTTGGGTGAGAACACCAGGTCGAACAGGACGGCCGTGGTGACCTCGGAGAGCACGTACGGCGCGAAGAAGATCAGCCGGTACGCGGCGCGACCCCGCAGTGGCTGGTTGAGCAGCATGGCCAGGGCCAACGCCGCGGGCAGCTGGACGACCAGGGACAGCAGCACCAGGACGAAGCCGCGCCAGAGGTCACCCCGGAAGGTCGGGTCCTGGAAGGCGCGGGTGTAGTTGTCCAGCCCGATGAAGTTCTCCGGCAGCCCGAAGCCGTTCCACTTGTAGAGGCTGGCGTAGCTGGCCACCAGGATGGGGGCGACGACCAGCAGCAGGAACAGCACCAGGGCTGGGGTGAGAAAGATGGCGAGGACGCCGCCGCGGCCCGACCGGGGCTGGCGGCCGCGCTGTCGCACGGTGCCCGGCCCCGGTGCCGGCGGGTCCGTCGCCGGGTCGCCGCGCCTGGCGTCCGACACGGTCGATGGCCTGGTCATGCCTGCTCCACAGGGGGTTCTCCGGCTACGGATGGGTGGGTGGTCACGGTCAGACGGTCTTCGCCACCTGCGTGATGTCCTTGACGATCTGCGCGGGCGACTTGTTGCCGGCGACCAACTCGGCGACGCTGTCGTTGATCTGCGAACCGAGCGCCGGCGCGTACGCCTGGTCGAGGTAGAGCTGGAAGCCGGTGTAGCTGGCCAGGGTCTCCGCGAGGAGCTTGCCGTTGGCGTCGGGGATGGCCGTCGCGGCCTCCCGCACCGTCGGTAGCACCGCGCCGGTCTGCGCCGACTTACGCTGGTTGTCGGCGCTGAGCAGGAACTTCAGGAAGTCGGCGGTGGCGGCGGGGGCGTCCTTGCCGAGGGCGAAGCCGTTGCCGCCGCCGAACACCTCAGTCGTGGCGCCCTTTCCACCGTCGACAGTGGGGAAGGGGAAGAAGCCGAGCTTGTCGCCGAGGCCCTTCTTGCTGGTGGAGCTGGAAGCCTGGACCGCGGGTGCCCACTGCCCCATCAGCTCCATCGCCGCGCCGCCGTTGCCCATGGCGGCGGCCTGGCCGTCGGGCGTCCCGTACGCCGCACCGAGGAACCCCTTCTGGAACGGCTGCAGGTCGACGAGTTCCTTCAGCCGGTCGCCGGCGGCGACGAGGTCAGGCGAGTCGAAGTTCTTGTCATCGACGGCCTTCTGCAGCGCGCCCACCCCGCCGACGCGCATCGCGAGGTAGGACCAGTAGTAGTGGGCCGGCCACTTGTCCTTGCCGGCCAGGGCGATCGGAGTGATGCCGGCGGCCTTGAGTTGACGGACCGCGTCGAGCAGACCCGTCCAGGTGGTGGGCGCGGCGGTGATGCCGGCGCGGGTGAAGAGGTCCTTGTTGTACCAGAAACCGACCATGCCGATGTCGAACGGAACACCGTAGATCTTGCCGTCGATCGTGTACGGCTCCAGGGCGGCGGGCAGCAGGCCCCCGATCCACGGCTTCACGTCGTCGGTGATGTCCTTGACCAGGCCCGCGTCCACCTGCTGCTTGAGAACGCCACCACCCCAGGACTGGAACAGGTCGGGCGGGTCACCTGCCTGGGTGGCGGTGGTGAGCTTGGCCTTGAACGCCTCGTTCTCCAGCGGCTGGATGTCGAGGGTGACGTTGGGGTGTGCGGCCTTGTACTCGCTGGCCAGCGACGCCCAGACCGGAAGCATCGGCTCGGTGTTCTGGATGTGCCACCAGTTGATGGTCTGCGGGGCGTTCGGGTCGCTGGGCTCGTCGTCGCCGCACGCGCTCAGCAGACAGGCGCCGGCGCCGGCACCGGCGAGACCGAGCAGCGTTCGACGGGAAAGGTACGTGGTCATGATCCATCCCTTCGGGGACTCACGGGGGTGCTCGAACGCCGGCCGAGCCGGCCTGTGGGGATCCACGGATCTCCGAAACTTTCAATGCTTCGCCGGTAATACCGATCGATGGCCGGCACGCTACGAGCTGTCGCCTCACCGGTCAATACCTCTGTCCTAATACGAAAAGACCGGCTAGCGTAGGCACGACCTTCAATGGCCCCGGATCGCGAGTTTCCGGAAGTTGCAGACCGCCCGCCGAGAGGAGCGCTCGTGTCGACCGACATCGCTGACGTGGCGACCGCTGCCCGGTCGATCCGCAATCCCGTCCTCGCCGGCTTCCACCCGGACCCGTCGATCCTGCGCGTCGGCGACGACTACTACCTGGCCACCTCGACCTTCGAGTGGTACCCGGGGGTGCGCGTGCACCACTCGCGCGATCTGGTGAACTGGCGCAGCCTCGGTGGGATCATCACCGAACGGCGGCTACTCGATCTGCGCGGCTGCGGCGACTCCAACGGGGTGTGGGCGCCCGATCTGACGTACCACGACGGTCTGTTCCACCTCGTCTACAGCGACGTGGCCAGCTTCGCCAGCGGCTACTGGGATCCGCAGAACTTCCTGGTCACCGCCGAGGACATCACCGGCCCCTGGTCCGATCCGGTGACACTGCACGGGCGCGGGTTCGACGCGTCGCTGTTCCACGACGACGACGGCACCAGCTGGTTGCTGGGCATGAGCGCGGACTGGCGACCCGGCCGTGACCGCTTCGGCGGCATCGAGATCCAACGCTACGACCCGGCCGCGCGCCGGCTGGTCGGCAGCCCCCGCATCGTGTTCACCGGCTCCCCGGCCGGGCTCACCGAGGGTCCACACCTGTACCGCCACGACGGCTGGTACTGGCTGATCACCGCCGAGGGCGGCACCAGCTGGGAGCACCAGGTCACCATGGCGCGCTCCCGGGAGCTGTTCGGGCCGTACCAGGTGGACCCGGACGGGCCGCTGCTCACCTCCTGCGGGCGACCCGAGCTGCGGTTGCAGAAGGCGGGTCACGGCAGCCTGGTCCGTACCCAGCACGGCGAGTGGTACCTGGCCCACCTGGTCGGCCGACCGTACTCGCCGCTGGGCAACTGCGTGCTGGGCCGGGAGACCGCTATCCAGCGGGTGGAGTGGCCATCGGGCGGTTGGCCGCGGGTCGCCGCAGGGGTGCCCGCGGACGAGGTCGTCGCACCCGATCTGCCCGCCCACCCGTGGCCGGCGGAGCCCGAGACGGACCACTTCGACGCCCCGGAGCTGGGCCGCTGCTGGTCGACGCTACGACGGCCGGCCACCGCGGACTGGGTCGACCTGCACAGCCGCCCGTCGTACCTGCGGATCCACGGCGGGCAGTCGCCGGTCGGCCGACAGGCACCCAGCCTGGTCGGGCGGCGCGTCGGCGCGATGGAGTGCTCGCTGGAGACCGTGGTGGAGTTCGCGCCGGCCGACCACCGTCAGCTCGCCGGGATCACCGCCTACTACAACACCCTCAACTGGCACCACCTCTACCTGACCCGGGCCGACGACGGGCGGACGGTGCTGGAGCTGCTCAGCTCCGACAACGGGCGGCGCACCGCGTACCCCGAGCTGAGCGTCGATGTCGACGGCGTCACCCAGGTCGGACTGCGGGCCGTCTTCGACGGACCGGCGGTGCGCTTCGAGTACGACCTCGGCACCGGTTGGCAGCGGCTACCTGTCGAGCTGGACGCGACCATCCTCTCCGACGAACACGCCGCGCTGATCATCGACGGTGAGCCGGCGGCGTGGGGCTTCACCGGGGCCTTCCTCGGCCTGTGGGTGCAGGGCCTGGGCGGCGGCGACGTACACGCCGACTTCGACCTCGCCACCTACCGGGAGCGGTGACCACGCGGACGGCACTCGGCGGGTGCCGTCCGCGTTCCCACCCGTCCTACCTGACCTGGGCGGCGACAGTGCGCAGCTGGCCGAGGGTGGTGCGGAAACCGTGGCCGGACGCGGCCGGGTCCTCGGTGAGCAGACCACTGACGGCCATGGCCTGCGAGCGGGTCACGGCGACGGCCTCCGCGCCGGCCCCGCTCACGTCGAACACCCCGAAGTCGCCACTGAGCGTCCGGAACGTCGGGGCCGTCGGGTCCTTGGCCAGGTAGAGCACCACGACCTGGCCCGCCTCCAGGGTGGACATGTGCGCCGCGTCCGGCACACCGCTGGGCAGGCTGGCGAGCGTGATCCGCGCCCCGGCCCGCACTGTCGATCCGGTCGCCGCGCGCAGCACCTCGTCGACCCGGAAACCGGCCGCCTCGACCTCGCCCCGGACGACCAGGTCGGCGGCCTCGCTGAGCTGCTGCACGGTGCCGTACCCGCGCAGCTTGCCCTTGATCGGCGGGGCGGCGCTGCTGGGCGTTGCGGCGCTGCTCGGGGCGGCGCTGCTCGGGGCGGCGCTGCTCGGGGCGGGTGCGGCGTCCTGGTCGGCGTCGGCGCTACCGCACGCGGACAACGCCGCCGCGGCGAGCACGGCGGCGGCGGTGGCCACCAGAGACCGGGTACGGCGCAGGTCGACTGCCATGGAACACTCCTTGCGTCTCGGTGCCGTCCCGGGGCGTCTCGCCCGGAACGCGGCACTGCTTACGCCTTCTATCTGTGCGCTCCGGGCGGCGGGTTCCATCTTTTCGGGCTCGCTGGCGCTTTGTCAGACTCAGCCGCGCTCGCTGGCGAGCTGGCGGAGGTCGGCCAGCGTGGTGACGAACGCGCGGCCCGCCCCGGTGGCGTCCTCGGTGCGCAGACCGGTCACCGACATCGCCGACGACCGGCTGGTGGCCGTCTCCCCGGCGAGGTCGAAGATCCCGAAGTCGCCGCTGAGCGGGGCGTAGACGCGCGCCTGCGGGTCGCTGAGGGCCAGGTAGAGCACGCTCGGCCGGCCGGGCCACCCGGCCGATTCGGTGCCCACCGTGATCTCCGTGGAGACCGGGGCGACCGGGTCGCGATAGAGCACCTCGGCCACCCGGTAGACGCTCCGCCCGTCCGCCACCGACACGACCTCACCCTGGACCACCAGGTCCGCCGAGTCGGTGAGTTCGCGCACCGTGCCGTACGCCCGGATCTTGGCGACCGCGCCCGGCGGCGGGAGGCGGGCGGCCGAGCGGCTCGCCTGCGGCGACGGCAGCGCCGCCGGGGGTTCGTCGCCCGAGCTGACGGCGAGCCCGGCGCCGGCCGCCGCGACCAGGACCAGGACCAGCGCGGCCAGCGCGAGCGCCGGGCGCCGCAACACCCGGGGCGAGCTGTGGGTACGCGACTCCCGCGCGATCGCCGTCAGCAACCGGTCGCGGTGCAGCTCGTGCCGGCCCGCCGGCAGGTCGCGATCGCCGGGGTGCGGGGCGATCTCCGCCCACTCAGCCGGGTCGGGCGCGTTCACCGGCTGACCTCCCGCACGAACGAGGCGTCCACGACCGGCGCTCGCGCGGCGCGCGGCGGGGCATCGACGAGGGTACGGAGCCGGGCACGCGCACGCGACAGTCGGGACCGCACCGTGCCGACCGGAACGCCCAGCGCCTCCGCCGCGGACTCGTAGTCGAGGCCCTCCCACAGGCACAGGGTCAGCACCTCACGCTCGGGCCGGCGCAGCCGGGCCAACGCATCGAGCGCGGCGGCGATGCGTCGGCGGTCGTCGAGTCGGCCGGCGACCTCGTCGGCGTGGTCGGGCACCGTGAGGTCGGCGGCGATCAGCGCGGCGGCCACCCTGCGGTAGCGGCGGTTGCTGCGGGTGTGGTTGCGGGCCTCGTTGGTGGCGATGCCGAGCAGCCAGGGACGCAGCGACCCACCCTCCTCGGCGACACGCTCCCGGGAACGCCAGGCTTGCAGGTACGTGGCGGCCATGACGTCCTCCGCCGTGGCCCAGTCGGCGGTCAGCCGGAACGCGTGGTTGTACACCGAGCGCGCGTACGCGTCGAACAGCTCGGCGAACGCGCCGGGATCACCGGCTCGCACCCGGGCGCGCAGACTCGACTCCATGACCATCTTCTGTCCGTCGGACGGTGCTGGTTCCGACGGACCGGCCCGTTGATCAGTTACGGCCCGACGATAGCCACCGGCATGGACGCGCCGCCAACGACGGGGTGAACAGGCGCTGTCACGCCTCGCGGTCGTCGATTGACGGGAAATCGACGTACTGGTATCTGTTAATACAGTTTCCTGATGCTCGCGGTGCCCGCCGGGGCCGAACTTCCGCGCCGGGTCACCGACCGGCCGGCGGCACGCCGCCCCTTCCCCGAGGAACACCATGGTTCACCAGAGAACAGCCGCATCCGTCGTGGGAGCCCTGCTGATCGGCGTCGCCGCCGTCGGCTACGGCGTACCGTCGGCGAGCGCCGCGACCGCCGGCCCGATCACCGGCCTCGGCGGCAAGTGCATCGACGTGGCCGGCGCCAACCCGGCCAACGGCACAGCCGTCCAGCTCTACGACTGCAACGGCAGCGCGGCCCAGACGTGGACCGTCGGCAACACCGACACCTCGATCCGGGCACTCGGCAAGTGCCTCGACGTGACCGCCGCGTCGACCGCCAACGGCGCCAAGGTGCAGCTGTACGACTGCAACAACACCGGCGCCCAGAAGTGGACCGCCAGCAACGGCGCCCTGGTCAACTCCGGCTCCGGCAAATGCCTCGACGTCACCGACCGGAGCACCGCGAACGGCGCCCGGTTGCAGATCTGGACCTGTGGCGGCACCACGAACCAGCGGTGGACCCTGCCGGGCGGCGGCACCCCCACCCCCACGCCCACCAACCCGAGCGGCACCAACCTCGACGACCCGGCGAAGAAGGACGTCGCCATGCAACTCGTCTCGGCCGCGGAGAACTCGTCGCTCGACTGGCGCGCGCAGTTCTCCTACATCGAGGACATCGGTGACGGGCGCGGCTACACCGCCGGCATCATCGGCTTCTGCTCCGGCACCGGCGACATGCTCGAACTGGTCGAGGCGTACACCCGCACCAAGCCAGGCAACGTGCTCGCCGGCTACCTACCGGCGCTGCGCACCGTCAACGGCACCCCGTCGCACTCCGGCCTCGACCCCAACTTCCCCCGCGACTGGCGGACCGCCGCCACCGACCCGGTCTTCCAGGCCGCCCAGGAGGCCGAACGCGACCGGGTCTACTTCAACCCATCGGTACGCGACGGCAAGAACGACCAGGTCCGGGCGCTCGGCCAGTTCGCCTACTACGACGCGGCGGTCATGCACGGGTACGAGGGCATGCGTCAGATCCGCAGCCGCGCCCTGAACCGGGCCAAGCCGCCGGCCCAGGGCGGCGACGAGCGGACCTGGCTCAACGCCTTCCTCGACGAGCGGGTCATCGAGATGAAGAAGGAGGCGGCCCACTCGGACACCTCCCGCGTCGACACCGCCCAGCGGGTGTTCCTCAACAACGGCAACTTCAACCTGAACACCCCGCTGGTGTTCGCCGTCTACGGCGACCAGTTCCGCATCGGGTAGGGCCTGTTTCATAAGGGCGGTCGAGCCGAGGCGGAGTCCGGGCGGCGATCCGGCGAGGCGCGGTTTCGTCCGGATACCGGTGTCGTATCCGGACGAAACCGCAACGCCGCCGGTCGTCGTCCGGGCCCGCCGCAGGCTGGCCAGTTCTTATGGAACAGGCCCTAGGAGCGAGGGCCGGTAACGGGTATCTGGCCGGGTGGATGTGATCGCCGGTTGCCGGCTGTCCGTCCGGCAGTGTGTGACGGTGGCGGGTGGTCGAGCCGGCCCGGGTCGAACGCCCGGAACTTCTTGCCCACCGCTGCCGTACGCGCACCCCTTCAGGAGCGATCACGAGACGCCCGCGGACTGCCGGTTTCTGGAAACCCGCTCCTAGCGGATCGTCACCGACTCCCCGACCGGGATACGCGCGTACTCGGTGCCGCCCTTGAAGTCCAACCAGCCGTCGAAGTACTCCTGGCCGAGTTCGTTGAGCGTGGCGTCGTGGATCGGGAACGCCCGCTCCGGCCGTACCGCCCGCACGAAGTCCAACGCCTCACTGAGCTTGAGCCAGGGTGCGGCAGCCGGCACGAGCAGCGTCGCCACCGGCGACGGCGGGACGAACAGCGAGTCGCCCGGGTGGTAGACAGTGCCGTCGACGACGAACCCGACGTTGGCGCAGCCGGCAGACCGTCGTAGATCTCGGCGTGCGCCCCACCCACCACGTCGACGGCGAACCCGGCAGCCGTGAACCGCTGTCCCGCGTCGACGGCGACCGCCGCGCCGCCCAGCTCGGGGGCCGACGCGATCGCGGCCGACGGCAGGTACACCCGGAACGCGGAGTTGCGCTGACTCGCCGCCACGAGCTTGTCGATGTCGAGATGGTCGGGATGCTCGTGCGTCACCAACACCTCGTCGACCCCGTCGAGCGCTTCGGCCTCCGAGAACGTCCCCGGGTCGATCACCAGCACCCGGTCGTCCGCCTCCAGGCGCACACATGCGTGGCCGTATTTGATCAAACGCATGCGCCCACTATGGCACCGACGGACGGCCCGAAGCGGGGGCCCTGTTCGATCAGGCCGTGTCAGAGATCAGGTTGTTTCACAGTGCGACAACCAGCTCGAACGGAGCCGTCCCTGGGCGGGACCGTGGCCACCTGAGTCGTTGATCGTGCCTGCGCACAGTTCAGCGCCATGGTCGGACGTCCGTGGAACCGCATTAGCATCGATGCGGCGCGGGCGGTGCACTGCCCGACCGGAACGGAGGGCCAGTGGGCGCGGCGAGACCGGCATCGCTTCGGCGGTGGGCCGGAGTGCCCCGGTGGATTCGGGTCGTCGTGATCGTCACCGTCTGCGTCCTCGGGTACGGCGGGATCGTCCACCTAGGAGACCTGCTTGGCGTCCGGCCGGGTGGTCCCAGCCCGTCCACCCCCACCTGGCTGATGCTGTACTTCACCTCGCTGACCGTGTTCGATCCGCTCGCGGCGCTGTTGCTAGCGCTGCGCCGGATCGAAGGACTGCTGCTCGGCTGTGCCGTGTTCGTCAGCGACGCGGCAGCGAACGGGTACGCCAACTACGTGCTGGACACCATGCCGGGGATCACGCCCGGCCGGATCGGGCAAGCGGTGATCACGGCGCTCGCGGTCGCCCTGATCGCGGCGACGCCCGCGGTCGCGCCCTGGCTGCACCGGCCGCGCCGTGCCAGCTAGTGCGCTATCCATGAACGTCATCGGCTCTGATCGGTCAAGCGGCCGTGCGGGACGCCGCGCGGACCGACTTGAGCGCGGACAGGGTGTGATCTGCGCCTTCGCGGCGGCGGTTCACACCCCACAGCTGGTCGTCGGCGAAGCGGTAGCAGCCGTGGAAGTAGCGGATCCCACACGTGCGTTTGTAGGTCGCGGGCAGCCGGTCCGGATCCGACCGTGGCGCCCACGAGCCGCCGTGGTGCGCGCGGATCGACAGTGGCCCGAACTGATCGAACGCGAAGCAGCGCTGCGGGAACCGGGTGGTCGCTTCCTCGATCCGGTCCAGCTTCGCATCGAAGTCCGGATCCTTCGACTCTTCCCACGTCCGGGTGCGCCGCCAGCTGACCTGGTTGTCACGCAGCAGCTGCCGCAGCCCTTCGCGGCCGACAACCACCAGCCGGTCATGGACAGCCCACTAGCGGCTGTCTCTCACAGCGGATCATTATCGGCCAGGCGAGCTGTGTGCGGCAGTGGTCGGCCGGTCCGACGACCTCGCTGCGGCGCTCATGCACTCCCATAGACCGCCGCCCAGTCAATCGATCATGATGACTGAAAGTGTCGTACGTACGTTCTAGTCTCGGGTCATGGTCGAGGAGTTGGCGCAGGCAGACGGCGCGGTCGCCGCGTGTGTCGACGCCGCCGCCTGGGCCCTTTCCGAGCAGGACCTGATCGCCGCGCTCGACGCCGCGCACCGCATCGAGCAGCGTCTCGCCGCGGTGAAGCTGACCCTGATCCGTGAGCTCGACGGCCGACGCACCGCCGCCGCCCACGGCGCCTCCTCCACCACGGTGTGGCTCCGCGAACGCCTGCACCTCACCATCACCGCCGCCCGCCGCCTCGTCGACCTCGCCAGCACCCTCGACACCGCCCACCCCGGCATCCGACAAGCACTCGCCGACGGGCAGATCACTGTCGACCAAGCCCAAGTCATCACCGACACCGCCACCACCGTGCACACCGCCGCCGGTCCCGAGGCCGCCGACAAAGCCGTCAGCCTGCTCACCGACTGGGCCGGTCAGTTCGACCCCACCCACCTGCGCAAACTCAGCACCCGCATCCTCGACCACGTCGCCCCCGACCTCGCCGACGCCGCAGCCGAAGCCGCCCTCGACGCCGAAGCCCGCCGCACCACCCGCGACCGCCACCTCACCCTCTCCACCCTCACCGACGGCCGCCTGCGACTCACCGGCATCCTCGACACCGAGACCGCCGGGCTACTCCGTGCCGCCATCGACCCCCTCAGCGCGCCCTCGGGCCCTGACGACGAGCGCTCTCCCGGGCAACGCCGGCACGACGCCCTCAGCGACGTGTGCCGCCTCGCCCTGCGCACCGGCGAGCTGCCCGAAAACGGCGGTGATCCGGCCCAGGTCGTCGTCACCACCAGCTACGACGGGTTGACCGGGCAACTGGGCGGCGGAACCCTCGACACCGGCCTGCACCTCACCCCCGAGGCCGTGCGCCGCCTCGCCTGCGACGCCACCATCCTCCCCGCCGTCCTCAACGGCGCCGGCCAACCACTCGACCTCGGCCGACAACGCCGCCTCATCACCGGCACCCTCCGACGCGCCCTCGTCCTGCGCGACCGCGGCTGCGCCTTCCCCGGCTGCGACCGACCACCGCGCTGGTGCGACGCCCACCACATCCACCACTGGGCCAACGGCGGCACCACCAATCTCGACAACGCCGTCCTGCTCTGCGGCCACCACCACCGACACCTACACCACAGCGACTGGACCGTACGACTGGCAGGCGACGGACACCCCGAATTCACCCCACCCGCCTGGCTCGACCCCGAACAACTCCCCCGCCGCAACCACTACCACCGACGAACATAAGAGCAGCCAACCGAGAACGATCACCGCCTGCCAGGTCGACACGCCAGAAGCGAGCGGAAAGACCGAACCGCCGAGCGACACCCGCCCGTACGCCTGCCGACCGGGTCGAACAGAGCGCTGCCGGTGGTGACTCACGAGGGGCGGAAAGACCGAAGCGCCGAGCGACACCCGCCCGTACGCCTATCGACCGGGCCGAACAGAGCGCTGCCGGTGGTGACTCACGAAGGCTTGCCGTGCCGGTACGCGACCGGCTCGCGGGCGGACCTCCATGCACCAGTCCTCCACGAACGCTACGCGAGGGCGTGGCGGTTGGACGCGGTGCCGGAGGTCATCGACGGCACCGATGCGTACCTGACATGACGGCCACTGTCGGTAATCCAGTTGACCTCAAGCTTGGGTGAGGTCCTAGCCTCCGGTATCGGAGGTAATGCATGAGCATGGAAGTTACCGCGTGGATGTCTCTGCACCACGCGATGAACGCGCAGGATGAGCGACCGCTGTCCCGCGCGACCTTGAAACGGATCGCGCAGTTCGCGCGGCCACACCGCGCTCTGATCATCAGGTTCCTGCTGCTGAGTGTGGTGACGGCGGTTCTCACCGTGGCGGCGCCGGTTCTCGCGGGTCGGGTGGTCGACGCGATCGTCGACGGCGCCGAGAGTGGCGTCGTGATCCGGTTGGCGGTACTGATCGCGGTGATCGCCCTCGCCGAGGCCGGGCTGGGTCTGGTGACGCGGTTCCTCTCCGCCAGCATCGGTGAGGGGTTGATCGTCCAACTGCGGACGGCTGTCTTCGACCACGTGCAGCGCATGCCGGTGGCGTTCTTCACGCGGACCCGTACGGGTGCGCTGGTCAGCCGCCTGAACAACGACGTGATCGGTGCGCAGCGGGCCTTCAGCGACACCCTGTCGAGTGTGGTCGGCAACGCGGTCACGCTGATGCTGACGTTGGGCGTGATGCTCACCTTCTCCTGGCAGATCACGTTGCTGGCGCTGGTCCTGCTGCCCATCTTCGTTCTCCCGGCCCGCCGGATGGGTTCGCGGCTCGCCCGCTTGCAGCGGGAGGCCGCCGAGCACAACGCGGCGATGAGCACCCGGATGACGGAACGCTTCTCCGCACCCGGGGCCACGCTGGTCAAGCTGTACGGGCGGCCGGCCGAGGAGTCCGCGGAGTTCGCGGCGCGGGCACGTCGGGTCCGGGACATCGGCATCCGCGCCGCGATGCTGCAGTGGGTCTTCATCACCGCCCTCACCGTCGTCGGCTCGCTGGCGCTGGCCCTGGTCTACGGGTTGGGCGGTCTGTACGCGTTACGGGGCAGCCTCGACGCCGGAACGGTGGTCGCCCTCGCGCTGCTGCTGTCCCGCCTGTACGCCCCGCTGACCTCGCTGGCCAGTGCCCGCGTCGAGGTGATGAGCGCGCTGGTGAGCTTCGAGCGGGTGTTCGAGGTGCTCGACCTCAAGCCGCTGATCCTTGACAGGCCCCATGCCCAACCCCTCCCGGAAGGGCCGGTCGCTGTCGAGTTCGACGACGTCCGGTTCGGCTACCCCGCAGCGGACAAGGTGTCGCTCGCGTCCCTGGAGGACGTGGCGAAGCTGGACACGCGCGGCGGTGAGGAGGTGCTGCACGGGGTGTCGTTCCGCGCCGAAGCGGGGCAGATGGTGGCGCTCGTCGGCTCCTCCGGGGCGGGCAAGTCGACGATCGCGCAACTCGTGCCCCGCCTGTACGACGTCGAGGACGGTGCGGTGAAGCTCGCCGACGTCGACGTACGCGAACTGTCGGCCGAGTCGATCCGGACGGCACTGGGCGTGGTGACCCAGGACGGGCACCTCTTCCACGAGAGCATCCGCGCCAACCTGGCGTTCGCCCGGCCGGACGCGACCGAGGACGAGATGTGGGAGGTGCTCCGGCGCGCCCGACTCGACGACCTGATCCGCTCCCTTCCCGACGGGCTGGACACCGTTGTCGGCGAGCGCGGATACCGGCTGTCCGGCGGGGAACGGCAACGGCTCACCATCGCGCGACTGCTGCTGGCCCGTCCGCGCGTGGTCATCCTCGACGAAGCCACCGCGCACCTCGACTCCACCTCGGAGGCGGCGGTTCAGGAAGCCCTCGCCGAGGCCCTGACCGGCCGGACCAGCGTGGTCATCGCGCACCGGCTCTCCACCATCCGGGCAGCCGATCAGATCCTCGTCGTGGAAGCCGGGCGCATCGTCGAACGCGGGCGACACAGTGACCTGCTCGCGGCCGGCGGTCGCTACCACGAGTTGTATCGCACCCAGTTCGCGGACCAAACGACGGCCCCGGAGGACCCGCCGGCCTCGCAGCACCCCCCGGCCCAGGAAACGCCGGCCCTGGAGCAACCGACGGTCCAGGAGCAGCGTGTCGGGCTCTGACGGCCCTCGCCCACCTGAAACAGCCGCGGCAGCCCGCCCCTCAAGGACGGCCTGAAACAGCCGCGGCGGTCCGCCCTTCAAGGACGGCCTGAAACTGCCGCGACAGCCGGCCATCCGTCAAGGACAGGCCGGAACGCCTGGGTCGCGAGGCGCCGGGTGAATCGGCAGCGCCGCCCGACCCGGAAGGCACTCCGGGTCGGGCGGCGCTGCCGATCAATAGTCGTCTCAGTCGTTGTCGTTGTCGTCGTCGTTGTCGTCGTCAGCCTCGTCGGCGTCGTCGTCGTTGTCGTCGTCGGCGTCGTCGTCGACCGGCTCCTGCTCGGCCTTGACCACCGACCCGTTGTCCCGGTCGACGTCTACCTCGTGCTCGATGTCGCCCGCGACGATCTCGACGCTCCACACCGGCCGGCCGTTCTCCTGCTCGGCTTCGACCTCGACGATCTGGCCGCCACCGGCCTTGGCGAGCGCGATCTCACCGGCACGCGTCTCGTCGACCGCGCTGCCCGCCGGCGCGCTACCGGTCGACGGCGTACCGGCCGACGGCGTACCGGATGGGGTACCGGACGACGGCGTGCCGCTCGACGGCGTACCCGATGGGGCCGACGGCGTGTCGGTGGCCGGCGGCGCGACGGTTGCCGCGGCGAGCGCCGTGCCGCCGGTCCGCGAGTCGTTCGCGGCGGTGACGCCGAGCGCGACCCCGGCCACCGCCAGCACCGCCGACCCGCCGACCGACGCCAGAAGCAGATTGGTGCGCTTCATCGTGGTGTCCACCTTTCCTCGGTTGTCGACTCCGAGGATCGGTCAGGTTGGGATAGCACCGCGCTGTCCGGACGCTAAGGCCGGGTTAAGCCGAGGATCCCGCACCGCCCTCTCGGGACTGCGCGTCGGCTTCGAGCGGTCAGAGCGCCATCCGCATGAAAACGTCGGCGCGGGCGTACGGCGGCAGCGGGATCTGTTCCGGATCGACGTGCTGGAAGCCGACACTTTCGTAGAGGTGCACGGCGTTCGCAAGCTTGGTGTTGCTGCCCAGGAACAGGGTGGCCGCGCCGAGCTGGCGGGCGCGCGCGATCGCCAGCTCGATGAGCTGACGGCCGATGCCCCGGCCGCGGGCCGCCGGGGCCACCGCCATCTTCGACAGTTCGAAGACCTCCGCCGAGCTGCGGATCAGTGCGACACAGCCGACGATCTCCCGGCCGTCCCGGACGATCAGCACGTCACCACCCGGGTCGACGATGGCCGAGAACGGGTCGTCGAGCGTCTTGCGGTCAGACTCCTCAAGGGCGGCGAAGAAGTGGGAGATCCATTCTTCGTTCAACGTCCGGAAGGCCGCGGCCTCCTCGGCGGTCGTCATGGACGTGACGGTCAGCGTGCTCGGATTCATGGTTCGATTCTCTGAGCCCGCTATCCGAACGTCCAATATCTTGTTCCGAACAATCTATATCCTTGGCATATGGATCCTGAACTGCGCCATCTGCGGTACTTCGTCGCGGTCGCCGAGGAGCTGCACTTCGGTCGGGCCGCGGCACGGCTGCGGATGGCCCAACCGCCGCTGTCGCAGCAGATCCGCCAGCTGGAGGCGATGATCGGTACGCCGCTGTTCGCTCGTACCTCCCGGTCGGTGACGCTGACGCCGGCGGGTGAGGCGTACCTGATCCGGTGCCGGCGGGTGCTGGCCGCCGTCGCCGACGATGTGCACGAGGCGGGCCGCATCGGCCGTGGCGAGCAGGGACGCTTCGACATCGGCTTCGTCAGTTCGGCGATCCAGCTCGGACTGGCCGGGCCGATCCGTCGGTTCCGGGAACACCATCCGGCCGTTCACCTGCGTCTGCACGAGGCGTTCACGGCGCAGATCGTCGACCGGCTGTTGACCGGCGAGATCGATGTCGGCGTGGTCCGGGACGCGGACGACCACGACGACCTGGTCGGCACCACATTCGCCACCGAGACCTTCGTCGCCGTCCTGCCGGCCGACCACCCGCGCGCGAAAGACCCCAGCATCGACGCCGCGCTGCTGCGCGACGATCTGTTCGTCTTCTTCCCCCGGGTGGCCGGCGAGCGGGCCTACCAGCGCAACCTTCGACCGTGCCTGGACGCCGGCTACACACCGCGCGTCGTCCAGGTCGCCAGCAGTTGGAACACTCTGGCGCACCTGGTCGCAGCCGGCCTCGGGGTCACGATCGCGCCGGCGAGCATCTCCGCAGTGGTGCCCCCGCCGGTGGCGGTACTGCCGTTGACCGGCACCGGGGCCACCACGGAGATGCGGATCCTGCGCCGCCGGGATGACGACCGGATCACCTCGACGAGCTTCGGGGCCGTAGGGCAGGTGCCCTGACCTCGACGGCACAAGAGCAGCGTCGACGGCACGGCAGGGGCGGATCCGCCCGTACCCGGCTACCCTCGCCGGTTGAGCTCCGCCTCCAGTCGCTGGACGAGCGTCTTGCGGTCCTTGCTGGCGCGCTCGTTGCGCAGCGCGGTCTTCAGCTGTCGCGTGTCGAGGCCCCGGACCAGCTTGGTCGCTTCCGCGACCGACATCTCCGACATCCGGCCGGCCGTCGTGGCGTCCCGACGGGCGCGTTTGGCCGGCCCGGTGTTGGCGACGTACTGCCTGCCGGATCGGGACGCCTCGCGCTTCTTCGTGTCGGTCGCGCGCCGCTGGCTCTCCGACATCTCCTCCCAGGCCTTCTTGGGCAGGTAGCGACTCGTCGTGCCGTCCTTGCGCGCCCGGGTGCCGCCCTCCTTCGTCTGCCATTTCTCGTTGCCCCAGCGCTGGAGCGACTTCTGCCGCTCGTCCTTTTCGCCCAGGAATCCGCCGCCGCGCTTCTTGTACTCCTGAGTGACCAGCTGTGACTTGCGCGCCGACCACTGCCCCGACCGGCCGCCCTTGTCGGAGGCCTTGACCTCTTCTTTGATCTGCTCCCGGAGCTCGGGTTTCGTGTACCGCGCCATGACTGGCAGCTACCCGGCACCGCACCGGCTATGCGTCCCGCGGCGACGCCGGAGGCCCGAGCCGGAGCAGCACCTGGGCGCCGCCCGTCGGTCCGGTGCGCACCTCCAGCCGACCGCCGGCGGCCTGCGCGGCACGCCGGGCGATGTCCAGGCCGAGGCCGGTGGACCCGGCGGCGCTCGCGCCCCGCCGGATCGCCCCGGCGGGCATGCCTGGGCCCTCGTCGGCGACAGTGAGCACCACCTCGCCCGCCTCGCGCGCGAGCCGGACGGCGAACGGCGTGCCGTCGGGGGTGTGCGCGAAGACGTTGCCGAGCAGGGCGTCCACGGCCGCCGTCAGGTTGTCGGCGGCCACACCGACGGGAAGCGGGCCGGGGGTCAGGTCGAGGGTGACGGCCCGGCCGGTGTCCTCGGCCAGCACCGACCAGAACGCGACCCGGTCGGCGACGATCGCCGCCGCGTCCGAGGCGGCCGGCTGCGCCGCCGGGTTGTGCCGCCACCGGGCCTGCCGGATCAGCCCGGTCACCGCGCGTTCGAGCCCGTCGGCGGCGGCGGTGATCCGGGCGGCGTCGTCCGGGTCACGCAACGACTCCGCCTCCAGGCGCAACGCCGTCAGCGGCGTCCGCAGCTGGTGCGACAGGTCGGCGACCTGTTCGCGTTCCTGCACCAGGAGTACCTGGATCCGGCTGGCGAGATGGTTGAGCGCGCCGGCCACCTCGCGCAGTTCGGGGGGACCGGCCGGCGTGACCCGGGCGTCCAACTCGGCGTTGGCGAGCCGGTGGGAGACGGCCGAGAGGTCGCTGATCGGCCGGACCAGGGTACGCGCCAGCCGGTCGGCGACCGCCAACCCGATCAGCACGAGGATCACGCCGAGCAGCGCCAGCACCAACCAGGCCCGGGTCACTCCGGCGGTCAGCTCGTGCTGCGGTACCGCGATCCGGATCACCCCGGTGCCGTCCGCCCGCCCCTGCACGGCGATGACCACCTCCCGGCCGGCCGCCGACTCCCCGGTGAGGCTCTGTCCGCGCGCGGCGAGGGCCACCGCCGGGGTACGCGGTGTCTGGGCGCCGAGCACCGTGCCGTCGGGCAGGAAGACGCTCACCGGTCGCCCGGACTCGGCGGCGAGCTGCTCGACGGTGAGCCGGATGGTCGCCGCGTCGGCGGTGCCGACCACCGGCACCAGGCTCTGCGCGTCGGCGGTGGCCCGAACGGTGGCCCGGTCCTCGGCGACGGTGCGGACCAGCAGCGCCAACGGCACCAGGAACGCGATGAGGGTGAGGACGCTGACGGCGGCGACCAGCAGCGCGAGGCGGGCCCTCACGGTTGTGCCGCCGGGGCTTCCAGACGCACCCCGACACCCCGCACAGTGTGCAGGTAGCGAGGCTGCTGGGCGTTCTCCCCCAACTTGCGACGCAACCAGGACAGGTGCACGTCGACGGTCTTGTCGGCGCCGCCGTACGGGATCTGCCAGACCTCGGTGAGCAGTTCGCGTTTGGTGACCACCTGGCCGGGTCGGCCGGCGAGGTGGTGCAACAGGTCGAACTCGCGGGGCGTCAGCTCGACAGCGGTCCCGTCCAGTGTGACCTGCCGGGCGCGGGGGTCGACGCGGAGCCCGCCGACGACCAGCGTCGGGTCCTGCCCGTCGGCGCCGGAGGGGCCCCGGCGCAGCACCGCGCGGGCGCGGGCGTCGAGCTGCGCCGCGGTGAACGGCTTGACCACGTAGTCGTCGGCGCCGGCGTCGAGCACCCGGACGATCTCGGCCTCGTCGTCGCGGGCGGTGGCCACGATGACCGGCACCGAGCTGACCGCGCGCAGCATCCGCAGCAACTCGCGGCCGTCCAGGTCGGGCAGGCCCAGGTCGAGGACGACGAGGTCGGGTCGGTCCTCCAGCGCGTCGCGGAGCCCGGCCATCGCGGTCGAGGCCGCGGCCACCGCGTGGCCGCGTTCGCGCAGGGCCCGGATCAGCGGGGTACGGATCGTCAGGTCGTCCTCGATGAGCAACAGGCGGGCCACAGCTGGCAGGCTAACCGCTGTCAGTGGCAGCGAGGCGCACGTTAACCGTGCCTTAGCGTTCGGATGTGCCAACCACAAGGCCGGATCGGGGATAGTCAGGCAATGGGCCGTCGTTCGATCCTCATCGCCACCGGGTGGGTGGCCACCGCCGCCGTGGCCACAGTGATCGGGTTGGGCGCGATCCGGTTGGTGGGTGAGAGCATCACCGGCACCCCGGGTGGGGTGCGCAGCGCGGCGGAGATCGAACGGGCGCTCGCCTCACCAGAGCCGGCGCCCACCGGCGCGACGGGCAGCGCCTCGGCCGCGCCAGGCACGACAGGCCCCACGCCCAGCGCCAACTCCGGGGCCCGTCGGGGGTTCGCCACCGACGGGGGCACGGCCGTGGCCGAGTGCGGCCCCGGCGGCGTACGCCTCGTCTCCTGGGCGCCCGCTCAGGGTTACCGGGTCCGCGACGTGGACCGGGGCCCGGACGACGACGTCGAGGTCACGTTCCAGGGGGCGGCCCGGGAGTACGAGTTGAAGGTGCGCTGCATCGGCTCGGAACCGGTGGCTGTCGCCGACGACTGACGACCGGCGAGCAGTCATGGTGCGGGCGCGGCGGGCTCACCGGCGTTGCAGGGCGTCCACCAACCGTCGGAGGGTCGCGCGGGCGTCCTCGAGATCACTGAGGCTGAGGCCGGCCCGGTCCACGGCGTCCCGGCGGTCAGCGTCCGAGCGTTCCAGTAGGCCGGTGAGCGTGGCCCGGCCCGCTTCCGTGAGTGTCACGAGTGGCGCTCGGCGGTGATCCGGGTTGTCGTGCAACTCCACCATTGCGGCACGGGCCAGGTCGTCGACCACCCGCTGCACGCTCTGTCGGGCCAGGCCAAGTCTGCGCGCCGCGCTGGCGACGGTGCGGGAGCCGTCGGAGAGCACGCTCATCACATGCCATCGCGCGGCAGTTTGCCCCTCTGCTCGGGCGAGCTGCTCGCTTGAGCGCCGAGACTCGCCCGCCAGTTCGTACACGTCCGCCATCAGCAGCCGGTACGCGTCGACCCGTTCCCGATCCGTCACGGACGGCATGGTACCAAACATTGACAGCCTACTACCCAAATGACAGCATGATGTCATGATTCTTCGACTGTGGAGCGGATGGACCGAGCCCGCTCACGCCGACGCCTACGAGCGGTTGCTGACACAGGACATCGCGCCCGCGATCCTCGCCCGGGGCGTGGACGGGCTTCGGGAGCTTCGGGTTCTGCGTCGCTCGCCGCAGGAGCTGGACCCCGCCACGGGCAGCGAGTTCCTCACCGCCATGACATTTTCCGACTTCGCCGCGGTGTCAGCCTTCACCGGTGGCGATCCGTCAACGTCCGTCGTCCCGCCAGCCGCCCGCGACCTGCTCGGGCGCTTCGATCGGCGATCCCGGCACTATCTGAGTCGTGCGGTCTTCCGCGACGGCGCCGGGAGCACCACGCTCGGATGAGCTGTCCGTCGCCTCACTGACCCGTTGGCTGCTCGCGGTCGGCGTCTCGGCCGAGGGCGACCATGCGCAGGGTCTCCTCTCGGCGACGCACGAGCAGCACCCCGGCCAGGAAGGTCACCGGCCCGACCAGCACCAGCATCGCCCACTGCGCCGGCACCAGGGGGATGGCATGTCCCATGTGCATGGTCGAGGTGACCCAACCGGCGAGGGTGCTGTCGATCACCAGGGCGAGGGCCGCCACCGGCAGGAGCATGACGACGATCCGCCGGCGCACCCCCGGGCTGAGCGTGGCCACCGCGACCACCATGGCCAACGCGGCGAGCGCCAGGCCCGCGACGTAGAGCCAGAGCACCAGCTCACTGCTCGACTCGAGGTCGTAGAAGACCTGGTAGGACACCCCGCCGACGACGCTGAACGCGGGACTGGTCACCCGGTTCGTCACCAACAGGGCGACCACCGCGACTGGCGCGAGCAGCAGCGCCAGCAGTCGGCGCACGCCCAGCACCGCGATCGCCCGGCGACGCGGCACCGGGACGGTGAGCGCTGCGGCAGCCACCACGGCGAGGGCGAACTGCGGCAGCGTGTCCACCACGTACGTCGGGTTGTCAGCCGTCTGCGGGGCGACGAGCGCGCCCCAGCCGACCACGCCGGCCCAGGCCAGACCGGCGGCGACCCAGCGCCACCCGATCAGCACCGCCGCGCAGACGCCCGCCCAGCCAGCGACGCGCAGCCAGTCGACGAGATCCGGGCGTGCCGACCCGAACCCGGGCGGCAGGCTCCGGGTGAGGGCGAGCTGGTCGAGCAGCGCCTTTCCGGCGACGGCCAGCAGCACGACCCCGACCAGCAGGCCGGTCACCGTCGCCGCGTCCGCCCAGCTCGGCTCGGTGAACCCCCGTGCGCCCACCCGCAGCCGCGCCCGCAACCCTGCCCCGACCAGATTCCGCACGTCGACGGCGGCGGGTCGCCGCTGGCCCGGCCGCGCACCGGCGAGGAGCACGGCCAGCATCTCGTCCTCGTACACCCGGCGGTGTTCCCATGGGTAGACGGCCAGCAGCCGCCGGTAGCGGCGCTCCAGATCGTCGCCGCTCACGCCGCACCCCCGTCGGCGAGCAGGCCACCACGGCGCAGCCGCACCCGGGCGGCGTCCGCGTTGTGTCGCAGCCGGGCCGCCTCTTCGGTGAGCCGCCGCGCGCCCAGCGCGGTGAGGCGGTAGTAGCGGCGCAGTCGTGACTGGACCACCTCTTCGCGCTCGACCTCGATGAGACCGTCGGCGCGGAGCCGGTCGAGGACGGCGTAGAGGGTGCCGGCGCGCAGCCGCACCCGGCCGTCGGAGATGCGCAGCACATCCTCGATGACGGCGTACCCGTGCAGGGGCGCCTCCGCCAGCGCGGTGAGCACCAGGAACGTCGGTTCCCGAAGTGGAGCCTCAGCCATGCCAGGGAGCATATACAGGTTGCCGGTATATACGGAAGCACGCGGCCGGCACGGATCACCGTGCCGGCCACGTCACCGATGGTGGTTCAGCTGGTGTACGCCTCCACCTCCCAGAGCGAGTGGCCGTATCCGGTGCCCCGGGCGGTGCCGTAGATCCGCAGGTAGCGGCCGTTGGCACCGAGACCCGCGTGCTCGTCCACCCCGCCGTCGGCCCCGGTCACCGTCTTCACAGTGGTCCAGGTGGTGCCGTCGTTCGAGGTCTGGATCTGGTACGCGCTGCTGTACGCCGCCTCCCAGCTCAGCTTGACCCGGCCGATCGCGGTGGCGCTGCCGAGGTCCACCCGGATCCACTGCGGGTCGGAGAACGTGCTCGACCAGCGGGTGCTGAGGCTGCCGTCGACGGCCTGGGCGCCGGAGACGTCGGCCCCCTCGTTGCTGGACGTCGTCGTCGGCTTGTTGCGCAGCAGGTTGCCCCCGGTCGGGCTGCCGGTGCCGCCGTACACCTCGAACTCGAACAGCGAGTAGCCCCAGGCGGTGCCTCTCGTGGTGCCGAGAAGCCGGATGTACCGGCCGGACCCGCTGAGCCCGGTCAGGTCGTCCACCCCGCCGTCGCCACCGGTCACCGTACGGATCGTGGTGAAGGTGACACCGTCCGGCGAGGTCTGGATCTGGTATCCGCTGCCGTACGCCGCCTCCCAGGTCAGCTTGACCCGGTTGATGGCGTACGTGGCACCGAGGTCCACGTCGATCCACTGCGGGTCGCCGAAGGCGCTGCCCCACCGGGTGCCGGCCACGCCGTCGAACGCGTTGCCCGCGACGAACGCGCCCTCGAAGCTGGACGCTCGCGCCGGCTTGCCCCGGGCCAGGTTGGTGCCCGGCTCAGGGTCCGGATCCGGGTCGGGGTCCGGGTCCGGCCCGGGACCGCCGGGGCTGGTGGACAGGGTGAACTCGTCGATGTCGAAGTACGGGCCGGTGCCCTTGAAGACCAGGAACAGGGTCCGGGTGCCGGTCACGGCAGTGATCCCACCGGTGACAGTGGCGAAGGTGGCGTACCCGCCGGTGGGTGTGACGGTGGCCGAACCGACCAGCGGGCCGGTGGGCGAGTCGACCCGCAACTCCAACGTGCCGCCACCGCCGGCCGGTGCGCCGACCCGGGCGCTGAACGACTGGACGCCGGTCAGGTTGTACGGGCGGAACGAGATCCAGTCGTTGTTGTCGACGTAGCCGACCGCCGCCCCGCCGTGCCCGGCCGCCCCGGCGACGATCTGGACGCCGGACGAGTCACCGAAGTGTTCCGCCTGGCGGACCCGGGGTTGCAGCACCGCCTGGGTGTGCGTGGTCAGCGCCGGCTGGCCGCCCCCGCCCAGGTCGGTGTATTCGGCGTCGATGATGCCGAAGATGTTCGCCGCCGTGTCGTGCTCGCCGTCGGCCGAGGTCTGGATGACCCCGGTGCAGCCCTGCACACTGCCCAGTTGGTGGCCGTGCGAGTCGTGGCCGAGCACGTAGTTCACCTTCACCCGGGCGCAGTTGACCGCGCCGTCCTGGGCGTCGGTGACGGTGACGGAGAACGGCACCGCGTCGCCGAAGGTGAAGGTCTGCCCGTTCAACGGGGTGTTCACGGTGACCACCGGGGCGCTGTTGCCGACCGTGACGACCACGCTCGCGGTGGCCGTCTTGCCGGTGGTGTCCCGGACCGTCAGCGTCGGGCTGCGGGTCCCGTTGGTGGTGTACGTGAAGCTCGGGTTCGCGGCGGTCGAGTCGGTGGTGCCGTTGTTGTCGAAGTCCCAGGCGTAGGTGAACGGGTCGCCGTCCGGGTCGAGGGTGCCGGCCGAGGAGAACGCCACCGTCAGCGGCGCGGTGCCGCTGGTCGGGGTCGCGGACACCTTCGCGACGGGCGCTCTGCCCTCACGGGCGTACTCGATGCGGTAGAGCGCCGAGTTGGCGTCGCCGTTGAACCAGCCGGTGCCGTAGTCGAGCACGTAGAGCGCGCCGTCCGGGCCGAACTCCATGTCCATGACCTGCGTGCCGGTCCACGGGAACGGATTGATCTTCAGCGGTTGGCCGGACGCGTCGAGCTTGATGTTCTTGATCCAGCGCCGGCCGAACTCACCGGCGAAGTAGGTCCCGTCGTAGTACTGCGGGAACGCCACGGGCGAGGTGTTGTTCGGGTCGTACCGGTAGACCGGCCCGCCCATCGGCGACAGGCCACCGCCGGTGAACTCCGGCGGCGACCCGGAGCCGCCGTACGGCAGCCAGGCCGGGATGGCCGGCGGCAGCTGGGTGATGCCGGTGTTGTTGGGTGAGTTGTTCACCGGCCCGCCGGCGCAGTCGAACTTCGGCCCGGACGGCCCGGACGGGAAGGTGTAGTCGTTGTAGGCGTCGTTGCGGGCGGTGCAGTACGGCCAGCCGTAGAAGCCGGGTCGGTCGATGCGGGCGAACTCGACGTTGCCGGCCGGTCCCCGGTTGGGGTCGGCGGTGCCCGCGTCGGGGCCGTAGTCACCGAGGTAGACGATCCCGGTGGCCTTGTCCACGCTCATCCGGAACGGGTTGCGGAAGCCCATCGCGTAGATCTCCGGGCGGGTCCGCGCGGTGCCCGGGGCGAACATGTTGCCGGCCGGGATGGTGTACCCGCCGGCCGCGCTCGGCTTGATCCGGAGGACCTTGCCACGCAGGTCGTTGCTGTTGGCCGAGGTGCGCTGCGCGTCGAAGGCCGGGTTGCGCCCAGCCCGCTCGTCGATCGGGGTGAAGCCGGCCGAGTCGAACGGGTTGGTGTCGTCTCCAGTGGACAGGTAGAGGTTGCCGGCCGCGTCGAAGTCCATGTCACCGCCGACGTGGCAGCACATCCCCCGGCTGGTCGGCACGTTGAGGATCAGCGTCTCGCTGGCCAGGTTGATGGTGTTGTCGGCGTTCACGGTGAACCGGGCCAACCGGTTGACGCCGTCCCAGGCGGCGAACTGGGCCGGGGTGCCCTCGGCGGGCGCGCCGCCGCCGGGGGTGCTCAGTGGTGGCGCGAAGTAGGCGTACACCCAGCGGTTGGTGGCGAAGTTGGGGTCGGCCTTGATGCCCTGCAGGCCCTCCTCGTCCCCGGTGTAGACCGGCAGGGTGGCGGCGATCTTGGTGTTGCCGGCGGCGTCGGTGTGCCGGATCACGCCGTTGCGGCTGGTGTGCAGCACGCCCCGGTCCGGTAGGACGGTGAGACTCATCGGCTCACCGGTCTCGGCCGCCCCCTTGGCCAGCTCCACCTGCTGGAAGCTGCTGGTGACGGTGGGGCCGCAGTCGGCGTCGACAGCGCCGGCGGCGGTCCGGATGCCGCCGAGCAGGTGCTGACGGAAGGCCGCCTCGGTGTACGACGCGTCGGTGTGCCCCAGGCCGGTGTACCAGGCCCGACCGCCGGAGTAGTTCTGGCACCAGGAGATCGGGTGGTCGGCGCCCATGCTCCCGCCCGAGTAGGTGCTCTCGTCCAGGGTGGCCAGCACGTGCACGTTGCCCCGGGGGTTGGTGCGGTAGTTGTACAGCTCGTCGAACCGGCTCCACCGCTGCGGCAGCGTGGCGGTCGACGGGTGCACCTGGTCGGCGACCTTCACGGTGACGGTCTGCTCGGCCGGGTGCGAGGCGAAGTACGCCCCGACCAGCCCCCCGTACCACTGCCAGTCGTACTCGGTGTCGGCGGCGGAGTGCACGCCCACGTACCCGCCGCCGCCGGTGATGTATCGCTCGAACGCGGCCTGCTGGGCGGCGTTGAGCACGTCGCCGGTGGTGGACAGCCAGATCACCGCGGCGAACCGGTCCAGGTTGGCGTCGGTGAACTGACCGGCGTCCTCGGTGGCCTCGACGGTGAAGCCGTTGGCGGCGCCGAGTTGCTGGATCGCCGCGATGCCGGGGGTGATGGATCCGTGCCGGAAGCCGGCGGTCTTGCTGAAGACCAGCACGGTGAAGGGCGCGGCGCTGGCCGTGGGTGGCGCGGCGACGATGCCGCCCGCCACGAGGATCGCGCTCAGCGCGAGGCCGAGCCACGATCTCAGGGATCTGCGCACGGTGGGGTCCTTTCGCGGTGCGGGGACGGCGTGCGCCGATCACGCCTGGCGGTGGTGGGACGAGACATGCGAATGCATCGTTGCGTCCGGATCACTGGCGCGTCAAGCACTTCAGCAGCATCCGTGAGAGCGTTATCTCCGCAGGTCAGCCGCGACCGTACGGAGTGAGATCGAATAACGGTTTTCCGGCCGCGAACCGCGCCCCGGCTCGTCGGCGACGGTCGCGATGGAGGCCGCAACAGCGCTGTGGTCACGCGGTTTAGGCAAGGCTCGCCTATCCAGAACATCCCGAAAAGGGACAGCTGACAGGGAGTTGTCATGTCGAGGCCGGGTATGGGGATGACCACCGACGAAAGGGACACCGCCATGACCGACATGCTGGAGATGCCGCGGGTACACGAGTGCACGGTCACCGACTGCGGTTACAACCACGACGGCTGCCACGCGTTCGCCATCACCATCGGGCAGCAGAACGCCAGTTGCGCCACCTTCATCGACACCTCGGCCAAGGGTGGGCTGGACCGCGTCATCGCCCAGGTCGGCGCCTGCAAGCGGGCCGACTGCCAGCACAACGCCGAGCTGGAGTGCCACGCACCGTCCATCCGGGTGGGTCCGGGCCAGGACATCGCGGACTGTCAGACGTACCAACCGCGCTGAGACGACCACCACCGCGGGCGGGGGCGGCCGGCGAGACTCAGCGGCCGCCCGCCACCAGCTCGGCGATCATCCCCTCGCAACTGCGGACGACGACCTGAGCCCCGCGCCGTTGCGCCAGCGGGAGCAGCGGATCCTCCGCGCGGTCCCGCCATCGCCACTGTGCCTCCGAAGCGACCTCCCAGAGCCGGCGCACATCGGCCTCATGCTCGACACCGAGCCGGGCCGCGAGGCCCACCCCGTCCCCGCCGACCAGCCGCTGCGCCTCGGCGGCCAGCTCCGCGTCGAACCCCAGCCGGGTGTTGCGCAGCGCCACCAGCAGGCGCAGCTCCCGGAACTCGTGCGCACCGGCGAGGATCTGCTCCACCGCGCCGACCAGCTCGGCGGATCCCCGGGTGGGCTCGGACCGCAGCAGCGCCTCCACCGCGGCCAGCGCGGACCGGGCCTTCAGCGCGTCGCGGCGATCGATGAAACACCGGGTCACCGACTCGCGCAGCTCGGTCAGACCACTACGCCGAATCAGTTCGGCGGACAGCTTGACCCGGCTGTCGAACCCGCTGCGCACCAACGTGGCCGCCAGCCGGACCCCGAAGACCCCGAACCGACCCAGCAGCGCGGCGCGCACCTCGGTGTCCAGCCGTACCGGCAGCTCGCCGTGGAGAAAGCGGTCGGCGGAGATGAGGTGGACGTCCAACTCCGCCCGGGGCACCTGGGCCACTGTCGCGAGCGCGGCGAAGTCCGACTCACCGAGCATCCGGCCCGCCAGGCCGATCATCGCGCTGCATGCCACGACGTTGACGCTGAGCGCGTTGACCCTCGGGTCACGGTGGTGCCGCCGGGCCAGCTGCCGGGCCGTGAGCAGGCCGTCGATGCGGCCCCCGCCGGTCTCGTCGGCCCGGGACAACACCATGATCACATTGACCGGGGCGGACTGACCGACAGCACTGTCGCGTGCGGACTCCAGCACCCGCAGATCGCTGTCGCGACAGTCGCGGGTCAGGTACAACACCGCGTCCGAATCCCGCAGCACCCGCTCCAACACCGGCGACCGGTCCTGCTCGGCGCCGCTGCTGACCGCCGGGGTGTCGATCAGCGTGATCTGTCGCAGCGCCCGCGTCGGCCACCGCACCACGATGTCCCGGACCTCGCCCGTACCCCAGCCCAGATCCACCCGCAGCCCGGTCGCCGACTTCACCACCGCCAACTCCTGCGGTGGCTGCCCGACCGGGTACGCGATCGCCCGCGGCGCTTCGCCGTCCTCGTACCAGGTGAAGGCGCCGTCCGCCCGCTCGACCGGCGCGACCTCCTCGCCCATCAACGCGTTCAGCACCGTCGACTTGCCCGATCGCCACGGGCCGACGACGGCGATCCGCAGCGGTTGCTCCAACCGGGCCACCTGATGCCGAAGCTCCGCCACGGCCCGGGGATTGTCCTGGTACAGCTCGATGGCCTGGTGCAGCAACCCCCACGCCGCCTCGTCCAGGCGCACCCCCACCGTCATGCCTGCGGCTCCAGCAGCAGCGGGGCCGAGCGGGCGCCGGTCAACTGCTGGGCCTGCTCGTAGAGCGCGGCCAACCGGGTCATCTTCAGCCGGATCTCGCGTTGCCGCTGCTCGCGCACTGAGGCATCGGTGTCGGCCTCCTGCTTCGCGCTGCGGAACGACTGCACGATGGCCTCCTGGAGTTCCTCGGTCAGCCCCGTGAAGTGATCCCGCAACATCCGCTGCACCTGCCGCGCGGCGTCACGGCAGTCCCGGACGATCCGGACGAAGAAGTCGTCGACATGCCGCTGGATGGCCGTCTTGACGGTGGCCTGCCGCCGACGCAGCAACTGCTTGCTCTCGTCGCGGATGCTCTTGCCACCGAAGAGCGCCCCGATGCCGACCGAGACCGGGTTGATCATCGGCATCCCGGCCAGGGTGGTCGCCAGCCCGAACATCAGCATGCCGCCGTACGAGCCCTTCATGCCGGTGAACAGCTTCTGGCCGGTGGTGAACCGGTCGATCATCGGCCGTTGCAGCTCGGGCAGTCGCTCGCCCATGTCCTCCGGCATCGTCATCGACCAGGGCGGCAGCACGTCGTAGCCGTACCTGTCGAAGTTGGCGGCCACCCGCCGGGCGATCCAGTCGCAGCGCTGGATCAGCCACTCGTGGTTCGCCTCCGCCGCCTCCACCAGACTTCGCTCCAGCCACTCCTGGAACGTGTCCCAGGCGACCAACGGGTCCGCGGTGTCGAACGCCTCGTCCACCGCGCGCAGGATCTGACGGGTCCGGTCGCGCAGGTCGTACTCGAGGTCGGCGAGCAGGTCGGTGATCTCGTCGGTCAGTGTGTTCTGCCACCGGGTGGAGCACCGGCGCAGTTCGTCGACCTCGCGCTGCGCCGCGTGCAGCCGGGCGATCGGCCCGGACTGCTCCTCTTCCTCCTGGGTCGCCAACTCGGCGCGCAGCGGCGCGGCCAACTGTTCCACCACCGTGCGGGCCACCGTCTGCACCGCCGCTCGGGCCAGGTGGTCGGCCTTGCCGGCCCGGTCGCGTTGCAGGCGGGCGATCAGCGCCGGGAAACCGGACTCGGCGTTGAGCGCGTGGTCCTCGGCCGCGGCGGCGCGAAGTCGCAGCGCCGCGGACACCGGGATCAGCGTTGCCGGCACCCCCGCCTCGGCCAGGTGCTGCCGGTTGCGCTCAGCGACCGTACGCCAGTCCGCCACCAGGTCGGTCTTGCTCTGCACCACCACCACGTTCGGATGGGACCGCATGATGTGCAGCAGCATGTTCAGCTCGGCGACGGACAACTCCCGGGTCGAGTCGGACACCAGCAGCACGGTGTCCGCGCGGTTGAACGCGGCGACCGGGGCGGCGGCGCCGAGACCGGCGACCTCGTCGGTGCCGGGAGTGTCCACCAGCACCACCCCGGCCCCGAGCAGGGCTCGCGGCAGCCCGATCTCGACGTACGCCGGGCCGCCGCCGGGCCGACGCCCGACCAGGCCGGCCACGCTCGCCGCGACCTGGTTGAGCGCCACCGGGGTCCGCTCGATGGTGACCGTGGCGGCGCCGGTGGCCTGGCCCGGGGTCGGTGGCGGCGCCTGGGCCACCGCCGCGGCGGGGGCCTCGGCGTGCCGCACCACTGTCGGCAGGACGGTGGTACGGCCGTCGCCGACCGGGCAGGCCGGAGCGTTGATGATCGCGTTGATCAGCTGACTCTTACCCTGGTTCGGCTCGCCGATGACCAGGACACGCAGTGTCGGATCCAGCAGTTGCGCACGCTTCTGCCGCACCGTCTGGAGCAGGTCACCGCGACCGTGTGCAGTGCACGTGCGGGCGATCTCGTCCAGCACGTCCAACCAGATCCCGGCCATCACCGCACCAAGTGTGCGGATTTCGGCTCAATTATCAAGAGGGACCGGATGTGGAACCGGAAGGGGCCGGATCGCCCGAGACGATCCGGCCCCTCGCTCCGCCCGGAGATCCGGGTCAGAGCAGACCGCCGGTGATACCCAGCAGCCCGTGATCGGACGAGGCGTGCGAGTCGCCGCCGAGCACACCATCGGTGACCCCACCGGTCACGTCACCGACCGTGTCGGTGACACCGGGGAGGAGGCTGTCCACCTGGTGCGTCACGCCGCCCACCGTCGACGGCACGTCAAGCGGCGGGACCCCGCCGACGACACCGTCGCCGTGCCCGAGGCCCAGCCCGTTGAGGGTGTCGTCGACACCCAGCGAGCTGACGACCCCGCCGAGCTGACCGTGGGTGCCGGAGAGGGCACCACCGGTCAGGTCGCCGCCGATCAGGTTCGAGTCGGTGACGTCGAGCAGACCGGTCGGGTCACCGACGGTGCTGGTGACGTCCCCGAGCACCGGGTCCGCGATGGCGTCCACCGGCTGCACCACGTCCGCGTCGAGCGTGTGCGCCACGTCGGAGACACCCGCCAGGTCGGTGTCCAGGCCGGACGGACCGACGCCCAGACCGATGCCGGGCAGCACGGTGACCCCGGCGGCGGCGGTCGACGGGTCGACAGCGATGGCGCCGAGCACGCCGGCCTTGACGTCCACGCCACTGGGCGAGCTGGTGACGCTGATCTGCTGCGCCACGCTCTGCAACTGACCCACCACGTCGGTGGTGTCGGTGAGCAGCGGGTCCAGCCCGAGCTGCCCCACCGGCGAAGCCAGCGGCGCGAGGCCCGCCCCCGGCGCGTAGTCGACGACCAGCGGTACGACGTCCTGCACGTCAGCAGCGGTGATGTCGGTGAGCCCGGCGCCCCGCAACGCACCCTCCGGGTCGAGGTCGAAGGCCGACCGCGCGTCCGGGTTCGTCAGTAGGTCGAGCACGAAGTCGTGGAGCGTCTGCTGCGAGTCCATGTGCCGGTTCTCCTCGGATCTGGCGTTGGGCGGGGTGTCGTACGTCGACAGTGACGACGCTATTGCCGGGGGTGGCCCCCGGGCATCGGGGCTCAGCCCGCATCCGGGCCGGTTGAACTAGGGGCTCCGCCACCTCGTACGTTAGGGGGACAGGGGGAAACCGTCCCGACGAGATTAGGGTCCCGACCAGGGACTGATCTCTGGTACGAACGTAGGAGCCCGCGGGGTTCGCCGGGGGTGCGTCGTCGGGCAGCCGGCGCCATCGCCACCGACCGGCCGACTCACGGGGAGAGACAGAGACGATGCCGTACGTCCTGGGGATAGACATCGGAAGCAGCAACACCGCCGCGGCCGTCGCACGACGACGCGGCGCGACCTGGACCCGCCCCGAGGCAGTCCCGCTCAGTGCCGTCTCACCTCTCATGCCCTCGGTGCTGTGCCTGGCGGAGGACGGTTCACTGCGGGTCGGTGAGCCGGCGACCGACGACGGCAGCCGCACCACCCGGGACTTCGTCCACCGGATCGGCGACGACGTGCCGGTGCTGCTCGGCGGCGAGCCGTGCGCGCCGCAGACGCTGACCGCCGAGTTGGCGGCGTGGGTGGTGGAGCGGGTGCACGCCCTGGAGGGCGGGGCGGCCGAGGCGATCGTGCTCAGCCACCCGGCCGGCTGGCGCCCCTACCGGCGGGAGGTGCTGCACCGGGCGTTGTCGGACCTCGGCCTGCGGCACGTGACACTGCTGCCCCGCACCGTCACGGTGGCCGAGAGCCACGCCGCTCGCGGGTTCGCGGGCAGCACGGCTGTGGTCTACGCCCTGGGCGGCAACAGCTTCGAGGCGGCCCTGGTGCGCCGCACCCCACGCGGCACGTACGAGACGTTCGGCACCCCGCAGGGTCTCGACTCGATCGGTGGCGCCGACTTCGACGAGGCGCTGGCCGAGCACGCTCGTACCGTGCTGGCCCGGGAGTTGGCAGCGACCGGACGTCGCGGGGCCCAGGCCGCGCTGCGCGGGCTGCGCGCGGAGTGCGACCGGGTCAAGCGGGTGCTGACCGTCGACCTCACAGCCGACGTGGTGCTGACCCTGCCCAACGGCCCGGCCCGGGTGCCGGTGACCCGGGCGCAGTTCGAGGCCATGATCCGCCCGACGGTGCAGGCCACCGTCGACCTGCTGCTGCGGGCCGTGCGCAGCGCCGACCTGACTGCGGCGCAGCTCGACGGCGTCCTGCTGGCCGGCGGCTCGACCCGGGTCCCGCTGGTGACCGAGCTGATCGGCGCGGCCCTGCCGGTGCCGGTCGAGGTGGAGCCGGACGCACAGTTGACCGCCGCCACCGGCGCCGCGATGGCCGCCTGTCAGGTGGTGTCGCCACGCCCCCGCCAGCCGGCGCCGGCCCGCGTCCCGGCCCCGGTCAGCGGTGCCGGGCGGGCCACCATCCCGGCACAACGCCGCCCTCAGCACACCGTTCCGGGCGATCCGCCACCGCGGCCCCCGGTCCGACTCCTCCCACTGGAACTGCCGAAGCCGTCCCGCCTGGCGCTGGCCCGCGCCCGGGGGCGCGAAGGATGACCCTGATGATCATGAATGACCTCGCCGTACCAGGACTGACAGTGGACAAGGGGTTGCAGGCCCTGTTGGACACCGTCGCCCAGAATCTGGTCGGCCCGCTCGCCGTCGGCATCGCCGGCCCGGCCGGCCACGGTAAGACAGCGCTCCTCGCCGAGCTGGAGCGCGTTCACCAGCGCGCCGGCATCGCCGTCCAGACGGCCGCACCGGAGCCGGGCGCGCCGGTCGACCCCGACACGGTGCTGCTGGTCGACGACGCGCACCTGCTCGACGACGCCCGGATCGGGGCTCTGCTGCGTCTGGTCGCCGGCCGTCGACACCGACTGGTGGTCGCCCACCGCCCGTGGCCGCGGTCGGCGGCGTTCAGCGAGCTGGTCGACGCCCTGCGACGCGACGGGCGGGCCGTGCTGCTCACGCCGTTCACCCGGGAGCAGACCGCCGCCCACCTCGCCGCCACACCCGAGCTGGGTCGCCCCGCCGACCTGGTCGACTTCGTCCACACGCAGACCGCCGGAGTCCCCCGGGACGTCGAGCGGCTGGCCCGAGGTCTGGCCGGCGCGGAGATTCGGACCGGCGCGATGGTCGACCCACCCCGGTCCGTCGTCCTTGAATTCGCCCCGGACCTGGACGTCCAGCCCACCGAGGTACGACGACTGCTGCTCGCCGTGGCCGCCGGCGGCACGCTGCCGGTCAGCATGCTCGGCGCGCTGCTCGGCCGGGACCCGGCCGGGGTCGACGAGCTGATCGCCACCACCAGGGCGGCCGGGCTGCTCGGCGCGGACGGCCGGCTCGCGCCGATCGTCCGGCGGGCCGTCGCCACGCTCAGCCCCACCACCGAGCGCACCGCCGTCTGGCGTCGGCTCACCGAGTTGCAGCTCGCCCGGGGCGGCGCCGTGCTGCCACTGGTCCGCTCCCTGCTCGCGGTCGGCGCGCTCGGTGACTGCCCGGCCGCGACGCTGGCCGCCGCCGCCGGCGAGGCGCTGGCCGACGAACCGGCGTTCGCCGCCGAGCTGTTCGCGGCGGCCACCGCCGCCGGACGACCGCCCAACGCCCAGCAGGCGCTCGCCGCCGCGCTCGCCGGTGACCTCGACGACGCGCTTCGGCTGGCGGACCGGCTGCTGGCCACGACCGCTCCCCCGGACCGCTCCGAGGCGGCCATGGTCGCCGCCACCGCACTGGCCCACCGTGGGCACGTCGGTCGCAGCGTCGAACTGTTCCGGTGGTCGGGCACCGCCTCGGCGAGGGCGTTCGCCATCGTCGGCGGGATCGCCACCGGCGACCCGGCCGCCGGCACCGAGTCACCGGCGGGTGACCCGGCTGGCGAACCACCCACTCTGCACGCCAGCGCCGCCCGACTGATGGCCGACGGCGTACGGGAGAGCGTGACCGGCCCACCGACCGCCGCGCTCTCCGCGCTCGTGCAGGCCGCCGCGCTGCTGGAGCCGGACGGCCGGGCGGTGCTCCTGCCGGACAGCCCGGCCGCCCTCGCCGCGTTGACCGCGATGCACTGCGGCGAGCTGGAGATCGCCGAGCGGGTGCTGCACCGCGCCCTGGCCGCCGGTGTCGGCGGCCCGCTGATGGCCCGCCGGCACCGGCTGTTGCAGGCCTGGATCCTGATGGTCCGTGGCGAGATCCACGCGGCCGGCGAGCGCCTCGCCACGGTGACCCTCGACGGGCGGCACCTGGAGTCGCGCGACCAGCTCTTCGCCGCCGCCATCCGGATGGGCATCGGCCGACGCAACAGTGACCTCGGGGCGCTCAAGCGGGGTTGGGGGCAGGCGCTGGAGGCCGTGGTGCGCCACCCCGTCGACCTGTTCACCCTGCTGCCGCTGGGTGAGCTGGCCATCGCGGGCGCGCGGCTGGGTGACCTGGCCCGGCTGGAGCCGTACCTGCAGCAGGGGCGTTCACTGCTCGACAGCCTCGGCAATCCACCACTGTGGAGTGTGCCGTTGCACTGGAGCGGCCTGCACGCCGCCATCCTGACCGGTGAGCCGACGGTCGCCGACGACCACGTCGCGGCGCTGCTCGCCGCCGCCGGCCACAGCCGGTACGCGGCAGTGGTCGCCGCCGCCGCGGAGAGCTGGGTGGAGGTGCTCCGGGGAGTCGTCGACCCGACCCGGGTGGAGGCCGCCGCCCGCGGGCTGCACGACACCGGGCTGTGTTGGGACGGCGCCCGCCTCGCCGGGCAGGCCGCCATCCGTACCGCCGACCGGCGGGCGATGACCACCCTGCTGGAGTGCGCCCGAGCGTTGCAGGGGCGGCCCTCCGGTGGGCCGGCCGGGCAGCCACCGCCGGCCGGTGCGAGCACGACACGGGTCGCCGGGCCCACCCAGCACGGGCTCAGCGACCGCGAGTACGAGGTCGCCGAGCTGGTGCTGGCCGGGTTGACCTACCGGGAGATCGGTGACCGGCTCTTCATCTCGGCCAAGACCGTCGAACACCACGTGGCGCGGATGCGTAACCGGTTGAACTGCGCCAACCGCACCGAACTGCTGGCCCTGCTGCGTACCCTGGTCGCCGACCGGGCCAGCGACACCGCCGGACAGCCGTGGCCGCAGCGGGCGGGCCGATGACCCACAGCGATGTCCGGCTGATCCGGACCAGGCTGGCCGTGCTGGCCGCCGTGCTGATCACGCTCTGGTCGTACGCGGCCTACGTGTCCAGCCAGGACGCCGTCGACCTGCTGCGCGTCCGGGCGCTGGCGGACACGCTCGGACAGCCCATCGACCGTCTGATCCTGAGCCTGCAGACGGAACGCCGGATCACCGCCGAGACGATCGCCGGGGCGGGTGGGACGACGCCGGAGCTGGTCGGGGCTCGCGACGCCACCGACCGGGCCGCCGCCGAGATCCGCGAGTTCACCAAGGGGCGCGACCTTCGGCTGCTCACTGCCGGCGCGGTCCGCGACCGGGCCGGTGAGCTGGTCCGACGGCTCGACGGCCTCGGCACCACCCGGTCCCGGATGGACACCGGGCGACTCGGCCTGGCCGCGGCGATCGACGGGTACGACGAGGTCGTCGACGTCGCCTTCCGGGTGTACGGCCCGGAGTGGGGCGCGTACGAGAGCGGGTTGGCCGCCGACACCCGCGCGGTGATCGCGCTGGCCCGCGCCCGGGAGTTGCTGGCCCGGGAGGACACAGTGGTCAGCGCCGCCCTGACCGGCGCGCGACTCGGCGCCGACGAGCGGCGTCGGCTGACCGCCCTGGTCGGCGTCCAGCGGTACGCGAACGCCGAGGCCGCCGCCGGTCTGCCGTCCGACGGTCGGGCCGAGCAGCAGCGCCTCGCGACCAGCCCGGCGTTCACCGCTCTGCTCGCCCTGGAGGACCGGCTGCTGCTCCAGTCCGGCACCGGCAACGCCCTGGCCGGCGTCACCGTCGGGGATTGGCGGGCCGCGGCGGACACCACCCTGGGTGCGCTGCAGACCCTGGTGACGGGCACCGCCCGTAGCAGCGTCGAGCGGGCCACACCCGGTGCCGCGGTGCTGATCGCGCGGACCGGAGCCGTGGTGGGGCTCGGCCTGATCGTCGTGCTCGTGCTCCTGCTGAGCTGGGCGGGCACCATCCGGCGCCTGACTGAGGAGCTGACCGGGCCGAAGGCCGCCGCCCCGGCCCCCCAGGATCCGCCTGCGCCGCCGGGCGCCGCGCCGTCGGGGGGTGCCGCCGAGCGGGAGCTGTTCCTGGGGCTGACCCGACGCAACCAGGTCCTGCTGCGCGACCAGCTCAGCCTGCTGGACGGGATGCAACGTCGGGAGCGGTCCACCGAGGAGACCGGCGAGCTGTTTCAGCTCGACCACCTCACCACCCGGATCCGACGCAACGTGGAGAAACTGATCACGCTGGCCGGCGCGACACCCGCCCGCCGCTGGCGACGCCCGGTGCCACTGCTCGACGTGGCGCGCGGCGCGGTCGCCGAGGTGCCGGACTACCACCGCGTCCTGATCGCGCCGCACTGGCCGTGGTCGCTCGCGGGGCCGGCCGTCACGGACGTCATCCACCTGCTGGCGGAGCTGATCGAGAACGCGTTGGTCTTCTCCGGTGCGGACACCACCGTCCGGGTCAGCGGCGAGCACCGACCGCAGGGGTGCGCGGTCGTCGTCGTCGACGACGGGCCTGGCCTGGACGCCGCCACGCTGGCCGAGGCGAACCACCTGTTCGGCAACCCGCCACCCGACGGCCCGCCCGCCGGCCTCACCGGTTGGTACGCCGCCGCCGTCCTGGCCGGCCGCTGCGGCGCCCACGTCTCGCTGCGCCCCAGCCGGCGCGGCGGAACGGCCGCGATCGTGCTCCTACCCGCCCGGCTGGTCACGGTCACCGACACCGGCCGCGCACCGGCCGGCGCACCACCTGACACCCCGTACCCACCAGCCCGCACCGACACCGACCTGCCCGGCCCGAGCGGCGACGGGGCGTTGCCGACGCGGGTCCGCCAACCCGGGCCGACCGGCCCGGCACCCGGCAGGACCAGCCTCGACACTGTCGAGATGCCAGTCGCGAGAACAGCAAGGAGACATCAATGACGTCTGCAGTGGTCACCGAGGACGGCCTGACCGACGCCCTGAACAGCCTGGTCGACCGGGTGCACGGCGCGGAGTTCGCCGTGGTGCTCTCGCCGGACGGGCTGCCGCTCGGCGGCTCGCGGCGGGTGGGGGACAAACTGGCCGAACAGATCTCCGGCGTGGTCGCCGGCCTGATCGCGTTGGGGCTGGCCGCCACCCGCACCTGCGACGCGGGTCGGCTGCGCCAGGTCGTGGTGCAGATGTCGCGGGCGTTCCTGTTCATCGCCACCATCCCGAACGGGACCATCCTCACCGTGCGGATCGCCGGTGACGACGTCGAGGTCGGCGACATGGCGTACGAGGTGGCGCTCTTCGTGGGGCAGGCCGAACGGCACCTGCCGATCACTCTGGGGCCGGCCTCCTCGGTGACGATCGGGGACACTGGTGCGCACCAGCGGCGGCACTGACGAGGCGTGGTACGACGACGACGCGGGCCCGGTCGCCCGGCCGTACACGATGACCGGGGGGCGCACCGCGCCCGCACGCGGCCAGTTCGACCTGATCTCGCTGGTGGTCGCCCGGCCGGGGGTCACACCCCCCGCCCCGCTCTTCCCCGAACAGGCGCGGATCGTCGAGTTGTGTCACCATCCAGTGTCGGTGGCCGAGGTCGGTGCCGAGTTGGACCTTCCGCTGGGGACCGTCCGGGTGCTGCTCGGTGACCTGCTCGGGGCCGGGCTGATCGAGACGCACGAACCGCCGATGCTGTCGGAACTGCCGACCGAGGATCTGCTTGAGGCGATCCTCGTCGGGCTTCGCGCGCTGTGACCGGGCGGATGCCGCCCGGTACCGGGGCGGATCGTGGGCCCGTACCCGGCGACGAACTGAAGGAGAGACAGGCAGTGCCGGCAACACCACCCCAACCACGCCGTACCGTGGCGATCATCCTGCTGGACAAGGTCGTGGCCCTCGTCACTGCCGCACGGCGGGTGCTCACCGGTCGGGAGGACGTCTCGCGGGCCACCTGGTTGGCCGTCATCGCGGCGCTCGGGGTGCTGGTCGCGACGGCAGTGTCAGTGGTCGGGGTGCTGCGTACGCCGGAGAAGTTGACGCCGGTGACCCTCGACCCGCCGCCGTCCGTGCAGCAGGTGGGCGCCACGCCGTCCGATACGCCCCGGGCGCAGGCGCGACCGGCGCTCACCAGCCCGACGGTGCCCACTCCCCCGCCCACCTCGGCCTCCTCGGCCCCACCGACCGAGGCGTCGACCCGGCCCACCCCGACCGGCGCGAGCGCCGAACCCACCGCGGCGGCCCTGAGCGCCGACTTCGCCATCACTGACAACGCCCTGCTCAGCTATGGCGCGACGGTGACGATCAGCAATCCGGGCACGGTCGCGGCGCCGCAGTGGACGCTGGTGGTCACCCTGCCCCGCGAGTCGCTGAGGATCAGCGGGGTCGAGGGCGCACAGGCCAGCCACGACGGTGCCGTGTGGACGTTCGTGCCGGACAGCGACACCGCTCCGGTGCCCGGGAGCGCCTCGATCCAGGTGACGTTCCGGGTCAATGGTTCGTTGACGGGTTCCGCCCCCGAGGCGTGCACCATCGACGGGGTCGCCTGCGCCGGCCTGTCCGACTGAACGTGTCAGTGACGTCCCGATCGAGCGTGGTACACCCGACGTTCCGGCGGCAGCCACGCTTGATTGATCATTAGTTCGGGCACGCTTCGTACCGTCCCGACCATGACTGTCCTACCCGCATCACCGTCGCTTCGCCGCGCCGGGTCGCGCCTCGGTGCGCTGCGTACCCGGGTCGCTGCCGGCGTCGCCGCCCTCGCCGTCACCGGCGCGACCGTCGGGGTCGCCGTCGCGACCTCGTCGCCCGCCACCGCCGAGCCCGGCCACGTGGTCGTCTCGGAGAACTTCTCGACCGGGTCACTGCCCGCCGGTTGGAACGCGGTCGACGGCACCTGGAAGGTCGAGAACGGCCGACTGTACGGAACCTCGGCCAGCGCCAGCGCGAACAACAAGATCACGTTTGGTCGGCACCTGAACGACTTCCGCCTCGAGGCGACCATGCGCTTCGAGTCGGTCTCGGCCGCCACCCGCTGGGCCTCGCTCGGCATCGACGTCCCCGCCAACGGCGCCACCCCCTGGTGGATCGCCACCATGCGCAGCGGCACCACCGCCGCCAACGGGCTGGAATTCGCCCAGCGGACCACTGCCGACGCCTGGGTGGTGACGAACACCGCCTCCGCCCCGTCCGCCGCCGGCACCGGCCGGGACGTCCGCGTCGCCGTCGAGGTGCACGGCAACCAGGCCCGCTGGATCTTCGACGGGCGGGAGGCGATGCGCACGAGCAGCCTCCAGCGCTCCGCCGACGGCGTCCAGGGGCTCTTCGTGAACGGCGCGACCGTGTCGTACGACGACGTCACGGTCACCGAGCTGGCGCCGAACGGCTACCTCCGCCCCGAGGGCAGCTCGCTCACCGTGATCGCCCACCGGGGCGCGTCCGCCGCCGCACCGGAGAACACCCTCGTCTCCCAGGAGATCGCCCGCAAGGGTGGCGCCGACTGGATCGAGAACGACGTCCAGCCGAGCAAGGACGGCATCCCGTTCATCCTGCACGACGGCACCGTCGACCGGACCACCGACGGCACCGGCAACATCCGGGACCTGACCGCCGCGCAGATCAAGGCACTCGACGCCGGTTCCTGGTTCGGCCCGCAGTACGTCGGCGAGCGGGTGCCCACCCTCGCCGAGCAGCTCGCCGACCTGCGGACCCGGGGCGGCAACCTGCTCGTGGAGATCAAGGGCAAGCACACCCGCGACGAGGTCGCCACGATCATCCAGGTGATCCGCGACGAGCAGATGATGGGCCGGGTCTTCATTCAGAGCTTCGAGGTCGACGCCCTGAGGTACACCTACGAGATCGCCCCCGAGCTACCACTCGGTCTGCTCCGCAGCACCCTCGACGCCGACCCGGTGGCGATCGCGAAGGAGCTGCACCTGACCGCGTACAACCCGGACGGCAACGCGCTGCTGGCCAAGCCGGAGGTCGTCGCCGCGCTGCACACCGCCGGGGTCGCCGTGATGGCCTGGACGATGGACTCGGCCGCGCTGTGGCAGCGGCTGGAGCGCATCGGCACCGACGCGGTCATCACCAACCGCACGGCCGAGTTGGTCGGCTGGAACGCGGCCTTCCTCCAGCGGCCCTCCGCCGACTCGACAGTGCAGATCACCTCGCCGGCCAACGGGGCCCGGCTGGACCGGGCGCAGTCCCCGGTGATCGCCGTCGCCGCGACCAACGCGGAAACCGTCACGGTCAAGCTGGACGGTAAGACGTCGGCCGCCGGGCGCACCCTCGACCTGGCCAAGCTGACCGCCGGCCGGCACACCCTCACCACGGAGGCCACCGGGCCCGCCGGCACCGCCACCGCGACCAGCACCTTCACCGTGACGGTGAGCCAGGCCGGCCTCGGCTACCTGATCCTCACCTCGGGCGCCGATCCGGCCGCCGTCACCGCGATGACCACCAAGCTGGCCCACGCCCAGTACGCCCAGCTGGCCAGCTACGTCGACCGGCAGGCCGGCAAGCAGGTGCCGGCCGAGGTCGCCAGCGTCATCGCCGCCGACGCCCGCACCCTCGCCCTGAAGTGACGGTTCGCCGGGTGGCGCTGGTCCGAGGCCAGCGCCACCCGGCGCCCTCAGCGGACGGCGACGGGCGACTCGGCCCGCTCGCCCCGCTGCCGGAGAAGCGGCAGCGCCGGCGCCAACGCCAGCGCCATGCACAGGCCGCCGATGGGAAGCAGGTCGAGATTGACCGCCGGTAGGACGATGCCGACGAGCAGCACCGGCACGCTCCACCACGGCAGCCGGCGTCGGGCGGCGAGCATGCCCACGAGAACGAGCAGGCCGAGGAAGAAGAGCTGGGGTACGACGTCGTAGAAGGCCACCTCCACGCCGGGGATGTCCTTGAAGCTCGCGCCGAGCCGGGACATCTCCGCCCGGTCGTCGGCCAGCAACCCCTCCACGATGTCCGCGCCGAACTGCACCATCGTCGCGACGAGGCCGACCAGTGTGCCGGCCACCACCCCGGTGCGCCACGCGGAGCGGGGCAGCAGGTGCGACAGCGCGAGCACACCCGGAACGAAGCACACCATGCCGGCGAGGGCGACCAGGTGGGCGGCCTGCCAGTCGAACCCGGGGCCGTACACCCCGTCGGATCTCCCCCACAGACGAACCAGGCCGTAGGTGGCGATGCCGACCGGTCCGGCGATCACGAAGAGCGCTGCGCGTTTCATGCCAGCCATCATGTGACCGCCGACGCCTGGCGACCTCCGGGTACGTCCCCCGGTTGGCCCTGGATGTCGTATCAGGTGTTTCACCGAGCCGTGGTCAGGGACCGAAGGGCTTGCCCGTCAGCGCGGATTCATCCGGGAAGGCCAACGAGCTGAAGAACTTCTCCGTCTCGGCACCGCGAATGCTTTCGATCTTCGCCAGCAGTTCCTCTGTCGCCGCGTAGGCGCGCTGCTCCCGCTCGGCCGGATCAGCTGTTGCCTCGGCGCGACCGAACGCGAGCCGCCAGTGGTTGCTCGCCTCGATGAGTGCGAAATGGGTACGTCGCAGCAGCGCCCACATCTGATCCCACTGATAAAAGGTGCGTAACGCGGTGGCCACGGCGATGACCACACCCGACACCGCTATTACCAGGTTCTTACCGGGGTAGCTGAAGCCGGCGAGCAGCGGCAGTGACGCACTGATGACGATGACCAGGATGCCGGTGAATCGGAACAGTCGACGGTGCCATTTGGCCCGCCAGTCGTATTGGTCCCTGAGCTTGTTGATGCTGTCTTCCGCCAACGCGCGGTAGACCTGCAACGGATCGCCGGGGGGCCCGTTCTGCGACTCGGCGAGCAACCCGCTCTGTCCTTGGTCAACAGACACGTCACGATGCTAGACGCTGCCCATGCGACGGTCTATAGCCCGAGAATACGATGTTGTCGGAGTATTGACGGGCAAACATCTCCCGTTCCGGTGATGCGACCGGCCAGGCAATCACCGGAACACCACGTCGACGCCACCACGCCGTCAGACCGGAAGGAAATGCGTCCACCTCGTAGGCCAGGAAATCGGGTCGGGTGACCAGATTGCTGACCATGCTGCGACCCACCATCCGGGTCAGTGGCCCGGCGGTACGCAGTAGCCCGCCGATGCGCCCCACCGGCACCCGCTGGCGCGGCGGCAGTTTGCGCACCGCGACCCGCAGCGCCGCCACGAGCAGCGGATCGAAGGATTCGACAGCGTACCGCCCGGGATAGTCGGCCGTCTGCCGCAGCACCTCCTCGACGAGATCGAAGTTGAGGGTGAGCGCCGGCCGTTTCAGCTCGATCAGCAGGGGCACCCGTCCGGCGACCCGTTCCAGCACCTCCGACAGCGTGGGGATGCGCTGGTCGGTGCCCTGCAACCGGAGTCGCTGCCGGTCGGCCGGGGTCAACTCCGCGGTGGCGATCTCCGCACCGGTGAGCGCCGCCAGGTCGTAGTCGTGGACGACGACGAGTTCGCCCGCGCGGGTGAGCTGCACGTCCAGTTCGCAGGCGTAGCCGGCGTCGGCGGCCGCCTCGAACGCCGCGAGGGAGTTCGCCGGTCGATTGTGGCCGGTCAGCCCGCGGTGTGCGATCGGGGTGTCGAGCAGCCAACCGTCATCGGGCGACACACGATCCTCCTGAGCTTCGCAGAACCGGGCTACCGCACGCCGTGCAGGGGTTGCGGGTACCTTACCGGGCGCCCGGGTGGTGAGCATGCTTCATGCTGGAGTGGTGATTCGATTCGTACTGAATGTGCTGTGGCTCGTCTTCGGCGGTGGCATCGTGCTGGCGGCCGGCTACGGCATCGCCGCGCTGATCTGCTTCGTCCTGGTCATCACCATCCCGTTCGGCGTCGCGTCGCTGCGCCTCGCGGTCTACTCGCTGTGGCCCTTCGGACGCACCCTGGTGCCCAAGCCGGGCGCGGGCGTCGGCTCCGGCCTGGCGAACATCCTCTGGGTGGTGCTGGCCGGGTGGTGGCTCGCGCTCTCCCACATCCTCGCCGGCATCGCCCTCTGCGTCACGATCATCGGGATTCCGTTCGGCATCGCCAACTTCAAGCTCGTTCCGGCCGCGTTCTGGCCGCTCGGCCGCGAGGTCGTCGACGCCCCGTGACGGCACTGCGCGTCGGTCGGCAACGAAAAACGGGAGACCCCTGGTCTCCCGCCACTTCTAACTTATAGCGCACTGGGGGGCTTGCGGCAAGACCCCGTTTATGACGCAGAATCGTCGGCCGAGGCTTGAATCTGCCGAAATGGACGTCATGACATGAATTCCTTGCCTACCTCCGTGTTCGCACTACCCGATCACCTCGCCCCCAAGGCCGACCCGGCGCTCATCGCCCAGGACGAGCGGCACTTCGCGGCCATGGCGCGGAACCTCGCGCAGCTGACCGCCGAGCTGTCCGACCGCCTGGACGCCGCGCGCCGGGCACCCGGCGGCAAGGGCCGCCAGGCCGTCGACCGGGACGAGGAGGTTCGTCGGCTGACCGCCCGTCTGCGCTCACTGAGCCGCTACGGGCTGGACCTGTGCCTCGGTCACCTGGTCGAGGCGGACAGTCCCGAGCCGGTCTATGTCGGACGTCGCGGCCTCACCGACAGCACCGGTCGACGGCTGCTGCTCGACTGGCGCTCACCCGCCGCCGAGCCGTTCTTCGGCGCGACCCACGCCAACCCGATGGGCCTGGCGAGCCGCCGCCGGTACCGCTGGACCCGCGGCCGGATCAGCGACTACTGGGACGAGGTGTTCACCCCGGACGGGTTGGTGGGGCACGCCGCCGCGCTCGACGACCAGTCCGCGTTCATCGCGAGCCTGGGCAGCGCCCGATCGGCCCGGATGCGTGACGTGCTCAGCACGATCCAGGCCGACCAGGACGCCATCATCCGGGCCGGGTCGGCCGGGGCCCTCGTGGTCGACGGCGGTCCGGGCACCGGGAAGACCGTCGTGGCCCTGCACCGGACCGCGTACCTGCTCTACTCCGACCCGCGCCTCGGTCAGCGCCGGGGTGGGGTGCTCTTCGTCGGGCCGCACCAGCCCTACCTGGCGTACGTCGGCGACGTCCTGCCCAGCCTGGGTGAGGAGGACGTGCAGACCTGCACGCTGCGCGACCTGGTCCCCGAGGGGGCGACGGCAACCGTCGAGGCCGACCCGGAGGTGGCCCGGCTGAAGTCCTCGGCCGAGCTGGTCCGGGCGATCGACGCGGCCGTCCGGTTCTACGAGGACCCGCCGGTCACCCCGATGACGATCACTGTCGGCGACTCCGACCTCCGGCTGAGCGCCGACGACTGGGCCGACGCGTTCCGGGCGCCGGGCCTGGGCACCCCGCACAACGAGGCGCGCGAAGAGATCTGGGAGGAACTGCTCGCCATCCTCACCGACAGGTACGACGGCGACGAACCGGACGACGTGCTGCGTGACTCGCTGCTGCGCAACCGGGACCTGCGGGCGACCGTCAACCGCGCCTGGCCGCTGCTCGACGCGGCCGATCTCGTGAGTGATCTGTGGTCGGTTCCCGCGTACCTGCGCACGTGCGCGCCGTGGCTCAGCCCGGCGGAGGTCCGCAAGCTGCAACGCGACGAACCCCGGGCGTGGACCGTGTCCGACCTGCCGCTGCTGGACGCGGCACGGCAGCGGCTCGGTGACGCGGAGAGGTCGGGGAGCACCCGTCGGCACGACCCGGCGGCAGCCGTCGAACGCGACCACATGGCCCGGGTCGTCGACGAACTGCTCGCCGCCGACACCTACGACGACGGCGAGGGCCTGCTGACGATGCTGCGCCAACCCGACCTGCGCGAGGTCCTGGTCGACGACTCCGGCCTGCCGGACGCTGAACCGGACCTGCTGGCCGGCCCGTTCGCGCACATCGTCGTCGACGAGGCACAGGAGCTGACCGACGCCCAGTGGCAGATGCTGCTGGCGCGGTGCCCGTCGCGCAGCTTCACCATCGTGGGCGACCGCGCCCAGGCCCGGCACGGGTTCACCGAGTCGTGGCAGGAACGCCTCAAGCGGGTCGGGTTCGACCGGATCACGGTGACCTCGCTGAACGTCAACTACCGCACCCCGGCGGAGGTCATGGCGCAGGCCGAGCCGGTCATCCGGGCCGTGCTCCCGGACGCGAACGTGCCGACCTCCATCCGGGGCAACGGGCTGCCCGTCGTCCACGGGTCCGTCGCCGACCTGCTGTCGATCCTCGACAGCTGGCTCGCCGCGCACGCCGAGGGGATCGCCTGCGTCATCGGTGACCCGACCTTCCCGCCCACGGACCGGGTCCGGTCACTGAGCCCGGAGCAGGCCAAGGGGCTGGAGTTCGACCTGGTCGTTCTCATCGACCCGGAGACGTTCGGCGCCGGCATCGAAGGGGCCGTCGACAGGTACGTCGCGATGACCCGGGCCACGCAGCAACTCGTGCTCCTGAGCAGCGGCTGAGGGCAGCCGGCCAGCGCGGTTTTCGGGGGGCGTCCGGGGCAGTTTCGGTTACGGCGGCCATACCACTGAGGCATATGCATGCCTCAGTGGTATGGCGCTCTTCCGCCACATCACCTGACCGATGTCGCTCGGTGCACCACGATCGCGTCTGCGGAGCCGTCGAACCTAGCCGCCCAGCGTGACGTGCATGATCTTCTCGTTGCTGTTGTTCGGGGTGCTGTCCTTGTCACCGACGTTGGTGGTGGTCAGCCACAGTCCCCCGTCGGGGGCCGGCTCCACCGTCCGCAACCGACCGTAGGTACCGCTGAAGTACGTCTGCACGTTCGTCAGGTTGCTGCCGCTGATCACCGCGCGGTACATCCGAGCACCTCGGGCACAGGCCACGTAGAGCGCGTCGCGCACGATCGTGATGCCGGAGCAGGACCCTTCGGCAGTCGGGTAGGTGCGCGCCGGTGCGATGAACCCGGCCGTACCGCAGGAGCCACTGGTGCCCTCACACGCCGGCCAGCCGTAGTTCCCGCCCTTGGTGATCAGGTTGGTCTCGTCCATGATCGAGTTGCCGAACTCCTGCTCCCACAGCCGGCCCTGCGAGTCGAACGCCAGCCCCTGGGGGTTGCGGTGGCCGTAGCTCCACACATAGTTGCCGAACGGGTTGTCCGAGGGAACGGTGCCGTCCGGGTTGAGCCGCAGGATCTTGCCTTCGAGGCTGGACCGGTCCTGGGCGTAGTTGCCGTTCTGTGCGTCGCCGGTGCTGGCGTACAGCTTGCCGTCCGGGCCGAACCGCAGCCGACCACCGTTGTGGTACTTGTTACGCCGAATACCGGTGAGGAGCACCTGCTCGCTCGCGGTGTTGAGGCGCCCGTTCTCCAACCTGATCCGGACGATGCGGTTGTCGCTCGGCGAGGTGTGCATGATGTACAGCCAACGGTCGCTGGAGTAGCTGGCCGAGATGGCGAGCCCTAGCAGGCCACCCTCACCGTCGGTGCTCTGCACGTTCGGCACCGTGCCCAGGTTGGTCTTGGCCCCGGTGGTCGGGTTGAGCTGGATGATGTCGTGCGCGTCGCGCCGGTTGTAGAGGACGCTGCCGTCCGGCAACGTCACCAGACCCCACGGGATGTCGGTGTCGGTGCTGACCTGCCGCACCCCGCACACCGGGTTGGCGCACGCCGCACCGGTGGTCACCGTAGCGGTGCCGCTACGCGACGAGGCGTTGTCCTGTGCGTCCCGAGCAACCACGTAGTACTGGTAGGAGGTGTTCGCCGTCAGACCACTGTCGGTGAACGTGGTCGCCGGCGGCGTGCCGGTGACCGTTCCCACCTTCACGCCAGCCCGGTAGATGTCGTACGCCCGAACCCCGATGTTGTCGGTCGACGCTGTCCAGCGCAGCGTCACCGTGGTGCCCGACGCGGTGCCGGTGAGCTGTTGCGGCGCCGTCGGCGGCTGGCTGTCGGCCTGACAGGGCGGCGGAGTGATCGACACCGTGGCACTGGCCTGCGACACGTTGCCGGCGGCATCGCGGGCGTTGACGTACAGGCCCCAGGTCGCCCCGGCGACCACCGTCAGATTGGTGGAGAGCGTCGTGCCACTCACCGACGTCATCAGCTGGCCGTCGTGGTAGACGTCGTAGAAGGCCACCGCGACGTTGTCCGTCGAGGCGTTCCAGGCGAACGTCACCGAGTTGCAGGTCAGGCCGCTCACCCGTGGGCTGCCTGGCGCCGTCGGCGGCTGGGCGTCGGCGCTGCCGAGAGACGTCGTCCACCGCTGGTTGGACTGGCCGTTGCAGGTCCAGAGGCCGACGGTGGTGCTGTTGGCGGTGCCCGCGCCGGTCACGTCCAGGCACAGGCCGGACTGGACGCCGACGATGGTCCCGGAGGTGTTGATCCGCCAGCGTTGGTTGGCCCCTCCGGTGCAGCTGTTGATCTGCAGCGCGGCCGGTGCGGTGGTGTCCTGGCCGACGACGTCCAGGCACATCGTCTCGTCGTAGACCCGCAGCTCGCCGCTTGAGGTGAAGGTCCACGCCTGGTTGGCCTGACCATTGCAGTCGTAGATGTTGATGCCGGCCCCGGCTGTTCTGACGTTGCCGACCACGTCCAGGCACCGACCGCTGGCCACACCGACGACGGTCGACGGCGCCGCGGCGGCCGCCGGCACACCAACGGCCAGGTTCAGCAGCGTTACCGCCGCCATCGCCACCGGCAACAGCCGCCGTCGTGGGCGGCTCGGGGTTCTCCACGCGATGACTCGCATCAGGCCTCCAGGGTCAGGGCATCGACCGGCCCACCCAGGCGACCAGGCGCCCGACCACGCCGAACAGACACATTGACTATCAAAGATGTGCTTGGCGCCCAAGTCAAACGATGTCCCTCGATCGAGGGCAAACCCGCAGATCGGGGCGACCGGAGCGGCAACGAGGGCGGTGCCGCCCCACCATCGGCGCAGCCGCCCCTCCTCCTCAGGTCGTAGGCGCAGTGCCGTCCTGCGCCAGATGGCGGGGGCCGATCCCTCGAACAGGCTTGTTCCATGGCTTCGGGTGACGCCGTACGGACCTGCTCCGGACACCCGTTAGCCAGGAAAGGCACTGGCAGACGATGCGATCACGTCCTCTTCCCGCCCCCGGCTCACCCCGGTCGGGGCGACCTTTCGTCCGGCTCGGCGCGGTGGTGGCGGCCACCGTCGTCATCGCCGTGAGCGTCGCCGGCTGCGGCGCACCGCAGCACAATCCCGCACCGCCCATCGCCGCTCCGGCGGCACCCGCGGCCAGCGGCGGGGCGGGTTCGGCTCTGACCGACACCGACGTCAACGCCTGGCTCGACGGCCTGCTGCCGGCGGCGCTGGACCGCACCGGCATCGCCGGCGCCACGATCGCCGTCGTGCACGACGGCAAGATCGTCACAACCCGGGGGTACGGGTACGCCGACACCGGTGCCGACGGTGACCCGGCCGTGCCGGTCGACCCGGACCGGCACCTGTTCCGGATGGGATCGGTGTCGAAGCTGGTCACCGCCACCGCCGTGCTGCAACTCGTACAGAGCGGGAAGCTCGACCTCGACGCCGACGTCGAGACGTACCTCGATTTCGACCTGCCGCGCCACTACGAGCGGGCCGTCACCCTGCGGCACCTGCTGACGCACACCGCCGGCTTCGAGGAGCGGATCGCCGGCCTCATCGGCACCGAGGGCGGCACCGTCGACCTGCGCAAGGCCCTGGCGACCGACCCGCCCGAGCAGATCTACGAGCCTGGCACCGTCCCCGCCTACTCCAACTACAGCAACGCCCTCGCCGGGTACATCGTCGAACGGGTCAGCGGGACGCGCTTCGAGGAGTACGTCCAGCGCAACATCCTGGACCGCGCGGGCATGCCGTCGTCGACCTTCGAGCAGCCCCTCCCGGCGGCGCTGCGCGACCGGATGTCCAACGGGTACGACACCTCCGCCGGGCCCGCCGCGCCGTTCGAGATCGTCGGCACGCCCCCGCCCGGTGCGTTGAGCGCCCCGGCGACGGACATGGCGCGATTCATGATCGCCCAGCTCGGCGAGCCGGTGGGCTTCGCGCCCCTGCTGGACAAACCCACCCGCGACCTGATGCAGCGGCCGGCACTCGACTCGACGGCGCTGGGCACGCTGGCCGACGGACCCCGGATGACCCTCGGCTTCTTCACCGAGGACCGTAACGGCCACCGGATCCTCGGCCACGGCGGCGACACCAAGTACTTCCACTCCCACCTGCAGATCTACCCCGACGACCGGGCCGGCATCTTCCTCTCCCTCAACAGCAACGGCTCCGGCGCGCTCGACAGCCAGGAGCTTCGCGAGTCGATCGTGAACGGCTTCGCCGACCGCTACTTCCCCGCCGGTGACGACCAGCCGGGAACCACTGTGGACCCGGAGACCACCGCCACGCACGCCGCGCTGGCGGCCGGCACGTACGAGTCATCACGGGCGATCCGGAGCAACTTCCTGACGGCGATCGGCCTGGTCGGTCGGACCACGGTCAGCGTCACCGACGGTAACCGGTTGCTGATGGTGCCGGGTCCGCTCTCCGACTCCCCCGCCCGCTACGAGGAGGTGGCGCCCTGGGTCTGGCGTGAGGTCGGCGGGCAGCGCACGATCGCCATGCGGGCGAGCGACGACCGGGTCGAGGCGATCAGTTTCGACTCCGCGTTCACATTGCTGCCCGTCGAGCCCGCCCGCGCCTCCGCGTTGGCTGTCCCGGTGCTGGCCGTGTCGACAGTCGTGCTGCTGCTCACCGTGCTGTCCTGGCCGGTCGGCGCGATCGTCCGCCGTCGACTGGGTCGCGCGCCCCGGGACCGGGCGGGGCGTACCGCGCGGATCCTGAGCCGCCTCGCCGTCGCCGGCACGCTGCTCGCGTTCGCCGGTTGGGTGCTGAGCATCATCAGCATCATGAGCCTGCAGGACGTTCCCGGTGGCGCCCTGCGCACCATCCAGGTGCTGCAGCTGATCGGCCTGCTCGGGGTGCTGCCCGCCACGGTCCGGCTGGTCGACGACGTGCGACGCCACGTCGGCTGGCGGCGGATCGTCGGCAGCGGGCTGACAGTGCTCGCGCTCGCCGCCGCGGGCTGGTTCGCCGTGGAGTTCCAGCTGCTCGCGCCTAGCATCTCCTACTGACCCGCCCGACCCGGGACGATCCGGAGCAAGGATGCGCACCGCATGAGGGATCACACCGACACCGAACCCGGCACCCACCGACTGACGAAGTGGCTCGACGGACGGCTCACCCGGCTCGGGTTGACCGGAGTGTTCCCCCGCGACTGCCTGCTGGCGGCGACGCTGACCGTCTCGACGTTCGTCCTGCTGACGGTGCTGTTCCGGTTCGTGGCACCGGCGGAGGGGGTGACGTTCGACCCGGCGCGGGCCGGGCTGCTCATCGCCGTGTGCAGCGCGCAGGCGATGCTGCTGTGCCTGCGTCGGGTCCGGCCACTGCTCTGCCTCGCGCTCATCGTCGGCCTTCAGCTGCCCATCATCGGCGTCTCCCTGCCCGAGGAGGCGACGATCCGGGGCCTCGCCCCGTTCATCGCGGCGTACACCGTCGGGTCGTTGCTGCCGGTTCGGCGTGCGCTGCTGGCCGTCGGGGTGGCCGTGGCGGTCGAGTCGATCGGGGTGGCCGTCGTGGTGATCCCGGACGTGCTGACGGCACTCGCGTACGTCTCGGCGAGCGCCCTGACCTACGCCAGCGCGACCTTCGTCGGCGGTTACGTGGCCACCCACCGCCGCTACGTCGAGTTGGTCCGGGTCCGCGCGGACGAGGCGATCCGGGAGCAGCACACGAAGGTCCAGGCGGCGATCGGTGCGGAGCGATCCCGGATGGCCCGCGAGTTGCACGACGTGGCGGCCCACCACCTCTCCGGCATGGTCGTGCAGGCCGCCGCGGTCGAGCGGCTGATCGACCGGGACCCGGCGGCCGCGAAGGCCGGCGTGGCCTGGATCCGCAGTCAGGGCAAGGAGACCCTGGACAACCTGCGGCTGGTCGTCGGTGTGCTGCGCGGCAGACCGGGGCACGAGGGCGGCGACGGTGCCGCCCCGGTCCCGGGGCTGGGCATGCTCGACGACCTGGTGCGCACCGCGGGCAGCCTCGCCGGCCCGGTGGAGTTCGTCCGGGAGGGCGAACAACGCGAGGTGCCGCCGATCGCCGACGTCGCGCTCTACCGGATCGCGCAGGAGTCGCTCAGCAACGCCCGCCAGCACGCCCCGGGCGCCGCGGCACGGGTGGTGCTCCGCTTCGCGCCCCGCTCGGTGTCGCTGGAGGTGGTGAACGACCCGGCCGCGCCGCGGCGCGTGCCGGCGGCGCGAACCGGTGGTGTCGGCCTGGTGGGCATGCGCGAGCGCGCCCAGCTGATCGGGGCGACGTTCGCCGCCGGGCCGACGGCTGCCGGTGGCTGGTCGGTCACCGCGACACTTCCGACGAACGGTCCCGCCACCTCACGGCCGAAGGAAGAGGCCCCAGCATGATCAGAGTGATGCTCGTCGACGACCAGGCCGTGGTCCGCGCCGGCTTCCGCGTCATCCTGGAACAGGACGGTGAGATCGAGGTCGTGGCGGAGGCGTCGAGCGGGTCCGCAGCTGTGGAACTGGCCCGCCGGCTGCAACCGGACGTCATCTGCATGGACGTCCGGATGCCGCACGGCGACGGGCTCACCGCTACCCGGCGGATCGTCGCCGAGGCGACCGGGACGCCACCGGCGGTACTCGTCGTGACGACCTTCGACCTCGACGAGTACGTCTTCGGCGCGTTGGAGTCCGGTGCCAGCGGGTTCATCCTCAAGGACTGTGAGCCCGAGGACCTGATCGAGGCGATCCGTCGCCTGGCCAGCGGCTACGGGCTCGTCGACCAGGCCGTCACCCGCCGGGTGATCTCGGAGTTCGCCAGGCGTACGCCCGCTCCCCGATCGGACGCCGCGGCGGCGCACCAGTTGACCGCGCGGGAGACCGAGATCGTGGAGTTGCTCGCCCAGGGCCTGTCGAACGTCGAGATCGCCGAGCAGCTCTTCATCGAGACCAGCACGGTCAAGTCGCACCTCGGGCGGGCGATGGCGAAGATCGGCGCCCGGGACCGGCTGCAGACCGTCGTGTGGGCGTACCAGAACGGGGTTGCCCACCGGTGACAGCGGCCGATCCGCAGGCCGACGGCGCGTCCTCCCCCGGTCGAGTGTGGACACCCGCGGAGTACGATCCCGGTCGTACCGCCGTGGTGACCTCCAGCTGACGACCCCTCGATAGGAGCCAGGCATGGCCGGCCCGGACCCCGAACTCGCCGCGAAACTTCAGCCCGACGTGCCGCACGCGGCACGGATCTGGAACTACTGGATGGGTGGCAAGGACAACTTCCAGTCCGACCGGGCAGCCGGCGACGCCGTCGCCGAGGTCTACCCGGAGATCGTCCTCATGGCACAGCAGTCCCGCGTGTTCCTGGTGCGGGCGGTCCACCACCTCGCGGCCGAGGCGGGCATCCGGCAGTTCCTGGACATCGGCACCGGCCTGCCCACCATGCAGAACACGCACGCGGTCGCCCAGGCCGTCGCGCCCGACTCGCGCATCGTCTACGTGGACAACGACCCGATGGTGCTGGTGCACGCGCGGGCGCTGCTGGCCAGCACGACCTCGGAAGGGGTCACCACCTACGTCCCGGCCGACTACCACGACCCGGAGAAGATCCTCGCCGAGGCGGCGCAGACGCTCGACTTCGACCAGCCCATCGCCGTGATGTACATGGGCGTGATGGGCTACGAGCCCGACCTGGACGTGGTGCGCTCGATCGTCGGGCGGACGATGGACGCGGTGCCGTCCGGGTCGCACCTGGTGCTCTGGGACGGCACCAACACCAGCCCGGCGGTGGTCTCCGGAGCCGAGCGGCTGGCGCAGAGCGGCGGCGTCCCGTACATCCTGCGCAGCCCGGAGGAGCTCGAAAGCTGCTTCGACGGGTTGATGATGGTGGAGCCGGGCCTGGTGCCGATCCCGCTGTGGCGACCGGAGACTCCCGACGCCGTGGGGATCGACGCCTACGGCGCGGTGGCCCGCAAGCCCTGACCGGCACGACGTCCGCCCCGCTCCCGCCGTCGCGCCGGAGCGGGGCGGACGTCGTTCACCGCTCACACGTCAGGGTCAGGCCGTCGGGCACCGCACTGGTCGCCACGAGCAGACCGAAGGTCGTCGCCGTGTCCAGCGCCAGCGCCCCGTTGTACGACGCGTTGCGCACCGTGACGTCGGTGCCGGTCGTCTCGGCCACCCCACCCCAGGCCGCCTGGACCCGCTCGTCACCGGACCACCGCCAGGAGACGCGCCACCGGTCCAGCGGCAGCGTCCCGGTGTTGCGGACGGTGACCGTCGCGACGAAGCCGCCGCCCCAGTGGGTGTCGATCGTGGCCGTCGCACGGCACGAGGTCAGCGGGGCGGTGCGCCCCGAGGCGATCACGTACGGGTCCCGCCGGCCCTCCACGTCGGTGAACCGGTACCAGTACTCGGTGCCGGGCGTCAGCCGGTCGATGGTCACCGAGCCGTTGCGCTCCGGCCCGGAGACACCCTCGGCGACGACGGCCCGCCACTGTTGGGCGTCCTCGCGGCTGGTGAAGAGGCTGACGGTCATCGGCGGGTCGTAGCCGCAGGGCGGGCGGAAGAAGATGGAGTACGAGATGGTCAGGCTCGTGGTGGTGGCCCCGGCCACGCTCGCGCTGATCGGCAACGCCGGCGGGCAGGTCGGCGTCGGTGTCGGCGTCGGTGTCGGGGTGGAAGACGGCGTGGGCGTCGCCTCGGCGGCGGTGGTCGTCCCGGCCCAGGCGGCCAGCGCCATGGTCGTGACAGCGAGGAACATGCGAAGCATCGGTACCTCCGTGGTTGCCGGGCACCGATGACCGAGGGGGTGGCCGGTGCCGCGCTCGGTTTCCGGTCGCCGACGAGGCTGCCCGGCACGGGTGACGTGGCCACCTCGTGCGCCCTGTGGACCGGAGGAGAACTGGTGCGCGCTGGCTCCCCGCGCACTACCGAACCACAGCATGGCAGTCGACAGGAATCGATACAACACGATCCCATCGTCCGTCGTCAGGGAGACGGGTCGACCCGCACCCGGTCGCTCTCGTGGTCGGAGAGGAAGGACGCGAGTGCCTGCCCCTGCTCCCCCACGGCCTCCCGTTCGGCCCGGGAGAGCCCTCGCAGTGGGCTGACGGTCACCGTGCCCGACTCGACGGTCCAGGTCGCCGCGACCCGACCGTCGACGAGCACCACGCGCTCACCGGCCACCGAGAGGAGACGGTGCGCGTCGTCGATGATCCGGCTGCGGTCGTCGTAGCCGAGGATCGCGTTGTCGAACGCCGGCAGGAACCGCACCGGGGCGGGCGTGTCCGGGTCGGGGCGCGGCGCGTCGGGGAGGTCGATCAGCTTCCGGCCGCGCTCGTCGCGGAAGGTGACCAGCTCGTCGCGCATCGCGGTCACCGAAGCCGGCAACCCGGCGAGGCCGCACCAGGCCCGCAGGTCGGCCGAGGCAGCCGGGCCGAAGGCGGCCAGATAGCGGCGTACGAGCACCTGACCGACCGGATCGGCGCTCTGCGCGCTCGACGGTTCGAGTTCCCGGTCGAGCCACGCGGCGAGCAGGACGTAGCGCACGCCCGCCTTCGCCCGCCACACCCCGCGCGGCGGCAACTGCGCCATCGGGAGCAGTGCGACAGCCATCTCGCCCAACGCCCGTGGCTCCGACGCCGGCCAGTGCTCGGCGAGCGCCCGCCCGATCTCCGGCATCGAACGCGGCTCGCCGTCGGCCATCAACGCCCGGGCAGCAGCGGTGAGGTCGTCGAGATCCACCCCGTCGAGCTCGCCGCGGTAGACCCCGAGCACCCGCTGTCGCAGCATGGCGTCGTGGCGGGGGCGCCAGGCCACGGCGTCGTCGGCGGTGAGCAGGTGGACCGTGCGGCGCATGAGGTGCGTCCGCACCACGTGTCGCTCGGTCAGCAACGTCGACAGCACCGTCGGATCGAACGCGCGCAGCCGCGACCAGAGCCCGATGAACGGCTCCTGCGGCTCCTGGGCCTGGAGGCCACCGAGGTGGGCGACGGCGTCGAGCGCGGGCAGGTCGGCGCGGTCGAGCAGCAGCTGCCGGGCGAGCGTCGCGCGGTTGAGCGCCCGGGTGTCGAGAACTGTCACCGGGTCCCTTCGGTCGACCTGATTGTCCGACCGGGGGTGACAGTTGCGGGTGCGCCGCCGGCGCGTGGCCGCCGCTGCGCACGTGGCGGGTACCGTGGCGGTCCCGGCCGGGGTGGGTCGGTGGAGGTCGACGCCCTCCCCGGGGACGCCAAAAAGTTTTGTGCACTTCCTACAACTGAGCGACTGTTGGTTCGGTGGTTGCGCCATAGCGCTGGCCGCCGCCACGCGGAAAGGTGATCACTGCGGGGAGCCGTCGTCTCGCGGCATGCAGGTCGAGGTCTAGCTAAGGGGTCTTTCGGGTGTTCAACCGTGTCGCCATCGTCAACCGTGGTGAAGCCGCCATGCGGCTCATCCACGCGGTCCGCGAGTTGGCCGCGGAGACCGGCATCCAGCTCGAAACGGTGGCTCTCTACACCGACGTCGACCGCAACGCCACATTCGTCCGCGAAGCGGACATCGCCTACGATCTCGGCCCGGCGTCGGCGCGCCCCTACCTCAACCTGGCGGTGCTGGAGCGCGCACTGACCGAGACCGGGGCCGACGCCGCCTGGGTCGGCTGGGGCTTCGTCGCCGAGGACCCGGCGTTCGCCGAGCTGTGCGAGAAGATCGGCGTCACCTTCGTCGGGCCGAGCGCGGACGCCATGCGCCAGCTCGGCGACAAGATCGGCTCGAAGCTGATCGCCGAGAAGGTCGGCGTGCCGGTCGCGCCCTGGAGCCGTGGCGCTGTCGAGACCCTCGCCGCCGCCCGGTCCGCGGCAGCCGAGATCGGCTACCCGCTGATGCTGAAGGCGACCGCCGGGGGTGGCGGGCGCGGCATCCGCGTGATCAGGAACGAGGCCGAGCTGGTCGACGCCTACGAGCGCACCAGCCAGGAGGCGGCACGGGCGTTCGGCAGCGGCATCGTCTTCCTGGAGCGCCTGGTCACCGGGGCCCGGCACGTCGAGGTCCAGGTGATCGCCGACGGGCAGGGCACCGCGTGGGCGCTCGGTGTCCGCGACTGCTCGGTGCAGCGACGCAACCAGAAGGTCATCGAGGAGTCGGCGTCGCCGGTGCTCGACCCGGCGCAGGCCGCCGAGCTGAAGACGTCGGCCGAGCGGCTGGCCGTGGCGGTCGGTTACCGCGGCGCGGCGACCGTCGAGTTCCTCTACCACCCCGGTGACCGGTTGTTCGCGTTCCTCGAGGTCAACACCCGCCTGCAGGTCGAACACCCGATCACCGAGCTGACCACCGGGTTCGACCTGGTCAAGGCACAGCTGCACGTCGCCTCCGGTGGACGCCTCGTCGGTGCGCCGCCGGCCGAGCGCGGGCACGCCATCGAGGCGCGGCTCAACGCCGAGGACCCCGACCGTGACTTCGCGCCGTCGCCCGGCCGCATCGCCCGGTTGGACCTGCCCAGCGGCCCCGGCATCCGGGTGGACACCGGCGTCAGCGAGGGCGACACCATCCCGGCCGACTTCGACTCGATGATCGCGAAGATCATCGCGTACGGCCGCGACCGTGACGAGGCGCTCGGCAAGCTGCGCCGGGCCATGGCGAACACCACGGTGATCATCGAGGGTGGGGCGACGAACAAGAGCTTCGTGCTCGACCTGCTCGACCAGCCCGAGGTGATCGACGCCAGCGCGGACACCGGCTGGATCGACCGCGTCCGCGGCGAGGGCCGGCTCGTCACGCACCGCCACTCCGCTGTCGCCCTGGCGGCCGCCGCCATCGAGGCGTACGAGGAGGAGGAGCGCGTCGAGCGGCAGCGGCTGCTGTCGACGGCAGCCGGCGGACGCCCCCAGGTGCAGCACGCCAGCGGCCGGCCGTTGGACCTCAAGCTGCGCGGCGTCGGGTACCGCACCCGGGTGGCCCGGGTCGGCGCGCACCGCTTCCGGGTCGGCATCGAGACCGGTCCGGTCGTGCGCACCGCCGACGTCGAACTCGACCGCTTCGACCGGCACACCGGTCAGATCGTCGTCAACGGCGTCCGATACCGGCTGCTCACCGGCACGTACGGGCCGACCCACCTGGTCGAGGTGGACGGCGTGACGCACCGGGTCAGCCGGGATGAGGGCGGTGTCCTGCGCTCTCCGATGCCCGCGCTGGTCGTCGCCACGCCACTGGAGATCGGCGCCGAGGTCGAGGCGGGCGCGCCGGTGCTGGTGCTGGAAGCGATGAAGATGGAGACGGTGCTGCGGGCGCCGTTCAAGGCGCGGCTGAAGGAGTGCGCCGTCTCGGTGGGCAGCCAGGTGGAGGCGGGCGCGCCGCTGCTGCGCCTGGAGCCGCTCGCGGACGACGCCGAGGAGACCGCCGGCGACCCGACCGCCGACACCGTCGAACTGGACCTGCCCAGCGCCGCCACGGACGTCCCGGCGTCCGAGCGCAGCAGGCGCGGTCAGGAGGACCTGCGCGGTCTGCTGCTCGGCTTCGACGTCGACCCGCACGACGACAGCCGGGTGCTCGACGGCTACCTCACCGCGCGGCGGGCGGCCATCGAGGCCGGCCAGTCCACGTTGGCCGCCGAACTCGACCTCATCGAGGTGTTCGCCGATCTCGCCGAGCTGAGCCGCAACCGGCCGACGGGCGAGGACGGCGGCGCCGCGCACGTCCACAGCGCCCGGGAGTACTTCCACACCTACCTGCAGAGCCTCGACGTCGAGCGGGCCGGGCTGCCGGACGCCTTCCAGACCAGGCTCGGCAAGGCGCTCAGCCGCTACGGCGTCACCGACCTGGACCGCACCCCCGCCCTTGAGGCCGCCGTCTTCCGGATCTTCCTCGCTCAACAACGCGCGTCCGCGGACGCGCAGGTCATCGCGGCACTGCTGCGCGCCTGGCTGCGGGAGACCCCGCCGGACGAGACGCTGCGCGAGCCGGCCGGCCTCGCCCTGGAGCGGCTGATCGCCGCGACGCAGGTCCGTTTCCCCGTGGTCGCGGACCTCGCCCGTGGCGTGGTGTTCGCCTGGTTCGCCCAGCCGCTGCTGCGCCGCAACCGCGCCCGCGTCTACGCCGAGGTCCGTGGCCACCTGCGGCACCTGGACGCGCAGCCGGACGCGCCGGACCGCGCCGAGCGCATCGCCGAGATGGTACGCAGCACCGAGCCGCTGGTCCGGCTGCTCGGCCAGCGGCTCGTTCGGGACCACCTCGACAACGCGGTCATGTTGGAGGTGCTGACCCGGCGGTACTACGGCAACCGGTCGCTCACCAGCGTGCGTACCCGTGCGGTCGCGGACTGCACGTTCGTGGTCGCCGAACGCGCCGACTCGAGCGTGGTATCCGCCGCGGTGCGCTTCGACGCGCTGGGCAGCGCCCTGCGCGGGCTGGCCGAGCTGGCCGCCGGCGAGGACGCCGTCGACGCCGACATCTACCTCGGCTGGGAGAACCAGCCGGAGGACTTCGACGCGATGGCGGCGGCGCTGGCCGAGGTCATCGCCGCGCACCCGCTGCCACCTGAGGTCCGGCGGGTGACCACCACCGTCGCGGGTCGCGGCGGTGCGGTGATGCACCACCACTTCACCTTCCGCCCGTCGGGCGACCAGTTGACCGAGGACCGGCTGATCCGTGGGCTGCACCCGTACATCGCGCAGCGGATGCAGCTGGAGCGGCTGCACAAGTTCGACCTGACCCGGCTGCCGTCGTCGGACGAGGAGGTCTACCTCTTCCAGTGCGTCGCCCGGGAGAACCGGGCCGACGAGCGCCTCGTCGCGTTCGCGCAGGTGCGTGACCTCACCGAACTGCGGGAGCAGGACGGCCGCCTGGTCGCGCTGCCGACCACCGAGGACGCCATCGCCGCCTGCCTCGACTCGATCCGCCGCGCCCAGTCGCGGCGGCCGTCGAAGACGCGCTTCAACACCAACCGGATCGTGGTCTACGTGTGGCCGCCGAGCGAGCTGACCCGCGAGGAGATGAAGATGATCGCCGGGCGGGTGCGCCCGACGACAGCGGGTGCCGGCCTGGAGGAGATCCTGTTCATCGCGCGGCAGCGCGACCGCCGCACCGGTGAGCTGACCAGGATCGCCGTACGGATCTCGTTCGACGCCGCGGGCGGCGCCGACCTGACCATCGGGGAACCGCCGGTCGAGCCGATCGAGCCACTCGACGAGTACCGGCTCAAGGTGCTGCGGGCCAGCAGCCGCAACACCGTGTACCCGTACGAGCTGACCGGCCGGCTCGGTGACTTCGTCGAGCACGACCTCGACGACGACCACGTGCTGACGCCGGTGGACCGGCCGAAGGGCCGCAACGCCGCTGCCATCGTGGCCGGGGTGGTCACCACGCCGACCGAGCGGCACCCGCAGGGCGTCACCCGGGTGGTGCTGCTGGGCGACCCGACGAAGTCGCTGGGCGCTCTGTCGGAGCCGGAGTGCCGGCGCGTGATCGCCGCACTGGACCTGGCCGAGCGGATGCAGGTGCCGCTGGAGTGGTGGGCGCTGTCCGCCGGGGCGCGGATCTCGATGACCTCCGGCACGGAGAACATGGACTGGGTGGCGGCGGCCCTCAAGCGGATCGTCGAGTTCACCCAGGCCGGCGGTGAGATCAACATCGTGGTCGCGGGCATCAACGTCGGCGCGCAGCCGTACTGGAACGCCGAGGCGACGATGCTCATGCACACCAAGGGCATCCTGGTGATGACGCCGGACTCGGCGATGGTGCTCACCGGTAAGCAGTCGCTCGACTTCTCCGGCGGCGTGTCGGCCGAGGACAACTTCGGCATCGGCGGCTACGACCGGGTGATGGGGCCGAACGGGCAGGCGCAGTACTGGGCGCCGAACCTGACCGCCGCCCGCGACGTGGTGATGGCCCACTACGACCACACGTACGTCGCGCCCGGCGAGGACGCGCCCCGACGGGCGGTCACCGCCGACCCGACCGACCGGGACATCTCCGACTTCCCGCACGACGTGGCGGGCAGTGCCTTCGCCACCGTCGGGGAGATCTTCTCCGCCGAGTCCAACCCGGACCGCAAGAAGCCGTTCGACATCCGGACGGTGATGCGGGCCCTCTCCGACCAGGACCACCCGGTGCTGGAGCGCTGGGCCGGCATGGCGGACGCGGACACCGCCGTCGTGCAGGACGTCCACCTCGGTGGTATCCCGGTCTGCCTGCTCGGCATCGAGTCCCGGTCGGTGCCGCGGCACGGCTTCCCGCCCACCGACGGTCCGGACACCTACACGGCGGGCACGCTCTTCCCCCGCTCGTCGAAGAAGGCCGCGCGGGCGATCAACGCGGCCAGCGGCAACCGACCGCTCGTGGTGCTGGCGAACCTGTCCGGCTTCGACGGCTCACCGGAGTCGATGCGCAAGCTGCAACTGGAGTACGGCGCTGAGATCGGCCGGGCGATCGTGAACTTCCGGGGTCCCATCGTCTTCTGCGTGATCTCGCGCTACCACGGCGGTGCGTTCGTGGTGTTCTCGAAGGCGCTGAACCCGAACATGACGGTGCTGGCGCTAGAGGGCTCGTTCGCCTCGGTGCTCGGTGGCGCACCCGCCGCCGCTGTGGTGTTCTCCGCCGACGTCAACGCCCGTACGTCGGCCGACCCGCGGGTGCGGGACCTGGAGGCCCGCGCCGCCGCCGCGGCCGGCACCGAACGCGCCGCGCTGACGGCGGAGCTCGACGAGCTGCGTTCGTCGGTGCGCGCGGAGAAGCTCAGCGAGGTGGCCGCCGAGTTCGATCGGGTGCACAACATCCACCGTGCCGTCGAGGTCGGCTCGGTGGACGCCGTCATCCGCGCCGCCGAGCTGCGTCCACGCATCATCGAGGCCATCGAGGCCCGCCTGGGGTGACCCACCGAGACCGGGCGGGGTGGGCTCGGTTCCTGGACGACCAGGAACCGGGCCCGCCCCGTTCAGGTGGCGTGGCGCAGCAGTTCGTGAAGGAACCCGACGACCTCGTCGGGGCTGAGGTCCATGGCGTTCTCGCCGACGCTGACCTCGAACGAGCACCGGTCCGGTGCCGGCGCCGAGCGTACGCGGCCGAACAACTCCACCCCGTCGGCGGCGAGCAGCGCGTCGGCGGCCCGGGTCGCGGCGTCCGGGCCGACCGGGAGGTGGACGTGGAACAGGGGCGTCTGCGGTGGTTCCGGGTAGGCGCGGGCCACCCCGTCGGCGTTGATGGCCGCCGCGATCGCCACCGCGTGCTCCCGGTGCGCCGGTAGCCGGGGCAGCAGGGTGTCCAGGCCGTGCAGCGCGGTGAGGGCCAACGGCCACGCGTCGTAGACGTCGCCGCCGAGCCGACGACGCCACACCCGGGCCTCGGCCACCAGTGCGGTGTCCCCGGCGAGCGCGGCACCGCCGACGCCCTGCAGTCCCTTGTAGAACGAGACGTAACCGCTGTCGAACAGCGCGGCGATCTCGGCGAACGGCCGCTGGTAGTACGTCTGCGCCTCCCAGAGGCGGGCGCCGTCGAGGTGGATGGCGGCGCCGCGCTCACGCATCGCCTCGGTCTGCGCGACGAGGTCGTCCCACTGCGGCAGCAGTCCGCCGATGTCGCGTTGCGGCAGCTCCCAGAGCACCGCCGCGAGTGGTTCGGCGACGGCGGTGAGATCGGCCAGTGTCATCAGTCGGTTGCGGTCGCCGACAGGCTGGAAGCGCAGCCCGTGCACGACGGCGTACCCCTGCTGTTCCCAGACCTCCAGGTGACACTGCGGGTGGGCGGCGAAGGCCCGCCTGCCGCGCCGGTCGGCGTGGATGCGCAGGGCCACCTGCTGGGCCATCGTCCCGGTGGGGAAGAACAGCGCTTCGTCGGTGCCGAGCAGGGAGGCCACCCGCCGTTCGAGGGCGGCCACCGGCCCGTCCGGTCCGTTCGGCGGCGTGGCCGGGTCGACCTGGGCCAGCATCGACCGCAGGAGGTCGTGCGGCCGACGGCGCAGCTCCGAGTGCAGGAACAGGGAACGCCGCACAGTCATTGCGGCAGTATCCACCCTCAGCCGGTTCGTCGCTCGTGGCCCGGGTCGGTGTCGGCGCGCCAGGCGGCGGCGAGATCCTCGCGCGCCCGGGCGACCCGGGAGCGGATCGTGCCGACCGGGCACTGGCAGACGTCCGCCGCCTCGGCGTAGGACAGGCCGAGCACCTGGGTGGCGACGAACGCCTCACGCCGCTCCCGGGTCAGGCCGGCGATCAGCTGGTGCAGCGTCACTTCCTCGTCGGCGTCGGTGGTGATCGCACCGGCGGCCTCGGCCGCCGCCTGCCAGTCCGGCACCGACGCCGTCCTCGGTCGGGCCACCGCCGTCCGGACGTGATCCACGGCGACGCGCCGGGCGATGGTGAACACCCAGGTGCGGGCCGACGAGCGGCCGGCGAAGCCGGGAAGGTTGCGAAATGCCCGCAGGAACGTCTCCTGGGTCAGGTCGTCGGCCTCCCCCGGCCCGGCCAGGTGCGACAGGAACCGCCAGACCTGGTCCTGCAGTGCCCGGATGAACGCCGTGGCGGCCTGCCCGTCACCCTGACCCGCCTGCCGCGCCCACCGGGTCACCTGGTCGTCGTCAACGACACCGTTGCGCACCGACCACCGTCCTGTGTGCCACCGGGCGCTCCTTCATGCCGAGATGCCGTCGTCGGAACGCCGCCGATCGGCCGCGCACTCTGGTGGTCGCCGCCGGAGCCGGAAAAGTTCCCGGGCGTCCCACCTTCGACTGGTCTGGCGGATGTCCGACGCGACGAGCGCCGGCGGGCCACTCAGCGCGGGACGGGTTGGTCCGCGCTCTCGCGTTCTCTCGGCACCGCGAGGTCGGGCATGCGCCACGACCGCCACAGCTGGCTGTATCCGCCCCCGGCGCTGAGCAGCTCGGCGTGCGTCCCGTGCTCGGCGACGCGCCCGTGGTCCAGGACGACGATGCGGTCCGCGGTGGCCGCCTGGCTGAGACGGTGGGCGACGACCAGCGTCGTACGGCCCTCGGTGGCGGCCACCGCGGCGCGGTCGAGGTCCCGGGCGCCCGCGCTGCCCGCCTCGGCGGTGGCCTCGTCGAGGACCGCCACCGCCGGATCGGCGAGGACGAGGCGGGCCAGCGCGAGCTGCTGGGCCTGGGCCGAGGTGAGCTGCCGACCGCCCTCCCCCACCGGGGGGTTGAGGCCGTCCGGCAGGCCCCGCACCCACTCGGTGGCGCCGACCCGGTCGAGGGCGGTGGTGATCTCGGCGTCGGTGGCGTCCGGGGCGGCCAGGCGCAGGTCGTCGGCGAGCGGCCCGGCGAAGACGTGCACCTCCTGGCTGATCAGGGCGATCTCGCGACGGAGGCGGTGCTCGTCGAGCTGGGCCAGCGGCACGCCGCGCAGGGTGACCGCACCGTGGGTGGGCGCGATGATGCCGGCGATGATGCCGGCCAGGGTGCTCTTGCCCGCGCCGCTCGCGCCGACGAGAGCGACGCGCTCCCCGGGGTTGAGCCGCAGGGTGATGTCGCGCAGCACGACCGGCCCGTCGTCGTAGCGGTGCTCCGCGACGGTCACCTCCAGTGCCGCCGGTTCGGCCCGATCGCGGCGGGTGGGCTCGGCGTCGCTGGGGGCCGCGGTGTCCGGCAGGGTGGTGACCCCGACGAGTCGGGCCAGGCTGGCCCCGGCCTGCAACACCGAGTCCGACTCGAACAGCAGCAGGCCGATGGGGTTGAAGAGGCGGTGGAAGTAGAGCGCGGCGGTGGTGGCGGCACCGACGGTGGCCAGGTCGCCGCGGACCAGCAGGAAGCCGGCGAGCAGCACGGCGGCGAGCCCCACGAACTCCGAGCGGTTGATGCGCAACCCGAAGCGGGTGTAGAGGCCGAAGATCTCCAGGGACAGGTCGCGGGCGACGCCGGAGCGATCCGCGATCCGGGCGACGTGGGCGTCCTCCATCCGGTAGGCGCGCACTGTCGCCGCGCCCCGCAGCGCCTCGGCGGTCGCCTGCGCCCGCTCGCCCGTCGCCACCCGCTCCCGGGCGTAGTACGGCACGGATCGCCGGAGGTACCAGCGCAGCGCCAGCGCGTACGCCGGGGCCGCGACCAATCCGGCGATGCCGAGCCGCCAGTCGAGGGCGAAGAGCCCGGCCGCGGTCAGCACCACGGACAGCAGCGCGCCGAGGAAGGCGGGGCCGCTGGTGGCGATCACGTTCGTCACCACTGCCACGTCGTCGCCGGCGCGGGCCACCAGGTCCCCGGTGCCGGCCCGCTCCAGGGTGGCCGACGGCAGGTGCAGGGCGCGGTCGAGGACCCGTTCCCGGAGTCGGGCCAGCACGGTCTCGCCGAGGCGCGCGGCGACCGCGGCGCCGGCCGCGGTGAGGAGCCCCGCGAGCACGGCGGCGCCCGCGATCACACCGGCCCAGCCCAGCACCGTCGGTGTGTCGGTGCCGGCGATGACGTCGTCGACGAGGCGGCCGAGCACCCAGGGAGCGACCAGCCCGGTCGCGGCCGCGGCGACCAGCAACGTGCCGGCGACGGCGCTGAGCCCCGGCAGGAGGGCCAGCTCGGTGCGCAGGGCGGCCCAGGTCTGCCGGCCGGTGGCCGTCGGCAGCAGGTGCCGGCTGATCGGCTCGGCCGTCATCGCAGGGTCTCCTCGCGGTAGCGGGCGTCGCTGGCGAGCAACAGCTCGTGCGGGCCCTCGGCGACGACCCGTCCCCGGTCGATCACCGCGACCCGGTCGGTGATCCGCAACAGCGCCGGACTGGTGGTGATCAGCACCGTGCCCCGGGTTCCCGTCCCCCGAGCCGTGGCCAGTCGCGCGGCGAGCAGCCCTTCGGTCACCGAGTCGACCGCCGTGGTGGGGTTGTGCAGCACCAGCACCGGCGGGTCGGCGACGAGCGCCCGGGCCAGCCCGATCCGCTGCCGCTGCCCGCCGGAGAGGTTCGCGCCGCGTTCGGTGAGCAGGCGGTCCAGTCCGTGCGGGTGCGCGGCGAGCACGTCCTCGGCGGCGGCGGCGCGGACGGCGGCACGCAGGACCTCGTCGTCGACGGAGGTCCCGGCGCACAGATTGTTGCGCAGCGTCCCCTCGAACAGCGCCACGTCGTGCTGCTCGACGAGGATCGTGGCGCGCGCGGCATCGATGTGCAGCTCGTCGGCGGGTACGCCGTCGACGCGGAGCGTCCCCCGGTGCTCCGCGCGGGGCACCCGGCCGGCCAGCAACGCGACCAGCGCCTCGGCGTCGCTCGGGTCGTAGGCGAGAAGGCCCAGGATCTCACCGGCCCCGACGCGCAGGTTGACGTCGTCGAGGCCCGCGTAGCTGACCCCGTCGAGGGCGAGCCGTGACGGGCCCGGGGCGGGCGGCCCGGCGTCACCCGGCTGGACGACCGGCGCGGCACCGAGGACCCGGGCGACCCGCCCCGCGGAGGCGCGGGCCATGGCGAACAGCTGGACGCAGTACCCGAGCGTCTGGACCGGCTCGGCGATGAACTGGGCCAGCCCGACCACCGCCACCAGCTCGCCGATGGTGAGTCGGCCCTGCAACGCGAGCCAACCGGCGAATCCGGCGACCGTCGCGAGGAAGAGGCCGTTGACGGTGGTGGTGAGCCCGAGGTGCAGGCCCTTGGTGGTGGCGGCGCGCAGGGTGACGTCGAGCGCGTGGCGGCTGGCCCCCGCGTACCGACGGGCGGCGTGGTCCTGTGCGCCGATGCCGCGCAGCACGCGCAGGCCGGTGACGAGGTCGACGGCGAGGGCGGTGGTGGCGGCGAGCGCCTCCTGCTGCGACGTGCTGCGCCGGGTGAGCAGCGGCGCCATCCGCTGCAGGGCGACGACAAGCAGGGGTACGCCGATGAGCACCCCGAGCCCGAGGGGAATGTCGACGACGAGCAGGGCGACGGCGGCGACCACGATGGCGGTGAGCGCGGCGGCGGTGAGTCCGGCGACGCGCACGACGAGCGCGGAGAGCTCGGCGTCGGAGGCCGTCACGGACAGCAGTTCGCCGTCGCGCAGGCCCGAGCGGCGTCCCCGCGGGTCGAGGGCGCTGCGGACGATCTCGACCCGGGTGGTGTGCGCCTCGTGTTCCACGGCGGCGAACGCCAGTCGCGCGCCGGCCCGGTAGGCGAAGGCGAGCACCGTGAACAGGGCGGCCAGCCCGGCCAGCGAGAGCAGCAGGGCGCGGACGTCCCCGGTGGCCACCGCGCGGTCGATGACCACGCCGATGGCCACCGGGACGAGAGCTTCGGTGGCCTGGTGGGTGCAGAGCAGCGCGATGCCGGCGGCCACCCGGGCGCGCTGTCGACGCAGCGCGCGACGCAGCACGGCACCGCCGGTGGTCTCGGCGACTGTCATGTGCGAATCGATGAGGGCACGGCGGCGGACTCCACTGATGATTAGGAAAGGCTAACCTAACACCTCAGTGATGGGGTCGGAGGTGCGGGCCCGGTGCTCACCCACCCGACACCGAACAGGGCAGGCCGAGACCCTTGACGGCCGCCGCGACCAGGACCTCCGGGGCCGACGAGAGATCGAGGACGAGCACCGACTCGTCCGGCCCGGCCGGTTCCAACGTGGCCAGCTGCGACTCCAGCAGACTGGCCGGCATGTAGTGCCCCTCGCGCTTTGCCAGTCGCGCCCGGATGACCTCCGCCGGCCCGTCCAGGTGCACGAAGTCCACAGGGAGCGGGCCCCGACGGAGCACGTCGCGGTACGACCGCTTCAACGCCGAGCAGGCGAGCACCGTCGAACGGCCCTCCGCGCCACGGTCGGCGATCCATGCGGCGATGTCCCGCAGCCAGGGCGCCCGGGTGGCATCGTCCAGCGGCACGCCGGACCGCATCCGCGCCACGTTCTCCGGGGAGTGGAACTCGTCCGCCTCGGCGAACGTCAACCCGGTCGCCGCGCTGATCCCGCGTGCCACGGTGGTCTTGCCGGCCCCGGAGACGCCCATCACCACGACGTGCCGGGTGGGCCGGGCGCCGCGCCGCTCACCAGTCATGGACCGTGCCGTCCTTGAGCCGGTTGAACGGCAGGTACGCCGGCTCGTACGGGAACCGGGCCGCCGCCTCCTCGTCGAGCTCCACCCCGAGCCCCGGTTGGTCGCCCGGGTGCAGGTAGCCGTCGGTGAAGGTGAACGACTGCCGGAACACCTCGTTGGCCAGCGGGGTGTGCTTCATGTACTCCTGGATCCCGAAGTTGTGGATGGCCAGGTCCAGGTGCAGCGCCGCCGCCATACCCACCGGGGAGATGTCGGTGGGGCCATGGATGCCGGACTTGATCTGGTACTGGGCGGCGAAGTCGAGCAGCTTGCGCATGGCGGTGATGCCACCGGTGTGGGTGACGGCGGACCGGACGTAGTCGATCAACTGCTCACGGATCAGGGTCTGGTAGTCCCACACGGTGTTGAAGACCTCGCCGATGGCCAGCGGGGTGGTGGTGTGCTGGCGGACCAACCGCAGCGCCTCCTGGTTCTCGGCCGGGGTGCAGTCCTCCAGCCAGAACAGGTCGTACGGTTCGAGGGCCTTGCCGAGCTTGGCGGCCTGGATCGGCGTCATGCGGTGGTGCCCGTCGTGCAGCAGCGGCAGCTCCGGGCCGAACTCGTTGCGTACCGCCTCGAAGACCGACGGCAGGTGGCGCAGGTACGCGCGGGTGTCCCAGTCCTCCTCGGCGGGCAGCGGGGTGCGCTGGGCGGGTTCGTAGTCGTAGCGCTGGCCGGTGGCGCTGGGCTGCGCGGCCACGCCGTAGACCGCGTTGATGCCCGGCACCGAGGTCTGCACCCGGATCGACCGGAAGCCCTCGTCGAGGTGGCGGCGGATCGAGTCGAACAGCTCGGGAAGGTCGCGACCCGAGGCGTGCCCGTACGCCATGATGCCGGTGCGGGACGCGCCGCCCAGCAGTTGGTACAGCGGCATGCCGGCAGCCTTGGCCTTGACGTCCCAGAGTGCGACGTCCACCGCGGCGATGGCCGCCATGGTGACCGGGCCTCGCCGCCAGTACGCCGACCGGTACAGGAACTGCCAGGTGTCCTCGATCCGGTGCGCGTCGCGCCCCATCAGCAGCGGGGCGACGTGGTCGCGCAGGTACGAGGCGACGGAGAGTTCACGGCCGTTGAGCGTGGCGTCGCCCAGACCGGTGATCCCCTCGTCGGTGGTGATCTTCAGGGTGACGAAGTTCCGGTCGGGGCTGGACACGATGACGTCTGCTGCGACGATCTTCACTGGGGGCCTTTCCGTTAGTGCCGGTCGGGGTCTCACCACTCCGCATAGGAGCCGTCGGGGTGCCGCCAGGTGGGGCTGCGCCAGGCGTGCCCGCGCTTGTCAGCGGTCCGCACCGCGTGTTCGTCGATCTCGATGCCGAGGCCGGGGGCGGTCAGCCGGGCCACGTACCCGTCGACGAAGGTCAGCGGGGTCTGGTCGAGGCAGTAGTCGAGCACCTCGGCGCCCTGGTTGTAGTGGATGCCGATGCTCTGTTCCTGGATCAGGAAGTTGGGCGTGGCGAAGCCGACCTGGAGGCAGGCGGCGAGGGCGATCGGCCCGAGCGGGCAGTGCGGGGCCAGCTGCACGTCGTACACCTCGGCCAACGTGGCGATCTTGCGAACCTCGGTGATGCCGCTGGCGTGCGCGAGGTCCGGTTGGGCCACGGCGATGCCGGCCTGCAGCACGGGCAGGAACTCCTGCCGGCTGTAGAGCCGCTCCCCGGTGGAGATGGGGGTGGTGGTGCAGCGGACGACCTCACCGATCAGGTGTGAGTTCTCCGGCACCACCGGTTCTTCCAGGAAGAACGGCCGGTACGGCTCCAGCAGCGGGGCGACCCGCCGGACGTTGGCGAGAGTGAACCGGCCGTGGAAGTCGACGGCGACGTCGCGGTCGTCGCCGAGAACCTCACGGGCGACGGCCACCCGCCGCACCACCGCGTCGAGGTCGGCGACCGAGGCGAGCGCGCCCATCGGCCCGGACGCGTTCATCTTCACCGCGGTCAGGCCCGCCTCGACCCGGGCGCTGATCTGGTCGCGGATCTCGGCGGGCTCGTCGCCGCCGATCCAGCCGTAGACCCGGATCCGGTCCCGGACCGGCCCGCCGAGGAGTTGGTGCACCGGGGCGCCGTAGTGCTTGCCGGCGATGTCCCAGAGCGCCTGGTCCAGACCGGACACCGCGCTGGCCAGGATCGGGCCACCCCGGTAGAAGGACCCCTTGGTCAACACCTGCCAGTGGTCCTCGATACGCAGCGCGTCGCGACCCGTGAGCAGTTCGCTGAGCTGGTCGACGGCCGTGCGTACGGTCTCGGACCGGCCCTCGCAGGTCGCCTCACCCCAGCCGACGATGCCGGACTCCGTCTCGATCCGGACGAACAGCCAGCGCGGCGCGACCAGGAAGGTCTCCACCTTCGCGATCCTCGTCATGTGCCGGTCAGCCCTTCGTGGCACCGGCGGTCAGGCCGGAGACGACGTACTTCTGCACGAACAGGGCGATCAGCATGATCGGCAGGGTGACCACCGTCGCGGCGGCCATCAGGCCCCCCCAGTCGATGCTGGCGTAGCCGACGAAGTCGAAGATCGCGACGGGGAGCGTCTTCGTGTCGGAGCCGGAGAGCACCAGGGCGAACATGAAGTTGTTCCAGGAGAAGATGAAGGAGAGGATGCCGGCGGTCGCGACGCCCGGCACCGACAGCGGCAGGGTGATCCGCCGGAACGCGCCGATGTGGGTCAGCCCGTCGACCAGCGCCGCCTCTTCCAACTCGGTCGGCAGGCCGTCGAAGTAGCCCATCATGATGTAGACGATCAGCGGGAGCGACACGAACATGTGGCTCAGGATCAGCACGCTGAACCCGCCGACCAGCTTCAGGTTCGAGAAGACGTAGTACCAGGGCACCAGCAGCGAGACGCCGGGGATCACCCGGGCCATCAGCACGACGAGCGCGGACTTCTTCATGCTGAACCGGCTCATCGAGTACGCGGCGGGCACGCCGAGCAGGAGCGAGAGCGCGGTGGCCGCGAACGCCACCCAGAGACTGTTGCCGATGAACTGGAGATAGTTGGCCTGCTGGAGAACTGTCTCGTAGTTCTTCAGGCTGGGCGAGAAGACGAACGCCTTGGCGGTGTCGTAGATGTCCACGTTGGTCTTGAACGACGCGGCGATCATCCAGAGCAGCGGCGCCATCAGCGCGAAGACCACGACCACCAGCGCCGAGGTGCGGAAGACGCGGTACGGCTTGCTCGGCTTCATCGGCCCAGCCCCTTCTTGCGATAGGTGAGGGCCCACATCACCCCGATGATGATCAGGAAGAAGATGATGAGGACTGTCGACGAGACGCCGTAGTCGTTGTAGTCGAAGCTGAGGCCGTAGGCGTACACGTTGAGGGTCTCGACCTCGTGGAACGACCCGCCGCCGCGACCCTTGGTGGCGTAGAGGATGTCGAACGTCTTGAGCGCGTCGATGCCGCGCAGCAGGATGGCGACGATCACCGTGGGCATCAACAGCGGGAGGGTGACGTGCCGGAACCGCTGCCAGCTGCTGGCGCCGTCGATCCGCGCCGCTTCCTGCGGCTCGTCGGAGAGCGAGGTGAGCCCGGCGAGCAGGATCAGCACGACCATCGGGGTCCACTGCCAGATGTCGATGAACATCGTGGTCGGCAGGGCCGAGTGCTGCCCGGCCAGCCAGGGCTGCGGGCCGATCCCGATCCAGCCGAGCAGTTGGTTCGCCATCCCGATGTTGGGATCGAAGATCAGCCGCCACATCATGCCGACCGCCACCGGGGTGGCCACCAGTGGCAGGAGGATCGCGACGCGGACCCACTTCTCACCGCGGAAGGGTCGCCACAGCAGCAGGGCGATCGCCATGCCGAGGATGACCTCGAAGAACAGCACGACGCCGGTGAACAGGACGGTACGCCAGACCGCCGGCCAGAACCGATCGGTGTCGGTGAGCACGTCGAGGTAGTTCTGGATTCCGATGAACTCCGACTCGGCGCGCACCGAGCCCTCGGCGTCGGTCAGGCTCAGATAGCCGGTCCACGCCACCGGAAAGATGATCAGCACGGCGACGAAGAGCATGGCGGGTGCCGCGAAGAGCCACTTGCGGTGCTCGTTCGTCCACCGTGACCAGGCGGAGTCTTCCTGGACCGCCGCAGGGGCCTCGGGCGTGTCGGTGCGGGGGGTGATGACGGCTGACATGAGGGGTCTCCGGGTTCGGGGGTCAGGTCCCGGCGGGGCGGCGGAGCCGGTCGGCTCCGCCGCCCGGCGGTCGGGCTACTTCGCCTCGTCGTCGAGGAACTTCTGGAACGCCGCGTTGGCCGTCTCCGCCGAGGCGGCGGCGTCCTTGCCGGTGATCGCGTCCACGATCGGCTGGCCGACGATCTCCCGCGCCTCGGCCACCTTGACCACCAGCGGACGGTCGTGGCCGACACCGTTGGCGGTGCTGACCGTGTTCGCCTCGGCCAGGTCCTTCGGGTAGGAGGCGGTACCCGCCGGGTTCGCCCAGACCGAGGTGCGGGCACCGGGTACGCCGGCCGTCTGCTGCGCCAGCGCCTGCTCCTTGCCGGCCGCCCACTGGATGAACTTCCAGGCGTTGTCCTTGTTCTCCGAGCTGTCGTTCACCCCGAGTGCCCAGGACGGGATGTTGTACGGCTTCGAGCCGGCCGGGCCGGCCGGGAAGGCCGCGAAGCCGACCGTGTCGACGACCTTGGACTTGGTCGGGTCGGTGGCGTTCTTGTAGAGCGAGTTGGCCTCGGTGTAGAAGGCGGCCTTGCCCTGCGTGAAGATCGCCATCGCCTCGGACCAGCTCATGTCGGTGCTGATGTTCTCCGGGCCGTGGTCGCGCAGCAGCCCGCCGTAGTAGGCGTACGCCTGCTTGGCCTGCTCGGTGTTGACGGTGGCCTTCCCGCTGGAGTCCACGAAGTCGCCGCCGAAGCTGAAGAGGAAGCTGGAGAACTGGGTGACGGCGGCGGCCTTGCCGGTACGCGCGACGAAGCCGGCGACGCCCGGGTTGTCCGCCTCGATCTTCGCGGCCTGCGCCTTGAGCTCGTCGAGCGTCTTCGGTGGCGCGGTGAAGCCGGACTTCGTCAGCAGGTCCTTGCGGTAGTAGAGGACCTCCTGCTCGGTGATGATCGGCAGCCCGACCACCTTGTCCTCATAGGTCGTCGCCTGCATCGGGCCAGCCTGGAAGTCGCCGATCTCGAAGGCGCTGTCGGACTTGGCCCTCTCGCTCAGGTCGGCGAGGTACTTGTTCTTGGCGAACAGCTTCCCCTCCTGCAGGGGCCGGTACATCATCACGTCGATGTCGTCGGAGCCGGCGTTCAGCTTGACGTTGTACTGGTCGGAGAGCTGGTCCTCACCGAGCTGGGTGACGTCGACGGTGAGGCCGGACTGCTTCTCGAACTCCGGCAGGGCCTTTCTGATGTTCTCCGTCCACACATGGTTGACGAGTGTCACGCGAACGGTCTTGGAGTCTTCGCCGCCGCCGTCGCCACCGCAGGCGGTCAGGCTCATGGCGGCGACCACGGCCAGAGATGTGCCGATTACCAGTCGACGTCGCACGCTGTCTCTCTTTCTGTCGTGGCCGCCCCCGAGAGAGCCGCTACCTCGGCGTTACATCCGCTTAACATCGGGATGCTAGGCCGAAAAAGCTGATTACCTCAAGAGGTAGATGCAAATGATATGATCTTTGAGTGGAACCGTCCTCACCAGAGGTTGCAGCCGCTTCGCCCCTCCCCGCCGAGTCCGGGCTGCACGCGCGCGTCCTCGACCACCTCGGCACCGCCATCTGCGGCGGTGAACTGCCCCCCGGGTCGGTCCTCAACATCGACGAGCTGGTCGAGCGGTACGCCGTGTCCCGCTCGGTCGTCCGCGAGGTGCTGCGGGTGCTGGCCTCGATCGGCTTCATCGAGGCGCGTCGGCGGGTGGGCGTGCTGATCCGGCCGGCGAGCGCGTGGAACGTCTTCGACCCGCAGGTGATCCGCTGGCGTCTCGCCTCGGCGGGTCGGATGGCCCAGCTCCGGTCGATCACCGAACTGCGCACCGCGGTCGAGCCGCACGCGGCCTTCCTGGCCGCCAGCCGGATCGGCCGTGACGAGGCCAGCGACCTGGTCGGGTTGGCGGCGAAGATGTGGGCGGCCGGCGAGGCCGGCGACGAGGAACGCTTCCTGCACCTCGACATCGAGTTTCACCGGCGGGTCCTGCTCGCCTCCGGCAACGAGATGTTCGTCCGGCTCCAGGAGCTGGTCGCGGAGGTGCTCACCGGCCGGCACAAGCACCACCTCATGCCGCACCACCCGCACGAGCAGGCCCTCCAGATGCACGCCGATGTCGCCCAGGCGATCCAGCGTCGCGACGGTGAGCGCGCCCGGCAGGCGATGGTGCAGCTGATGGAGCAGGCCTTCGACGAGATGAAGTCGCTGTGGGAGCAGACCGGCAGGCCCGAGCACGGCACCGGGTAGCGACCAGCGCGTGCGTCAGTCGGTACGGAGGCTGCGCGTCAGGACCGGGATCATCACCGTCGCGGCGACGAGGTGCAGCCCCAGCAGCGCGGCGATGGTGGCCGCGTTCGCCCCCGAGACGAACGGTGGGATCAGCGAGAGCGCGGTCAGCGCCACCGCCGTCCACACGAACCGGTGGGCGGGGCGCGCACTCCACCACAGGAGAGCGCCGGCGATGACGACGCCCACCACCGAGAAGAAGCCCGTCACCACGGCGAACCCGGACAACGGGATCGTCTCGCCGCCGCCGTCGGGGATCGCGAAATCGACGCCGACGGCCCGGGCCAGCGCGGCGGCGAGGGTGGTGGCCACCATCGCCGCGAGCGTGGCGACCAGGCCGGTGCCGGCGAGCCTCCGCAGCCGGTGACCCCGGCGGGGCTGGCCCGGTGTCGGGCCGGCGGCGATCTGGGTGTCCTCAGTGCTGGTCATGGCGTCTCCATCGACGGTGAGCTGGCGTACCGGACTGGTTGACTGGCGTGGGACGTCCCGTGGCGTACAGACGCGCACCGTCGCCGTGCGGCGGCCGGGGTTGCGCAGAGCGCGGACGCCGGTGCCGCGCAGCCAGAACCCGGCGTCGCGTCCGAGGACCGGCCCTGGTTCGCCGTCGCGCAGCTCCAGCTGGATCCGTCCGCTGGTGACGACGGCGAACGCGTCGGACCACTGCGCCCCGACCACCGCCGCGCGGGCGCCCCCGGGCAGGGTCAGCGTCCGCATCGGGACTACTCCCTGCCGTCGGCCGGCAGTCGCGGCGGCAGACCGAGCCGCGGGAACTGGTCGGCGTGGAAGATGAAGACCTCGGTGATCGCGCCGCCGGTGACGCGCAGGACGTCGATCGTCAGCGGCAGGTACGCGCCCTCCTGCTCGCGCCAGTGGTAGAAGGCGACAGCGGGTTGCCGGTTCACCGAGGTGGGCACCGCGCGCAGGCCCGACATGGCGTCGAAGCCGTCCTCGACCCAGTTGCCCAGCACCGCGTCGCGGCCGACGGACAGGCCCGGCGTGGGCGGCATCGAGGAGCGGACGTCGTCGCGCAGCATGGTGGCGAGCGCGTCGACGTCGGTGGCCACGCTGGCGTCGGTGAAGCGGCGCACCAGCTCGCGCGTCCCGGCGTCCTCGTCGCCGCCGACCCAGTCCTGCCGCTCGGCGGGCAGGTGCTCCCGCATGCCGGCTCGGGCCCGCTGCAGTGCGCTGTTCACCGAGTTGACCGAATCCCCGAGCAGCTCCGCGACGTCCTTCGCCGGCCAGCCGAGCACGTCGCGCAGGATCAGCACGGCCCGTGGACGCGGCGCCAGGTGCTGGACCGCGACCAGGTACGCCAGCTCGATCGTCTCCCGCGCGACGGCGACGCTCTCCGGCTCGTCCCCGTCGCCCGCGGGCAGCTCGTCGAGCAACCGGTCCGGGTAGGGCTGCAACCACAGCACCTCACCGCCGGTCGCCGGCTCCGGGCGGCGCTTGGCGAGCAGGTCCAGGCAGGCGTTGGTGGCGATCCGGTACAGCCATGCCCGGAACGTCGACCGCCCCTCGAACGTCTCCCGCCGCCGCCAGGCCCGCAGGAACGTCTCCTGCACCGTGTCCTCGGCGTCCTCGAACGAGCCGAGCATCCGGTAGCAGTGCACGTGCAGCTCCCGCCGGTGCCGCTGTGCCAGCCCCGAGAACGCCGGCTCGTCGACCTCGCCGAGACCGCTCACAACCATCTCCTGCAGCCGTGTGTCCGCACTCATCACGTCATCCTTCCGCCTCGTCATGTCCTGTCGGAGGTATGACGGGCGCGGACGCGACAACTCATCACTCGGGATGGGCGCTCGTCGGCGGCGGGCGATGGCGGGGTGGTGCTGGGATCATGTCCAGATGAGCGAGGAGCAGGCGCGGGTGCTGTCGCATCGAGGTATCCGGCGGCCGTACTGATCCGACAGCGACCGACGGCAGCTGGTCGCACCAACCCGCACGGTCGTCGTGGGGCAGACGTCCCGACCAGCCTGATGACTCACAGGCATCATGATGCCTGTGAGTCATCACGCTCGCGGGCGCATCCGCCGCTCGGCGGAGCACCCGGGTCCCCGATGGCTCCGATCAGCACCCGCCCGCACGGCCTGGGGGACGCGGCGCGGTGCTACCGGGCGGTGCCGCCGCCCGATCGGCCCGCACCGGCGGAGGGCCGGTGCGCGATGCGGGGTGCCCGCACGGCGGAGGCGTTGCCGGCTCCGGGGCGGTGGTCGCGCGCCGCGCTGGCCACCATCTCGTCGGCGTCGCGAGTGAGCGCCTGCCGGATGTGCGGCGGGACGACGTCGGACGTGGCCATCGCCAGTCGGACCTGCACCGCGCGGTCGTCGACCAGCCGCGCCAGATCCGCCTCGCTCAGCTCGGCGGCCCGCACCAGCGCGGCACGGACGTCGGCCACCGGGTCCGCGGCGAGCGCGCTGCGCTGCTCGGCGGTGGTCCGTGGATTGCGGGCGACCCCCTTGCGTACGCGTGCGGTGCGGTCGGCCAACAGGGCGGTGATCACGTCGGGGTCGTGGGTGTGCGTGGCGAGTCGCTCCCGTACCTCGGGTGACACGTCGTCGATCAGCTTGGCGGCCAGCTCCGGCTCCAGCTCCCGACTCTCCGCGAGCAGGCCGCGAAGCTCCTTGTCCGAGGTCTGCGCCATGACCTGGCGGATCGACTCGTCGCACGCCGGGTTGCCGGCGACCGCCCAGCGGACCCACCGGTCGGCGTCCTTGACCAGGCGCATGAGGTTGGCGATCGAGGTGGAGGGGTTCCTCGCCACCGCCTCCCGGACCTGACGATCATGGTCGCGGGTGAGCGGTCGCAGGGCTTGCGCGGGTGCGTCGGCCCGAGCGGCGACCGCCTTGCGGACCAGTACCGACGGGTCGGACGCCAGGTCGATAAGGGTCATTTGTGGCGTTGTGGGGTCCTGGGCGAGCGCGAGTCGAGCGTCAGCGCTCCCGCCGATCGGACGGTGGGCGGTGGTGCCGGACCCGCTGTGACGGTCGGGCTCGCCGACGTCCTGCTGTTTCCCCATCGCGCAATCATGTCACGCGCCCGATTCGGCAGGATCGGCTGCGGGCCGCGCCGGGGCAGGTAGGCGCAGGCCGGACATGCCTCCGTCGACAGGCAGCGACGAACCGGTCACCGACCCGGTCGCGGGCGACGCGAGGTAGACGACGGCGGCGGCCACCTCGTCGGCGGTCACCAGGCGGCCGGTCGGCTGCCGCGAGGCCAGGTGCCGCTTCTCCGCCGTCGGGTCGGCGGCGCCGGCGAGCAGGCGGGCCACCCAGGGCGTGTCGACGGTGCCGGGGGCGACGCAGTTGACCCGGACGCCATCCGTCACCAGGTCGGCGGCCATGGCGAGGGTGAGGGCGTGCACGGCACCCTTCGACGCCGAGTACAGGGCGCGTTTGGGCAGACCCGTGGTCGCCGCGATCGAGGAGATGTTGACGATCGCCGCGGACGACGACCGGCGCAGGTACGGCAGGGCGACGGCGCTGGTGCGGGCCACACCGGAGACATTGACGTCGAGTACCCGGCTCCACTGCTCGTCGTCGTTCTCCTCCACCGTGCCCACGGCCGAGATCCCGGCGTTGTTGACCAGGATGTCGATGCCGCCGAACGCCTCGGCGACCGCTGCGACGGCCGTGCTCAGCGAGGCGCGGTCGGACACGTCCGCCCGGACGCCGAGGACGCCGGGATCCTCCGGCAGACCCGACAGCTCCAGGTCCAGGACACCCACCCGGGCGCCGGCGGCGGCGAACGCCCGCACACACGCGAGCCCGATCCCCGATCCGCCTCCGGTCACCACTGCCACCAGACCGTCACACCGCATGCTGCTCTCTCCTTCCGAGTAGTTGACGCACCGCCGTCAGGTCGGCCGCGCGGTGAAGCGCGTCCCGAGTCAGACCCAGGCCGGCCCGTCGGGGTACGCGTACGTGGCGAGGCTCTCCGGACGCATCGCGGCGGAGAACCCCGGCGCGCTGGGCGCCACGTAGTGCCCGTCCTTGATCACCACCGGGTCGAGGAAGTGCTCGTGCAGGTGGTCGACGTACTCGACGACCCGGTCACGCATCTCGCCGGACACCGCCACGAAGTCGAACATCGACAGGTGCTGCACCAGCTCGCACAGGCCCACTCCCCCGGCGTGCGGGCAGACCGGCACCCCGTACTTCATGGCGAGCAGCAGGATGGCGACGTTCTCGTTCACGCCGCCCACCCGGCAGGCGTCGATCTGGACGACGTCGACGGCACCGGCCTGGAGCAGCTGTTTGAACACCACCCGGTTCGCCACGTGCTCGCCGGTGGCGACCCGGATCGGCCCGCCGTCGGGTGCGCTGGTGGCGAGGGCGGACCGGATCGCCGCGTGGGCGAGCACATCGTCGGGGCTGGTCGGTTCCTCGATCCACCACGGGTCGTACGGCGCCAACTCGCGCATCCGGTCGACCGCCTCGGCGACGTCCCAGCGCTGGTTGGCGTCGAGCGCGATCCGGATCCGCGGGCCGACCGCCTCGCGGGCGATCTTCAGGCGGCGTACGTCGTCGGCGGCGTCCGCGCCCACCTTCAGCTTGATCTGGGTGAACCCGTCGGCCACGGCCTGCCTGGCCAGCCCGACCACCTTGTCGTCGGAGTAGCCGAGCCAGCCGGGCGACGTGGTGTACGCGGGGTAGCCCCGCTCGGTCAGCCGGGCGATCCGGTCGGCCCGACCCGGCTCGGCGGCGCGCAGGATCTCCAGTGCCTCGTCGGGGGTGAGGGCGTCGGTGAGGTAACGCCAGTCGACCAGGTCGACGATCTGCTCGGGGCTGAGGTCGGCCAGGTAGCGCCAGACCGGCTTGCCCGCCCGCTTGGCGACCAGGTCCCACATCGCGTTGATCACCGCTGCGGCGGCGAGGTGCATCACGCCCTTCTCCGGGCCGAGCCAGCGCAGCTGCGAGTCCTGGGTGAGCGAGCGGGCGAACGCACCGAGGTCCACGGTGTCCGGGTCCAGGCCGACCACGTACGGCACCAGCGCGTCGATCGCCGCCCGGCAGACGTCGTTGCCCCGCCCGATGGTGAAGGTGAAGCCGTGCCCGTCCGGGCCGTCGTCGGTGCTCAGCACCAGGTACGCGGCCGAGTAGTCGGGGTCGGGGTTCATCGCGTCGGATCCGTCGAGGTCCCGCGAGGTGGGGAACCGGACGTCGTACGTGTCGACGGAGGTGATCACCGCCATCAGGCGTCCCGGAGCGTGTTGCGCTGCCGACCGAGGCCGTCGATCTCGACCTCCATCACGTCGCCGGCGGTCAGGTACGGGAAGCGGCCGGAGAGCGCCACTCCCTGCGGGGTGCCGGTGTTGATGACGTCGCCCGGCTCCAGCACTGTGTACTGGGACAGGTGCCAGACCAGGTACGCCACGTCGAAGATCATGTCTTTGGTGCTGGAGTCCTGTCGGGGCTCGCCGTTGACCCAGGAGCGCAGCCGCAGCGCCTGCGGGTCGCCGACCTCGTCGGCGGTGACCAGCCACGGGCCGAGCGGTTGGAACGTCTCGCAGGACTTGCCCTTCGACCACTGACCACCGGAGACGGCGAGTTGGAAGTCCCGCTCGGAGACGTCGTTGGAGAGGACGTACCCGGCGATGTGCCCGAGGGCGTCGGCGGGCGAGGCGAGGTAGCGGGCCGGTCGGCCGATCACCACCGCCAACTCCACCTCCCAGTCCGTCTTCGTCGAGCCACGCGGGATCAGGACCTCGTCGTGCGGGCCGACGACGGTGTTGGGCGCCTTGTAGAAGATGATCGGGTCGGTCGGTGGCGCGGCGCCCGATTCGGCGGCGTGCGCGGCGTAGTTCTGCCCCACGCAGAGCACCACCCCGGGCCGGGCGACCGGTGCGCCGACCCGCTGACCGGTGACGTCGATCTCGGGCAGGTCGGTGGCCTCGCGGACCCTCCGCACGCCGTCGCCGGCGAGGAACTCGCCGTCGATGTCGGCGGTGAGCGACGAGAGGTCGAAGTGCCTTCCGTCGGCGAACAGCACGGGGCGTTCCCGCCCCACGGGCCCGACGCGCATGAACTTCACGAACCAACCTCCAGTGCATAGGTACGAGTCGCGACACAAGCCGGACGGCTGCTCGCGTCGATGATCACGGCGTCGGCACCTGGCTCGGCAGCAGACCCTCGGCCTTGAGATCGGCCCACAGCGCATCGGGCACGTCCCACTCGAACATCGCCACGTTGTCGGCGATCTGCTCCGGGTCCCGGGCGCCGACCACCACGCTGGTGACCGCCGGGTGCCCGAGCGGAAACTGGATCGCCGCGGCCCGCAGCGGTACGCCGTGCCGCTCGCACACCGACCGGATCGCGGTGGCCCGGTCGAGCAGCCTGCGGCTGGCCGGGGCGTAGTCGTAGGGGGCGCCCGGGCTCGGGTCGGCCAGCAGGCCCGAGTTGTAGACCCCGGCGGCGATGATCGCGATCCCCTTCGCCTGGCACAGCGGCAGCAGCTCGTCGAGGCCGGACTGGTCGAGCAGCGTGTACCGGCCAGCGAGCATGAAGCAGTCGAAGTCGCCGGCGTGGGCCAGCTCGACCAGCGCCGGGGCCTGGTTCATGCCGGCGCTGACCGCGCCGATCTCGCCGGCCGCCCGCAGCTGCGCCAACGCCGGGTACGCCCCGGCGACCGCCTCGGCGAGGTGGTCGTCCGGGTCGTGGATGTGCGCGATGTCGATCCGGTCCAGCCCCATTCGGGCCAGGCTCTCCGCGTGGGAGCGGCGTACTCCGGCGGCGGAGAAGTCGAACCGGGGCACGAGGTCGGTCGGCTCGGCCCAGAACTCTTGCCGGTCACCACCGTCGGGGACGAGCAGCCGGCCCACCTTGGTGGAGACGGTGAACGTGTCGCGCGGCTTGCCGGCGAGGACCGCCCCGGCGCGTCGCTCGGAGAGGCCGCAACCGTAGAGCGGGGCGGTGTCGAAGTAGCGCAGCCCGAGATCCCAGGCCGCCGCGACGGTGGCGTGCGCGACCTCGTCACCGACGGCGTCGAACATCCCGCCGATCGGGGCGAGCCCGAGCCCGAGCCGGGTCACCACCACGTCGGTACGCCCCACTGTCACTCGTTCGGCGGCCTTCACGCGACAACCCCCTGCCCGTCGTGGATGAACCGGATCACCGACTGACTCATCCGCTCGTAGTCGTGGTCGTTGTCCAGTTCACCAACGATGGCGAACTCGCGCATCACCGCGATCCGGTCGGCGAGGGTGACCATCTCCGGCAGGTCCGACGAGATCAGCAGGATGGCCATTCCGCGCGCGGCCAGGCCGGCGATCAATTCGTGGAAGGCCGCCTTGGTGCGCACGTCGATGCCGACGGTGGGCTCGTCGATGATGAGCACGTCGCAGTCGGCCGCCAGCCACTTGGCCAGGCTGACCTTCTGCTGGTTGCCGCCGGAGAGCTGACCGGCGTGCTGGTCGGGCGAGGCGAGTCGGATGCCCAGCCGGTCGGCGTACTCGTCGACGAGCGTCCGCTCGGAGCGGTCGCGGACGAGTCCCAGCCGGGCCAGCCGGCGCCACACGGTCACCGCTGTGTTGCGGGCCACGGTCTGGTCGAGGAAGAGGCCCTCCTCCTTGCGGTTCTCGGTGACGTAGCCGATCCGGTACCGGTGCAGGGCGTCACCCACGTCCCGGATCCGGGCCGGCCGCCCGTGCACCCGCACCTCACCGGCCGTGATCCGGTCGAGGCCCAGCAACGCCTTGGCCAGTTCGCTGCGGCCCGCACCGACGAGCCCGTACAGGCCGACGATCTCGCCGGGGCGGACGGTGAGGCTGACGTCGTGGTGGCCGGCGGCGGTGGCGACGTGGTCGAGCGCCAGCGCCGGTTCGACGTCCGCCGCGACGGTCCGGGCGGCGAGGTGCACCTGCTGGTACGCCCGGCCGACCATCAGGTCGACGATCTCCTCGCGGCTGTGCTCGGCGAGGGGTTCCGCCTCGGCGACGCTGCGCCCGTCGCGCAGCACCGTCACCGTGTCGGCGATCGCGAAGACCTCCTCCAGTTTGTGGCTGACCAGCACCGTGGCGTGACCCCGCTCGGACAGTCGACGCACGATGCCGTAGAGCCGGTCGGCCTCGTCGTTGGTCAGTGACGCGGTCGGTTCGTCGAGCAGCAGCACTGTCGAGTCGGCCGACAACGCCTTGGCGATCTCCACCAGCTGGAGTTGGGCCACCGACAGCCGCGACACCGGCAGGTCGGGGTCCAGGTCCAGGTCGAGCAGTTCGAGGCAACGGCGAGCCTCGGTCCGTAACGCCGCCCGGTCGACCAGGCCGGCGCGGCGGGGCAGATGTTGCAGGCAGATGTTCTCGGCGACGCTGAATGCCGGGATCAGGTTCCGCTCCTGGTGCACCACGCCGATGCCGGCCCGCTGGGCGTCCTGCGGGTTGCCGAGCTGCACCGTACGCGGCTGCCCGTCCGGTCCGGGCAGCCGCAGCTGCCCACCGTCCGGCCGGTACACCCCGGTCAGGATCTTGATCAGGGTGCTCTTGCCGGCGCCGTTCTCGCCGAGCAGCGCGTGCACGCTGCCGGCGGTCACTGTCAGCGTCGCCTCGTCCAGGGCGCGCACCCCGGGGAACGTCTTGACCAGTTTCTCCGCGGCCAGCACGACGCTCATCGGGTACCTCCGGAGAGCTTGTCGCGGAACTGCCCGAGCAGCACCGCGCCGAGGACCACCGCGCCGATGATGAGGTCCACCCACCGCCGGTTGATGTCGAACTGCGACTGGCTCACGTCGACGAGCCGTACCAGGAAGGCCGCGAGCACCGTGCCGGTCACGCTGATCATGCCGCCGGCCAGGGCCACACCGCCGATGATCGGTGCGGCGAAGCTGGGCAGCAGCAGGTCGTCGCCGATCGAGGCGTTCACCGAGCCGAAGGCGGCCACCACGATCACCGCGGCGAAGCCGGCCAGCAGCCCCGACAGGGTGTGGGCCAGCACCAGCGCCCGGTCGTTCGAGATGCCCGACAGTCGGGCGGCGAATGGGTTGCCGCCGGAGGCGAGCAGGTGCCGGCCGGGCACCGTACGCCGGAAGAAGAGGGCGACAGCGACGGCGCTCGCCACCGCCAGCAGGAAGACCACTGGCACGCCGGCCAGCGACGCCTGCCCGAACTCCCGCAGGCCGGGCGAGTAGCCCTGGTAGGTGCCGGTGCCGTTCACCCCGTACCGCAGTCCTTCGAGGATCGTCATGGTGGCCAGGGTGACGATGAACCCGTTGATCCGGGTGAAGATCACCAGCAGGCCGTTGACCAGTCCGACGACGGCGCCGAGGGCCAGCGCGGCGAGCACCGCGACCGGGGCGGGCAGCCCGGCGTCGATCATGAGCCAACCCGAGGCCATCGCGCAGAACCCGGTGAGCACGCCCACCGAGAGGTTCATCTGACCGACGGCGAGCACCACCATCTGGGCCAGGCCGATGACGATCGGCAGGGCGAGGAAACGCAGGAAGGCGTCCAGGGTGCCGGCGGTGAGCAGGTTGAAGTCGGTGGCGACCGCGAGCGCCGCGAACCCGAGCGCCGCGATCACCGCGAGGGTGAACTCGTTGGTCCGGATCAGGCTCCTCATGACGGTGACACCGCCCTTCGCTCGGCGAGCACGGCCCGCAGCCGGTCCAGCGACAGCGCCGCGAGCAGCACCAGTCCGATGTAGAGCTTCAGTTCCTCCAGGGAGAACTGGAGCAGGTTGAGTCCCTTGTAGATGACCTGGGTGAGGGTCGCCCCGAGCGCGGTGCCGAGGACGCTGACCGCACCACCGGCGAGCAGCGTCCCACCGAGCACCGGGGCCAGGAACGACGGCAGCAGGAACGACTCCCCGATGGTGGCGGAGAAGGCACCGTTGTTGGCGGCGAGCAGGAACCCGGCCAGCGCGGCGAGCAGCCCGCTCAGCGCGTGCGCGGCGACCACCCGCCGGTGCGTGGGAATACCGGACAGCTCGGCGGCGACCGGGTTGGAGCCGGTCATCAGGATCTCCCGGCCCAGCCGGGCACGCCGGAACAGCAGCCCGACACCGAGCGCCGCGGCCACCGCGATCGGCACGACCAGCGGGATCCGGGGCCCGCAGACCTCGCCCATGCAGTAGTCGGCGAAGGTGTCGAAGCGCAGCGCGGAGAGCCCACTCGGCTGCACCGCGAACGACACCCCGCCGGTCGCCCAGGTGTAGAGGATGGTGACCAGGCCGAGCAGCCCGAAGTCGAGCGCGAGGGTCACCACGAACGAGTTCACTCCGGTCTTGGCGATGAGCAGGCCGGCGAGCGCGCCGATGCCCGCCCCGACGGCGAGTCCCACGAGCAGCCCGACCAGCAGCGGTACGCCGAGCCGGTCGTAGGCCAGGCCCATCGCGAAGGTGGAGAGCGCGGCCATCCGGCCCACGGCCATGTTCATGTGCCCGAGCGACAGCACGGCGAGTTGGGCGAGACCGACCACGGCGTACACGCTGATGTCGGCCTGCAGCGGTGCCAGGGTGAGGCGGGGGTCGAGGAACGCGGGGGTGAGCGACGAGAAGAGCGCGACCAGCACGGCGATGACGATGAGCAGGCCGAGCCGGGGGTTCGCCCAGACCGGCAGGGCCCTGGTCGGCGGCCGGGGCTCCGCGGCCGGGGGTGCCGCCGACGCCTCCGGCGCTGTTTCCGTCTTCACGCCACCCTCCTGTCCTCGATCGCGTCGCGGTCCCAGTCGATGCCGAGGCCCGGCTCGTCGGGGGCGAGCGCGTGGCCGTCGACGATCGCGATCTCGGTCCGGGTGATCGCGCGCAGTTGTGGGATGTGCTCGACGTAGCGGCTGTTCGGCACGGCCGCGCAGAGGCTCACGTGCAGTTCCATCAGGAAGTGCGGGCAGACCACCACGTTGCAGGCCTCGGCCAGGTGCGCCACCTTGAGCCACGGGGTGATGCCGCCGATGCGCGCCACGTCGACCTGGACGACGCCGGCGGCCTGCCGACGCAGGTACTCGGCGAACTGGCCGATCGAGTACATCGACTCCCCCACCGCGACCGGGATGCTGGTCGCGCGGGCCAGCAGTTCGTGTCCCGCGATGTCGTCGGCCGGCAGCGGCTCCTCGAACCAGGCGAGCTGGTGCGGTTCGAGCAGCCGGGCCCGGCGGATCGCCTCGGCGGCGGTCAGCGACTGGTTGGCGTCGACCATCACGTCGACGTGGTCGCCGAGGGCAGCCCGGACCGCGCCGATCCGGGCGGCGTCCTCGGCCGGGTTCGGCTTGCCGACCTTCAGCTTGACGCCGGGCCAGCCGGCCGCCTGGGACGCCTTCGCGCCGGCGACCAGCTCGTCCTCGGTGAGGTGCAGCCAGCCGCCCTCCGTGTCGTACAGCGGGACGCGGTCCTTGGCGCCACCGGCGAGCACCCACAGCGGCAGACCGGCGGCGCGGGCGCGCAGATCCCACAGCGCGGTGTCGATCGCGGCGAGCGCCAGCGAGGTGATGGCCCCGACGGCTGTGGCGCGGGTGGCGGCGTGCAGGTCACGCCAGATCGCCTCGACCCGCGCGGCGTCGCGGCCGACCAGGTGCGGCAGCAGGTAGTCGCGCAGCAGCGCGAGCACCGCGGTGCCGCCGGTCCCGATCGTGTACGCGTACCCCGTGCCGTGCCCGTCGTCGGCCGTGCGCACCTCGACGAAGATCGTCTCCTGCTTGAGGAACGCCTGTACCGCGTCGGTGCGGACGGTCTCCACGGGAATGTCGACGAGGTACGCCTCGGCCGTGGTGATGGTCGACATCAGCTGCACTTGAGCAGGTCGCCGTCGAACTTCTTCCGCAGTGCCTCGGTGGTGGCGGTGCGGTCGGCCTCGTAGCCGTCCAGGTTGTCCTTCGTTACCACGAACGAGCCCGAGTCGATGGTCACCCCGGGTTCGGCCATGGTGCAGCCGCCGCTGAGCTTCATCAGGGCGTACGAGCCGACCTGGGCCTGACCGACGGGGTTCTGCAGGACGGTGGCGGCCACCGAGCCGCCGCGCAGCCCGTCGAGGACCGTCGGGTCGTCGTCGATGGCGATGACCTTGATGGGCAGCTTCGACTGGCGGACACCCTCGGCCGAGGCAACCGCCGGGTTGTAGGCGGTGTTCACGATCCCCTGGATCTGCCGGCCCTTCGCGGCGAGGAGGTCGGCCACGGCCTTCTGCGCGCTCTGCAGGTCCTTGTCGATGTCGGTGACGCTCTGGATCAGGGTCACCTTGCCGCCGGTCTCGGCGACCGCCTTCTCCACGCCCGCGATCCGGCGTTGGGTGTTGGAGTCGACCTTGTTTCCGGTCAGGTGGACCAGGTTGCCCTGACCGCCCATCGCGTCGATGGCGGCCTTGGCGCCCTTGTACGCGGCGACCTCCACGTCGGTGGAGAGGCAGAAGTCGGCCTTGTTGGCGCCGGCTGGGCAGGAGGCCAGCGAGCCGACGGGGAAGCCCTGCCGCTTGAGGTCCTCGAAGGTGGAGTTGATGTTGTCGGGTGAGACGCCGAAGACCCCGAAGGCGTTGTAGCCCTGCGCGGCGAGGGACTTGAGCACGTCGTTCTGCTTGGTCTGGTCCCAACCCGCGGTCTCGTTGAAGGTGACGTCGCCGAGCGCCAGCTCGGTCTTGGCCTTGGCCCCGGCGTCCTTCCACGGCTGGAAGTACGGGTGTGAGCCGCCGGGCACGAGCGCGACCTTGACCTGCGCCGGTTCCCGACCACCGGCCTCGGCGGTGGTGTCGCTCTTCTTCGTGCAGGCCACAGTGGTCGTGGCGAGGGCCACGACGGTGAGGCCCGAGCCGATTCGGGACAGCATTCTGCGCGACATGTTCGTCTCCTCGGGGGTGGTGGTGCGAGACGGTGGCAGGGAAACCTATTTCCTATAGGATGTTGCTTTGCTAGTGTGTACTCGCTCACACCGGAACAGTCAAGGGGTTGTTGAGGAGACGAGATGGCCCAGCAGGAACCTCGCGAGGGTCGACTCCGTCCCGCCCGTCGACTCACCCTCGCCGAAGACGTCTACGAGTCGATCAAGACGCTGGTCATGGACCACATCCTGCCCCCCGGTGAGCGGGTCAACATCGACGCGCTGGCCCGGGAGCTGGACGTCTCCCCCACCCCGGTGCGGGAGGCACTCGCCCGGTTGGAGGCCGACGGCCTGGTCCGGAAACGCCCCCTCTCCGGCTACACGACCACCCCGCTGCTGAGCCGCGCCGAGTTCGACGACCTGTTCGACGTCCGCCAACTGCTGGAGGGCGCCACCGCCGGGCGGGCCGCCACGCACGCCTCCGCCGAAGCCCGCGAACGGATCAGCGTCGAGGCGGCCGCGAGCATCGACGTGGAGGCCGGCGACGGCTATCGCCGGCACGCCGCCTTCACCGCGCTGGACGCGAAGTTCCACGACCTGATCGCCGAGGTCTCCGGCAGCCCACTGCTGCGCGACACCATCACCCGGCTGCACTCACACCTGCACCTGCACCGGCTCTACTTTCCGGTCACCGGCGCGCCGGACACCAACACCGAGCACCAGCGCATCGCCGCCGCCATCGTCGCCGGCGACGCGGCGGCCGCCACCGAGGCGATGCGCGCCCACCTCAGCGCCGCCCGGGAACGCCACCTGCCCGCCTTCGACCGGCTTCCCGCCCCCGGGTCACCGCGCGACCCGGCGTGACCCGCCCACACCCACCCGAGGAGCCGCCGTGCGGATCGCCCTCTTCATCACCTGCGTCAACGACCTCGCGTTCCCGGCCACCGGCATCGCTGTCACCCGCATCCTGCGGCGGCTCGGCCACACCGTCGACTTCCCCACCGACCAGACCTGTTGCGGGCAGATGCACGCCAACACGGGTTACCGGGCCGAGGCGATGCCGATGGTGCGCAACTACGTCGACGTCTTCGACTCCTACGACGCCATCGTCGCGCCCTCCGGGTCGTGCACCGCGATGATCCGCGACCAGTATCCGCGCCTGCACCCGCCCGCCACCTCGGTGGCCGCCCGCACCTACGAGCTGTCCGAGTTGCTCGTCGACGTTCTCGGCGTCACCGACGTCGGCGCCGAGTTCCCGGAGACGGTCACCTACCACCCCACCTGTCACGGCCTGCGGATGCTGCGCCTGGGCGACCGGCCGTTGACCCTGCTGCGCCAGGTGCGCGGGATCACGCTGGTCGAGCTGGGCGACGCCGAGGAGTGCTGCGGTTTCGGCGGCACCTTCGCCCTGAAGAACCCGGACGTCTCCACAGCGATGCTCACCGACAAGTGCGCCCGGGTTCGTGACACCGGCGCACGGGTGCTGGCCGCCGCCGACAACTCCTGCCTGGCGCACATCGGCGGCGGCCTCGACCGCCACCGCTCGGGCGTACGGGCCATGCACTACGCCGAGATTCTCGCCGGGGCCAGCTCATGAGCCAGCCGGTCGCACCCGCCACCGGGAGCGGACGGATCCGCACGCCGCTGCCCTTTCCCACCGCCGCCAAACCGGCAGTCGCCGACCCGCAGCTGCGGGCCAACCTGCACCGGGCCACCCGCACCATCCGCGCCAAGCGCGCCCGGGTCGTCGACGAGGTACCCGACTGGGAGGCGCTGCGCGACGCCGGCTCCGCGATCAAGGCGGACGTCCAACGTCGGTTGCCGGAGCTGCTGGAGCAGTTCGAGGCATCCGTCACCGCCGCCGGCGCCACAGTGCACTGGGCCCGCGACGCGGCCGAGGCGTGCCGGATCGTGGTCGCGTTGACCCGGGCCGCCGGGGCCGACGAGGTCGTGAAGGTCAAGTCGATGGCGACCCAGGAGATCGAGCTCAACGAGGCGCTGGAGGCCGCCGGGATCGCCGCGTACGAGACCGACCTCGCCGAGTTGATCGTGCAGCTCGGCGAGGACACCCCCTCACACATCCTGGTGCCGGCGATCCACTACAACCGGGCGCAGATCCGGGAGATCTTCCAGCGTCGCATGCCCGACGTGCCGGCCGACCTGAGCGACGAACCGGCCGCGCTGGCCGAGGCGGCCCGCGCCCACCTGCGACGACGGTTCCTCTCGGCCCGGGTCGCCGTCTCCGGCGCCAACTTCGCCGTGGCGGACACCGGCACCCTCGTGGTGGTGGAGTCCGAGGGCAACGGGCGGATGTGCCTCACCCTCCCCGAGACGTTGATCAGCGTCGTCGGCGTCGAGAAGCTGCTGCCGACCTTCACCGACCTGGAGGTCTTCCTGCAACTGCTGCCCCGGTCCTCGACCGGCGAGCGGATGAACCCGTACACCTCGATGTGGACCGGTGTCACCCCCGGCGACGGTCCGCAGGACGTGCACGTCGTTCTTGTCGACAATGGCCGCTCCGCCGTGCTCGCCGACCCGGTGGGGCGGCCGGCGCTGTCCTGCATCCGTTGCTCCGCCTGCCTCAACATCTGCCCGGTGTACGAGCGGGCCGGCGGGCACGCGTACGGCTCGGTGTATCCGGGGCCGATCGGGGCGATCCTGTCGCCGCAGCTGACCGGGGTGGCCGACAACGCCTCGCTGCCGTACGCGTCGACCCTCTGCGGCGCCTGCTACGACGTCTGCCCGGTGAAGATCAACATTCCGGAGATCCTGGTCCACCTCCGCCAGCAGGCGCCGCATCCGCCGGCCGAACGGGCCGCCATGGGTGTCCTGTCCTGGGTGATGCGCAGCCCTCGGCGCTGGGCCGCCGCCCTGCGCCTGGCCCGGGCGGGTGCGGGGCCGCTCGGGGCGTACCGGATGCGCCGCACCGGCGCGCGTACGCTGCGCCGACTGCCCTGGCCCGGGTCGGCGTGGACCCGGTCGCGCGACCTGCCGCTGCCCGGGCCGCAGACCTTCCGGGAATGGTGGGGGAAGCAGTGAGCGCACGTGACGAGATCCTGGCGCGGCTGCGGACGGCCCTGGCCGACAGCCCGCCGCCGGTGCAGGTGCCCCGCCGCTACCGCCGGGTCGACGACCGCCCCGACCTGATCGCCACCCTGGTCGACCGCCTGGAGGACTACCGGGCGGTGGTCCACCATGGCATCGACGCCCTACCCCGGCTGCTCAGCGAGGTCGACCGGCTCGCCGTCCCCGCCGACCTGCCGGCCGACTGGCTGACCGGTTACGCCGGGCAGGTGCACCGCGACGCGCCCGCGCTGTCACCGGCCGTACTCGACGACCTGGACGCGGTGCTGACCGGCTGCGCGGTCGCGATCGCCGACACGGGCACCATCATCCTCGACGCCGGCCCGACGCAGGGGCGGCGGGCGCTCACCCTGGTGCCCGACCGGCACATCTGCGTCGTTCGCGCCGACCAGGTGGTCGGTCTGCTGCCCGAGGCGCTCACCCGGCTGAATCCGCGCGCGCCGCAGACCTGGATCTCCGGCCCGTCCGCCACCAGCGACATCGAGCTGAACCGGGTCGAGGGAGTGCACGGCCCGCGCCGGCTGGAGGTCGTCCTGGTCGGCTCAGGAGCCTGACGACACCTGCTCGCGGGTCTCGCCCGCCGTCGCCCGCAGCGGAACGCCACGCACGTTGAGCAGCATGACGATGCCCACGCCGACCACCAGGGCGATGTCGGCGACGTTGCCGACGAAGAACCCGGCGTAGTCGATGAAGTCCACGACGTGCCCGCGAGCGAACCCCGGCTCGCGCAAGAGGCGGTCCAGCAGGTGCGTCGTCGCGCCGCCGAGCACCAGGCCCAGCGCCACCGCCCAGGCCCGCGAGGTGACCCGCAGCGCCACGACCGTCACCGCGACCACCGCCGCCGCCGCGAACACCGCGAAGATCCAGGTGTACGCGGAGCCGATCGAGAAGGCGGCACCCGGGTTGTAGACGAGTCGCAGCTGCAGCAGGTCACCGAGAACGGTGATGGTCTGCCCGCCGGACAGCGCGGACTCGACCCAGTACTTGGTGAGTTGATCCGCGGCGAGCACCACGGCAGCGATCAACACGACGACGCGGAACACCCCGGAACCCTAGCCGGTCGGCGGCAACAGTCACCACCGGCGGTGAACGCGAGCCCGTACGCCGGCGGCCCCGTTGATCAACAGCATGACGCACAAGCTTGGTAATTGCCAAAGACTGGCAACTGTGCCACCGTGATGATCAACGGTTGCGGCGTTGCGCCCACCCGACCAACGACTCCCCACACCACAGGAGCCCTCCGTGACCCGGATGCGTCCGACCGTCCGACGCCTCGCGGCGTCGACCGCGGCGGCGGGAATGCTCGTCCTCGCCGGCTGTTCGGCCCCGGCCACGCCCGACGGCTCAGCGGGCGGGACCACGCTGGTCGTGGCCACCTCCGACGAACCGGACGCGTTGAACCCGATGCTCAACTACGGCGTCGACGGCGCCTCGCTGATCTTCGACGGCCTCGTCAGCCGGGACGCTGACAACCGCCTCGTCGCCGCTCTGGCCACGGCGTTGCCGGAGCTGTCGCCCGACGGGCGCACCGTGACCGCGAAGCTCCGCGACGGCGTGCAATTCCACGACGGCACCACGCTCACCGCCCCGGACGTTCTCTTCACGTACCAGGCGGTGCTGGACCCGAAGGTGGACTCCACGCTCCGCTCCGACCTGGACATGGTGGAGTCGGTGACCGCGCCCGACGCGGCCACCGTCGTGTTCCGGCTGCGCTACCCGTACGCGCCGTTCCTGCAACGGCTCACTCTCGGCATCGTGCCGGCCAGGCTGCTCAGCGGGCAGGACATCAACACCGCCGGGTTCAATCGCAAACCGGTCGGGACCGGGCCGTACAAGGTTGAGTCGTGGACGCCGGGCGACCGCCTGGTGCTCACCGCGAACGAGAGCTACTTCGCGGGCCGACCGAAGAACAACCGGGTGGTGGTGGCGTTCGTCGCCGACGACAACGTCCGCGCCCAGCGGATGCGCGCCGGCGAGTTCGACGCCGCCGAGCTGCCACCGAAGCTCGCCTCCGGCTTCGACGCCGACGCGGCGTACCGGGTGCAGCGGGTGCCGACCGCCGACTACCGGGGCGTGATGCTGCCGACGGGCAACCCGGTCCTCGCCGACCCGGCGGTCCGCCGGGCGCTCAACCTGGCCGTCGACCGGGCCGCGATGGTCTCCGGAATCCTCGGTGGCGCCGGCGAACCGGCGTTCGGCCCGATCCCGCCGACCTCCGAGTTCACCGACGCCTCGATCATCGGCAAGCCGACCGCCGACCCGACGGCGGCGGGCGCGCTGCTCGACGCGGCCGGCTGGACCCCCGGCCCCGGCGGGATCCGCGTCAAGGACGGCCGGCCGGCCCGGTTCACGCTGATGTACCCGGCCAGCGACACGCTGCGCAAGGACCTGGCGCTCGCCGTCACCGCCGACGCGAAGAAGATCGGCATCGGGGTCACCCCGGCCGGGCTCACCTGGGACGCCATCGACCCACGGATGAGATCCGACGCGCTGCTGATGGGCTACGGCACGCCGTACGACCCGGATTTCGTCTCGTACAAGCTGTTCAGCTCCCGGTTCGCCGGGCAGGGCTACTTCAACCCGGGCTCGTACCGCTCCGAGGTGACCGACCGGGCCCTCCAGCAGGGCCGCGACCAGATCGACCCGAATCTTCGCAGGGCCGCGTACGCGCGGTTCCAGAAGCAGTTGGCCGCCGACGTACCGTGGCTGTTCCTCACCTACCTGCGGCACACCTACGTGCTGAAGTCCTCGGTGCGCGGTGTCGCTCCCCGCGTCGAGGCGCACGAGCACGGGGTGGCAAACAGCCTCTGGTGGAACATCGACACCTGGACCCGGTCGTGACCCGCTCCGGTCGACTGGCCGGGGCGAAGGCGGTGCTCCGGCGTCGGCTGCTCGTCGCCGTGCCGGTGCTCGCCGCGACCAGCGTCGGGATGTTCGCCCTCGGCGCCGCCTCGCCGGTCGACCCCGCGAAGCAGTACGCGGGCGCGGCGGCCTTCACCGCCAGCGAGGAGAACCTGGCCCAGCTGCGCGCGAACTGGGGCGTCGACGACCCGGTGCCGGTGCAGTACCTGCGCTGGATCGGCAACCTCGTGCGGGGCGACCTGGGCTGGTCGACCAGCCGGCACGAGCCGGTCGCCTCGGTGCTCGCCGCCCGGGCCGGCTGGACGCTGCTGCTGATCGGCGTGGCCCTGGCCCTGGCCCTGGTCGGGAGCCTGCTGCTGGGCTCGTTGGCCGCGTACCGCCGGGGTGGGCTGTTCGACCGCGCGCTGCGCGCCAGTGCGTACGCGGTGCAGTCGATGCCGGTCTTCTGGCTGGGCCTGGCCGCGATCGCCGTGTTCGCGCTGGCCCTGGGCTGGTTGCCGGCCGGCGGGCTCACCGATGTCACAGCGACCGGCACGTCCTGGGGCGACGTGGCGCACCACCTGATCCTGCCGGTCGGGGTGTTGGCCGTGTCCCAGGCGCCGTGGTTCGTGCTGTTCGTCCGGGACGCGGTCGCGGAGAGCATGCGCGACGACCACGTGCTCGCGGCGCGGGCGCGAGGGTTGCCCGGCCGGACGGTGCTGTTCGGGCACGCGCTGCGAACCGCGCTGCTGCCGTTCCTCACCCTGGTCGGCACCCACCTGCCCGAACTGGTCGGCGGGGCGGTGCTGGTCGAGACGGTCTTCTCCCTGCCGGGCCTCGGCGCGGTCACCGTCGCCGCCGCGCTGGGCAGCGACTTCCCGCTGCTGGCGGCGATCACGCTGGCCACCACCGCGGTGGTGCTGGCCGCGAACCTCGCGACCGACCTGGCCTACGCCGCCGCCGACCCGAGGGTACGACTCGATGGCTGACCTTGCTACCCGACCGCCACTGCTCCACGTGGCCCGGTCCCGGCTGCGACTGCGCCCCGGCCAGACCGGTGTCGTCATCGCCGGTCTGGTCCTGCTGACGACCGTCGCCGGCTCGCTGCTCGCACCGCTCGTCTGGCCCCTCGACCAGAGCGCCGTCGCGCTGGACCAGACCCGGTTGGCACCGTCGTGGACCCACCTCGCCGGCACCGACGACCTGGGCCGCGACGTGGCGCACCGCGCCGTCTACGGGTTGCGGGTCTCGTTGCTCGTCGGGGCTGTCGCCGCGCTCGTCGCCACGGTCCTCGGGGGCGTGATCGGCGGGATCGCCGGCACGCTCGGCGGCCGGGTCGACCGGATCCTGATGCGGATCGTGGACACCATCGCCGCGATGCCGCACCTGCTGCTGGGCATCTTCATCGTGGCCATGCTGCGGCCCAGCCTCGGTGCCGTGATCGCCTCCGTCGGGCTCACCCACTGGCTGTCCACCGCCCGCATCGTCCGATCCGAGGTGCTCAGCCTGCGGACCCGACCGTTCATCGACGCCGCGATCAGTGGCGGAGCCGGCCGGTTCCGGGTCCTCACCCGGCACCTGCTGCCGCACGTCCTGCCCCGACTGGCGCTGGCCACCACCCTGATGATCCCGCACGCGGTGTGGCACGAGACCGCCCTGTCGTTCCTCGGCCTGGGCCTGCCGCCGCACCTCGCCTCACTGGGCAACATGATCAATGACGGTCAGGGGTCGCTGCTGACCGGTGCGTGGTGGGCGAGCCTGGCGCCGGGCGCGGTCATCGTCGTCGTCACTCTCGCCATCGCGGTCCTCGCCGCCCGTTGGCGTGACCGCTTCGATCCCCGGGTTCGAGCGGAGCTGCACCTGTGACCACCACCGAATCCGTTCCCGCCCCGGCGTCGCCCCGCGCCGCCGCTGGTCAGCCGCTGCTCGCCGTGGATGGCCTCGGCGTCGAGTTCCGGCTGCGCGACGCGCGGGTGCGCGCCGTCACCGATCTCAGCCTCACCGTGGAGGCCGGCGAACTGCTGGCCGTCGTCGGCGAGTCCGGCTGCGGCAAGTCCGTCCTGGCCCACGCCCTGCTCGGCCTGCTGCCGGCCAACGCCACGACCACCGGCCACGCCGTCCTGCACGAGTCGGACGGCGAACCGGTCGACCTGATCACCTGCGGTCAACGCCAGCTGGCCCGGCGGGTACGCGGGCGCCTGGTGGGCCTGGTTCCACAGAGCCCGGCCACCGCCCTGAACCCGGTCCGCACCGGACGGCGGCTGCTCGCCGAGACGCTGCGGGCGCACGGCCGCGACCGCGCCGACGCCGACCAGCTCGCCGTCGACGTCGGGCTCGACCCGGCGGACCTGGAGCGCTACCCCCACGAGCTGTCCGGCGGGATGGCACAGCGGCTGGTCACCGCGCTTGCGCTGGCACCAGACCCGGCGCTGCTCATCGCCGACGAGCCCACCACCGGGCTGGACCGGCCGCTGGTCGACCACACCCTCGACCTGCTGCGCCGCCGCTGCGACAACGGCGCCGCCGTCGTGCTCATCACGCACGACCTGGCCGCCGCGCGCCGGGTCGCCGACACCGTCGCCGTGATGTACGCCAGCCGCGTCGTGGAGCACCGCGACACCGACGAACTCTTCACCGCGCCGACCCACCCGTACGCCTCGGCGCTGCTCGACGCCCTGCCGGACCGGGCCTTCCGGCCGGTGCCCGGCGACCCGCCGATGCTCACCGCGCTGCCCCCCGGTTGCGCGTTCGCGCCCCGCTGCCCGCACCGCAGCGACACCTGCGCTCACCCACCAGAGCCGACACCGGTCGCCGGTGGCGGCACCGTGGCCTGCCACCACCCGATCCGCACCGGAGCCAACCCGTGACCAGCACGCCACACCTGCTCGCCGACGAGGTGACCGTCGGGTACGGCCGCCAGGTCGTCCTCGACCGCGTCACGGTGCGGATCGACCGGGGCGAGACGGTCGGACTGCGCGGGCCGTCCGGCTGCGGAAAGTCGACACTGGTACGGGTCCTGGCCCTGCTGCACCAGCCCGATCAGGGCCGGGTCAGCATCGACGGCACCGCAGTGAACGCCGTTCGGTACGCCGTGCCGGTGGCCCTACGGACCCGCGTCGCCGCTCTCTTCCAGAGCCCGCGCGCCGCCGCCGATCCCCGGCTGAGCCTCACCGACCTGATCGCCGAACCGCTGCGCGCCACCCGGACACCCGAGGCGGCGGTCCGGGAACGGGTCACCGAACTCGCCGACCTGGTCGGCCTCACCGCGGATCTGCGCAGCCGACGTCCGCACGCGGTCTCCGACGGGCAACTGCAACGCGCCTGCCTGGCCCGGACCCTCGTGCACCGTCCCGACTACCTGCTCTGCGACGAGGCCACCGCGATGCTCGACGCCTCCACGCAGGCGCACGTCGCCGCCGTCATCCGCGACTACCAGCTGACCCAGCAGGCCGGGGTTCTGGTCATCAGCCACGACCAGACCCTGCTGGAGCGCTGGAGCGACCGGATCGTCGACCTGGCCGGCACGGCACCCGCACGGACCTGACCTCCCGGCCGACGGGTTCCCACTCAGTCGGCGACGTCCACGATGACCTTGCCGTTGGCGGTGCCGTCGGCAACCAGGCGGTGGGCGTCCATCACCGTGTCGAGCGTGAACCGGCGCGCGTCCAGTCGGGGACGCAGCGCACCGGCTTCGGCCAGCGCCGCGATCTCGCGCAGGATGGCACCGTGGTGGTCACGGCCCCGCCCGGTGAGCATCGGCAGCAGGGTGAACACGCCCGAGTAGGTGGCGCCACGGAACGACAGCGGGGCGAGCGAGTGTGCGCCCCAGCCCAACGCGCTGACGACGTGCCCGTGGTAGGTGCGGACCGCCGCGAACGAGGCGTCGAGGGTCGTGCCACCGACGTTGTCGACGATGATGTCGAAACCCTCACCGCCGGTGTGTCTCTCGACGTACTCGTCGACGGTGCTCGTGGTGTAGTCGATCGGCACGGCGCCCAGGCTCTCGATCACCGGCAGGTTCGCCGGCCGGCCCGTGGCGTACACCTCGGCGCCTCGCGCCCGGGCGAGTTGCACGCCCACGTACCCGACCCCGCCGGCGCCGCCGTGCACCAGCACCTTCTGCCCGGCGTGGACCCCGGCCCGGTCGACCAGACCTTCCCAGGAGGTGACTGCCGCCAACGGCAACGCGGCGGCCTCCCGCATCGAGAGGTTGTTCGGCTTGTGAGCCAGCAACCGGGCGTCCACGGCGGTGTACTCGGCCAGCGAGCCCGGCAGGTCACCGACTCCCCCGCACAGCCCGTACACCTCGTCTCCCGGGGCGAAGCCGGTCACCTCCGCGTCGACCGCCGCGACCACACCGGCGAGGTCCATGCCGAGCACCGCGGGTAGCTGGACACGCGCGTGTGCGGCCTTCCCCGCCTGGATCTTCGTGTCGAGCGGGTTGACCCCGCTGGCGACGACCCGCACCAGCACCTGACCGGGCCCGGGGGCGGGGTCGCCGATCTCCTCGACCGTCAGCGGAACGTCGAAGTCCCGCAGCACCGCAGCCCGCATAGCCCCCACACTCTCCGTGATCGAGACGTCAGGTGGACGCTAACCGACCGGATTGCCGACCGGGCGGCTTCTTCGGTGACCGGCCCTGGCACCCGCCGGAAACTTTCGCCCGACGCCGGCCGACCATCCCGGTGCCACCGTTCCACCCGCCCCGCTTTTGCCATCTGAGGAAAAAGATCGTCACCTCTTGTAAAAAGTCTCCGCGCAGTCAGGATATTCAGATGCGTCGTCACCCTCAGATCGTTGGGCGGGTGGTCTCGGGCCTCCTCGCGATCCTCCTCGCCTCGGCGGTCGCTCTCCTCGCGTCCGCTCAGCCTGCCGCAGCTCACGGGACCCTCGCCATGTCCACGCCGGCGGGTGGCGCCACGGTGCGCGAGCCGTTGACGTCGGTGCAGCTGTTCTTCACCGAGAAGGCCGCGGCCAACGCGTTCTTCACGGTCACCGCGCCGGGTGGCATCCGGGTCGACAATGGCTGGTCGTACGGGGAGCCGAAGCCACTGGACAAGCCGGTGCGCGAGTACTTCCTGGTGAACGGCCAGTTCGAGCCACGCGAGTACACGACCGGGTTCCCCGCGACGGTGGCGGTCGCGCACCTGCCGGCCAAGGGTGAGTACTCGGTGAGCTACCTGTCGGTCGCCTCGGACGGCGACCCCGTACGCGGCACCTTGACCTTCCGCTACGCCGGGCCGGTGACGGCGGCGCCCAAGGGGTGGAGTCCGCCGTCGACCCAGCCGGATCCGGCGCTGTTGGCTACCGCCGAGCAACACGGGTCGTCCGGGCAGGCGTCGGCAGTGCCGACGGTCGCGGCCGAGACCCCGATTCCGCCGTCCGCGGCAGCGGCTGCTCCGATCGAGTCGACGGACGAGAGCGGCCCCGGAGCGGTCGCGTGGATCGGCCTGGCGGTGGTCGCGGTGGCGGTCGCGGCGGCGGGATTCGCCGTCTGGCGTCGGCGGTCGGCCTCCACTGGCAGACCCGTCGGCCGGGGCCGTACCGCGTCGGCGACATCCGGTCGACGCGGCGCCGGCACCCGTCCCGGAACCAGGACCCCCGGCACCAAGGGCGCCGGTAGCAGGACCGCCGCTGCCAAGACTGGCGGCGGCAGGGCGGTCGGTGGCAGAACCGACGCAGACCGGGCCGCCGCGACGACCGGCAACGGTACGCAGACCTCGGACACTCGACCGCCCGCCGACCCCGGAGCGTCGCCGGACCCGGACCTCGCCAGCGCGACGCCCCGGTCCCGGCTGAGCAACACCGGGCTGGCACTGTTCGTCGGTGCCCTGGTGCTGGCCCTGCTCGGCGGGTTCGGCTTGGCGCGCATCAGCGGCAACGAGGGCCCGGCCGCCAACACCGCCCGGCAGCCGGCGGGCGGTCCGCCCGCCTCCGGCCCGGCGGTGTCCGCGACCGACGGACACCAACACCCGGCGGGCACCGGGCCGCACACGCACCGGGGCGACAGCGGAACAGGCGAGACGCTTGCCACCGGGACGACCGTCAGCGCCGCCGGCTTCACGCTGCAACCGCTGGAACGAACCCAACCCGCCGGGGTACGCGCCGACTACCGCTTCCGCATCGTCGGCACCGACCGGCAGCCGGCGACCCGCTTCGCGGTCGTGCACGACAAGCCGTTGCACCTGATCGTGGTGGGCCGGGACCTGACCGGCTACCAGCACCTGCACCCGACGATGGCACCCGACGGCACCTGGAGCGTCCCGCTGACGCTGGCCCGACCCGGCGGCTACCGCGTCTACGCCGATTTCTCCGTCACCAGTGCCAACGGCACGCCGCTGCCGCTCGTGCTGGGCGTCGACCACACAGTGCCGGGCGCGCACACCCCGGCCGTGCAGCCACCGGCGCAGACGCAGGCGGCTGCCGGTCCGTACGCGGTGTCGATGACCGGTACCCCGACGGTGGGGGTGACGGCGCCGATCCACTTCCAGGTCACCAGCGCCGCTACACCCGCCCAGTTGGAGCGGTACCTGGGCGCGTACGGGCACCTGGTCGTCGTGCGGGAGGGCGACCTCGGCTACGTGCACGTCCACCCCGAGCAGGAGCTGGTCGACGGGACCGTCAAGTTCTGGTTGACCGTGCCAAGTGCCGGCCGGTACCGGGCCTTCTTCGACTTCCAGGTCGCCGGCACGGTGCACACCGGGGAGTTCACGATCGACGTGCCCTGAGCCTGGAACTTTCTCCGTGCTGCTGCCGACCTACCAGCCAGCAGCAACCATCGGAGGAAGAACACATGCGCAGCACCAGCCCGCTCGGTCCACGCCGCCGCTCGGCCGCGATCCTCGCCGCCACGATCCTGACGGTGGGCACCGCCGGATGCGGCTCGTCCGACTCTCCGTCGACTGCGCAGCCGGGCCCGTCCGCGTCGGCGTCGGCGTCGGCGTCGGCCAACCCGGACGCTGGTGTGCTCGGCATTCGTGACCCGTGGGTGAAGGCCGCCGACAAGGGCATGACGGCGGCCTTCGGCACCCTGGTCAACGACGGCGACAGCGACGTCACGGTGACCGGTGCGACCACCGCCCTGTCCTCGATGGAACTGCACGAGATGGCCATGAAGGACGGCACTATGGTCATGCGGCAGAAGCGGGGTGGCATCGTGATCAAGGCCGGGAGCACCCACGCGTTGGAGCCCGGCGGCGACCACCTCATGCTGATGAACCTCACCAAGCCCGTACAGGCCGGCGACGAGGTGACCTTCACGCTGACCTTCGCCGACGGCAGGACCCAGCAGTTCCGCGCCGTGGCCAAGCCGTTCACCGGCGCGCAGGAGAGCTACGCCCCGGGGCACGGCCAGCCTCTGCCCGGCACGAGCGCCACGCCGACGATGAGCATGAGCCCGGCATCGTGACGCGGACGCCACGTGTGCGGCCGGTGAGCAGGCGCGGCCTGCTCACCGGCGGAGCCCTGGCCGCCGGAGGGGCTCTGGCCGGCGGTGCCGCCATCGCCACGACTCGCACCGATGGCGGGCCACCACGGGCCGCCGCCGACGCCACGGCGGCGGTGGCGGCCGTCGGCGGCCTGGTCGAGCCGTTCCACGGCGCCCGGCAGGCCGGGGTGGCCACCGAACCGCAGGCGCACGCGTCGTTCGTGGCGCTCACGCTGCGGGCCGGCGTCGACCGGGCCGCGCTGGGCCGGATGTTGCGGTTGCTCACCGACGACGCCGCCCGACTCACCCAGGGCCGGCCCGCGCTGGCCGACACCGAGGCCGAACTGGGGCTGCTGCCGGCACGGCTGACAGTGACCATCGGCTTCGGGCCCGGCCTCTACCGGGCGGCCGGCGTCGACGACCGCCGGCCGGCATCGGTCACCGACCTGCCGTCGTTCCGCATCGACCGGCTCCAGCCGGCCTGGTCCGGCGGGGACCTGCTGCTCCAGATCTGCGCTGACGACGCGATCACCGTGGCCCACGCCCAGCGGGTCCTGATCAAGGACAGCCGGCCGTTCGCCACGGTGCGGTGGGTCCAGCAGGGCTTCCGGCGCAGCCCCGGTGTCGAGCCGGGTGGCCACACCCAACGCAACCTGTTCGGTCAGCTCGACGGCACCGCCAACCCGCGGCCCGGCGCGCCCATGGACACCGCGCTCTGGGTGCCGGACGGCCCGGCGTGGCTGCGCGACAGCACCACCGTGGTGGTGCGGCGGATCAGCATGAACATGGAAACCTGGGACCTGCTCGGCCGGGCCGACCGCGAACTCGCCGTCGGGCGGCGGCTCGACACCGGTGCCCCGCTCACCGGCACCGCCGAGCATGACGAACCCGACTTCGCCGCCACCGATCCGGACGGGCTCACCGTCATCCCCGACTTCTCGCACCTGACCCGCGCCCACGTCACCGACGACCGGCTGAAGATCCTCCGCCGGCCGTACAACTACGACGGGGTGCCGACGGCGGACGGTCACGCGGACAGCGGCCTGATCTTCACGTCGTACCAGGCTGACATCGCCCGGCAGTTCCTGCCCATCCAGCGCCGGCTGGCAGACCGGGACCTGCTCAACGAGTGGACCACGCCGATCGGCTCCGCGGTCTTCGCCATCCCGCCCGGATGTCCACCGGGCGGTTGGATCGGCGAGCAGGTGCTCGGATGACCAGGTCGCCGTCGCGCCCCACCGCCGTCCGGCTCGGCGCGGCGGTGCTCGCCGTCCTCGTGGCGGTGCTCATCCCGGCCGGCCCGGCCTGGGCGCACAACTCGCTCCGGGCGGCCACGCCCGCCCGGGACGCGACACTGTCGAGCGCACCGACCGAGGTCACGCTGGAAGTCATGCGGCGGCTCGACCCCACCTTCACCACGATCGTGCTCACCGACGCCGCCAAGCGGAAGCTTCCCACCGGCGAACCGGTGGTCACCGGGGCGACGAGCACGGTCCGGGTGACAGACACCCTGCCGAACGGGACCTACACGGTCGCCTACCGGGTCGTCTCCGTCGACGGGCACCCGGTGCAGGGGTCGTACCCATTCACGGTGGCCGATCCCTCGTCCAGCGCCGCGCCGGTTGCCAACCTCAGCGCGTCAGCGCCCGCCCCAGCCGCCGCCGGCGCGGAGTCCGACGACGGCCCGAGCGGTGTGCTCGTGGCGGGGGCCGCGCTGGCCCTCGTCGTCCTGGTGACGGCCGTTGGGCGGCGGTGGCGACGGACGGTGCGGCGCTGATCAGACGGTGACCCGCTCCACAGTGGGGCGGACCGGCAGCGACGCACACCGCACGGCCCGGACCGAACGGCCCGGCCTTGTACGTCTCCGGGAACCGGCGGCGTCACTCCCCCGACTACCGGTCAGGGCCGACGCGACACCTCACCGGGCGACCAGACCAGTACGGGAAACACCTTCGTGCTTCCCGACTCTTCCGATCGGATCACCATGTCTCTCACCGAACTGTCCGGCACGCCGCAGCCGGAACCCCCCATCACCGCCGAGAAACCGGCCCGAGCCGCCCGGCGTACGTCGCCGTTCGGTGCGCTGCTGCTGCGGCTGCACTTCTACGCCGGCATCCTCGTCGCCCCGTTCCTGGTGGTCGCCGCACTGACCGGCCTGGCCTACACCACAGCACCGCAGCTCGACGCGATCCTCTACGGCAACCAGCTCACCGTCGCCGAGGTGGGTGAGCGTCAGCTGCCACTGGCCGAACAGATCGGGGCGGCCCGCAACGCGCACCCCGACGGCAGCATCACCACCGTGCAACCCGGCGACGGCGACCGGACCACGAAGGTGGTGTTCTCTCTGCCCGAGCTTGGCGAGAAGCAGCACACCGTCTACATCGACCCGTACACCGCCGAGTCCCAGGGCCAGCTCACCACCTGGTTCGGGTCCACGCCGGCCGTCACCTGGCTGGACGACCTGCACCGCCACCTGCACCTGGGCACGGTCGGCGAGCACTACTCCGAGCTGGCCGCGAGCTGGCTGTGGGTGATGGCGCTCGGCGGGGTCATCCTCTGGTGGCGTCGACGCGGCGCCGCCCGAGCCGCAGCCCGGCATCTGCTCGTGCCGGACCTGTCCACGGGTAAGGGTGTTCGTCGTACCCGAGGGTGGCACGCCACCACCGGCATCTGGCTCACCGTCGGTCTCCTCTTCCTCTCGGTCACCGGTCTGACGTGGTCCCGCTACGCCGGTGCGAACTTCGCCGACGGCGTGGACGCGGTGAACGCCCGCACCCCGGAGATCTCCACCAGCCTCACGGCCGGGCCCACCGCCCCTGCCGAGACCGGCGGGGGTCACGAGCACGGTGCCGCCGGGGCTGGCGGGGTCGTCGAGTCGGCGGCGTTCGACCGGGTCCTGGGCGTCGCTCGCGACGCGGGCCTCTCCGGTCCCGTCGAGATCACCCCCGCGCCGGAGCCGGGTTCCGCCTGGACTGTCACGCAGGTCGACAACACCTGGCCGGTCAACAAGGACCGCATCGCCGTCGACCCGGCCACCGGCGCGGTGACCGCCCGCAGCGACTTCGCCGACTGGCCCCTGCTGGCCAAACTGAGCGGCCTCGGCATCCAGGCCCACATGGGGATCCTCTTCGGCCTGGTCAACCAGATCCTGCTCGCCGCGCTCGCGCTCGGGCTGCTCTGCGTCATCTTCTGGGGTTACCGCATGTGGTGGCAGCGTCGACCCACCCGCGCCGACCGCCGCGCCCTCGCCGGCACCCCGCCAGCGCGCGGCGGTGTACGCGGTCTGCCGCTCTGGGCGTTGCTGATCGGCGTACCGGTGACCGTGGCGATCGGCTGGGCGCTCCCGCTGTTCGGGATCACAGTGCTCGCCTTCCTCGTCATCGACGTGGTGGTGGGGGCGGTGTCCCGACGCCGACGACCTGCCGCGACTCCTGTCTCCCCGGCACCCGCGGGGCGCTGATCCACCGGTCCGGCCGTCCGTCGGGTGACGGACGGCCGGACGCGAAGACGCTCAGATCACCACCTGTTTGGTGTTCGGCAGACTGTCCACGATCGACGTCGACACGTTGATCGTGTCGGCGATGATCTCGTGGGGCGTGTTGGCCATCCACTGCATCACCGAGATGTCCTCGAACCGGGGATGGCGGAACATCTCCAGGAACACCAGCGGCTCGTCACCGGTGTTCTCGATGTAGTGGCCGTAGGCGAAGGGCACGTACCCCACGTCGCCGGCCTGGAAGTCGAACGTCCGGGCGGCAGCCTGCGCGGCGAACACGCCCATCCGTGCGGTGCCGGAGATGTAGTACTGCCACTCGTCGGTGGTGGGGTGCCAGTGCAGTTCGCGCATCCCACCCGGCTCGACCTCCACCAGTGCCGCGGCCGTGGTCACGGAGGCGGCGAAGTTGGTCGAGTCGGTGATCCGGACGGTTCCGCCGCGGAAACGCTGCGGGGTCTGGGCGAGCATCCGGTGCTTGAAGCTTCGGGGGATGTCGCCGGTCGGGCTGACCACCCGGTCCTGTTGCAGTGGTGGTGGGACGTCGCCCTGGAAGATGTACTTCTCCCGCTCGGGCAGGTTCTCCATCTGTTCCGGCGTCCAGCCGAAGTTCTTGGCCAGCACGTGCCGGGGGGTGTGCGCGAAGAAGTCGCTGAGCAGGAACGTGTTGTTCTCCGAGAACGCGCCGTCGTCGAAGACCAGCAGGAACTGCGCGCCGTCCTGCAACGCCTGGATGTTGTGCGGCACACCCTGCGGAAAGAACCACAGGTCGCCCGCCTTCACGTCCTCGATGAAGTTGCGTCCCTCGTGGTCGACGGCGCTGATCCGGCAGCTTCCGCTGAGCATGTACGCCCACTCCGACTGCTGGTGCCAGTGGATCTCCCGGTACGCGCCCGGTTCGAGACCGAACTGGACGCCGGCCAACTGGGTGGCGATCGGGAGGTCGCGGCTGGTGACCTCCCGGGTCCAGCCGCCCTTCTCCACCCGGGTGTGCGCCTGTGAAAACGAGAACTTGAGGTTGGGCACCAACCGGCTGTCGGTGGTGGGCGGAACCACAAGGTCCGGGTTCTGCCGCTCAAGCGCGACGTTGCGGCCCGCGAAGGGCGGTGCGCCCTGGTCGCCGCGCCTCGGTTCGGGATCACTGTCGGCCATGATCGCTGTCTCCTCACTCGGGTTGGACCGGCTCGGGCGCGGGAACGGATCCGCCACGCAGCCGCAGCCGCGACGAGATCCCCAGCAGGGCACGCACTCCGGGCCGGCCGTGCTGGATCGCGATCGCGACCGGGATCGCCACCGCGATCGCCGTCAGCACCAGACGGGTCCACGCCGGAGCGTGACCACCCACCCCGGTGCCGGCATAGACGACGAACATCAGCAGCACGACCCGGAGCCGAGGCAGACCGGGAGGGTCGGTGAGCGGGGCCATGGTTCGATGATCGGCGCGGAACACCGACCGTCGCATCACGTGATCGCGCCATTACCGCACACCAGTTCCCGGACGGCACGGGCCATTCGACGCAATCCCGCCGGTTCGGCGATCCGGTCTCCCGTACGTGCCGGCGTGGCTAGGCTCGGTCGCAGGACGGCATTTCGACGCGCCGGGTAACAACCGGGGAGAACGCCATTGTCCGAATCATCCTTCAGCTCCGGAACGCTCTCGGCCGACGACATCACCACCGAGCAACGACGGCACCGGCTCTTCGAGGCCGCGGACCAGCTCCGGCTCGCCGGGCGCGGGACGGAGGCGCTCCACATCCTGGCGGCCGAGGTCGCGACGAGCCGCGGCGGCGAGCCGCACCGCACCCTGGTGCTCGGTCGGGTGGCGCGGACCGTCGCACTGGAACAGCCGACCATCGCCCTCACCGGCCTGCGGGAGGCACTGAACCTCCGGCTGGACGCCCGCAGCCGCGCCACGGTGCTCGCCCTGGTCGCCACGGTCGCGGCCCGCACGGGTCATCCGGACACCGACGCCCTGCTGCGCGACGCGGGCACCGCGCACGCCGCGTCGGGTGACCAGTCGTCCGCTCGCCATCTCGCCCTCGGCCGGGCCGCCCGCTCGCTCGCGCACGGTGACCTGCCGGGCGCCCAGGCCGTGCTGGCGGCCCTGGATCCGAACTCCTGGTCGGCCCGCGCCGACGCCCCGTCCATCCGGGCCGAACGGATCCTCGTCGCGCTCGGCCTGGGCCGGCACCCGGACGCCCGGGCCGCCGCCCGCCAGGCGCCGGATGACGGCGACGGGCCGCTCACCGGGCTGACCGCGCTGGACTGCCTGCGCATGGTGGCGGTGGGCGAGTTGCCCGAGGCGGCCGCGCTGGCCGTCACGACGCTCAGCTCCGGCTCGGCGGACCTCAGCAGAGAGGTGCGCGCCCTGCTGGTTGCGGTGATCGGTGAGGTCCGCTACCGCCGTGGCGAGCACGACGCCGCCCGCGCCATCCTGCGCACCTGCCTCGCCGAGGACCGCTGGCCCGACCGGACGATGTGGAGCCCGGCGTTCTGCGTGGCAGCCCGCGACCCGGCCGTGAGCACGCCGGCGGGCCTGCTCACCAGGGTCGTCGCCGACCTGCACCGCTCGGTCCGGCCGCTGCTGCCGGTGCCGCACTTCGGTCCCCGGCTGGTACGCGCGGCGGTGGCCACCGGCGACACCCGAGCCGCCCGCCGGGTCACCGAACTGGTCGAGCTGGTGTCCACCCGTACGCCGGTGCCGCTGTGGCGCGCGCTGGCCGACCAGAGCCGGGGGTTGCGCGACGGCGACCCGGACGCGCTCCGGTCGGCGGTCGACCAACTGCGCACCACCGCCGCCCGGCCGGCGCTGGCCGACGCGCTGCTCGACCTGGCGAACAACCCTCGGCTGCGCCCCGGGGAGGCGCGCGACGCCGCGCACGAGGCTGCTGCCCTCTACGCCCGGATCGGCGCCCCCGGCGACCAGACGATTGCCGACCGGCGCTGCGCCGACCTCAGCGGCACCCCGCGGCACCGGCCGTCGATCGACGAGCCGCCCGGTGGGGGCCTCGACGCGCTCACCCCCGCCGAGGAGCGGGTCGCCGAGATGCTCGCCGCCGGCGCCACGAAGAAGGAGGCGGCCAGGAGCCTCTTCGTCTCCTTCCACACCGTGGACACCCAGCTCCGGTCCATATATCACAAGCTCGGTATCAACAACCGGATGCAGCTGGTGCGGGCCTGGGAGAGGACCAGACGATAATCGGCTGGTGACAGCGCCAGCCGACCTGACCCCACTCGCCGAAGCCGTGGAGTGCGAATTCATGCACTCGTACGAGTCACAGGCACCCGCACCCACGTACACCGATCTCGGGATCGCCACCACCCGCGTCGGCGGCGGTGTCGCCCTCGGCATGCGCAACGATCCGTCCGGCGGGTACTGGAGTAAGGCCCTGGGCTTCGGCACCACCGAGCCGTTCACCGTGCAGGTCCTGGATGACGTCCTCGACTTCTACCGGGAGCACGGCATCGGTCAGGCCGTCATCCAGCTCATTCCGTCGGTAGTGCCCGCCGGCTTCGACGAGGTGGCCGCCGCGCGCGGGCTCACGCCGGGCAGCACCTGGATCAAGCTCGCCGCCCGGCCCGAGGACGTCACCGCCGGACGGACCCGCCTGCGGGTCGGCCCGGTGCCCACCACCGAGGCGCGGCGCTGGGCCGATGTGCTGCTCACCGGGTTCGGCATGCCGACCGGTGGGCTCACCGACATGGTGGCCGCGACGGTCGGCCAGCCGGCGTGGCGACCCTGTGCGGCGTGGGACGGCGGTGAGCTGGTGGCGGGCGCCAACCTGTTCCTGCACGGCGAGGCCGCGGCGCTCAACGCCGCCGCGACGGCCTCCGGTCACCGCGGCCTCGGGGCGCAGTCGGCGCTGATCACCGCCCGCGCCCAGGCCGCCGTCGAGGCGGGATGCCGGTGGCTGTTCGCCGAGACCGGCAAGCCCGCTCCCGGTCAGCAGAACCCGTCGCTGAACAACCTGCGCCGGGCCGGGCTGGTGCCCCTCTACGAACGCCGCAACTGGGTGTGGCGAGCGGCGTCCTGAGCCCGCCCGGGGCCGTGGTGAGCAGCTGTGCGCCGGCCTCGGCCCCGAATCCGTCGTCGGTCAGGGCTCACTCGGGCGGTGTGGCCCCCGACTGTTCGCTGACCATGTACGCCGCGTACCAGTCGGGCCAGCTGTCGTCCCGTTCCCCGGTACGTTTCTCGTGCTCGTCGTGTGCGGCGGCCGCGCGCCGCATCGCGTCCGCCAGGTCGCTCACCGAGCCGAACGACGTCAGCCCGCCCTCGATGCGCCCGGGAAGCCTGGTCGTGATCTCCTGAATCAGCCAGGTGTTGCCGTCCGGGTCGCGCAGTGTGGCGCGCGAGAAGTAGCTGCGTCGCTGCGGGTCCGGCCCGTCGACCGGGCCGTCCGGGGTGACGTGGAAGACGTCGCCGACCTCGATGCCGGCGGCGACGAGGTCGGCGCGGGCCGCCTCGACGTCGGAAACGACCAAATACGCCACTGCCGAGCCGGGTGCCGCCGGGGTGAGCCCGGGGCCGAACTGCACGGAGCACGCGGAGCCGTGCGGCGTCAACTGCACGATGCCGGGCGGGGTCTGGTCGAGCCGCCACCCCAGCCGTTGGTAGAACGCCTTTGCCCGTTCCACGTCCGAGACCGGGATGACGAGCACCTCGAGCTTGATGTCGAGGCTCTCGATCCGCGCCGCCGTGCTCGCGTCGGCCTGGGCAACCTTCGGGCTCATCGCTGTCCCCTTCCTGATCATCACGCTACTGTCCGCGTTCCCGCCCGATGCGGGCTTTCCGGTATCAGCCCGGCGCCATCCGGGTGGTCCTGCGTACCCCCACCAGGGCGACCAGGGCGAGGAGGATGACGGCGACGGAGTACTCGTCGGCGGTCCGCGGCAGGCCGCCGGCGTAGACCACGAGGAAGCCGGCGATGACCGTGGGGAGACCGAAGCCGACGTAGCAGATGACGTAGAGCACGGACAGCACGCTGGCGCGTTGGTGCGCCTCCACCAACGGCATGACGGTCTTGAGGCTGCCCTGGAAGCCGCTGCCGAAGCCGACTCCCCCGAGCGCGAGACCGACGAAGAAGCCCGGGACGGACTCCGCCATGATCGCTGCCAACGTGACGACCATGCCGAGGATGAGCGTGCTGATCCCGGTCAGGATCACCGTCCGGGCGGCGGCGTTGCGCTGGACCAGGACGGCGATCGACCCGAAGACGGCGAAGACGAAGAGGACCAGACCGCCGATCACGATCGACGTGTTCATGAGACTGCGGACGAGCGCCGGGCCGAGCGCGCCGAAGAACCCGGCGAGCGCCCAGACCGCGAAGAGCACCGGGACGACGGCCAGGACCGGCTGGCGTACCGCGTGGGGCAGCGTGATGTCCGGCCGGAGGCTGCGCCGGGCCCCGGCCAGCGGCGTGACAGTCTCCGGCATCAGCGCGACCCCGACGGCCTGGATCAGCAGGATCACGAGCAGGACGAGGTAGACCAGTCGCGTCGGCGCGGGCAGGAACTGGATGAGCAGCGCGGAGAGCAGCGCCCCGCTTCCGGTTCCGATGCCCGGGGCGAGCGAGTTCGCGAGGGTTCCCCGGGCCCGGTCGATGTCGAGCATGGCGGCGCCCACGGCCCCGGTGGCGGCACCGGCGGCCAGCCCCTGCACGAGGCGGGCGATCAGCAGGGCGGCGACGCCGTTGGCAAAGACGAAGACGACGAGCGCGAGGATCTGCACCGCGATCGCGACGGCCAGCACCGGCCGCCGGCCGAGGTGGTCGGAGAGCTTGCCGAAGACGAGCAGGGACGCCAGCACGGCGAGCGCGTAGACGGCGAACACCACTGTGGTCGTGACCGGCGAGAAGTGCCAGCGTTCCTGGTACACGCCGTAGAGCGGCGTCGGGGCCGCCGACGCGGCCAGGAACGACACCAGGATCGACGCGAGCAGCACCAGGGAGGCCGTCGGCGAGAGTCGGGCCCGCCCTGAGATCGACATGTCGGTGCTCCTCGGCTGCACGAAGACGGTCCGGCCTGGGCGTCGCGCCGGCCGCGCGGCCACGGCGGCGTACCCGGCCGGCACCGTCGTATGCCAGTTCGACCGGTTCGGCGCGGTCCGCCGCCGGGTGCGCCCGCCCCGAAAAGCGCCGGGGTACGACGTCGCGTGCCGCCGGTTCAGCCCTCGGGGTCCTGACCACCGGAGGGGAGGCTGGCCACGCCACGGCCCAGTGCGTCCCGGAAGTCGCGGTACCGGTCGGGGCCGAGCGTTTCGGCGAGGTTCTGCTCGATCAGGTGCACGACGGCGTCGGAGGCCGCCATGAAGCTGAGGCCCCGGTCCGTCGGCACGATCAGCTTCGCGCGGCGGTCGGCCGGGTCGGGCGTACGCCGGACGTAGCCCAGTCGCTCCAACTCGTCGAGGATCGCGCCCATCGTCTGCTTGTTGCGCCCGGCCAGCCGGGCCAGCTCGCCGGGGCGGGTGCCCTCGGCGTCGAGGTAGGCCAGCACCGCGCCGTGGCGGGGCCGGACGTCGTCGAAGCCCTGCTCGGCCGAACGTCGGAAGATCTCCCGCTGGACGCGGGCGGAGAGCTGCACGGCCAGGATCCCGAGGTCAGGGTCCTGCTCCTTCAGTGTGCTGCGCTTCATACTTTGGTCCAATCATTGGACTGTACAAGTTTTGGACTATATCGTCGCTGGCGGCGACCGATGATCCGACCTCGGTCCGCCTGACCGAGAGGATGACCATGACCATTCTGATAACCGGGGCAAACGGCACCGTGTCGCGGGAGGTGCTGCGGGAGTTGGCCGGCAAGCAGCCGGTCCGCGCGCTCGTACGGGACGCGGCACGTACGCCAGGTCTCGACGGAGTCGACTACGTCGTCGGCGACCTGGACCGCCCCACCACGCTGACCTCGGCGTTCGAGGGCGTGACGACGCTGTGGCTGCTGATGCCGATGGGTCCGCTCGCGCCGAGCCAGAGCATGAACGCGGTGTGGGCGGCCCGGCAGGCCGGCGTGCGGCACATCGTCCGGCTCTCCGCGATCGGCGCCGCGCACGACGCGCCGACCCGCAACGGCCGACTGCACGCGCTCTCCGACGCGGAGCTGCAGGAGTCGGGCATCGGGTGGACGATCCTGCGGCCGAGCCACTTCATGCAGAACCTGCTCGCCGCCAAGGCCGGTGAGCACCTCTTCGGGCTCTTCGGTGACGCCCGGGTCGGCCTGATCGACGCCCGGGACATCGCCGCCGCGGGAGCGGCGATCCTCGCCGCACCCGAGCAGCACCAGGGCATGATCTACACGCCCACCGGCCCGGAGAGCACCACGCTGGACCAGGCGGCGGACGAGATGGCCCGTACGCTCGGCCAGCCGGTGCGCTACGTGCCGCAGAGCCCGGAACAGACGCGCGACGGCCTGCTCCAGGCCGGCCTCGACCACTGGTCGGCCGAGGTCCTCGCCGAGTACCGGGTCGCCTACGGTTCGGGGTGGGGTGACTTCACCAACGACCATGTCGAGCGGATCGTCGGGCGGCAGCCACGGACCTTCGCCGAGTTCGTCAGCGATCACCGCGAGCAGTTCGCGAGCCTCTGACCCGTCGACAGCTCGACACGGGTGCCCTCCGGCGCGATCGCACCGGAGGGCACCGGGCTCGGGCGCACCGGACGGTGGTGCGCGGGTCAGTGCTCCGGCCGGCCCCCGTCATCCGGCACCGTCGTCGAGTCCCGCTCGGTCGTTCGGAAGCGCTGCTGGTAGGCGCGGGGCGACACCCCCACCCGGGCGAGGAACATCCGGCGCAACGTCTCCGGGCTGCCGATGCCGACCTGTCGGGCGGAGGCGGTGACCGACTTCCCCGCGTGCAGCAACCGGATGGCCGCGTCGACCCGCACGCCCTCCACGTACTTGCTGGGGCTGCTGCCCAGCTCCTGCCGGAACATCCGGGAGAGGTGACGGGGGCTCACGTGCGCCCGGGCGGCGAGGGCCGGCACCGAATGGTCGTCGGCCGGGTCGGCTGCCACCGCGTCGATCACCTGCCGCAGCACCGGAGTGCGGGGTCGGGGCAGGGCGAGCGACGGCGAGAACTGCGACTGGCCGCCCGGCCGTTGCAGGAAGACGACGAGCGACTGGGCCACCGACCGGGCGATCTCCGCACCATGGTCACGCTCCACCAGGGCGAGCGCGAGGTCGATGCCGGCGGACACGCCGGCGGAGGTGAAGATCGTCCCGTCCCGTACGAAGATCGCGTCGCTCTCGACGTGGACCTGCGGGAAGGCGGCGGACAGCAACCGGGCGTGCTGCCAGTGCGTCGTCGCCCGCCGACCGTCCAGCAGGCCGGCGGCGGCCAGGACGAAGGCGCCGGTGCAGACCGCGGCGGTGCGTCCGGCGGTGCGGGACAGCGTGGCGGCGGCGGCGGTGAGGTCGGCACTGATCGGGCGCACCGCCAACGCGTCGCCGCCGACCACGAGGGCGGTTCCGACGTCGGTCGCCGCGTCGACCGCGCCGTCGACCTGAACGAGTAGACCCGTCGAGGCACGGACGGCGGCGCCGTCACCGGAGCGCACCTCCAGCTCGTAGCGCGCGCCGAACTTGGCGGCCTCGGCGAAGACCTCGAACGGTCCGGCGAGGTCCAGCATCGTCATTCCGTCGAAGACCAGGGCGGTGACCCGGTGCACCCCTGCCGTCGCGCTACCCACCCGCCGACCCCCTCCGGTGATGTCCTGATCTGAGGGAAGCATGGCAGACAGGACAGGGCGGCTGACCGGTCCAGCGGGTGACGCTTGACGCACCGGAGCCCGGCCGGGCTCCCGACCGACAGGACAGTGATGAGCCACACAACGATCGCCGGCGTCCGGATCCCCGACTCGCGGCTCGCCACCGACGCCACCGAACTCGTCCGCGAGGCCACCGACGACCTGCTGTTCCATCACTCGCGGCGGGTCTTCCTCTTCGGCACATTGCAGGGTCGGCGGCTCGGCCTGACGGCCGACCCCGAACTGCTCTACGTGGGAGCGATGTTCCACGACCTGGGACTGACCGAACGCTACCGCCGCGACGATCAGCGCTTCGAACTCGACGGCGCCGACGAGGCACGCCGCTTCCTGCTGTCGAACGGCATCGGCGAACACGAGGCCCGGCTCGTCTGGGAGGGGATCGCCCTGCACACCACCCCCGAGGTTCCGTACCGGCTGGAGCCCGAGGTCGCCCTGGTCACCGCGGGCGTCGAGACCGACGTGCTCGGAATCGGCTACCACGAGTTGACCCCGGCCGACATCGCGGCGGTCACCGCCGCACACCCGCGGCCGAACTTCAAGCGGGCCATCGTCGACGCCTTCGCCGCTGGTTTCCGGCACCGGCCGGACACCACCTTCGGGACCGTCAACGGCGACGTGCTGGAGCACCGGGTGCCGGGCTACCGCCACATCGACTTCGTCCGGGTCATCGAGGACTCCGCCTGGCCCGAATGACCCCTACAGCTCGGGGTGGCCGAAGAGTCCGGGTAGCCCGCCGGTGTGCACGAAGACGAGCCGGTCGCCGCGCGGGAAGCTGCCGGCCAGCAGCGCCGCCATCGCCCGACCGGTGTACGTCGGGTCCAGGAAGATCCCCTCCGTACCGGCGGTGATCTCCAGCGCCGCCCGCACGGCGTCGGTCAACGTGCGATACCCGGCACCCACCTGCGAGCCGTCGATCCGCAGCGCGTTTGGCTCGACCTCGCCGACGAGCAGCCCGGCGACTGTCGCCCGGGGGTCCGGCACGGCACCGACGTCAACGCCGATCACCCGCTGCGCGCCCAACTCCCGCACCAGGCCGGCCATCGACCCGCCGGAGCCGAGCGCCACCACGACCTCGGCCCCGTCGATGGCCGGCAGTTGGGTACGCAGCTCCCGAGCACAGTCCACGTATGCCTGGACCGACTCCGTGGAGGTGCCGCCGAACGGGATGACGTACGCCGAGCGTCGCTCCGCCTCGACCGCCACCACCTCGGCGAGCGGCCGGTCCCCGGCCCAGACGATCTGCGCCCCGGCGAGCGCGTCGAGCAGCAGATTTCCTCGTGGGGTCGGCGGGGGCGGGCCGGCGAGCACCAGCACGCAGGAGAGGCCGAGCCGCGCGGCCGCGGCCGCGGTGAGCCGGGCGTGGTTGCTCTGCGGCGCACCCGAGGTGATCACCGTGCCGGCGCCGACGGCGATCGCCTGCGCGCAGGTGTACTGGAGCTTACGGATCTTGTTGCCGCCGCCACCGAGGCCGGTGAGATCGTCACGTTTGAACCAGAGCTCGGCCAGCCCCAGCCGGGCGGCGAGCCGGGGCGCGGCCTCCACCGGCGTGGGCCACGTGCCGAGAGGAACGGGTGGGATCATCCGTGCAGCTAAGCACCCCACGGCCCGACTCGCAGCTTCCTGGCTGCGCGCGGCTCCTGCGTGGCGCGGCTAGGCCCGACGTGCCGCCACCCGATCCAGCGGACCGACGTCCGCGTGGCGACCGGGGCGCAGCGCCGCGTGTCGTTGCCCGGGGCCTGCCCCGTCGCGAGCGGCGAGCGCGTCGGCCACCACACCGGTGGCGAACGCGTAGATGGACTTGTGCACGATGTCGATGGCGAGTTCGGGCCGGGGCCAGGTCAGCGGCGGCGCCCCGACGCCGGTGGCGTTCTCCAGGATCTGGTCGTTGCTCAGGCGCAGCGCGGTGAACATCGTTGAGGCCCAGACGCCGCGCAGCCCCGCCTGCGCCATGACGCTGCGCAGCACCCCGACCAGTACGCCCTGTCCGTAGTGCATGGTCAGGTTCTGCCAGCGGGGCTGGCGCCCTTCCGGCAGGCCGGTGAGCCTGGCCAGCACCTGGGCCGGCACGTAGGAGTCGGGGCGGCCGGTCACCCGCTGTTCGAGCTTCTCCGCGGCCGTCATCACCAGCGCTCCGGCCAGGCCCGCCACCAGTCCCTGCCACACCGCTCGCTTCAGCATGAGTCAGCCCTACCCGCCGGGCCGACGTCCACACCCGCGAGTCGTCGGCGGACGTCTCGGCCGGAGGCCAGTTGGTTTACCACCGTTCGGGGCGGGTACGGTGGCGGTTGGGTCAAGACATGCGCCCTCCAGTGGTCAGTCCTGTTCGTGCACGCGCACGACAGGTCGGCCACCCTCGTCGAGGGCGGAGAAAGCATGTGATCGACCAAACCCCCCTTTCCCGGCCGGTGTCACCTGACGTCCTGAATGATCAGGGCACCGTCCTGGTCGAGCCGATCCTGTCGCTGACGATGAGCCACGACGGCCCGGTCAGTGTGATCAGCGTCGTCGGCGAGATGGACATGAGCAACGCCCACCTCCTCATCGAGTTGGTGGAGCAGCTGTGCCGCGCCCCCACACCACGGATCGCCCTGAACCTGTCGGCAGTTCGCTTCCTCGGGGCCCACGGCATCAGCGCGCTGCTCCGGTCCGGTCAACTGGCCGCCCAGGCCGGGGGCCGGCTGACGCTGCGCGATCCCTCGCCGTTCGTTCTCCGTGTCCTCGGCGTGACCCGATTGCTGCGGCATCTCGAACGTGATGACACGTCGACCCCGACCGGTGCTCGCATCAGTGGCGTCGTCGCGCCGCCGCCCCGCCGTGCCGCACCGCCACATCAGCCCCTCAGCCCGTCCGTCGCCGACCAGCCCTAGACGCGCGGCGACAGTTCCCCCGATCAAGGAGAGACATGTTCAATCCACTGGACCACAAGGGAATTCCGCTCGAGAACCAACTCCGCAACTGGCGTGAGCTGAACGTCGAGCCGATCGATCCGGAGGCGGTCGACCCGTACACCCGGTGCCGGATCATCACCATGAACGGCATCGAGGTGGAGGCGATCAACTTCCAGCACCAGTTCGCCCGCAACTGTCCGGACCAGGAGGTCCGTCGGCAACTTGCCTATGTCCGGTACGTGGAGAGCCAGCAGCAGCGGGTGGTGAACTGGCTGCTGCCCGGTGTCGCCAGCGTGCTGGAGACGACGCTCGGCTACGAGCAGGTCGCCGTCGACCTCACCGCCTGGGTGGCCCGCCACGAGCCCGATCCCTACCTGAAGCAGGCGTACGAGTTCGGTGTGCTGGAGGACTTCGACCATCTGTACCGCTACGCCAACCTCTACGAGATGGTCGAGCGTCGTAAGGCGGAAAAGATCGTCGACGGGCTCACCGAGGTCATGCCGGGCCGGCCGACGGTGTTGGAGCACCGGCACCCGTTCGACGAGATCCGCACCCCCTACGACCGCAACTCGGTGGACCCGCGCTCGAAGCTGCACGCGCTGACGATCCTCTCGGCCGAGCAGCAGGTCATGTTCTACTACATGAACGTCGGCCCGCAGTACATGGAGCCGATCGCGCGCCAGCTCTACCAGGAGATCAGCCTGATCGAGCAGGAGCACGTCACCCACTACGAGTCACTGTTGGACCCGGGCGAGAACTGGTGGGAGCGGCTGCTCACCCACGAGTACAACGAGTGCTGGCTGTACTACTCCTTCCTCCAGCAGGAGAGCGACCCGCGGATCAAGGCGATCTGGGAGCTGCACCTGCAGATGGAGCTGGCCCACCTGCAGCAGGCCGCCGACCTGCTGCGCCGGCACGACGGCCGGGAGCCGGAGGAGATCGTCGGCAGTGTCGGTCTCCCCGAGCCGCTGACCTTCGAGCCCAACAAGGACTACCTGCGCCACCTGCTGGACACCCAGATGGACCTGACGAAGCTCGGCGAAGGCTACGTCCGCGAGGCCCACGAGCGTTTCGAGTGGATGCAGCAGCAACTGCACGACGGCCAGCAGCCGCCGAGCGAGCAGGTCATCGACCTGCATCGGGAACGCTTCGGCGACGAGTACCGCATCGAGACCGAGGGTCCACACCCGGTCGAGGCCCTGCGCACCAAGGGAGGAAGCCATGCCTGACGCCGGCACCCCGGCCACGCCAGGGCCCGAGGAGGACGTGGTAGACCTGCTGCTCGCCCAGCACGCCCAGATCGAACAGCTCTTCCTGCTGGTCATCGGCGGCACCGGCGACACCCAGCGGGACGCCTTCGACGATCTGGTCAAGCTCCTCGCCGCGCATGAGACCGCCGAGGAGGAGGTCATCCACCCGCTCGCCCGGACACTGCCGGGTGGGGGCGGTGACGCGATGGTCGACGACCGGCTCGACGAGGAACGGCAGGCGAAGGAGACCCTGCAAGCCCTGATCGAGGGTGGCGTCGACGCCGACGGGTTCGACACCGGCATCGTCCTGCTGCGCGAGGCGGTGCTCCTGCACGCCCGACACGAGGAGCGCTACGAGTTCCCCCAGCTTCGCCAGCACGTACCGGTCGATCGGCTCCGTAGCCTCGCCACGGCCGTTCGGGCGGCGGAGGCATCCGCGCCGACCCGGCCACATCCCAGCGCCCAGTCCGCGAAGGGCAACCTGGCCGCCGGCCCGGTGCTGGCGGTCGTCGACCGGGTACGCGACGCGGTGCGCAAGCCTTCGGAGAGCTGACCGGGATGACAGGGCCGCCCACCCCGTGTGGGCGGCCCTGCCCGCCGGCAACGGCCGATACTCACCCGCGGGTGTTACCCACCGTCTGGGCGACCAGCGCCTCCGCGACCTCGCGCACCTTCCGGTTGGTGTCCTGGGAGATCTTGGACAGCAGCGCGAACGCCTCCTCCGCCGAGCACCGCCGTCCCCCCATGATGATCCCTTTGGCCTGCTCGATCACCGCCCGATTCCGCATCGCCTCCTGCATCTGCGCCGCCAACGTGGCGGCGTTCTCGTACAGGTGGGCGTTGGCCAGCGCCACCGCCGCGTACGCGGCGAAGCCCTCGGCGCTGGCGATCGAGGATGGGTCGAACGCGTCCACCGAATCGCTGTAGACGTTGAGCGCACCGACGACCGACCCCTGGATCGGAAGCCCGATCGAGAGAGAGCTCTGCACGCCGGCGGCGCGAGCCCTCTCCGCCCAGGCCGGCCAGCGCTCCTCGGCGGCCATGTCCGGCACCGAGATGGTGTCACCGCTGGCGGAGGCGTCCAGGCACGGGCCCCGGTGCTGCTCGTACTGCCACTCGTCCAACTGACGGGCCAACTCGCCGGTGAACGCCCCGGTCCAACCGACCCGACCCCGTACCAGGGTGACCGTCACCTCCCTCGTCCCGGGAATGCTCCCTTTGGCGAGCTCGGCGATCCGAAGCAGCACGTCATCGAGGCTGACCTCGTCGAGTCTGACCCGGCCCAGTTCGGCCAACGCGTCGGCGGGGTCCTTCGTCGGCTGCGTCATCGCAGTGCCCTCCTCGGTCGGCATCCGTCGGAACGGGGGTTCCGGCATGGCCGGCACCTCGTCAGGTGCCCAACGCAGCTCCGCTCCGGGCGGTCCTCAGCAATCTTGGTGCTACCCGTTGAATCACCCGCTCACACCCCGTTCAGTCCCGGGCGGCCCACGGCTGCGCCGGTCAGCTCAGGGGGCCGGAGCAGCCCATCCCTGAGCCTCGACGGCGGTCGGTAAACGGCCCGTCACACAGTGCCGGTGAACTGGCTGACGTGGTAGGCGGTGCTGCGGCCGTCCGGGGTGCGGGTCCATTTCGAGACCATCAGATGCAGGTCGTTGGCGTTCCGGCTCGACCAGGGATGGATGAACCCACCGTAGAGCGCGGGCTCCTGCCAGCTCGTCACCTGAATCTTCTCCGTCGACCAGGCCCGGTCGGGTCCGGCGGCGGTGCGGGTGACCAGGCACCCGTTCTGGCAGTTCAGGTACGACATCACCCAGGTCCCGTCAGCCAGCCGGCGCACCGACGGTTCGCCGAAGCGGCCGGTGAGGATGGCTGTGCAGGGTCTCCCCCAGCCCCAGTTGGTGCCGTTCCAGCCCCAGCCCTCGTACGACTCGGGGTAGAACAGCCGGTCCCACCGGACGCGTCGCAGCATCATCGGGCCGTCCTGCCGCCCGGACCGGACCGAGAAGACGTAGACGTACTCGCCGTCGCGTTGCATGGTCCACATCTGGTACGGGTCCTTGTTGTCCGGGCTGTTCCACCATTTCAGCGGCGTACGGATGAAGTCGTTGCCGTTGTCGGAGTAGGCCAGCCCCGCGTAGCGCGACTTCCAGTGCGGCCCGGCCGGGCCGGCGGAGTTCCAGTTCTCGATGCTCAGGTAGGAGATGAGCTGCCGACCGGTCTCCGGAAAGCTGATGCCGTCGTTGGGGATGACGGTCACCTCGGGAAGACCGTCGATGCCGATGCCGTGGTGGCCGTTGTGCATCAGCTCCGGTGCCCGTCCGTTGCCGGCGACGCGTGCGGCGCTGTCGAAGACGATTCCGCCCGGCGCGCCGGGGTGGACGGCGGAGCGCAACATGACCGGCGAACGCCAGTCGTTCGGCAGGGGCGGGCCCTCGGGCCACGGCGTGTCGAAGGTGTCGCCGAAGAGGTAGCCGATCGACCCGTTCTCCAACACGTACGGGATGCCCAGATCGGTGCCGGCCACCCGCCAGCGGCTGTTGGTGTCCAGGTCCGCGCCGGTCAGCCGCTTCTTCCAGACCGCCGCCTGGGCCGGAGCGGCGCTGGCCAGGATCGCGCCGACGGAACCGACCGCGCTGGCGGCCCCGATCGCGGCGGCGTGGCCGAGCACCGAGCGACGACGTATCCCCATGGCTGCCCCTTCCTGTCGCACTCGTCACGGCCGTGCCGTGTGGATGGACAGCGGTTGCGGGCGAGTAGACCCGCCGACGATCGCCACTGTCAATACCTGCCCGCCCTGAACGATGCATTGAAGGAATTCTTCATAGAAGATTGACAGCCATCATCGCCCTGAAGAAACTCTCAGCATTCGGTTCCCGGTCAGCGGCGGTCTGGTGACGCCACCAGCTGACCATCCCCGACCCGACGAGGAGCAGCGTGAGACGTACTCTCCTGGCCCTGCTGACGGCCCTCGGCGTCGCTGGCACGACGGTCCCGGCCACGCTGGCGCACGCGGACCCGGTCGGCACCCTGGCCTGCCCCTCCATCCCCGCCAACCGCGACCCGGCGGTGACAGTGGTCGTCTATCGGGTCGCCCGGGCCCACAACGCCAACGACAAGGTGATGCTGTCCGCGTTCGAGGCGGGCTGGGTCGAGTCGCACATGAACAACCTGCCGTGTGGCGACAAGTCGTCGCTCGGGGTGTTCCAGCAACGCTGGGACTACGGGTGGGGCACGCCGGAACAGATCATGGACCCGGTCTACGCCAGCACCCAGTACGTCACCCGGGCCATCGTCTGCGACCGGGACAACCCCGGTTACAGTGCCGGCCAGGTCGCCCAGTGCGTCCAACGCTCCGGTTTCCCCGACCGGTACGACCAGGCGGCCACCACCGCCCGCGCCCAGCTCAACGAGGCGGCCCGCACCCACGCCATCGCCGGCGGATCCGCCACCGACGTCACCGGCGACGGCCGGGACGACATCGTCGCCTTCACCCAGAACGCTCTCGCCGACGTCTACGTGGGCACGTCCACCGGCAGTTCCTACACCGGCACCTCGGCGAAGTGGAACGACTTCTTCTCCCTCGGTGGCGAGACCGCCACCACCGGCGACGTCAACGGCGACGGCAGGGACGACATCATCACCTTCGCCCACAGCAACACCGGCGACGTCTACGTCGCGCTCTCCACCGGCACGTCGTTCGGCGCCGGACTGAAGTGGCACGACTGGTTCGCGCCCGGCGCGGAGATCGGCGCGGTCGGCGACGTCAACGGCGACGGACGCGACGACATCGTGGCGTTCACCCACAACCCCGCCGGCGACGTGTACGTCGCGCTCTCCACCGGGACCGGCTTCGGCGCCGGCATCAAGTGGCACGAGTTCTTCAGCCCGTTCGGCGAGTTCCCCGCGCTCGGTGACGTCAACGGCGACGGCAGGGACGACATCATCACCTTCACCCAGGGCCCGGCCACCGCCAGCGATGTCATCGTCGCGCTGTCGAACGGCAGCTCCTTCGGCGCCGGGCAGAAGTGGCACGACCTGTTCGCCGTCGGCGCCGAACAACCCCGCGTCGGTGACATCAACGGCGACGGCAGGGACGACATCGTCACCTTCACCTGCGATCCCAACGCCGACGTGTACGCCGCGACCTCCACCGGCACCAGCTTCTCCGGGACCACAGTGAAGTGGCACGACTTCTTCTGCCTGGCCGGCGAGTTCCCGTACCTGGCTGACGCCAACGGGGATGGCCGCGACGACCTCGTCGTCTTCACCAAGGGCGGCACCAACGACGTCCACGTCGCGCTCTCCACCGGCACCGGCTTCCTCGGCGCCACCAAATGGCACGACTTCTTCGGCCTCAACGGTGAGACGACGCTGTGATCAACGGAGTGGAGACCTCATGCGACTGACCAGGCGCACGTGCGCCCTCCTCCTGACGGCGGCACTGGCCGGTCAGGTCGCGGCCGCGCCGGCCGACGCGGCCGGACCCGCGGCCCCTGGCTCGCTCACCGCTGACTTCGCCCGGGCCGCCGTCGAGTTCGACGTGCCCCGGGACCTACTGGTCGCTGTCGCCTACGGGGAGTCCCGCCTGGACGGGCACGGCGGTCTGCCCAGCCAGGCCAACGGGTACGGGGTCATGCACCTGGTCAGCAACCCCACCCAGCACAGCCTGGAGCGGGCGGCCACGCTGACTGGCGAACCGGTCGACCGCCTGCGCTCGGTCACCTCCGCCAACGTCCGCGGCGGTGCGGCGGTGCTCCGCGACCTGGCCGACGCCGAGGGGTTGACCAGCGCAGCACGCGACCGGATCTCCGCCTGGTACCCGGTGGTGGCGCGGTACAGCGCCGCCGTCGACGCGTCGACCGCCCGGCTCTACGCCGACCATGTCTACGACCTGCTGCGTACCGGTATCGCCGCCGGCCCGGTACCTGTCGCGGCGCACCCACTGCGACCCGACCTCGGCCGATACGCGGGCGTCGCCCCCGCGGGCACCGCCGGGGCGAACGTCGCGGCGGCGCTCCCGGAGTACGCGCCCGCCCGCTGGGTGCCCGCCTACGCCGGCAACTACCAGGTCGGTCGGTCGGCACGAATCACCACTGTGGTGGTGCACGTGACGCAGGGGTCCTACGCCGGCACGGTGAGCTGGTTCCAGAACCCGTCGGCGGGGGTGAGCGCGCACTACGTGGTGAAATCGAGCAACGGCGAGATCACCCAGATGGTGCGCGAGGGCGACACCGCGTACCACGCACGCTCGGCCAATCCGTACGCGGTGGGCATCGAGCACGAGGGGTTCGTGGACAACCCGGCCTGGTTCACCGACGCCATGTACCGGTCGTCCGCCGCGCTGACCCGCTACCTCTGTGACAGGTACGGGCTGCCGAAGACCCGCGCGGCGATCAGGGGCCACAACGAGATGCCCGGCAACGATCACACCGACCCCGGTCCGAACTGGAACTGGAACTACTACATCTCCCTGGTCAACGCCGGCGGCTCGGGCGGCCGGTACCTGGCGGGGTCACCGACGGACTTCACCGGCGACGGCCGTGACGACATCGTCGCGTTCACCCGTGGCTCGCTCAACGACGTGTACGTGTCGGTGTCCACCGGCTCCTCGTTCGCCGGGACGTCGGTGAAGTGGAACGACTTCTTCGGGCTGAACGACGAGACGCTGCTGTCGGGCGATTTCAACGGCGACGGCCGCGACGACATCGTGGCGTTCACCCACGGCTCGCTCGCCGACGTGTACGTGGCGCTGTCGACCGGGTCGTCGTTCGCCGGCGCCACGAAGTGGCATGACTGGTTCGCGCCGAACTCCGAGGTCGCCGCGGTGGGGGACGTCAACGGTGATGGGCGCGACGACATCGTCGCCTTCACCCATGACGCCGCCGGGGACGTGTACGTCGCACTGTCCACCGGTTCGTCGTTCGTCGGGACAGCGCTCAAGTGGCACGAGTACTTCTCGATCGCCGGTGAGTACCCGGCCCTCGGTGACGTCAACGGCGACGGCCGCGACGACATCATCACCTTCACCCAGGGCCCGGTATCGGCATCGGACGTCATCGTCGCCCTGTCCACGGGAGCCTCGTTCGGGGCGGCACAGACCTGGCACGATTTGTTCGCCGTCGGGACGGAACAACCCCGCGTCGGGGACATCAACGGCGACGGCCGCGACGACATCGTCACGTTCACCTGCAACGCCGATGCCGACGTCTACGCCGCCGTCTCCACCGGCACCTCGTTCGTCGGCACCACAGTCAAGTGGAACGACCTCTTCTGCCTGCCCGGGGAGTTCCCCTACCTGGGTGACTACAACGGCGACGGCAAGGACGACATCGTCGCCTTCACCAAGGGCAGCTTCAACGACGTCCACGTCGGCCTGTCCACCGGCACCAGCTTCCTCGGCGCCACCAAATGGCACGACTTCTTCGGCCTGCCCAACGAGACCACCCTCTGACCCCAGGGAGACCGCACATGTTCGACGTTCCCCCGTCCGCGTCGATCAGCCAGCGCCGGCTGATCGGTGGTCACCTCCAGGACAAGAACCCCCACCGCGCCCGCTTCCACGTCGCTACCGGTCGACGCGTCTCATGCTGCGATACACCACGGTGATGATCAGGAAGAGCGTGCCGACGAGCACGAGGGTGATCACGGCGTTGACCGCCACGGGCAGGTCCTGAACGAGGTACTGCTTGACGTAGTTGCTGCCAAGGATGACGAGGACATAGATCCACCAGGGCGCCCACTTGCCGTTCTGCTGCTCTTCCCCACTCACGGATGACCTCTTTCGACCTTGGTGCCAGGACCCCCGCCGACCGCGCGACGACGCTGCATTCACTCTGGCCCCGAATGTCGGCCGTGCCATCGACACGGGGAACGAGAACGGCCTCATCAGTTGGTGCTACGACCCAAACCGGACGCCGTAGTGGCGCGAGGTGCCGGTGGGCACTTCTTCCGCCACGACCTGTTCGTCCAGGACCTCAACGGAATGCTCCGACGCCTACGCCGCGCGGGGTGACCCCCGGTAGCGTTGACGGTCATGGTCACCAGCGTCGACGTACGCCGGGCACTCGCCAGCCTCGCCGACCCACGTCGAGCCGAGGCGTCGAGCCGGTTCCTGCAGATGGTCGCCGGTGGGTACGGCGAGGGTGACCGGGCCATCGGGGTCTCCGTGCCGGAGCAGCGCAAGGTCGCCGCGCGCTACTGGCGCGACCTCGCGCTGGCCGAGACGACACGGCTGCTCAGCGGTGACGTGCACGAGGAGCGGCTGACCGCGCTCTTCATCCTGGTCCGCAAGTTCAGCACTGGCGACGAGCGGGAACGCGGCCAGATCTTCGACACCGTCCTGGCCAACACCCGCCACATCAACAACTGGGACCTGGTGGACTCGTCAGCGCCGTACATCGTCGGGCCCTGGTTGATCGACAGGGACCGGAGCGTTCTGGACCGGTTGGCCGGGTCGAGCCTGGTGTGGGACCGCCGCATCGCCATCATGGCGACGTTCGCCTTCATCAAGGTCGGTGACTTCGAGTGGACCTTCCGACTCGGGGACCGGCTCCTGCACGACCCGCACGACCTCGTCCGCAAGGCGGTGGGCTGGATGCTGCGCGAGGTGGGCAACCGGGACAGAGCGGCGGAGGAGGAGTTCCTCGCCCGCCGCTACCAGGTGATGCCACGGGTCATGCTGCGGTACGCGATCGAGAAGTTCGAACCGCGGCGTCGTCGCGAGTACCTGTCCGGCGCCGTCTAGACAGCGTCAGCGCTTGCGGCCCACCCCGCCGAAGGCGTCGATGTCGACAGGCGTGTCGACCGCGTCGTCGGGTCGCCACTGCGGGCACGGCACGACGCCGGGCTCGACCAGCTCCAGCCCGTCGAAGAAGCCGGCGATCTGGTCCGGCGAGCGCAGCGTGTACGGAGTCGCCCCGCTGTCGTTGTAGTCGTCCTGCGCCTGCTGCATCTCGGCGCTGATCAGGCTCGTGCCGTCGTTGAGTGAGAGGTAGCTGCCGCTCGGCAGCGCCGCCACCAGCTGCCGGGTGATCGAGCGGGCCGTCTCGTAGTCGGGCACGTGGCCCATCACCCCACTGAGGATGAGGCCGATCGGCTGTGCGAAGTCGAGCGTCTTGCCGGCCTCGGCGATCACCGCGGCCGGGTCGTGCAGGTCGCCGTCGATGTAGGCGGTCCGGCCCTCGGCGGTGCCCACCAGCAGAGCACGGGCGTGCACCAGCACCAGCGGGTCGCTGTCGACGTAGACGATCCGCGCCTCCGGTGCGATCCGTTGGGCCACCTCGTGGGTGTTGTTGGCGGTCGGCAGGCCGGTGCCGACGTCGAGGAACTGGCGGATGCCCGCATCGGCGGCGAGGAACATGATCGAGCGGACCAGGAACTGCCGGGAGGCCCGGGCCACGTCGACGACGCCGGGGAAGACCTGCCGGTACTGGTCCCCGGCCTCGCGGTCGACAGCGAAATTGTCCTTGCCACCGAGCCAGTAGTTCCAGATCCGCGCCGAATGCGGCACCGACGTGTCGATCTTCTGCGGACTGCCAGCCGCACCGGCTTCGGGCCGGCCGCTCGTCGACGATTCCATGGTCACGACGAAACCCCCATATGTATGCGTACGCGACGGTGTCCCCGGGACGGCCCACGTGGAGGAAGTGACCGCCCGTGACCGTGCCACGGTATAGAAGGTCGGACATCCGCACCACACCGGTCGCTCCACAGCAGACCCTGCGGCGCGACCCGCTCACGCTGAGCGGACGGCGCACACCGTCCAGCTGAGCACCGTCCCTCCCGGGAGGGAGGGCGGTCCCCTGCCAGCGGGGTTCGCCCGCCACCGGACGCCGCAAGGATCGGGTGCATGGCGGCATCGACACCAATCAGCGGTCGGGGCGTCCACGGTCTGACGTACGCAGTGCTCGGCTGGGCCGTGGCATACGGGGGCGTACGTCTGGCCTGGACGGTCGGCGAGGCTCCGGAGTTCGGACGGCTGGGGCTGGACCTGCTCGGTTTCACCGGCTGGTGGTCGGTGCTGTTGTGCGCGGCGGCGGGCGGGCTGGCGGTTGCCCTGGAGTGGGTGCCGACCTGGCGGCCCGCGCTCGCGGGGCTCGCCTGGACGGTCGCCGGGTCGCTCGTCGCGGCGGCCGCGATCCTCCTGCCGGAGCTGGTGGGCTTCCTGCTGTTCACCGTCGGCCCGTACTTCGATCCGACGGCGTTCGCCAGCCGGCTCGGCTGTGTCACCGGAGCGGTCCTGCTCGCTCTGTCCACCGCGCGCTACCAGCAGCGCACCCGGGGCGACTGCCCGGACTGCTGCCGGACCGTCCGGCCGGGTGCGCGGCGCTCGACGTCCGCGCGGTGGGCGCGCTGGGCCGCGTACGCCGCGGTGGGTGGTCTCGTGACCCGGTTCGCGGCCCAGTTCTTGGTGGGATTCGACAGCGTCGACCAGGACGCCTCACTGCTCGGGCTGGAGATCGGGCTGGTGCTGGCGGGAGTGCTGCTGCCGCTGGCGCTGGTGCACCACTGGGGTGAGGTCTGGCCCGGTTGGGTACCGCTGGTGGCGGGCCGCGTGATTCCTCGACCGCTGCTGCTGGTGCCCGGCTTCGGGCTCGGCGCGGGCATCGTGGCCTATTTCGGGATGGGGATGGCGCAGGTGATCTCGGGCTCGCCCAGCGAGTTCTCGGACGCGTTCCTGTGGGTGGCGATCTCGGCTTACCTCGTCATGGGGTTGGGTCTGGTCGTCGCGTCCACCGACTACCACCTGCGCACACGTGGGCAGTGCAGGACCTGCGGCCGGTGACGGCACCCGCAGGCCCCGGCTCAGATGCATTGACAGGAATCGTTATACGAATAAACTCCCTGGGATCAGCACCTGGGAGCGCTCCCAACCCTCCACCGTTCGACCGTCGCTGAATCTCACCGCAGACGAGCCCTCCCGAGGCGTGGATACCACCACCATTTCCGGAGGAGACTCATGAGAAGAAGACGAGTGACACACACCGCCCTGGTGTCGACCGGCGCCGTCCTGCTGGCCTCGGCAGCGGTCGCCGTGGCGGTGCCGGCGGGTGCCGCGGCCGCCGGCTGTTCGGTGAACTACAGCGTGTCGTCGCAGTGGCAGGGCGGATTCGGCGCGAACGTCACCATCACCAATCTCGGTGACGCGCTGACGGGTTGGACACTGACCTGGCGCTACGACGCCGGACAGACGGTCACGCAGGCGTGGAACGCGACGGTGACCCAGAGCGGCGCCGCCGTCACCGCGAAGAATGTCGACTACAACGGTGCCCTGCCGACCAACGGGACGGTCTCGTTCGGTTTCAACGGCTCATGGACCGGCAGCAACCCCGATCCGAGCACCTTCGCGGTGAACGGGGTGGCCTGCACCGGCGCCACGACGCCGACCACGCCCCCGCCGACGGACCCGCCGCCCACCACTCCACCCCCGAACGGGCCGGCCGACATCACGGTGAACAGCGCGACCCGGTACCAGACCGTCGACGGCTTCGGGGCCGCGCAGTCCATCTGGGGCAGCGCCTGGTCGACAACCGACACCCAGACACTGGTCGGGATGGGCGCCAACCAGTTGGGGTTGTCCATCGTGCGCACCGGCCTGTCACCGGTGTCCAGCGAGTGGGCCACGCACGTGAACTCGTTGAAGACGGCGAAGTCGTACGGGTCCAACGTGAAGATCCTCGCCTCGCCGTGGACCGCCCCGGCGGCGTGGAAGACGAACAACAGTCGGGTCAACGGCGGCAAGCTGAAGACCGACTACTACGACGACTACGCCAACCACCTGAACAGCTACGTGCAGTACATGCGCGGCCAGGGCGTGACCGTCGACGTCACGTCGGTGCAGAACGAGCCCGACTGGCACCCGGACTACGACTCGATGGACTGGAGCGGCACCGAGCTACGCACCTTCGTCCGCGACCAGGGCGCGAGGGTGCAGAACACCAGGCTGATGGTCGCCGAAGCGGTGAACATGAACTACGCCTTCACCGACCCGACCCTCAACGACGCGACAGCCCGCAACAACATCGGCTACATCGGCGGGCACCTGTACGGCACCGAGGAGTCGGGCCGACTGCGGCCGTACTCCCTGGCGGAGCAGCACAACAAGCCGGTGTGGATGACCGAGTGGAACCTGCACGCCGCCGACGGGGGCGGCTCCAACATCTGGGGCAACCCCGCCAACACGGCGGTCTGGAACGAGACGCTCGACGACATCATGCGCACCGTGCACAAGTCGATGGAGGCCAACTGGAACGCCTACATCTGGTGGTACGGCAAGCGCTACTACTCCTTCATCGGTGACGGCGAGTCGGCGTACGGCACCGTCGCGGGCGCCCCCCTCAAGCGCGGGTACGCCTTCTCCCAGTACGCCAAGTACGTGCGTCCCGGCTACCAGCGGGTCGCCCTGACCAAGAGCACGAAGGCCTCGCCACTGGAGGTGACCGCCTACCAGGGCGACGGGAAGATCACCCTGGTGATCCTGAACCGCTCGAACAGCGCGGTCAACAACGCCGTGATCCAGGCACCGCAGAACGTCACCCGGGCCGAGCACTACCTCACCTCGCAGAACGCCAACGCGGCCAGCCAACCGACCACCGTCAACGGCGGTCAGGCCACCATCAACGTCGGCGCGCGCAGCATCTCCACTGTGGTGTTCACCCTCTGAGCACCTGGACCATCGTCGTCGCCGGGGGCCCCGGTCATCCGCCGGGGCTCCCGCCCGATCGCGTAGCCCACCCAGGTCAGCCGCCGGCCCCGGCCGGCGGCGCCGTGCTCTGCCGCACCACGAGCTTGGGGACGACCAGCGGTAGGCGCTGCGGCACCGTGTCGTCGATGGCCTGGGTGACAGCGGTGATAGCCCGACGACCGACAGCGTCGAAATCCTGCTGGACCGTCGTCAACGGCGGGATGAGGTAGGGCGCCTCGGGGACGTCGTCGAATCCGACGACGGAGATGTCGTGCGGCACCCGCCGGCCGCGCTCGTGCAACGCACGCAGCACGCCGATGGCCATCTGGTCGTTGGCGGCGAACACCGCGGTGGTCGCGCGCATCGCACCGATCCGCAGCCCGGCGACGTAGCCGCTGTGCGCCCGCCAGTCGCCCTCGACCGGCTCCGGCGGGCGCAGGCCCGCCGCGCTCATCGCCTGACGCCAACCCGTGAGGCGGGCGCGGGCCTCGGCCCAGTTGAGCGGGCCACTCACGTGCACGATCTCCCGGTGCCCGAGGTCGAGGAGGTGCTCGGTGGCCATCCGGGCACCGAGCACCTGGTCGACACCGACCGTCACGCTGGCCCGGGACAGGTCGCCCTCCACCACGACGAAGGGGACACTCGAGCGCGTCATCCGCACCACCTCGAGAGCCTCGTCGTTGCCGGCGATCATCACGACGCCCTCCACGCCGACGCGCATGAGGTGTTCGGTGGCGTCGCTGAGCGCCCGTACCGTCACCTCGGAAAGGCTCACCGAGGTGGCGAAGTAGCCGGCCGCGCGGGCGGCGTCCTCGACGCTGCGGTGGATGCTCGTCGGGCCGAACAGCGTCCGGGCCGTGCCGATGATGCCGATCATCCCGGACCGCCCGCGCACCAACGCACGGGCGGCCGTGTTGGGGCGGTAGTCGAGCCGACGGATGGCCTCCAGGACCCGTTCCCGCGTCTCGCGCCTGATGCTGGGTGCCCCGTTGATGACCCGGGAAACCGTCTGGTGTGACACGCCCGCCAGGCGAGCGACGTCGGCCATGACCGGTGGCCGGTCGGCCCCTGTCACAGCGGCCTTTGCGTGAACTCGCACTGGCGGGCCGTCCGTTCTTCCATGGGATCAGTTCCTCGTGGACCTCGTCCGTCCGTGGTCGTCAGTGTGAGTGACGGGGCACCGCGCTGCCGCTGCCACCGACGAGAAAGTCGAGGTCGGCGCCGCTGTCGGCCTGCAGGACGTGCTCGCTGTACAGCCGTACCCAACCCCGGTCGGCCACCGGCTGCGGAGGCTGCCAGGCGGCGCGGCGCTGGGCCAGTTCCCCGTCGTCGACCAGGAGATCCAGCCGGCGCGTCGGGACATCGACGGAGATCAGGTCACCGGTACGGACCAGCGCGAGCGGGCCACCCACTGACGCCTCCGGTGCCACGTGCAGGATGCAGGTGCCGTAGCCGGTGCCGCTCATCCGGGCGTCGGAGATCCGCACCATGTCCGTGATGCCGTCGGCGAGCAGTCGTCGTGGCATGGGCACGTTGCCCACCTCCGGGAAGCCGGGGTAACCCCGTGGGCCGGCGTTGCGGACGACGATCACCGTGTCGGGGGTGACGTCGAGGTCCGGGTCGTCGGCGGCGGCGACGTACTCCTCGATCCGGTCGAAGACCAGCGCCGGGCCGGTGTGCGTGAGGAGGTTCGCGGAGGCGGCGGAGACCTTCAACACCGCACCGGACGGCGCGAGCGACCCGCGCAGCACCACGGTGCCCGAGCCGGCGGGCTGGAACGGCTCCTCCAGGGTGCCGATGACGTCCCGGTTCCAGCACTGGGCGCCGTCGACGTTCTCCGCCACGCTCCTGCCGCTGACGGTGACGTGATCCATGTGCAGCAGCGGGGCCAACTCCTTCATCACCACCGGCAGGCCGCCCGCGTAGGCGAAGTCCTCCATCAGGTACGCCCCCGACGGCATCAGGTTGACGAGCATCGGCACGTCGGCGGTGAGTGTGTCGAAGTCCGCCAACGACAGCGGGACGCCGAGGCGTCCGGCGATCGCGAGCAGGTGGACGACCGCGTTGGTGGAGCCGCCGATCGCGGCGTTGACCCGTACCGCGTTCTCGAATGCCTGCCTGGTGAGCACGGAGGACAGCCGTTGGTCCTGTTCGACCATGGCGACGATCCGGCGTCCGGCAGCGTGCGCGAGCGCGTACCGCCGCGAGTCGACCGCCGGCACGGCGGCCGCCCCCGGCAGTTGCACGCCCAGCGCCTCTGTCACGCAGGCCATCGTGGAGGCGGTACCCATGGTCATACAGTGCCCCCGGCTGCGGGACATGCCGACCTCCGCCTCGGAGCAGTCGGCAGCGGTCATCCGGCCGGCCCGCATCTCCTCGGTGAAGCGCCACACGACGGTGCCCGAGCCGATGTCCTGACCCCGGAACTTGCCGTTGAGCATCGGGCCGCCGGTCAGCATCAGGGTCGGCAGGTCGACGCTCGCCGCTCCCATCAGCAGACCGGGGGTGGTCTTGTCACAGCCGGAGAGCAGGACCACCCCGTCGAGCGGGTTGGCGCGGACCGACTCCTCCAACTCCATCGCCAGCAGGTTGCGGTAGAGCATGGTCGTGGGTCGCATGAGCGGCTCGCCCAGGCTCATCGCCGGAAACTCCAGCGGCAGGCCGCCGCTCTCCCACACCCCCCGCTTCACCGATTCGGCCAGGTCGCGCAGGTGGGCGTTGCAGGGCGTCAGCTCCGACCAGGTGGTGGCGATGCCGATCACCGGGCGACCGTCGAACACGTCGTCCGCGAAACCCTGATTGCGCATCCAGGACCGGTGGATGAACCCGTTGCGGCCCTCCGCACCGAACCACTCCCCGCTGCGCAGCGGTCGATTCGTCGTCGACATCAGCACACCTCTCTGTCATCCGTCCGGCCGCGTCCAGTGCGGCGATCCATGCGCGTGTGGTGCGTTGGCTGGTGGCGTGGCCTACCGGAGGCCTCCGACGGACAGGCCGCCGCGCCAGTGTCGTTGGAGGCTGAAGAACGCGATGATCAGTGGGATCACCGACACCAGGGAGCCCAGGATGATGAGGCTCCACAGCGAGGTGGTTCCCGCGTTGTTCGCCGACGCGATTCCCTGCCAGAGGCCGAGGCCCACGGTGACCGGGAAGAGCCGGTTGTCGGAGAGCATGGCCAGGGGCAGGAAGTAGTTGTTCCAGGACGCCACCGCCGACAGCAGCAGCACGGTGACCACCGCGGGACGCATCAGTGGAAGGGCGATCTGGAAGAACGTCCGCAGCTCCCCCGCACCGTCGACCCGCGCCGCGTCCAGGAGCTCGTCGGGAACCGCGTCGCGCGCGTACACGTGCATCAGGTAGACACCGAACGGGTTGAGCAGCGACGGGAGGATCACCGCCCAGACCGTGTTCGTCAGGCCGAGCCGGGAGAACATGATGAAGGTCGGGATGACCAGGGCGGTGGCGGGCACCATCAGCGCGCCGAGCACGACGGCGAAGCTGAAGCGTCGGGCCGCGAACCGGTACTTGGCGAACCCGTAGCCGGCCATGACCGCGAGGACCGTGGCGCCGACTCCGCCGGCGATGGCGTACAGGGTGGAGTTGAGGATCCACCGCAGGTAGATGCCGCCGTCGTAGGTGAAGAGCTGCCTGAGGTTGCCGAGGTAGTCGATCTGGTCGGTGAACCAGAGGGTGTTGCCGCCGCCGAACAGGCCGGGCGCGTCCTTGGAGCTGTTGACGATGACCCACCAGAACGGTACGAGGAAGTAGATCACCAGGAAGCCGAGCAGGATCTGCATCGGGAGATAGCGCTGCGGTCGGCGGGCGCCGGCGCGGAGGCTGCTGTGGTCGGTCATCAGAGGAAGCTCCTCCGCTTGCGGGTGAAGAACAGGAAGGCGTACACGCAGATGAACACGATCCCGCCGAGGGCGAAGGAGATCGCGGACCCGTAGTTGAAGTTGGCGAGCGAGAACGCCTGCTGGTACGCGTACATGTTCGGGGTGAAGTCCGAGCCGATCGTGCCCGCGGCGAGGTAACGCAGGATCTGCGGTTCGTTGAAGAACTGCAGGGTGCCGATGAGCGAGAAGACCAGGATCAGGATCAGCGCCGGCGCGATCAGCGGGATCTTGATCCGCGTCGCGATCTGCCACCGTCCGGCGCCGTCCATCCGGGCCGCCTCGTAGAGCGTCGGATCGACGCCCTGCAGGGCCGCGTACAGGATGATCATGTAGTAGCCGGCCCACTGCCAGGTGACGACGTTGAGCAGCCCGTAGAAGATCAGGTCGCTGCCGAGGAAGTCGGGAGCGGTGGCGCCGAAGAGCCCGAAGATGTCGGTGAGCGGGCCGAAGCCCCGGCTGTAGAGGAAGCCCCACATCACCGCGCCAATGACCGTCGGGATGGCGTACGGAAGAAAGATCATGAGGCGGGAGAAGCGGGCGAACAGAGTGGTCACCGAGTCCAGGATGAGCGCCATCGCGAGCGCGATGATGATCTGCACCGGGATCGAGACGAGCGAGAAGCGGATGACGAACCACGCCCCGGACAGGAAGCTCGGGTCGGTGAACGCCTTCACGTAGTTGTCGAAGAGGACGAAGCTGGTGCCGCCGATCAGCTTCTTCTGAAAGAGGCTGAGATACAGCGCGTACGCCAGCGGCGCGATGAGGAACGCCAGGAACACGACCCCGAACGGCCCGACGAAGAGCCATCCCATCAGGTGCTCGCGAAGGTGTACCTTGCCACGGATCGTGCGCGTCTCAGGCTGTGTACGCGCTGCGCGCTTCTCGGTCAGGGATGTCATTGCGGTCTCCGGGACGTGGACGCTGAGGGGGGAGGGTGGGCCGGCCGAGCGGTGCCGGCGCGGCCCACCCAGCTGGTCACTGAACGGTGAAGCCTTGTTCCTTGGCGTACTTCGCCACGTCCTCCTGGAGCCGGTCGGCTGCCTGCGATCCGGTGATGGACCCCTTGATGACCTCGCTGACCTGCTTTTCCATCGCGTCGAGGTAGTACTGGCCGAAGGGGGCGTACTGGACGCCCTGGTAGGCGTCGGCGGCCGGGACGTAGACCTCCTTGTTCGCCTGCTGGCCGCCGAAGAACGCCACCTTCAGGTCGACGAAGGCGGGATCCTTGAGCGCCGTGAGGTTCAGCGGGAAGATGATCTGGTTGGTCCAGCCGTCGGTGAGCGACTCCTTGTCGGCGTAGAGCCCGTAGGCGACCTTCGCGGCCAGCTCCGGCTTCTTCGCCTGCTTGGTCACCGAGAACGCCGACCCGCCCCAGTTCACCTGCACCGGGTTGGCCGGGTCCCACTGCGGCAGCGGCGCCACCGCGAACTTGCCGGTGTCCTGGCCCTTGCCGACGCCCGCGCCGGTGAGATAGCCGGGTGCCCACGCCGCCGAGATGTACGTCGCGTAGTTGCCGTTGATCACGCCGGTGATGTACTCCGGGGTGAACTGGTTCTGCGTGCCGACCAGGCCCTTCTTGGCCAGGCCACCCCAGTAGTCCAGCACGTCCTTGGACGCCTGGTCGTTGAGCTTCACACCGATCGCCTTCGGCTGCGCCGGATCGAAGGTGAAGGGCGTGGCGCCCTTCTGGATCTGGAGCGCCATCAGGACCGCCGGCACGTTGGCGCCGAAGTCCCCGAAGAGCGGACCACCGGCGTCCTTGACCTTCTGCGCGGCCTGCTCGTACTCGGCCCAGGTCTTCGGCGGCGTGATCTTGTACTTGTCGAAGATGTCCTTGCGGTAGATCATGCCCATCGGGCCGCCGTCGACCGGGACGCCGTAGACCGCGTCACCGACCGACACGTCCTTCCAGGCACCCTCGCTGTAGTTGGCCTTGACCGCGTCGTAGCCGTACTTCTTGATGTCGACGAGCGCGCCCTGGATCTGGAAGGTCGGGATGCGGTCCGCCTCGACCATGATCACGTCGGGCGCCCCGGTGCCCGCCGAGATGGCCGTCTGGAACTTGTCGTACTCGTCCCCGCCCTGCCCGACGTTGGTCCAGCAGACCTGCACCTCGTTGTTCAGCTTGTTGAAGTTGTCGACGACGAGTTGGGTGTTGGGGTACCAACCCCACATCGTCACGACCGGCAGGTCCTTCTTGGTGATGGTGTTGGTGCAATTGCTCGCGTCGCTGCCGCCCTCGTCGGAGGAGCAGGCCGCGAGGCCGGTCCCGACCGCGAGCATGGCAACCGTGGCGAGTATCCGTCTTCTCTTCATTGAGGTGGTTCCCTTCGGGTGGCGGTGCGGGGGGCGGCCGTGCCGTGGCGGGCGCCACCGGGGCAGGAAACCTGCTCCCGGTGGCGTCGCCTGGAACGGCTCCTAGCGCTTGAACAGACGCGGCGCCAGGTCGATGAGGTTCTTCTGCCACACGTCCCAGCCGTGCGGCCCGGGGGTGACCCCGTCGAACTCGTAGCGGATACCGAGGTTGTCCATCGTGGTCAGCGAGGCCATGAAGCTCGGGTAGACGAAGTCGGTCTGGTCACCGACGTACAGGCGCAGCATCTTGGTGCCGTTGTTGATCGCCGCCGCGTCGACGCCGGTGCTGCTGCCGAACCCGGCCGAGAAGGCCGCCACGTAGGCGAACTCACCCGGGTAGGCCTTCAGCACCCCGAACGCCTGCCCGCCGCCCATCGACAGGCCGGCGAGGGCCTGCTGGGACGGGTCGCTGGAGATGTGGTAGCGGGCACGGGCCGTCGGAACGATGTTCTCCCGCAACTCCCTGTTGAAGTTCGAGGAGTTGCCGTTGCCCATCACGACCACCATCGGCGTGAGATCACCGTCGAGGAACTGGTGGTCGAGGATCTGCTTGGCCCGGCCCATCTCGACCCAGTCGGTGTAGTTCTGGCCGCCACCGTGCTGCAGGTAGAGGACGGGGTACGGCTGCTCCCGGCCGGGGTCGTACCCGGGTGGGGTCCACACCAGCGCGGTGCGGTCCTGACCGGCCACGGTGCTGGAGTAGGTCATGCTCTCGACAGTTCCGCCCTGACCGGCGGGCACGTCCGACAGCAGTCGAGCGCCGGGCCCGGGGATGAAGAAGGTGCTCCACGTCGGTTCGGTGGTCACCTTCGTCGGGTTGGAGGTGTCCTTGACCGCGACCCGGTCCACGATCAGCCGGTAGTAGTAGAACCAGGGCTTCAGTGGGCCGACTGTCGCCCGCCACCGGTCACCGTCGCGGTGCAGCGGCAGTCGCAGCCAGCTGCCGCCCGGCGCGACGTTCGCCCAGACCGTGACGTGCTGGGCGGCGGTGAACTCGGTGGTCGTCTCGAAGGTGACGAACCCGTCCTCGGTGACAAAGGGCGTCGGGGTGGTGCCGGCCGGAGGTGGCGTGAACTCCCGCTTGAGCGGCTGGTGACCGGGGCTCGGCCCGTGGTCGCGCACGTCGCGGAACAGTCGCGGCAGGAAGTCGACGAGGTTCTCCTGCCAGGTGGTCCAGTTCGCGCCGCCGTCCGGGTTGACCCCGTCGAACTCGAACCGGACGTCGGCGCGGTCCAGCGCCTTCGTCAGGCGGTAGGTGGCGTTGTACGCGGGGTCGGTGACGTTGCCCGTGTACAGGCGCAGCAACCTGGTGCCGCGGTTGATCGCCCTGGCGTCCTTCCGGTCGATCTCCGGAGCCGACCTGCCCGAGAACCAGCCGACGTGACCGAACTGGCCCGGCTTGGTGAGGGCGGCCCGCAACGCCTGCGTGCCACCGTCGGACACACCCGCGATCGCCTGGTGCGCCGGGTCGCGAAGGACCCGGTAGGTGTCGGTGACCGCCTTGCGGAGGTCCTTCAACTCCTTGTGGTTCGAAACGTCGGCGTTGTTCATCACCACGACCATCGGGCTCATCGCGCCCGCGGCCGAGAGGTTGTCGAGGATCTGCTTGGACCGACCGAGATCGAGCCAGTCGGTGGCGGCGACACCGTCACCCGACTGCAGGAAGAGCGCCGGGTAACCCTTCGGACCCTTGGCCGCGTAACCCGGTGGCGTCCAGACCACCGCGGAGCGCTGCGCGTTCCCGGTGCGGTAGGTCAGCGTCTCGATCTTTCCGCCGGTGCCCGCTGGCGCGTCGACGAGCCACCGCGCCGAGTCACCAGCGACGAGGAAGGTGCTCAGCAGCGGGTCGGACGCGACACCGGTGCTGTTCGTCGGGTCCTTGATGGTCAAGGTGTCGTCCGCGGTGAGCTGATAGTTGTACAGCCCGGGCTCCAGCGCGCCGAGAACGCCCGACCAGACGTCACCCCGGCGGGTCAGACCAAACTCCGCCCAGCTGGCGGACGGCCCGAAGTTTCCCTCGACGACGACCTGCGAGACGGTGCCCAGCTTCTCCTGGACGTACGCTGCCGGGACGGTGAACGAGGCGTAGCGGTCCTCGGAGACGTCCAGCCACGGCGTGTCCGCCGCTGCCGGCTGCGGCGCGAGGAGAACCGCCGCGGTGGCGATGACTCCGGCGGTGAACGCCGCCGAGAGCCGTCGACGCACGCCCGGACGGCGTAAGCGCCCATGATACTGTTCGGTAGTCACGCTCCACTCCTTTCATGTGCCGGCAGCGGATGCGACCCGACTGACCGGCTCAACTCAACGGTGGATCTGGCCGTGTGTGCTGCGTGCACCTCCTTCAGGCTGCTGCCACGGGCACAGCCGACCTGATCGCTCTGTCGGGAGCGATCAGGCGTGCGCGCCCATGGGCGGATGTCATGGTCGTGCCGCGCTCGTCGGTGGTGCGGTCGAGCTGCGCACGACGAGGTTGGTCGGGAGCACGATCTGGCGTGGCTCGTCCCACTCGCCGGTCACCAGTGACTTCAGCATCCGGGCGGCTTCGTACCCGAGCTGGTACATCGACTGGTCCACAGTGGTCAGACCCGGCTCCGTCAACGCCGACTCGGGAATGTTGTCGAACCCGACGACGGACAGGTCCCCCGGAACGGAGAACCCCAACTCGCGGGCGACCTCGAGGACCTTGAGGGCCATCCCGTCGCTCGCCGCGAAGATCGCCGATGGCGGGTCCGGTCGTTGCAGCAGAACCCGCGCCAGGGGGGTCGCCGACTCCGGGTTGAAATCCCCTCGACCGATCAGCGACGGATCGACCGGCACGCCGGCGGCGGTCAGCGCGGCCCGGTATCCCTCCTCCCGCGACCAGGCCGAGGCCAGACTGTCGCGCCCGGCGATGAACCCGATGCGCCGGTGGCCCAGCCCGAGCAGGTGCTCGACAGCGGTGGTGGCGCCCGCGAGGTTGTCGGCCATCACCGACGGCGCCGTCGAGCCCCGCACCGGGTCGATGGCCACGACCGGCGTGCGGCTGCGGACCTCACCCCAGGGCGTGACGACGATGCACCCGTCGGTGAGGGTGCCGGACAGCCGGGTGAGGTGCCGCTGCTCCCAGCCCTCCGAATAGGAGCCGTAGAGGTCGCTGTTGGCGTAGATGATCAGATCGAAGCCGGAGCGGCTCAGCGCCTTCATGACGCCCTTGAGCACCTCTGCCGTGTACGACTGGAAGCTGTGCGCGACGAGACCCAGAACGTTGGTGCGGCTGCGCCGAAGGCTGGTGGCCACCAGACTCGACTCGTAGCCGAGTTGGTCGATGGCGGAGCGGACCTGAGCGACGGTGCGAGCGCTGACGCCGTAATGCCCGTTGACGACGCGCGAGACGGTGGCGGTGGAAACGCCGGCGACTCGGGCGACATCACTCATTGTTACCGGCGTATTGGCTTCAATCATGCCCGCTCTCTCTGGACTGCAATCGTTATCGGTTACGTTTCCAGGATGTTGCCAACGTAACGGAGAACGATTACGAACACAAGACCTCTTCGCCCATAGTCGACAGTGCAGAAGAGGCCACTAAGCCCCGTTTTCCGCGCTGCTTCTACTCGTTGACAACGGGACGGCACGCTGCGTCAAGAACCATTCCCGGGACCGGGTGAGCGATCACAGCTGCCGAACTTCTGCCGTCCCGGTAAAGACCTTCGGCGTCGGCTGGCCCGGGTCCGTGGTGATGACAAAGGTGCCGGCGTGAGTGTGGTCGGCAGCCGAGAAACCGACGTACACCTCGATCTGCCCGGCCTCCACCGCGTAGGCCATGCTCCGGTCGTAGAAACCGAGCTGGCCGGTGGGCAGCGCGAACCGCACCGCCACCCGCCCACCGGCAGGCAGCGCGACACGGGCGAAGGCCTTCAGCTCCAGCACCGGCCGGGTGATCGTCGCCTGCGGGTCCCGGACGTAGAGCTGCACGACCTGCTCCCCAGCCCGCTGCCCGGTGTTGGTGACCGTGACCTCGACCTCGACGCTGTCCCCGGCGCGGACCTGCGCGCTCTCCACCACGGCGTCGTCGATCGCGAACGAGGTGTACCCGAGGCCGTGGCCGAAGACGTAGCGCGGGGCGACCGGCGAATCCACGTAGTCGCCGTGCCAGTGCGACCGTCCGCCGGAGACCTTGTGGCCGTAGAAGACGGGGATCTGGCCCACACTACGGGGGTACGAGATGGGCAGCTTCCCGCTCGGGTTCACCTCGCCGAGGAGCACCTCGGCGATCGCCCGCGCCCCGGTCTCCCCCGGCAGCCAGGCCATCAGCACCGCGGCGCACTCCTCGTGCAGGACGTCAGTGCCGACGGGTCGACCCGCGACGAGCACCGCCACGACTGGCGTACCGGTGGCGACGACGGCTCGGACCAGCTCTTCCTGCACGCCCGGCAGGTCCAGACTGGAGCGGTCGCGCGACTCCCCCGTGGTGGTCCCGAGCGTCACCCCCGAGCGGTCCCCCAGGACCAGCACCGCGACGTCGGCTGCCGCGGCCACCGCGACCGCCTCGGCGAACCCCTCCGTCGACGGATCGAGCACGTCGCAGCCCGGGGCGAAGCGCAGCCGCTCGCCGAGCCGCGCCGCGAGTTCGTCGCGCACCGTCGGCACCCCGCCGATGCTCTCGTCGATCTCCAGGTCGTCCGGGATCGTCATCATCTCGCCGAGCAGCCCGCGCCGCTTGCGCGCGGCGATCAACGCCTCGATGTGGGCCACGAACGAGTAGTCACCGAGCAGGTGCCGGGCGTTGTCCGCGTTCGGGCCGATGAGCGCGACGGTTCCGGCCTCGGCGAGCAGCGGCAGGACGCCGTCGTTCTTGAGCAGGACGAGGCTGCGGCGGGCGATCTCCAGCGCCACGTCCCGGTGCCGTTCGGCGTTCACCGTCGTCGTGGCCGCGTCCTCGTCGACGTACGGGTTCTCGAAGAGCCCGAGTTCGACCTTGTGCCGAAGGACCCGCGAGACCGCCTCGTCGAGGTGAGCCTCGCTGACCTCGCCGGCGTCCAGGGCGCGACTGAGAGCGTCCGCGTACGCGTCCGTCGCCGGCAGTTCGACGTCCACGCCCGCGCCGAGACCCACCGCCGCGGCCTGCTGCTTGTCCGGGGCGAAGTGGTGGTACGTGTGCAGGTCGTTGACGGCGAAGTAGTCGGAGACCACGCTGCCCGTGAAGCCCCACTGGCCACGGAGCACGTCGGCGAGGAGTTCCTGGTTGGCGTGGCAGGGGACGCCGTCGAGCTCGTGGTAGCCGGCCATCACCGACTGGAGGCCGCCCTCGCGGACCGCCGCCTCGAACGGGTACAGGTACACCTCGCGCAGCAGCCGCGGCGGCAGGTGCGCCGGCGCCCAGTTCAACCCACCCTCGGACGCCCCGTACCCGACGAAGTGCTTGGCGGTGGCGAGCACACCGTCGGTCAGGTCGGCGCCCTGCAGGCCCCGGACGAACGCCACTCCCATCCGGGACACCAGGTACGGGTCCTCGCCGTAGGTCTCTTCCGTCCGGCCCCACCGTGGGTCGCGCGCCACGTCCAGCACCGGCGAGAGGCCCTGGTGGCTGCCCATGGCGCGCATCTGGGCGCGGACGGCGTCGGCCATCTGCCGGTTGAGCTCGGGCTCCCAGGTGCTCGCGACGCCGATCGCCTGCGGAAAGATGGTCGCCTCGCGGGCCATCACCCCCGAGCAGACCTCCTCGTGCACGATCGCCGGGATCCCCAGCCGGGTCTCGGTCACCAGGAACCGCTGGATGGCGTTGGCGGCCCGGGCCACCTCCGCCGCCTTCAGGCTGGTCGCACCCGCGACGCGGGTCACGTGCCCCAGGCCGTGCGCCAGCACCGACCGGGCCCGCTGCGGTGCGAACCGCCCGCTCTCCAACAGAGTGAACGCCCACGTGCTGCCCAGTTGCGCGAGTTTCTCCTCGCGGGTCATCCGGGCCAACAGATCCGCCACCCGTTCGTCGACGGGCGCGTTCGCGTCGGCGTAGGTCGCCTCGATCGCCGGCTCAACACTGGTCACCCGGTCACCCCAATCACCGCGACAAGCTGGTCTTCCGGCCTCGTCGGTCACCACGCCACCGGCGCCGGGCCGCGCGCTGCGGGCGGCGGGCCGGGTGGCGGCGAGGCGCGGGAGCCGGACGCCCGGCCAGCTGCGCGGCGCAGCCCTCCGTCGGGTGGGCCGTCCACACTTTGATCCAGGCGCCGTGTTCCCTTACGTAAACGTAATCGGTAACGTTTACATCGATCGACAACGTAATCGAGCGCGATCACGTTGTCCAGAGCTCACACCGCCTCCACCACCCCTCGGTCTCGGCGCTCGGGTAGAGATCTCCGCGTCGTACCGCGCACGAAGGGAGCCAGCCCTGAACACCCACCCCGACAGCGCGCCGGAGCACGTCGTGAACACGGCCCGCCTGACCCTCGACCCCCGCCGACGAGTCGCGCCCGTGCCACGCCGGCTCTTCGGCTCGTTCGTCGAGCACCTGGGTCGCTGCGTCTACACCGGAATCTACGAGCCGGGCCACCCGAGGGCCGACGCCGACGGCTTCCGGGGCGACGTCCTCGAACTGGTGCGCGAGTTGGGCGTCACCACGGTGCGCTATCCGGGCGGCAACTTCGTCTCCTCCTACCGCTGGGAGGACGGCGTGGGCCCGGTCGACAAACGACCGACGAGGCTCGACCTCGCCTGGCACAGCCTGGAGACCAACGCGTTCGGGCTGGACGAGTTCATGCGCTGGGTCAGCAAGGCCGACCTGGACCCGATCATGGCGGTCAACCTCGGCACCCGGGGCACCGCCGAGGCCGTCGACCTGCTCGAGTACGCCAATCACCGCGGCGGGAGTCACCTCGCCGACCAGCGCCGCGCCAACGGCGCGACCGACCCGTACGGGATCAAGCTGTGGTGCCTGGGCAACGAGATGGACGGCCCGTGGCAGGTGGGCCAGCGAAGCGCGACCGAGTACGGGCGTCTCGCGGCGCAGACCGCTAAGGCCATGCGCCGCTTCGACCCCGATCTCGAACTCGTCGCCTGCGGCTCCTCACACCTCGGCATGCCGACCTTCGGCAGATGGGAGCGCGACGTGCTGACCGAGGCGTACGACGACGTCGACCTGATCTCGCTGCACGCCTACTACCAGCCGGTCGACGACGACCTGGCCAGCTTCCTCGCCTCGGCCGAGGAGATGGACAGGTACATCGACGCCGTCACCGCCATCGCCGACTCGGTGGGCGCGATCCGCCGGTCGACCAAGAAGATCATGATCGCGTTCGACGAGTGGAACGTGTGGTACCAGTCCGCCGCCCCGTCCACGCCCCCGAGCGGCGAGGACTGGCCGGTAGCGCCGCCGCTGCTGGAGGATCACTACAGCGTGGCCGACGCGGTCGTCGTCGGCGGCCTGCTGATCAGCCTGCTCCGGCACAGTGACCGGGTGACAGCGGCCTGCCAGGCCCAACTTGTCAACGTCATCGCACCGATCATGACCGAGCCGGGCGGCTCGGCCTGGCGGCAGACCATCTTCCACCCCTTCGCCCGCACCGCCCGGCACGCCCAGGGCGCCGTGCTGGACGTGCTGCGCGACGGCAGCACGACGACCACCGGCCGCTACGGCGAGGTCGACGCGGTCGACGCGGTCTCCACCTGGGACGACAGCACCGGGGAGATGAGCGTCTTCCTCGTCAACCGGGCCCTCGACACCCCGGCCGAGGTGACCATCGACGTCGCCGGCGCCCAGGTCACCGACATCATCGAGTGCGTCACCGTCGGCGGCACCGACCTGCACGCCAAGAACACCGCCGACGGTCCGGACCACGCCGCGCCGCGCCCCAACGGCACCGCACGCGGCGCCGACGCCAGCGTCGGGCTGACTCTTCCGCAGGCGTCCTGGACCATGCTGCGGCTGCGCGCCACCGACACCACCGCGTGATCGGCTGACGAACCACCCCGGCCGCGCACATCCTGGCTTCACCAGGGGTGCGCGGCCGGGGCTTCCCCACCACAGGGAGTACGGGGTCGAGCCGGGGACTACCGGGCGTCGACCGGATCGCTGTGCGAATCGTTGAAGAGCTTGTCGCCCTGGTAGCGGGCGACCACCGGCGCGTTCAGCTCACCCCGGACGGTCGTCGTCAACCGGGCGACGCCGTGGCGCACCGGGGCCGACCCGAGGCGCGTGTCACCAGCGAAGAAGTCGACCCGGCCGGCCGGTGCCGACGCGCTGGTGCTGACCGCGTCGACGGTCGCGGTGGCGGTGACCTTCGTCTGCCGCGACCCGCCCGCCGACGACGTGGTGACGTCGAGACCGGTGGTGGTGGCCCGGAAGGCCAGGGTACGCAGGTAGTGGTCCAGCAGCGGGCGCCAGACGTGCCAGGTGTGCACGCCCGGCACGTTGTACTCGTCCAACTCGACGCCGGCCGCCCGTAGCGCGGCGGCGTTGCGCTGGGAGTTCTCGGCGATGTTGCCCAGCCGGTCCTGGAGCCCGGTGCCGATCATGATGCCACCGGTCACCGCCTTCATGCTGTCGACCTGCGCCGGGGTGGCTGCCGGACCGCCCGCACTCCACGCCGCGTGGTAGCCGAACAGGTCGGTGTGGTTGTACATGATGGTGTACGCCCGGCTGCCACCGGCGGAGAAGCCGGCGAAGGCGCGGTCCTGCGCCCGGGTCGAGACGTGGTAGTTCTGCTCGACGAACGGGAAGATGTTGTCGCGCAGCTCGTTGACGTAGCCCTCGTTGCCACCGGGGAGGCCGTTGAAGTCGGTGGAGACGATCACCATCGGCTGCGCCGCCCGGTCCTTGACCGCGTTCTCCAGGATCAGGTGGGCCACGCCCTGCATCGTCCAGGCGGTCGAGTGGTCACCGCTGCCGTGGCTCAGGTAGAGCGTCGGGTACGGCGTGGCCCGGTTCGGGTCGTAGCCGTGCGGCAGGTAGACGACGATGTCGTGCACCCCCGCCGGGTTGGTCGACAGTGGCGAGGGGTACCGCCGGGACTCCAGCCGGCCGACCTTGGCCACCGGCGCCTGGTAACCGGTGTCGTACGTGGGGAACTTCCGGCTGGCCGGGACGTAGATCGTGCTGCGTACCGCGCCGGGCGCTCCCGGGTACTGCGGCTGGATCTGCCAGCGGTTGGCGGGGTCGTCGTGCAGGGCACAGCCGGTGGCGAGCTCGTTGGCGCAGTCGTGGGTGAACGCGTAGCGGAAGGTGCCCGCCGGCAGTGGCGTGGTGAAGGTCCACACTCCGTCGGGACCCTTCCGCATGGCCTGGGTGTGCCACGGGGTGGCCGCGACGTCGCCCGGCTGCCACTCGGTGGGCGGGCGCGCGTCGCCGCAGTCCTGGCAGCCGATGTTCTCCGGTCGGGAGTAGAACCAGTCGCCGTAGATGTGGACCTGCTGGACATCGGCTGGCGCCTGGTACCGGAAGGTGACTGTGTAGCCGGTGGGGGCCTGGTCGGTGCGGGTGACGGTCGGGCCCAGCCGCGCGGGCGGCGCCGGCGGTGCGGCCGAGGCCGCCGGTGCGGCGACCGTGCCGGCCGTGACGGTGATGGCGGCGAGCAGCGCGAGCATCAGCCGGCGCGTCGGTGCCGGCGTCAGGGGACGGGGAGGTGCAACGGGCATGTCCTGCTCCCTCTTCGGCGTGTGGTCAGACCGCAACCGAGCGGCCGACCGACCATTCGATGGTGAGGCGAAGGGATACCAGTAACGAGCGATGCAGCGATGCGAGCGCTAACATCGTTCCCTGTCGAAAACAAAACCATGAATTGCATTGATGGTCAAGAAGGGTCCGTGAACCCGAACCAAATAAATTGCGCCACAAACAATTTGGGCACGCTTCGGCGGCGCCAGAACGACCGGCGCGCGAATTCCCTGTCTGGTCAATTTCGGCAAGGAATTCGCGCGCCAGCCACAGGTGGCGCGAAAACGCACCCGCAACGACCGGCGGAGGCGGTTACCCGGCCGCTGGCACCAACCTCCCATCGATTCGCCGGGAAATGGCGGTGTACTCGTCGCGCAACTCCTCGGGCAGGACCCAGGCCGGGGCGTCCTGCCACGCCAGCGGGCGCAGGAACCGTCGGATCGACGTGGCGCCGACCGACGTGTGCACGGCGTTCGTCGACGGCCAGGGCCCACCGTGGTGCTGGGCCCACGACACCCGGACACCGGTGGGGTAGCCGTCGAAGACGACGCGACCGGCGCGGGCGGCGAACACGTCGGCCAGGCGGCGTACCACGTCGGGGTCGTCGCCCGGTCCACTGTGCAGCGAGCCGGTCAGCGACGGCGGAACGGCGTTCAGCGCGGCGTCGAGGTCGGCGTCGTCGTCGTAGCGGACCACGACCAGAAGCGGTCCGAAGCACTCGTCGGCGATCTCGGCGGTCAGGCCGGGGAGGCCGACCTCCAGGAGGGTCGGCGCCACGGTGAAGCCCGCGCCCCGGTCGACCTGCGGCCGCGCCGCCACCCGCGCGCCGGCCCGCTCGAACTCCGTGGCCCGACTCTCGTACGCGTCCCGGATGCGCTCGTTGAGCAGGACCGCGCCGCCCGACGAGTCGACCCTCGACCGCAGCGCGTCGACCAGACGGTCACCACCCGGATCCGTCGGGACGAACGCCAGGCCGGGCTTGGTGCACAGCTGACCGCCCGAGTTCGTGAAGGACCCGAACAGCCCCTCGGCGATCTGGTCCGCCCGGGCGCCGGCCGCGTCGGGCAGCACCACGATCGGGTTCACGCTGCTCAGTTCGGCGTACAGCGGGATGGGGTCGGGGCGTTCGTCGATGGCCGCCTGGATGGCGCGGGCGGCGTTGACCGAGCCGGTCAGGGCGGCCGCCCGGATCGCCGGGTGGCGCACCAGCGAGCGGCCCGCCTGCTCGCCGTACACGATCGAGATGACGCCCTCGGGTCCGCCGAGGTCGCGGACGGCCGACTCGATCGCGGCGGCGGAGGCATGCGAGGTCAGCGGGTGCGACGGGTGGGCCTTCAGGATCGTCGGGCACCCGGCGGCGAGCGCGGCGGCCGTGTCACCGCCGGCGACCGAGAAGGCGAACGGGAAGTTGCTGGCCCCGAAGACGGCGACCGGCCCGAGCGGCACGAGCATCCGCCGCAACTCCGGGCCGCGCCCGAGTGGTGTGTCGGCGGCGTGGTCGATGGCCGCTTCGACGTACGCTCCGTCGCGCAGCACCTCGCCGAACATCCGGAACTGGACCGCCGCCCGGGTGAGTTCCCCGTCGAGTCGCGCGTGGCTCAGCCCGGTTTCCGCCTCCGCGGCGGCGACCAGGTCCGCCCGCCGGGACTCCAGCGACGCGGCGATCGCGTCCAGCAGCTCCGCGCGGCCGACCCGCCCGCGGGCGGCCAACCACTGCGCCGCCCCGGACGCCTGACCGGCGATCACCTCCAGCCGAGAGTCGTCGGTCTCGCTGAGATCCGTCGCGCGACGCTGACCGTCGCGCGGATCGACAGTGCTGACCACGTTCACAGCAGTCCTCTCCTCACCAGATTGCCCATCAGATCGCGGACTCCGAAGTGCCAGGGCTCGCACTCCTCCGCATGCCGCACCCGGTTGACCAGGGTGCCGAGCGCCGGGCAGCTGATCCGTACCACGTCGTCGACCTTGTGGGTGAAGCCCTCGCCGGGGCGGTCCCGGTCCTGGATGGGCGCGAACATGGTGCCGAGCATCAGGGCGGCGCCGTCGGGATAGTGGTGGTGCGGCCCGATCAGCTGCCGGACCAGCTCCTGCGGATCACGCGACATCCGGGTCATCTCCGAGACCGCCTCCAGGTGGAAGCCGTCCACACCGCGAACCTCCAGGCGCACTTCGAGTTCGCGGACCCGATCCATACCGAACCGGTCGTCGAAGAGCCGGATCAGCGGCCCGAGGGCGCAGGAGGCGTTGTTGTCCTTCGCCAGCGGGAGCAGGAGCGCCGAGCGGCCCTCGATGTCGCGCAGGTTCACGTCGTTGCCGAGGGTGGCGCCGACGACCCGGCCGCTGGACGCGACGATGAGCGTGACCTCGGGCTCCGGGTTGTTCCAGGTCGACGCGGCGAGCACGCCGACCGGGACGGCGGTGCCGACGGCGGAGAGTATCTGTCCCTTGGTGAAGATCTCGGCGTCCGGGCCGATCCCCACCTCCAGATACTGGCTCCACATGCCCTCGGCCACCAGCAGGCTCTTGAGCCGGTCCGCCTCCGGTGAGCCGGCCGCCAGGTTGTGCAGGTCGACGCCGACGTCGTCGAGCATGCGCTGACGGATGTCCGCCGCCAGCGCGAGGTCTCCCCGCGCCCGTTCCTCGATCACCCGTTCGATCATGGAGATGGGGAAGGTCACGCCGGCGGCCTTGAGCGCCTGGAGGTCGACCGGGGCGAGCAGCCAGGGGTGGTCGCGGTCCCGGGTCGCGGCCGCCGTGTTGGCCAGCATCTCCCCGAAGTCGCCCACCCTCGGCCCGTCGATCCCGGCGATCGTCGCGGCCGGGTCGGGCAGCTCGCAGATGTCGCGGACGGTCGGGAACCGGTGGCTGAGGTCGATGACCTCGCCGTCGCGGACGGTCACCGGTGAGGGGCCGTCGCCGGTCGGATCCCAGATCCGGCCGATGAGGACGCTGTCGGGGTCGTCCGGCAACGCCTCGGCGGCAGTGCCGACCCAGTCCGCACCCGCGGCCTGCCCTCGCGGCCGTGGCACCGTCATGAGTCGCTCTCCAGGTTGAAGAAGGACCGCTCGTCGCGGGGACGGATGTCGTAGACGGCGTCCTGGAACATCCGCAGCGGATGGGGTGTGAACGGGTGCTGCTCGATCGCGGCGAGATCCACCTCGATGCCCAGGCCGACCCCGTTCGGGATGAGGATGTCGCCGTCCTCGGTCAGCACCAGCCGCTCGTTGGTGATCTCCGGACGCCACGGCACGTCGGTCGCCATGATCTCCAGGTACCGGAAGTTGGGCAGCGTCGCCCCGAGTTGCAGCGTCGCGGCGGTGCTGAGGGGGCCGCTCGGGTTGTGCGGCGCGAACCCCACGTAGCTGGTCGCGGCGAGCGTGGAGATGAAGGCCAGCTCGGCGATCCCACCGGCGTGCGTCACGTCGGGCTGGACGAAGTCGACGGCCTGGCGGGCCAGCGCCGGGGCGAAACCCTGCCGGCCGTACCACCGCTCCCCCGCCGCGATCGGCACCGGCGACGCGCGACGGATGTCGACGAGCGCGTCAAGATTGTCCGGTGGGCACGGCTCCTCGAACCACACCGGGTCGAACTGGGCGATCTCGTTGGCGACCTTGATGGCGTGGCGGACGTCGAAGCGGCCGTGCCCCTCGACGAACAGTTCGACATCGCGGCCCACCGCCTGACGGACGGCGTCGATCTGGGCCAGCACCCGGTCCAACTGTGCGGTGGTGATGGTGAGGTCGTAGTTTTCGAACGGGTCCCACTTGAGGCCCCGGAAGCCGGACTCCACCGTCCGGCGCGCGGCGGCCGCGTAGTCCTCCGGTGTGACGGCGCCGGAGAACCAACCGTTCGCGTACGCGCGGACCCGGTCCCGGGTCGCGCCGCCGAGCAGCCGGGAGACCGGGACGCCCAGCTCACGCGCCGAGATGTCCCACAGGGCCATCTCCAGCGAGCTCAACGCGGTCATGATGACCGGGCCGCCGCGCCAGTACCAGTCCCGCGCGGTCTCGTAGAGGATCTTCGAGATGCTGGTGGGATCCAGGCCCACCACCGCCTCGGCCAGCTCGGCGATCGCACCCTGGACGGCGCGTTCCTTGCCCTCCAGGGTGGCCTCACCGAGCCCGGTGATCCCCTCGTCGGTGTGCACGCGCACGATGACGAGGTTCGTGCGGTAGAAGTCGACGACCAGCGTGTCGACAGAGATGATCTTCATCTTTCGGCTCAACCCTTCACCGCACCGGCGGTCATGCCGGACACCACGTACTTCTGGACCAACAGGTAGAAGGCGACGGCGGGCAGTGTGAACAGGAAGGCGACAGCCATCACCGTCTGGATCGGTGTTCCCAGCTCGCCGATGAAGTTCGCGATGCCGACGGAGGCGGGTTGCAGGTCGGGGTTGAAGATGAAGGTCACCGCGAACACGTACTCGTTCCAGGCGTGGAAGAAGGCGATGACCGCGGTGGCCGCGATCGACGGGGCGATGAGCGGCACGTTGATGCGGGTGAGGGTGGTGAACGGCCGGGCGCCGTCGGCGCGGGCGGCTTCCTCCAGCTCCTTCGGGATGCCGTCGATGGCGCCCTTGAGGATCAAGGCGACGATCGGCAGCACGAAGGCGGAGTTGACGAGGACGAGGCCGGTCAGCGAGTCGAGCAGTTCGAAGCGGCGGAACAGCGCGAACAGCGGGACGACCATGAGCGCCTCGGGAAGCATCTGCGTGAACAGCAGCACGACGGTCAGCACGGCCTTGCCCCAGAACGAGAACCGGGACAGGGCGTAGCCGAGCGGGATGCCCAGGCCGACGGAGACGACCATGGTGCCGACGGCGATGATCAGGCTGTTGAGCAGCCAACCCGCGGCCTTGCCCTCGGCCAGCGCGTCCACGAAGACCCCGAACTGGCCGAGGTCCGGCGTGAGCCGGGGCTGGTCGGCGAAGAGGTCGCTGTTGCTGGACAGCGCCGTGACGAACATCCAGTACAGCGGGAACACCGCGACACCCAGCACGACGAGCACGGCGACGATCCGTGCGGTGACACCGAAACGGAAGCGCCTCATCGGACGTCCCCCTTCTCCACGGCACGGGCGACCAGGCGGCTGCCGATGATGACGATGAGCGAGATGACGACGCCGACCATGCCGATGGCCGCCGCCGATCCGAGTTCCTTGGAGTCGAACGCCTGCGAGTAGAGGTCGATGACGAGCGTCTCGGTGGCCCCGACCGGCCCGCCCTTGGTCATCAGCCAGATCAGCTCGAACCGCCGCAGCGACCAGATCGTCATCAGCAGGGCCAGCAGACCCACTGTCGGCTTGATGACCTGCCAGGTGACGGCGCGGAAGGTGGCCCACCGTCCCGCGCCGTCGACGGTCGCGGCCTCGTTGAGGTCCTGCGGAACGGACTGCAGCGCGGAGAGCAGCACCACGGAGGTGAACGGGAACAGCTGCCAGATGGTCGTGGCGAGCACCGCCGGGAGCGCGTAGCGCGGGCTGTCCAGGATGGCGCCGCCGGGCACCCCGAGCCCCACGGCGTCGAGGAAACGGTTCACGATGCCGTACTGCGCGTTGAGCATCCAGGTGGCGATGAGCGCGACCGCGATACCGGGGGCGGCCCACGGTACCGTCACCAGCGCCCGCGCCACGCCACGACCCCGGAACTTCTTGTTGAGCAGCAGCGCGACGACCAGCCCGGCGCCGATCGCGACGACGACGCAGGTGATCACGTAGACGATGGTGATCAGCAGGGTGCGGTGGAACTCGGGGTCGCCGAAGATCCGGTTGTAGTTGTCGAGCCCGACCCACTCGCTGCGGGTGGGGTTGAGCAGCCTCGTCCTGGTGAAGCTGAGGTACACCTCCTGGAGCAGGGGTACCGCCTGGAAGACGAGGATGAACAGCGCGGCGGGGGCCAGGAAGAGGTACGGCGTCCACTTGCTACCCAGGGGGCTGGGCCGACGCCGGGCCCGGCCTGGGGATGTTGTCTTCGGTGCTCCGGTCTGCTCGACCACAGTCATCGGGTTCGATCCTTCTGGGGAAGGACGCTGCCGGCGCACGGATCGTCGCGCCGGCAGCGTCGCCGTGTCGAGCGGTCAGCGGACCAGTTCGGTCGCCTGCTGCTGGGCGCGGTCCAGTGCCGACTTCAGGTCGGTCTTGCCCTGCAGGGCAGCGACGACGTTCTGCACGACCACCTTGCGGATGTCCGGCGTCTTGGCCTCGAACCCCAACACGATCTGCGGCAGGCTGGTCTCGGTGAGCCCGTCGAAGACGGTGAGGAACGGGGTCTCCTTGAGCGTCTCCGCGCTGCGCTGCGTGGTGGTGGCGACGCTGCTCGCGCCGAGGATCTCCTGCAGCTTGACCTGGTTCTGCGGCTCCAGCGCCCACTTGATGAAGGTGCCCGCCTCCTCCTGGTGCTCGCTCGCCTCGTTGATGACGACCGGGGCGAGGATCGCGCCCTGCTTGCGGACCGGGAACGGGATGGGGGCGACGCTGAAGTTCAGCTTGGCGTTCTGGCCGCGGGTGGCGGTCACGTAGCCGCCGTTGTTGAGCTCCATCCCGACCTTGCCCTCGGCGAACATCCGCCGGAACGTCGCCGCGTCGGCTCCGCGCGGGATCACGTTCGCGTCGTAGAGGTCCTTGAACGCCTGCAGGCCCTTGAGGTTCTCGGGCGAGTTGATGGTCAGGTTCTTCCCGTCGGACCAGGCGCCGCCGAAGCCGTAGACGTAGTTGAAGATGTCCTGCCAGACACCGGCCTCCTCGGCCTCGGTCTGGCGGAACGCCAGACCGAAGACGTCGCCCTTGGTCAGCGACTTCGCCGTCGAGGTGAACTGCTCGAAGGTGGTCGGCGGCGTCGGGATCAGGTCCGCGTTGTAGAACATCGCGTAGTTCGACGCTTCGAAGATGACGCCGTGCCGGACACCGTCGTGGACCATGAACTGGTCCGGCTGCTTGAGCAGGTCGTACTTGCTGGCGTCGATCACCTTGTCCAGCGGCGCGACGAGGCCGGCGTCCGAGGCCGCCTCGAACTCGGGCATGTCGAAGCGGACCAGGTCGGGGCCCTTGCCGCTGCCCATCTGGGTGAGCACGGTCTGGCCGAAGGTCGGGTACGGCACCGCGGCGGCGGAGACCTGGACCTTGGTCTGGCTCTGGTTGAACTCTTCGAGCCACTTCGTCAACAGGGGCCCACGGCCGGGGTCGCCGAAGGTCGAGGCGGCGAAGGTCAGTTTGGTGACGCCGTCACCGGAGTCGCCGTCCGAGCCGCAACCGGTCAAGAGAGCGGCAACCAAGCCCAGGGCACATGTCGCCCTGACGATGCCGAAGCGAGAGCGCTGATTACCCATCGTTACTCCACTGTTACGAGTTGGCGTCAAGGGGGTGAAATTGCAACGATCGTAGCGCCATGTGCAACGGTGTCAAGTGGCGATTGCGCATCGCGTCATCTATATTGCACAATATGCAATGACAGCGACGGCGCTATCCGTCGCGCGAGGGGAGAAACAGCCTTGGCGCAATCGATTCGTCGCGCGATCGACCTCATCCGGCGATCCGCGGAGCACCCGCTGTCCCTTACCGAGGCTGCGGACGTGCTCGGCGTCCACAAGTCCACAGCCCTGCGCATCCTGCAAACACTGGAGTCCGCGCGCTTCGTCCGTCGGACCGGCGCGGGCACCTACGTGCTCGGCAGCGGCCTGATCGAGTTGTCCGAGCTCGCGCTCGGCTCGATGGACCTCCGCCAGCCCGCGGCCGCGCACCTTCGTGCGCTGCAACGCGAGACCGGCCACACCGTACACCTGGCGCAGCTGACCGGCGACGAGATCATCTATATCGACAAGGTGGACAGCCCGGCGTTCGACGCCGTCAAGCTGCCGTCACGGGTGGGACGCGCGGTGTCGATCTACGCCAGCGCCGTCGGCAAGACGATCCTGGCGTACCTGCCCCGGCAGGAGCGCGACCGCCTGCTCTCCCACGTCGTCTTCGAGAAATTCACCGACACCACCTTCACCGACCACGACGCCCTGGAAGCCGAACTCGCCCGCATCCAGCAGTGCGGCTGGGCCATGGACAACGGCGAGCACGACGCCTACGTGATGTGCGTGGCCGCGCCGATCAGGGATTCACGGGGTCAGGTCATCGCCGCCGCCTCGATCACGGCGATCGAGGTCATCGCGAGCCTCGATCAGCTGAAGAGCAACCTTCCGCTGTTGCTGGAGACCGCCAACAAGATCTCGTACGAGCTCGGCTACGCACCGCCAGCGACGGCGAGCCCGGAAGGTGCCGGCCACGGCGCGACCTGAGCGCGCCCGGCCCGGACGATCACCGCGTCGGCGGCGCCGACCCGCCGGTGATCCGGTGGTGCTCGTCGGTCTCCATGTCGATGAAGGCCTGGATCATGCCCCGGTAGATCCGTTCGATCAGATCCGGGTCGGCGCCGGCCTCGCCCGCCAGCGCGCGGACCCGGGCCACCACCTGCGCCACGCGCTCCGGTGCGCGGACCGCCTGACCGTCGCTCTTGAGCGGGGCGGCCTGCCGGACCAGCGCCTCGCGCCGGGCGAGCAGGCCGACCAGGTCACCGTCGAGTTCGTCGATCCGAGCGCGGATCTCGGTCAGTGTCACAGCGGTCTCTGTCACGCCGGAAATCGTCGCACGACGACGACACGATCAGGCGACCCGTTCACCGGCCGTCGCGTCAATTGCCCGCTTTCGCCCTAATCTCGACAACGTTCACGTTCGCCCCCAGCACGGCAACCACGGGACCGGGTCCAGGTCTGCGAGGGTACGAAGACCGGCCCACCGTTTCCCCAGTGCCTGCGCACGACTCCCACGTACGTGGTCCTCAATGGAGGGTCGGGGTCGAACCACGACTACCTGCTCCTCCCCAGCTGCCGGATCAGCGGCATCGAGTGTCCGTTCATCACCACCGCCAGTGCCCCGAACTATTGGCTGGAGGCGTGGAACAACGCCCAGCCGGGGCAGCCCGGTCACGTCGTCTACCCGCACATCGGGCTGGGCGTCAACTCCGCCGACCCGACGATCCGGATGCAGGACCAGTTGCACATCCACCTGGCCGGCATCCACTCGGGAATCCAGACGCAACTGAACAACCACGACAGTGCGATCAGCAACGATCCGACGCGGTGGCGCAACCAGATCGTGCCGGTCTGGGGCCTGACCAGCACCGGCCTGCCCGCCCCCCGCTCGTACCGGGTGCTGCACGTCGCGAACCTGAACGGGAACCTCTTCCGGCTCCTCCTGGACAGCGTGGTGCGGCCGACCGGGACGACCATGGCGGCGCAGATGCTGGCCGTGACGCCCCGACTGACCGGAAGCGGCGGGTTCTACGTGCTGAACAGTGAGCCCGGCCTGCCGGTTCCGGCCGGGCAACCCGGTGGCACGGGCACCGTCGACTTCCTGCTCGCGTACGGCTGAGGGGTCGACCCGGTGTCAGCGGGCGCCGGTGCTCGCGCCGGCACGCAGGCCCTGATCGATGAAGTTGATCAGCCAGGTGAAGCTCTCGTCGACCGACGTGTCGATCTGGAACCCGCCGGCCGCCTCCAGGGTCGCGAACCCGTGCAGGACGCTGCGCAGCGTCCGCATGGCGTGGATCTCCTGGCCCGGGTCCAGCCCGTACCCGCTGAGCATGGCCGCCCAGGAGGCGAGCACCCGCTCGCTGGCCGGAATGAACGGGTCGTCGGGGCCGGTCGGGCGGACCGCGTTGGCCGCCGCGTACCGGCCGGGGTGTTCCCGCACGTACGTGCGCATCGCCTGCGCCCCCGCGGCGAGCGCGTCGCTACCGGACCGACCCTGGATGGCGTCACGGATGACATCGCCGGCCTCGGTCATGGCCAGGATCGCGATCCGGTGTGCCAGGTCGGCCTGGCTGCTGACGTGCTTGTAGAGCGAGGGGGTCTTGATCCCGAGCCGTTCGGCGAGCAGGCCCATGCTGAGGTTGTCGAAGCCGACCTCGTCGACAAGCGCGGCGGCGGCTTCGGTGACCGACGCCGGGGTGAGCCGAGCCTTAGGCATTGGTCAGCGTCCGGGCGAGGAAGGGCAGGGCCAGGGCGACGACCTCGTCGGGCGTCTGCGTGTGCGGGTAGTGTCCCGCGCCCTCGATGACGGCCAGCTCGCCGAGCCCCTGCGGCAGGTCGGCGATGATGCGTTCGCCCTCGGCCCGCGGGTCGGCCCAGTCGGGGTCGACGCTGCCCTGGATCACCAGGACCGGGCAGGTGACGTTGGGCAGCTGCCGACCAGCGTCGGCGGCGCTGGTCTTGGCCATGGCCTGGAGGGCCTTCATCCGGCCGGGCTCACTCATCTTGGCCTCGATGCGCGCCAGCTCGCTGTCCCAGTCGGCGGGCTTGGTCGGGATCGCCAGGTTGAGGTAGTTGCGCCAGCTCGCCACGCTGCCCCGCAGCAGCACCTGCGCCAGGTGCAGGTAACCGGCCCGGTAGCGCTTGACCCTCACCAGCCCGGCGAGGTCGATGGACTGCGCGCGGGTGAACGGCGCCAGCTCGATGACGCCGGAGATCACGTCGGGCGCGGTCGCCGCCGCGATGGTCGCGGCACCGCCGCTGATCGACTGGCCGATGAGCACCGCCGGGCCGCCGAGGTGGCGTACCACGGCGACGAGATCGTCAGCGATGTCGGTGCGGCTGTAGCCGTCCCAGCCGAGGCTGGAGTCACCGCAGCCGCGGATGTCGACGGCGGCGACCCGGTATCCGGCGGCGGCCAGGGCCGGAGCGACGAACCGGTACGAGTGCCGGCTGTCGCCCATGCCGTGCGCCAGAACGACCAGTGGCCCCTGCCCGGTGAGGTCGTAGGCGATGGTGTTGCCGGCAATGTCCAGGTATTCGGTCATGACGCCTCCACAGCGAGCTAATGCGATTAGCTTAAGGCTAACCGCATTAGCCGCAGGAGGCAAACGGCTGGCCCGGTTACCCGCCGCCACCCATGCCGAGCTGGGGATAGAGGGCATCGGGGGCGACGACCGCCCCGGCCGGCCGGACGACGCTGACCGCCGACCCGAAGTCGCTGTAGCGCAGGGACGCGCTCGGCAGACCACTGGCCTCCGGCATCAGGAAGCTGACCAGCCGACCCTCGGTGTCCAGCATCGCCCGGAACGCGTGTCGCCGTGCGCTGTCCGGAAAGACACCACCGGGATCGAGCCGGAAGCTGATCCCGTTACCGACGCCGATCCGGGTCGCGTCGATCGTCCCGATGATCTGACTGCCGTCGGCACGTGCGGTGACGATCGCGTCGATGAGGCGGCCCGAGCCGCCGGAGTCGTTCCTGCCCGGCGCGAAGCTCAGGGCGAAGCCCGCCGGCACTCGGGCCGGGTCGAGGACCATCCACTGGTCGCCCACGCCCCGCAGGAGCTGACCGGCCTTCAGGTAGACGTCGTCGTCGATCATCCGGATCTCGATCGTCCCGCCCGGCGCCGTGATCGTGGCGTTCACACGCTTGTTGGCGTTGTCGGTGTGCGACAGCGAGGTGATCTGGCTGGCGATGTCGACGTCGCTGCGAAAGCTCGTCTGATTGACGAACGCCGTGCCCGCCCGCAGCAGACCGACCGCCTCGGCGGTGGCGGCGGCGTCGGCGCTGGCGGTCGACTCCGGAGCGGTTCGAGGTTCCGGGTCGCGCTCCGCCCGCGTGCCGACCGAGCAACCCAGCAGAAGCAGGCCCACAGAGATGCCGGCCAGCGTGGCTCGACGTGTCATGGCCATCACGGTAGGCGCGACCCGCAAGGTGTGGTGACCCGTATAGTGCCGCGATGGAAACGGACCCGGTACGGCAGGCTTACACGTCCGTCGCAGAGCTGTACATCGAGATGTTCGGCACCAAGGAGCAGGTACACCCCGACGACCTCGCCCTCATCGAGCGACACCTGGGGGATCGACAGGGCCCGGTGCTCGATCTGGGCTGCGGGCCCGGCCACCTCACCGGTTACCTCCGGGCACTCGGTGTCGACGCGGCGGGGATCGACCTGGTCCCCGAGTTCATCGCGCACGCGCGGGCCGCCCACCCGGACGTCGAGTTCCGGCTCGGGTCGCTGGCCCACCTCGACGTCGCCGACGGGTCCGTCGACGGCATCCTGGCCTGGTACTCGTTGATCCATCTTCCGCCGCAGGAACTCGACGGCGTACTCACCGAGTTTCGCCGGGCGCTGGTCCCGGCCGGGCGGTTGGTGCTGGGCACCTTCTCCGCCGACGAGGTCGGCGCCTTCGACCACAAGGTCGTGACCGCCTACCGGTGGCCGCTCGACGCGCTCTCCGAGCGACTCACCCAGGCCGGCTTCCGGGAGGTCGAACGCCTACCCCGAGCCGGCGACGACCAGCACCGGCCGCACGCCGCCATGGCCGCGGTGGTGGTGTGAGGCCGCCGAGGGCCGGCCTCCCCTCCCGGGAGGCCGGCCCTCGCGCAACTGCGCATCCGCGTCAACCGGGCGTCCGGTTCGGCGGCAGCACCGTCAGGCGTTGAGCTTCCCGGCGATCTTGACGACCCGCGAGGCCATGTGGTCCAGGGCGGCGAACTGGGCGTCGCCCAGCGGCGCGTCGTTGTTGCCGCCGGTGACGTGCGAGACGCCGTACGGGTTGCCGTCGGCGAACTTCAGCGGGTCGGTGTAACCCGGGGGCACGATCAGGCCGCCGAAGTGGTGGATGGTGTTGTAGAGCGCCAGCAGGGTCGACTCCTGGCCGCCGTGCGCGGTCATGGACGCGGTGAACCCGGCGTACACCTTGTCGGCGAGCAGCCCCTGCGCCCACTGCGGACCGAGGGTGTCGATGAACTGCTTGAGCTGGCTGGCGACGTTGCCGTACCGGGTGGGGGTGCCGAACAGCACCGCGTCCGCCCAGACGACGTCGTCGGCGGTCGCCTTCGGCTCGTTCTTCGTGGCGTCGAAGTGCTGGCTCCAGGCGGCGTTGGAGGCGATGGCCTCGCCCGGGGCGAGTTCCGGAGCCTGGCGCAGTCGCACCTCGGCGCCGGCCTTCTCGCCAGCCTCGGCGAGGCGCTTGGCCATGGCGTGCAGGGTCCCGGTGGACGAGTAGTAGATGACGGCGAGCTTGGTCATCGGAGGCATCCCTTCCCAAAGTAGTTGCTGTCGATAAATTTGCGGCCGCAACAATCTCGACTGTAGCAGTCGCCTCGCGGCACCCCAACGTCCTGCCCATGCCCGCCGCCGTGACGGAGCACACCACCCGACGGGTGCCGCGTTCCCACGTCACGACCCGTCCGGAGAGCTGGCCGGCTGCTGCCCCGGCCAGAACGGCCACTCCTCGAACGACCGGCACCGGCCGTCGTCGGCGAACCGGATGACCCACAGGTCGCGGTACTCCTGCTCGACCGGGTCGCCGTAGCGGACCTCCTGGCGCGACACGGCGGTGTCGCCCTCGACCGCGACGATCTCCGCGGTCATCTGGAACACCTCGTCGGGACCCTTGCGCTGCTTCTCCCACATCCGGGCGATGGCCGGCAGCCCGACGACCGGCGTCCAGTACGGGCCCTGCTGGTAGCTCGCGTCCTCGGTGAAGATCCCGACCAGGCCGTCCGTGCCCGGCGTACGCCAGAGTCGCTCGTAGGCGGCGAGCCAGTCCTCGACGTGCGTGCGGTCCATGGAATTCACCTTGCCACCCCGGCGGCGGCCAGCCGGGCGAACCCGCAGGCTGCCGGGGGTGCGGGCACGCTCGGGTGAGCGGGGCGCGAGCCCGGCGTCGGCGCCGCAAACCTTGACACCGAACGGCATACCCCGCCAGACTTCCCGATGCTAATTCGATTTAGCGTCCATCGAAACCCCTCGACTGCCAGTGCCCGGACCAGACCGCGACGTGCGACCACAGAGGAGTCTTCGCGCATGAGGGAAACGACCGGAAGACGCAGGCTCCGGCTAGCGATCTCGATTCTCGCGTTCACGGCACTCGGAGCGGGGGCCGTCGTCCCCGCGCCAGCTGCCGCCGCCGGCAGGCCCACCCCCGCGCCGGGCGCGACCGTCAAGGCGGACCGCACCTCACCCACCGGCTACACCGTCACGTTCGTCTACCGCAATCCGCACGCCACCCAGGTCCGCCTCGCCGGCGACCTGACCCTGCTCGACGTCAACACCGGCACCACGCGCTACCAGCCGGAACAGTGGCAACCGGGGCGCTACCACTCCGGCGGCACCGAGTTCCTCCGCGACATGACCAGAGACCCGAAGGGGAACTGGTCGGTCTCGGTCCCGCTGCACGCCGGAGGCCTCAGCTACTGGTACCGGGTCTGGGACCCGACCCAGGGCTGGGAGAACAAGCGCATCTGGGATCCCGCCTCGACGAACCCGCGGCCCCCGGGCGAGTCCTCGTTCCGGGTCAGGAACAACGACGTTCTCGACGCCGTGTCCGTGCCGTACGCCGAGAAGCAGAACGACCCGGTGCTCAAGGAACGCGCGGGCTACGAGTTGCCGGTGGCCGACCGCGCGAAGCGGGGCACGGTCACCTACGTCCCGTACACCACGATCCTGGGTGACAGCGGCCACTATCTCGGCGTGTACCTGCCGGCCGGCTATGACGCCAACCGCGCGCAACCGTACAAGGTCGCGTACCTCGCACACGGCATCTTCGGCGACGAGACCGACTTCATGGTCCCCGCGAACGTCCCGAACATCCTGGACAACATGATCGCCAAGGGCGAGATCGAGCCCACAGTGGTCGTCACCATGGGCAACCACTTCACGGGCACCAGCCTCGGCTTCGCCTCCTACAACCAGACCAACGCGGCCAACAACCTGGTCCAGACGATCCTGCCCCTCATCGAGGGCCGCTACCACGTCTCGACCGAACGCTCCGGGCGCGCCTACGCCGGGTTCTCGTACGGCGGGATGACGGGCGGCGTCGTGATCAGGAACTACCCGACCACCTTCGGGTTCTACGGACACTTCTCCGGCAACCCGTCGCTCACCACCGGGGACTACGACACCATCGCCAACGCGGTCGGAGACGACGACCTCTCCGTCTTCCTCGGCAACGGCGTCTTCGAGGGCAACCTCAACGCCCAGAACGCCATCGCTGACAACTTCCGGGCCCGGGGGTACGCCGCCGCGACGGCCCAGGTTCCCGGCGCGCACGACGGGATGACGGCGGGCCAACTGTTCACGATCTTCGCCCGGGACCATCTGTGGTCCGGGGTGGACTCGGTGTCGGTGACGCCCGCGTCGGTGAACCTGACGACAGGGTGGAACTGGACCAGGCAGTTCCGCGCCCGGGTGACGACCAACGAGGGCGTGAGCCCGGCGGTGACGTGGTCGGTGCGGGGGGCGACCTCCCCGGACACCACCATCTCCACGGCGGGCCTGCTCTCGGTCGCCGCCGGGGAGACCGCGTCGTCGCTCACGGTGGTGGCGACGTCGGTGATCGATCCGACCAAGTCCGCTTCGGCCCAGGTCACAGTGGTGCCGGCGGGCACGGCACGGGTCACGGTGAAGGCGAAGGCCGCGCCTGCCTCGGTCGTTCGCGGTGACACGTTCACACTGCGCGTCGACGTACGGGCACAGTCGCCGCACCCGAAGGCTCCGACGGTGACCGGCGAGGTCGCGGTCACCTTCGGCGGCGCGACCCACGTGGTGGCGCTGCGCGGTGGTGCGGCCGTCGTCGACCTGCCGACCGACGGACTGTCCGCGGGGGTGTACCCGGTGCACGTCGCCTACTCCGGTGACCCGGTGCACGCCCCCACCGCGGCCGTCCACCAGCGGCTGCGGGTTCGCTAGACAAGCAGGCCGGGTGGGCCGGCGACCTTCCGTCGTCGGCCCACCCACCGTCAGCCGACCGTCCGGACCGTCAGCTCACCCCCCGAACCGCCTCGATGACCGACTCGGCGACCTCACTCGGGTCGGCCACCGCCATCGCGTGCGACCCGCCGACGACCTCGCGCTGCCCCCGAGGGTTGGCCCGCTCGGCCATGAAGCGGTGCGCCTCGACCGGGATGTTCTTGTCCAGGTCCCCGAACACGAACCAGCTGGGCAGCGACCGCCAGGCAGGGTCGCCGGTGAGCTGGTCCCCCAGTGCCTGCTCGGTGATCGGCCGCTGGGTCCGGGCCATCAGCGCGGCCATGTCGCCCGACGCGTCCGCGCAGAACTGCGCGTGGTACCGGTCCTGGGCGATCGCCACCTCGTTGCCACCCGTCGACACCGGGTACTGCACCAGCGTGTCGGCCAGGGTGCTGCCGGGGAACTTGCCCGACAGCGACAGTGCCGACTCCCCGGTGTCCGGGGCGAAGGCGTTGACGTACACGAGGGCCCGCACCGAGGTGTCGCCGGCCGCGGCCTGCGTGATCACCATGCCGCCGTACGAGTGGCCGACGAGGATGACCGGTCCACCGATCCCGCGTACGACATCCCGCACGTACGCGGCGTCGCCCGCGACGCTGCGCAGCGGATTCGCGACGGCCACCGAGTCGTACGCGGCGCCCATGCGCTCGAGCACTCCGTTCCAACTCGCCGACTCGGCGAACGCCCCGTGCACGAGCACGATGGTGGGCTGTGGATCAGGCATGACTGGTGCCCCCTCACTCCGTGAAGCTGTTCACCGCCGGTCGCACTGGTACGCCTGGATACCCGTCACGCGAATGTGAAACGTCCGGTCCCGGTCGCCTGCACCGGTCCTGCCGAACGCGTCGGTCGGCGGGCCAGCGCCGTAAGCTGCATCAACCCCGATGGCAGGAGGCTGCGGTGGCGGCGACGACGAGCACTGCGACGGTGGCCGAGGTGATGGCCGAGCTGGCCGAGCTGGCGGACCCGAGGGCCCGCGAGGTGAACGCCAGACACGGTGACGATCACGGTGTGCACCTCGGCGCGCTTCGGGCGCTCGCGAAGCGGCTGAAGACGCAGCACGATCTCGCGCGCCAACTCTGGGCGACGGGTGAGTCCGCGGCGAGACTGCTGGCGATCCTGATCTGTCGTCCCCGGGCGTTCACGCGTGACGAGTTGGACGTCATGGTGCGCGAGGCGCGCACCCCGAAGGTGCACGACTGGCTGGTCAACTACGTGGTGAAGAAGAACCGGCACGCCGACGAGCTGCGGCTGGCCTGGTTCGCCGACGCGGATCCCGTGGTCGCGAGCGCCGGCTGGGCGCTGACCACCGAACGCGTGACGAAGAGTCCCGAGAGTCTCGACCTCCCGGGACTGCTCGATGTGATCGAGACCGAGATGGCGGACGCGCCGGATCGCCTCCAGTGGGCGATGAACCACTGCCTGGCGCAGATCGGGATCGAGCACGCCGAGCACCGCGCTCGGGCGATCGACATCGGCGAACGCCTGGGGGTGCTCAGGGACTATCCGACCTCCCCCGGCTGCACGTCTCCGTTCGCGCCGATCTGGATCACCGAGATGGTCCGCCGCGCGGGATAGACAGCACCTTCCCGGTCGAGCCCTCTGGAACGGGGTCGACGCCGTCCGCCACCTGTCCCTATAGTGAGTTCCATTATGGGACTTACTACGTTCTGGCGGTGGTGGGTCGCCGGCACGACCAGCCACCTCGGCTCGGCGGTCGGCGCGCTGGCCCTACCGCTGACCGCGCTGAACGTGCTCCACGCGTCGGCCTTCGAGATGGGTCTGATCACCGCGGCGGGCTATCTGGCGTACCTGCTGATCAGCCTGCCGGCCGGGGTGATCGTGCAGCGCGTGCCGCTGCGCGGCATGCAGGTCGGCCTGGACCTGGTCCGGGCCCTCGCCATCGCGTCGGTCCCGCTGGCCTGGTGGCTCGGCATGCTGACCGTGGCCCAGCTGATCGCTGTCGCCCTGGTGGTGAGCTTCGCCAACGTGCTGTTCGACGTGGCGAACCAGACGTTCCTGCCGGAGATCGTGCCGGCCGCGCAGTTGCAGGCCCGCAACAGCCTCACCTCCGGCACCCATGCCGCCACCACGCTGGGCGGTCCGTCCCTGGGCGGCTTCGCGGTGGCGGTGCTGGGCGCGGTGCCGACGCTCTTCGTGGACGCCGTCAGCTATCTGGTCTCCGCGGTGTTGCTGCGCACCCTGCCGGCTCGCCGGGTGCAGCGATCGGCCGAGCGACCACCGATGGTCACGATGATCCGCGAGGGCTGGCACTTCGTGCTGCGACACCCGATCATCGGACCGGCCATGTGGGACGCCACCGCGACGAACTTCGTCAGCGGCGCGATGCTGGCCCTCTTCCCGTTCTACCTGGTGCGCGAGCTGCACGCATCGCCGGTCCTGGTCGGGCTGCTGATCGCCACCGACGGTCTCGGCACACTCATCGGCGCCGCGCTGACGACCCGCTTCACCAACCGGTTCGGCACCGCCCGCGGCCTGATCATCGCGGCCTTCGTCGGCGTGGCCGGCGCGCTCATCATCCCGCTGGGTACCGGCACCGCCGCATTCCTGGCCTTCGCGGCCGGCAACCTCATCCTCGCCAGCTCCACAGTGGTGCTCAGCGTGACCACCCGCACGTACCGGATGCTCGCCAGCCCACCGGAGCTGTTGTCCCGGGTGATCGCCACTGTCAAGTTCGTCTCCTGGGGCGCCATCCCGGTCGGTGGCCTGCTCGCCGGCCTCCTAGCCGGGCCGCTCGGTGCCCGCACGACATTGCTGATCTTCGGGGCGCTCACCGTGCTGTCCCCGATCATCTACCTGTCGACGCCGATCCGCGGCCTGCGCGACCTGCCACTCGACAGCGCGCCGGCCCCCACCGAGGCCCGGGTGTGAAGCCCACCCCCGCTCCGTCCACAGTGCTCGGCCGGGACATCGACAGAAGGTGTAGCCAACGGTTCACCGGGGCAAGAACCCGCACATGAGGCAAGCGACACTGCGGCACGGGTACCTGCCCGACCAGCGGCACCGCACCGGCGAGCCCGGCCGGGCAGGGCCGGCGACGTCGCTGCCGACGGCCGCCGGCTGATGCGGTTGAGGCACAGCCTTCCCCCGGTGGCGCTCGGGGCGGCGGCGCTCGGGGCGGCCCTGGGCGCCAGCCCCGCCCACGCCGACAGCCCGTCACCGTCGCGTCTCCCGCCGCTGGAGGTCGCCACCTCGCCGCAGGCCCTCTCGGTTTCGGTGGACGACGTCGTCGAGGTGCAGCTGGATGTCCCACTGCCCGTGCCGACGACTGTCGTCCCGCTGCCCCTGCCGTCCACGGACCCGCTGCCCCTGCCGTCGATAGAACCGCCGCCCCTGCCGCCGCCCCTGCCGGTACCGACAGTGTCGGCCAGGCCGGTACCGACAGTGTCGGCCAGGCCGGCCACCACCGCGCCACGTCGTCCGGCCCGTGCCCCCTCGTCGCCGCGCACCACGCCGACGCCAGCCGCCCCGGTCCCGCCTGCCGTACGCCTTGACCAGTCGGTGCCGTCGACGGTGTCCCCGGGCGGTGCCCACGGCAGGTCCGATGGCCGGGCGTCGGATCGGGCGCGGGCGACGACGGCCACCGTCACCGGTGAGCGGCCCGTCCCGCCGGCCCGTCCCGCACCGGGGCCGCCGGTGTTCGTCGTGGCGCTCGCCACCGGGCCGGCCACCACCAGCACCGGCGGTGCCGAGCCACCTCCGTCGACAGCCGAAGCTCCGCCATCCATCCCGCTGCTGCGGGCCGGGTTCACCGTCAGCGCCGTCGACCTGCGCGCTACCGGTCTACCGGTGGAGCGGGGTCCTCCCCCGCCCCGGTAGCTCCTGATCACCCACTCACGTCCACGACGTTGATCAGGAGAGACTCATGGAAATCGCCGTCATCTGGATCCCCGCCGACATCGAGCCGTCGGAGCCCGCCGTCGCGAAGTGTCTCCGCCACCTTCGCCGACACTCGTACCGATTCGCGGGAACCGTGCGGGCACCGTGGGAGACCGTCGAACAGAGCATGATCGACGGGGAGGTGGATGTCGTCGTCATCGCCGATTTCGCCCACCTCCCGCCGGACCGGTCCCCCCGGATCGAGCTGGCCAGCGCCACCGGAGACGATGCGGACGGGGACCAGCCGGCTCCCGACACCCAGCAGCACTGACACCACGAAGCGCCCCGTCCGCAACGAACGGGGCGCTTCGTCGATCTGGTAGCGGGTCAGCCGCGGGACAGCTCGCCCCGCCGAAGGCCGGCCTCCCGACGGGTCAGGCGGCGACGGCCGCCCGGACGTCGTCGTCGGCGTCGCGCAGCCGGGCCGCGGCCTCCTCGGCGGTGCAGTTCGCCAGCAGCAGCACGATGGCCGTCTTGGCGTGCCCGCGCGCCGCCGCGAGCGCCCGCGCGGCGGTGTCCAGGTCGGTGTCGGCGGCCTCGGCGACGATCCGACGGGCCCGGTCGACGAGCTTCTCGTTGGTGGCGTTCATGTCCACCATCAGATTGCCGTAGACCTTGCCCAGCCGGGCCATCGCGGCGGTCGACAGCATGTTGCAGACCAGCTTCTCGGCGGTGCCGGCCTTGAGCCGGGTGGAGCCGGTGAGCACCTCGGGCCCGGTGGGCACCTCGATGGCGACGTCGGCGTGCCGGCTGGTCACCGCGTCGGTGTTGCAGGCCACCGAGACGGTCGCCGCGCCGCGCGCGCGGGCGTGGTCCAACCCGCCGACCACGTACGGGGTACGGCCGCTGGCGGCGAGCCCGACCACCGTGTCGCGGGCGGTCAGGCCGACCGCGTCGAGGTCGGCGACGGCGCGGGTCGGGTCGTCCTCGGCGCCCTCGACGGCGACACCGAAGGCGCGCGCCCCGCCGGCGAGCAGCCCGACGACCCGATCGGGCGTGGTGCCGAAGGTGGGTGGGATCTCGACGGCGTCGAGCATGCCGATCCGGCCGCTGGTGCCCGCGCCGAGGTAGATCAGCCGTCCGCCCTGGCGTAGCGACGCCACGATGACGTCGACGGCGGCGGCGATGTCCGGCACGGCCCGGCGGACAGCCTCGGCGACCGTCTGGTCCTCGTCGTTCATCGCGAGAAGCAACTCGGTGGGAGACATCCGGTCGAGGTCGCTGGTCTTGTCGTTGCGGGTCTCGGTGCCGAGGGTGCTGAGGTCCACGGGGTGCTCGTTCCTCTCGCTGGTGTGCAGTCGCCGGCCGGCGGGGCGCGGATCTCCGGTCGCCCGGCGGCCCGGGACGGCTCGTCGTCGAGCGCGTCCTCGCGACCCGCCGCCACGGCCAGGCCGCGGCGCAGCTGCGAACAGTCCCCGTATCAGCAGGCTGAAACCACAGCGTAACCAGCCCGGCCGGGCGGTGGCAAAAAGTTTCGCGTTACCCTGGTCCAACGTCACTTCTTGACAATCGCTGGTTGGGAGCGAGCCGTGCGTCAACTCGACCTCGTCGTGATCGTGCTGTACCTCGTGGTGATCGCCTTCGTCGGACTACGCCTGTCCGGCAAACAGAAGTCCGCCAAGGACTACTTCGTCGGCGAGGGCCGACTGCCCTGGTGGACCGTCTCGTTCTCCGTGGTCGCCACCGAGACCAGCGTCCTGACCGTGATCAGTGTTCCCGGCGGCGCCTACAGCGGTCAGGGCTTCGGCAACGTCGAGCTGGCCCTGGGTTACGTCATCGGTCGGGTCGTCGTGGCCGCGGTGCTCATCCCGCTGTACAAGCGGGGTGGGTTCGTCAGCGCCTACCAGTACCTCGGTGAGCGGTTTGGCCTGAAACTCCAGGGTCTGGCGTCGGTGACGTTCGTCTTCACCCGCCTGCTCGCCGAGGGCGTACGGCTGTTCGCCTCGGCCATCCCCATCAAGCTGCTCCTCGACGAGTTCGGGCTGAACGTCAGCTACCAGGCCATCATCATCGTGCTCACGCTCATCACGGTGGTCTACACCTACCTCGGTGGCATCAAAGCGGTCATCTGGACCGACGCCATCCAGATGGGGCTGTACCTGGGTGGGGCGATCCTGGCCATCGCGGTGCTCAGCCACGCCGTCGGCTTCGACGGCTACTCGCAGGCATTCGACGCCGGCAAGTTCCAGCTCTTCGACACCAACTTCGACCTCGCGCACGTGCTCACCAGCCCGTTCGCCCTGCCGACCGCGATCATCGGTGGCGCGATCTTCGCGATGGCCAGCCACGGGTCGGACCAGCTGATCGTCCAGCGCATCCTGTCCACCCGGACGCTGCGCGAGGGGCAGCAGGCGATGATCTCCTCGGGCATCTTCGTGGTGATCCAGTTCGCGGCGTTCTCCCTGGTCGGGGCGCTGCTGTGGTCGTACAACAAGGGTCAGAGCTTCAAGGAGCTCGGCCTGGCCAGTAGCGACAACCTCTACCCGAGCTTCATCCTGCACGCTCTGCCGGTGGGCATCTCGGGTCTGCTGGTGGCCGGCATCCTCGGCGCCGCGATGGGTTCGCTGTCGTCGGCGCTGAACTCGATGTCGAACTCCACCGTCGCCGACTTCATCCACAGCTTCTTCCGCACGGTCCCGTCGGACGACGTGATGCTCCGGCTCGCCCGGGTGATGACCCTGGTCTGGGCGGTGCTGATGGCGGTCTTCGCCTGCGCGTTCAGCTCCAGCACCGGAAACGTCTACCTGACCGGTCTGACCATCGCCGGCTACACCTACGGCGCACTGCTCGGGGCCTTCCTGCTCGGCCGCCTGGTCAAGCGGGCCAACCAGGTCGACGCGGTGATCGCCTTCCTGGTCACCGTGGCGGTGATGACCTACATCGTCCGCTACGTCAAGATCGATGTGACGACGGCCGGGACCACCACCGCCACCGCGATCGCCGCGCAGTGGCTGGTCCCGATCGGCGTCCTGATCACCCTGGTCGTCGGCGCGGTGTCGAGCCGGTTCCACCCGGCCCCGGAGACGCCGTACGACCATGGACGCACCGACGAGGTCGACGAGACGGCAGCGCCCGCCGGCCGGGCCTGAAGGAGGACGTGATGCGCGTGATCGGCCTGATGTCCGGAACCTCCTACGACGGCATCGAAGCCGCCGCCGCCGACCTCGACCTCAGCGGTGACACGCTGCGGATGCGAACGCTGGGTCGGCTCAGTCACCCGTACCCCGAGCAGCTGCGCACCCGGATCGCCGCCGCCCTGCCGCCCGCCCCGACCACCACCGAGGCGATCTGCGTGTTGGACACCGGCATCGGCCAGGCGTTCGCCGAGGCTGGCGTGCGGGCCCTCGCGGAACTCTGCGATGGCCACGCCGACCTGCTCGTCTCGCACGGGCAGACCATGCACCACTGGGTCGAGGACGGCACGGTGCGTGGCACCCTCCAGCTGGGTCAGCCGGCCTGGATCGCGGAGGCCACCGGTCTTGCGGTGGTGGCCGACCTGCGCAGCCGCGACGTCGCCGCCGGCGGCCAGGGTGCCCCCCTGGTCGCCCTCTTCGACGCGCTGCTGCTGGGCGGCCTGCCCGGCGTCCCGGCCGCCCTGAACCTGGGCGGCATCGCCAACATCACCGTCGTCGCGCCGGACGCCGACCCGCTCGCCTTCGACACCGGCCCGGCCAACGCGCTCCTCGACGCCGCCGCCCGCCACTTCAGCGGAGGCACCGAGCACTACGACCGGGACGGACGCGGGGCGGCCGCCGGGCAGGTGAACCTGGCCCTGCTGCGGCGACTGCTCGACGAGCCGTACTACCGGCTGCCCAGCCCGAAGAGCACCGGCAAGGAGCTGTTCCACACGCCCTACCTGCTGGCCGCCCTCGCCGACGCGCCCACCCCGGACCCGCAGGACGTGCTGGCCACGCTCACCCGACTGACGGCGGCCACGGTGGCCGACGCCTGCCGCGATCACGGCGTCACCCGGCTCGTCGTCTCCGGCGGCGGGGCGCGCAATCCGACGCTGATGCGCATGATCGCCGACGAGCTGCCGGACGTCGACCTGTCGTCGAGCGACGACCTGGGCATCGCCTCGGACGCCAAGGAGGCGTTGGCCTTCGCGCTGCTGGGCTACCTGACCGTGCACGGGCTGCCGGGCACCCTGCGCTCGGGCACCGGCGCGCGGCACCCGTCCGTACTCGGCAGCATCACGCCCGGCCGGCAGCCGCTACGGCTGCCCGCGCCGGTCAGCACCGCTCCCAACCGGCTACAGATCGTCGCCGACTGACCGCCCCCTCGTCCGGGAGGATCGCCCATGAGCACCGCCGTACCCGCGCCAACCTCGGCCGGCGTCCGCGCCCGTGCGGTCGCCGAACTGCTGCGCGCGCGCCTCGATGACCCCAGCCGGGCCAGCGCCGAGCTGCCCCGGAGGCTGGCGGCGGCACACGACGCCTCGCCGTACCTGTTCGAACCGCAGGCCGTGGTCCGCGCCGCCTCGGCGGCCGAGGTCGGGGCGTTGATGGCCGGCGCCCGGGAGGCAGGCGTGCCGTTGACCCTGCGCGGCGGTGGCACCAGCCTCGCCGGGCAGGCCGGCGGCGCCGGCGTGCTGGTCGACGTCCGCACCGACTGGCGGCACGCCGAGGTCCTCGACGACGGCCGCCGCATCCGGCTGCAACCCGGCCTGACGATCCGGCAGGCCAACGCCCGGCTGGCGCGCTACCGACGCCGGCTCGGCCCGGACCCGGCCAGCGAGGCCGCCTGCACCGTCGGTGGCATGGTGGCCAACAACTCCAGCGGGATGACCTGCGGCACCACCGACAACGCGTACCGGACGATGGAATCGCTGCGCTTCGTGCTCCCGTCCGGCACCGTCGTCGACTCCGGCGCCCGCGACGCCGACGACCGGCTGCGGACCGACGAGCCCGAGCTGCACGCCGGGTTGCTGCGGCTGCGCGACCGGGTGCGCTCGACGCCGCAGTCGAGCGCCACCGTCGAGCGGCTGTTCGCCATGAAGAACACCATGGGGTACGGGCTGAACTCGCTGCTCGACCACGACAGCCCGGTCGAGATGCTCGCCCACCTGATGATCGGCAGCGAGGGCACGCTCGGTTTCGTGGCCGAGGCCGTCTTCCGGACCGTCGAGATCCACGACCACGCCGCCACCGGCCTGCTGATCCTGCCCGGTCTCACCGCCGCCACCGACGCGCTGCCCGCCCTGCTCGCCGCCGGCGCCCGTACCGCCGAACTGCTCGACGCGGCAGCGCTGCGGGTCAGCCAGCGCGACCCGGGTGCGAGCCCGGCCCTGCGCGGGCTGACGGTCACCGGCCACGCCGCGCTGCTGGTCGAGTTCACCGAGGAGAGCGCGGAGCGGCTGGCCGCGACGCTGGCCGACGCCCGGGTAGTCCTCGACCGGCTGCCGGCCGTCGCGGGCACCGAGCTGACCCGCGACCCGCGCGAACGGGCCCAGCTCTGGCACCTGCGCAAGGGCCTCTACACCGCCGTCGCCGGTGCCCGCCCGCCCGGCACCACCGCCCTGCTGGAGGACATCGCGGTGCCGATGCCACGGCTGACCGGCACCTGCGACGGGCTGATCCGTCTGTTCGACAGGCACGGCTACCCGGACGCGGTGATCTTCGGGCACGCCCGCGACGGCAACCTGCACTTCATGCTCACCCAGTCCTTCGACACCGCTGCCGAGATCGAGCGCTACGCCCGGTTCACCGACGACATGGTCGACCTGGTGCTGGCCGAAGGGGGCACCCTCAAGGCCGAGCACGGCACCGGCCGGGCCATGGCACCCTTCGTCCGGCGGCAGTACGGCGACGAGCTGTACGACGTGATGCGCGAGCTGAAGCGGTTGTGCGACCCGACCGACCTGCTCAACCCCGGCGTCCTGCTCAACGACGACCCGACAGTGCACCTGCGGCAGCTCAAGGCCGTGCCGACCGTCGACCCCGAGCTGGACGCCTGCGTCGAGTGTGGCTACTGCGAGCCGGTCTGCCCCACCGCCGACGTCACCACCACCCCCCGGCAGCGCATCGTCCTGCAACGACAGATCGCCCTCGCCACCGCCGCCGGCGACGAGGAACGCCGCCGGGAACTCACCGCCGACTACGCGTACGCAGCTGTGGACAGCTGCGCCGCCGACAGCCTCTGCGTCACCGCCTGCCCGGTCGGCATCGACACCGGGGCGGCGATGAAGCGGCTGCGCGCCGAGCGGCACAGCCCACGCGCCCAGCGCACCGCCCGCACCGCCGCACGGCACTGGCAGGCCGCCGTGACGGGCGTCCGGGTGGGACTGACCGCCGCGCACGCCGTACCGGCGCCGCTGACCCGCGCCGCGACCGGGGTGATTCGAGGGCTCGGCGGGACCGAACTCATGCCGCTGTGGAGCGACGACATGCCGCGCGCCGGTGCGCCCCGCCCCGCGCCCCGCAGCGAGCCGGACGCCCGGGCGGTGTTCTTCGCGGCCTGCGTCGGCAGCCTCTTCGCTCCCGAGGACGGCCGGTCCGGCGGAGCGGCTACGGCGTTCCTGCGCCTCTGCGAACTGGCCGGAGTCCCGCTGGTCGTACCGACCGGAACAGCGGGCCTGTGCTGCGGAACCCCGTGGCAGTCCAAGGGCTACCCCGCCGGGCACCGGGAGATGGCCGAACGGACCCTGGCCGCGCTCTGGGCGGCCAGCGACGAGGGCCGGTTGCCCGTCGTCTGCGACGCGTCGTCCTGCACGCACGGGCTCACACAGCTGACCGCCGCGCTGGCCGAGGAGGATCGGGCCCGCTACGCCGGCCTGCGCGTCGTCGACAGCGTGAGCTTCACCGCCGAGCACCTCCTGCCGGCGCTGCCGCAGCCCCGGCGACTGCGCTCGCTGGCCCTGCACCCCACCTGCTCCACTGTGCACCTGGACGGCATCGACGACCTGCGCACCGTGGCCCGGGCGGTCGCCGACACCGTCACCGTGCCGGACAGCTGGGGGTGCTGCGCCTTCGCCGGTGACCGGGGGCTGCTGCACCCCGAGGTCACTGCCGGTGCCACGGCGGCGCAGGCCACCGAGATCAACCAGCGCGGCCACGACGCGTACGCCTCCAGCAACCGCACCTGCGAGCTGGGCATGAGCCGGGCCACCGGGCAGTCGTACCGGCACGTGCTGGAGGTGCTCGTCGAGGCCGTCGAGCCGCCGGCGTAACCGGCACGCGCACGCCGCCCGCCGCGAACTGCGGCGGGCGGCGCGGTTGGTACGTGATCTCAGGACAGGGCGATGTCGCTGTAGTAGTAGCGCAGGATCGCCTGGTAGGTCTTGCCCTGGTTGGCGAGGTCACGCGAGCCGTACTGCGACAGCCAGTCCCCGTCCACCCAGCCACCGCACGCGGTCGTCGTCGCGCAGTAGTGCGCCCGCAGGATGTTGCCGTTGCGGGTCATCCGGGCCGACCAGGTCCGGTCCACCGCGGCGGACGTGGACGAGACTGCCGTCGACGGCCGGTAGACCTGGTCGCCGGTGTCGTCCCGGACGTCGTAGCACTGTCCACCGGACGTCTTCCGGGTCGAGTGCAACGCCCAGTACCAGCCGTAGCTCTTGACGGCCATCGCACCGGCGTCCAGCGAGGCGGCCGGCCAGCTCGTGATCCACTCGTTCGGGAGGACGTTCTTGACGTACGTCTTGAAGTCGACCCGATCGACGCGCCCGAGGCTGACCCGGTACACGAGGATCGTGCTCGGCAGCTTGGTGTTGGTGCCGTCGGTGCTACAGCCCGTCGCCCCGCTCACCAACTCGTGCGAGGCGTTGTTGTTCTTCAGCGTGGCGTTGAGGTTTGCCATAGCGCCGGCTGCGAAGTCCTGGTAGGAACCGGCGAAGTTGCTGTTGAAGTAGACCCGCACCGTCTTGCCGGTCCGGTTCCACACCGACGCGGCGTTGTTCTTCACGCACAGGCCCTTGCCGCTGCCCGCGCCCTTGAAGTCGTAGCAGGTCGGCTGGGTCGTGCCGTAATCATCGAGCGAGTCGGTGAAGTCGGAGACCGAGCCGGCCTGGTCGCTGTTGTAGTAGTAGCAGAACTCGCCGCTGTCGCAGGTTCCGTCCCGTCCCGCCGCCGCTGCCGGCGAGGCGACACTCAGGATGGAGGTGGACATGGCGAGGACGGCGCCGACGACGGCGAGGCCCTTGCGAAAATTCACGGCGTCCTACCTCTCGTTGTAGCCCTGGGAGTTCCAGAACGCGGTCGGGTCGGCGTTGTCCAGGGTGGGGTCGCCGACGCTGACGGCCGCGTGGGTCTGCCGGCCGGCCCGGACCTCGACGTGGGTGTGCGCGCCCGAGCTGGAGGACACCCCGTGCCACGACTCGTCGGCGATGATCTGGCCCTTGCTGATGGCGTCGCCCACGCTCACCCCGGACCTCGGCGCGGTGTGCAGGTAGATCACCGTCTTGTTGAGCGAGGAGTTGTAGACGGAGATCGTGGACAGACCGCCGCTGCCGGTGGCGCCCCGCGCCACGTAGGTGACGGTTCCGGAGACCAGGGCACGCACGTCCGAGCCGACGCTGCGGGCGATGTCGATGCCCTCGTGCCGGCCGGGCGTGGTGGTGTAACCGTCGAAGGCGCAGGTGACCGAGCCGCCGCTGGCCTGGTACAGCGCGTACGACAGGTTCGTGCGCGTCGACGGCGAGAACTCGTGCGAGGCGTTGTTGTTCTTCAGCGTGGCGTTGAGGTTGCCCTTCGCGCCGGCCGCGAAGTCCTGGTAGGAACCGGCGTAGCCGCTGTTGTAGTAGACGCGCACGGTCTTGGTGCTGCGGTTCCAGACCGAGGCGGCCTCGTTCTTGATGCACAGGCCCTTGCCAGCGCCGGCGCCCTTGAAGTCGTAGCACGAGGGCTGCTCGGTGCCGTAGTCGTCGAGCGAGCCGGTGAAGTCCGAGACCGACCCCGCGTTGTCGCTGTTGTAGTAGTAGCAGAACTCGCCGCTCTCGCAGACCCCGTCTCGGGCCGCCGCCGACGCGGGCGATCCGACGCTGAGGATCGAGGTGGTCGCGGCCAGCGCGACGCCGACGGCCGCAAGGCTCTTCCGGATGTTCATGGTGTCCTTTCAGAATTGGTGAGGGGTGCGGGTCACTGCCCGCGCTGGTACTGCTCCCAGGTCCTGATCGCGACCTGAGGGCCGTCGTCCGGACCCTGGTTGGCCAGACCGTTCAGGCCCAGGTAGTAGTCGCCGACCTGGTGCTGCGCCTGACTGGACAGGTCCGTGTCGTTGATCGCGGTGGCGTGGATGTGCCACGGCCAGTTGCCCTGATCCGGGTTGCGGACCCAGGCGGCGAAGCCGACCTGGCGCAGGGCCCGGGCAACGGCGGTGCGCCTGGCCGCGGTCATGCCGGTGACCGCGATGTCCACCACACCCCCGCCGTCGTGCGTACCGGCCGAGGTGGGGTCGCCGCCGGGGTTGTACGAGCCCTGGTCGAGCACCAGGGGGTAGCCGAGCAGCCGCTGCGCCTGCGCCAGCATCGCCTGGGTACGGGCGTTGACGACGTACCCGTCGCGCGGGACCTTCGCGCCCGGGCCGATCGTGTTGACGACGGTGTAGCGGTTCTGCCCGAGCTTTGTCAGCGACGTCGTGCCGGGCAGCCCGTTCGCGGCCAGCCCGGTGTAGCCGAGCGTGCGTTGGTACGCGGCGTACGCCGAGATGGTCACGGTGCCGAAGTAGCCGTCGACCCACTGCGCGTTCAGCAGGCCCTGCGCCTGCAACGCCTGCTCGACGGCGAGCACGGAGCTCTTCGCGCCCGGGGTGAGGGTGTTGTCGGGCCGACGGGGGTCGATCTGGGCGGCCAGGACGGTGGCTTCCATGTCCACGACTGGCCGCACGGCCGTGGTGACGGTTCGCTGCGCGGTGGTGCCGGATGTGGCGGCCCACGCGTGGGCCGGGACCCCGACGGCCACGCAGAGCGCGGCGAGCCCGACGGATAACCACTGACGACGCACTGTCGATTCTCCTCGCGGTTGGTGAGTCGTTCGGAACGGACATCACCTTGCGAGAATCGACCTGCTGTTCGGTACCCCCGCCGTCCTGTCAGATCCGTCAGATGGTCATCGACCTCGACGGATGTGGTGTTGTCAGCTTCGGCGGCACCGGGGCTGACACCGGCTGATCGTGCGCTGACACCGGCGACCGGGGGTGCGCTCAGGCGATGACGGTGACCATGAAGTACACCGGCCGACGGGTGGGGAAGAACTCCTGCCCGTTCTCGTCGACCATCTTCCAACTGACCCAGCACTTCCCGGGGCGGCTCGGTGCGGTGACCTGAACACTGATCATCACCTGCTCGTCGGGAGGCGTGTCACCGATCGCCACCCGGTCCGGCACCTGGCAACCGTCGGCGTCGGCGGTCGGGTTGGTCCGGGCGAGGAAACGGTTGTGCCAGGCGACCTTCCCCACGTTCTTGAGGGCCCACACCTTGACGAACTGGGAGTTCACCCGCACCCGGGTGCCGTCGGGGATGGTCACGTCGGAGATGAACTTGCTGGAATCGCCGGGGATCAGCGAGTCCGAGAACACTGACTCGGAGGGCGACGCCGGCGGTCCGGGCGACGCGGCCACGGCACCGGGGTCGTCCCGGGACTTGTCGCGGACGATGACACCCACGACGGCAACCATCGCCACCACCAGTACGACCGAGGCGGCGGCGAGCCACGGCAGCCGGTGCCGCCGCGCCCCCACCACCTCCTCGTCGGTCCGCGGGTAGCCCGTGACGACCAGCGCGCCCCGATCCCCGGGCGGCGTCACGGGGACGCCGGAGACGACGGGCCGGTGGGTCTGCGGGGCGTCGACCCTGGTGTCGGGCTGCTTCTCAGCGGTGGCGGGCGGGGTGTCGACGCCGGCCGGGGAAGCGGTGCCGATCGGTGCCACCTCGGCGTCCGCGATGCCGGGGAGCTGTGCGTCCTCCCATCGACGCCGCCACTGGACCTCGTCCGCCTCGCAGGCTCGCACGAACTCCCGGACGGTCTCCCAGGAGGGGAACCTGGTTCCGGAGGCCGCCTCGTGCAGCGTGGTGTGCGAGATCCGGCCCGAGCGCCCCGCCATCTTCCGGAACGACGGGTCGCCCGCCTCGGCCCGCAGGGCCCGTAGCTGTTCGGCGAACCGCTCGGCGGCCCGTTTGTCCTGAGTCGACTCCGTGGCGGCACGTTGGTCCTTCATCACTCCCCCATGTCAGACGACGTTGTCAGGCGTTGTCAGAGCGTGTCAGAGGGTACCGAACGGGCGGTGGCCGCCATCAATGTGGTGCATCGACGACACCGGGGGGCGACGCCCGGTGCATTGGAGGAGGTCACCCGATGAAAAGCCATATCCGACGTGGCGTACGCATCCTCGCGGCCGCCGGTCTGGCTGTGCCCGCGACGCTGGCGTTCGCCGGACCCGCGCACGCCGAAACCAACCCGCGCTGTGCGGGCTCGGTGCAGATCGGCGCGACGGCGTACGTCACCGTCGGCGGTCAGACCGCGGCATCGGTCAAGCAGTACAAGGGCTGCGGTAAGAACTACGCCTACACGTACGTGTGGCAGCAGTACCGGGCCAGCCACGGCGCGTACCAGGTGTGCACCTCCATCGTGACCGGAAGCACGCTGCGCGACCTGCAGTGCTCCAGCGGCCCGGAGGTCTGGTCGCTGGGCGCGAACACGCTGTCGGTGTGCACCCGCGCCCTCGGCGGCATCTCGGACGTGGCGCAGAAGGAGACCGAGGTGCGCTGCTGACCTGACGAGTTCGACGTACCCCGGTGGGGTGCTGGCCGGTCCAGCGCCCCACCGGGTCACGATGTCCGGGTCAGGGGCAGGGGGTCCGCGCGCAGACGTCGATGACCTTGCCGGTGAGCAGGAAGACCGCCTTCTGTTTCTGGGCCCCGACCTGGGCGCGGGGGAACTCGTGCGGATCGTCGCCGAACTTGGGCCCGGCCGGGGCGAGGTTGGTCGGCGGTGGCGCCTGGGCCGCGCCGCTGTTCCAGATCACCATCGCTGAACCGGTGTACGGGTAGCGGCGGATCGGCGCGATACCCCAGTACGGGTGCACGTCCAGTGACCAGCCGTCGGCGAGCGCGGGGGTGTGCAGCCGAGCGCCGATGGTGCGCGCCTGCACCTCCGCCGCGGCGGGTGACACCTGCTGGTCGCCGAAGGCCACGTGCATCAGCACCTGGTGGGCGGGGGTGCGCGGTAGGGGCTGGTCGGTCAGGTGCTGGGCGTACCCGTTGGCCTCGGACCGGTCCCACAGCATCTGCAGCAGCGCGAGAATGAGCTGCTGGTCGACAGTGTCCGGGTAGTAGCCGTCCAGCACGCTCTGGAACGGCGCGAAGTCCACACTGCGTTGCAGCAGCGTGGAGTAGTTCATCGCCGGCACGCCGAGCACCGACCGGGTCCAGTCCTGGGCGATGGCGGTGAGCGCGCCGCCGTTGATGCCGCCCTGGCTGTTGCCGTCGTAGTGCAGGCCGCCCCGGCGATCGATCAGCGGCCGGGCGGTGGCGTCCCGGAACGCCGGGTGGGCGGCGAAGCCGCCCGGGTGGATCATCGCGCGGCCCAGGAAGAGGAAGTTCAGGAAGCTCTGCTGCAACCGGTCGGCCACCGCGGGGAAGGCGCTGAGGTCGGTGAAGGCGCCGGCCACATAGGGGACGTCGGCGGCGGCCATGCCGATCCAACTGGTCGCGCAGAAGGTGAAGTTGTGGGTGTTCGACATCGTCTTGACATTGCCGGCGTTGATCTCGGTCGGCCGGCCGAGCAGCCCGTGGCCGTACAGCGAGAGGTGCGCCGGCTTCGCGGCCGAGGCGCTGCGCGGGATGTTGCAGACGAAGTCCGCCGCCAGTGTCGTGCCCGACGGCGTGGGCAGGGCGTTGGGCGTGGGCGGTGTCCCGGCGCCGCCGGCCGGGGCGTAGTGCAACCGGGAGCCGGGGCCGCCGTCGCCGGTCAGATAGGACGGCACGCCGATGGTGCCGCTGACCTGCCGGGCGATCAGCGGGTCCTGCTCCGGCCGGTAGTCGGTCACCTGGGTGACGGTGACCGACGGGGCGGCCCGGCCGAGGTCGGCGAACGCGTCGTCGCGGACCGCCAGCATCCGGCCGGTCAGCCCGTGCCGGCTGGCCACCGTGAAGTCCCAGGCCAGGTAGAGGCTGTGCCGGTTGACGCCGCTCCGGGTCAGATCGGTGAGGATCCCGCGCATCTGCGGCGCCCGGGGGTCGCGGTGTGTGACGCCGGCACCCGTCACGTACGCCGTGAACGCCTTCGGCGCTCGGATCGGGGCCCCGTTTCCGTCGCGCAGGCCCCGCAGCCCGACCACGTAGCGGGTGCCCTCGGCCAGCGCCACCGCCGGCCGGATGATCAGCAGCTGCCGGTCGGGCTGGCCGACGGCGTGCGCGTCCAGCTCTGCCCAGTACGGCGTGCGTGTGCCGGTCCGGGCGTTGAGCAGCACGATCGGGGCGTCCGGTGCCAGCGAACGGCCGATGTCGGTGACCGGGGCGATACCGCTCGCGGTGGCGTCGAGACCGGGTACGCGCACCAGGATCGGCGAGCCGGGGCTGAACCCGTCCTGCCGGTTCCACTCCGTCGGGTCGATGGGGGTTCCCTGCACGTTGGCGGGCATCGCGGCGGCGGCGAACCGTACCCGTTTGCCGGTGGGGCTGCTCCGGTCCGCAACGGTGAAGTAGTCGTTCGGGAACGGCAGCAGGCAGGCGGTCGGGTCGATCGGGTCGCAGGACGGGTGCCCGGCCGGTGCGGGTGCCGTCGGCGGTGCCGCGGGGGCCGCCGTGCCGAGCAGGACCGCGCCCGCGGTCACCAGCACGGACACGGCGAGACGGAGCCCTCTGGGGGTGGTCACAGGCATCTCCTTCGACGCTGGACGGCGGATCGATGCGGGGCTGACGGTGGTGGTGTTCTTCCTACGCTTGTGAAAGAAACTCAGCAAGGGTCGATGAGTCCGCTCGCACACAGTTGCGGGCGGCGCCGCACCAGCAGGCCGCCCGCGATCCCCGCGACGATCGGGAAGGCGGCGACCAGCAGCAGTTGGGCGCTCGCCGAGAGGGGGGCGGCGAGGCCCAGGAGCCCGGCCCCGATCGCCGAGGCCGCCACCTTCAACCCGGCGCCGATGGTGAAGACCTGAGTGCGGATCGTCTCGTCGGCCAACTGATTCCGGGCCAGGAACAGCGCTGCGCCGAGCGGTCCAGTGCAGAGACCCGACAGCGCGAACAGCGCTGCGGCCAGTGGTAGGGAGTGCACAGCGGCGGCCAACGCGAGCGGTACGCCGACCGCGGCCATCGCCCAGACTGTCACCCGGGGCGCGTGGCGGGCGGGCAGCGGCCGCCATGCCCAGAGCAGCGATCCCACCAGTGCGCCACCGGCGGTCACGCTGAGGAGCAGCCCGGCTTGGGTCGGTTCCTGTGCAGCGGCAGCAAGGGTGGTGGCCACGACAGCCAGACCACCGAGGCCCAGTTGACCGAAGCTGGTGGTGAGGGTGATCGTTCGCAGGTCAGGGATCCGGGCGATCGCGCGGGCACCGTCGAACAGGCCGGCGGCTCGTGTCCGCTCCGTCGTGGTGGAGGCGACCAGGCGCAGGGATGTGACGCCGAGGGCGCCGAGCCCGGCGGCCACCGTGAGCGCGAGAACGCCGGCGCCGGGATCGGCCGCCGCCAGCAGCCCCACCGTGGCCGGCCCGAGCATGCCGGCGACGCTGTAGGACAACGAGTCCAGCGCGAAGGCGCGAGCCTCCTGTCCGGGTCCGGCCAGTGCCGCCAGTCGGCTGGTCAGTCCGCCGGTCAGCGCGGGTCCGCAGCACCCCGCGATCGCGAGGACGAGGCAGGTCTGCCACAGCGGCGCATGGCCGAGCATCGCGACCGGGGCGGCGAGGCCGGCGGCGAAGACGGCGATCGCGCCGGCGAGCACGACCGCCGGCCGTCGCGCGCGGTCGACCAGCGCACCGACCAGGGGCGCAGCCACGACGTGTGGGAGGAGCAGGGTGGCGACCAACGTTCCGCCGACGGCCGCGCTGCCGGTTCGGTCCAGGGCGAGGATCACCAGCGCCACACGTGCGCCTTCGTCGGCGGTACGCGCCAGCAGCGCCGCGGTCAGGTACCGGGCCAGTCGAGCGTTGTCCCGGCGGACACCGGAACCCACCTTCGTCACCTGTTCAACCGGTGATGCCATCGCATCACTCTTGCATCGCATCACGTCACCGGTCAATATGGTGACGTGAGGTTCGAGTTCATCGCCGATCGGCCGGTACTGGACTTCCTCCCCACGCTCGCCGAGCGTGGGCACACCGATGTCGAGCAGTTGACCGCTCCGCGAGACGTAGCGGATTGGGCCGTCCAGGCCGGCATCGTCGAACGACCGCCCGCTGTGGACGACGCCGGGCTGAGCCACGCCAAGGCGCTGCGAGAGGCGATGTTCCGCCTGGTCCAAGCCCTGATCAACGGCACCGGGCCGATCCCGGCAGACCGTGAGCTGGTCAATGCGGCCGCCGCGAAGCCGCTACCCGCGCTGCGCCTTGAGGCCGACGGGGTGCACCGCGACGGCGACCTGGCCGCCGTCCTGGCGGTCCTGGCGCGCGACTGCCTGGAGTTGCACGCCAGTGGCGACCGCCAGAACCTCCGCTGGTGCGCCGACGAGCACTGCACCAGAGCGTTCGTCGACCGGTCGCGCGGCGCGCGGCGGCGCTGGTGCGGCATGCGCGGCTGTGGAGACCGCGCCAAGGCGGCCGCGTACCGCCAGCGACGGCGCACCCCGGCACCATGAGGACAACAGACTCACGGTCGTGGCCGGCACCCCGATCGCGCTAGGGCTGCCGGCCAGGACCGACCCCACGATGACTCACGGCAGGATCAGTCGGTGATCACCGGCCAGGCGTAGGCGAGCAGGGCGCAGGCGGCACCCAGAAGCGCGAGCGAGACACCCCTCGTGGGCAACGGCAGGGCCGCGAGCACGATCAGGATGACGGCGACGACGTAGAGAAATGCCTGGACCGACATGGTGTTCTCCTCGATCAGGGGGTAGAGGCGGCTGCCTTCATCCGCCGGGATGCCCCCGGACGTGATCGTGGAAACGTCCCCCGGATCACGGTATGCACACAGTGGACGCGGGGTCCGTCAATGCGGTGTGCCTAGGCCTGGAGGAGAAGTGCTTCGGCGCCCACCGGTCGAAATCCCGCCGCCTGGAAGGCGCGCACGCTGCGGGCGTTCCCGGTGGCCTGCTGGGCCCATACCGGCTGGCCGTCGGGCACCAGATGCCGGGCCGCCGTCGCCAGCGCCCGCCCCAGGCCCCGGTGGCGACGCTCGTCGTCGACCTCGATCGCTGCCTCCCAACGGCCGGCCACCCCTCGGCCGAGCACGACCACTCCACCCTCGGCGGCCCAGACCCGGACGTCGTCACGGCGGCGACGGGCCCTGACCTCGCGGGGATGCTCGCCGTCGGCAAGCTCGGTCAGCCGCAGTGGCGGCGGCCCGGCGAGGTTGCTCGCGACGGTCAGCAGGTCGATGGTGTCCATGGACCGTCGGGTGCGGTCGAGCAGCGCACCCAGGAAACGCGGGTTCATCGTGGCCGCCAACGGGTCGCAGTCGGTGCTGCTCAGCACACGGCGTACCCACTGGGGGTCTTCGTCGGTGAACACCACCGAGTGCCCGGTGAAGGCGATGACTCCGGCGTCCCGGCGGCTGGGTTGCGGCACCACTGTGGTTCCGCCGTCCGGTGGTGGGAAGTGCCCGTGCGCCGCCGCGTCCAGGACGTCGGCCAGGTTGCGGTCCATTGTCGCTCTCTCCTGCGGGGCCCGGCCAGGTCGAGGCCGACGCGGTCCAGGGTGTGACCCACCCTCGGGGTCACACCCTAGACAGCATCGTCGGCGTGACGGCGCACCGCTGCCGGGCGCCGCCGACGACCCCGACGGGTCAGCAGCCGATCCGGCTGGACCCCACCGCGACATCGTCGTACCAGAGGGTGTCGGCTCCGCCGCCGTAGCTCTCCCAGCCCAGCTTCAGGTCGGTGAGCTGCGGTCGCCAGGTGCGGTTGTACCACTGGCCGTCGATGTCGTGCGTCGGCGCGCCGTCGGCGGTCAACCCGACGATGGCGGTGCCGTCCAACCAGGTACGCAGCTGACCGGCCGCGCCGTCCACCATGAACTCCAGGCAGGTCCATCGGTTGGTGGGCAGCGGCACGCTCTGTGCCACCCCGGCCGGGCTCTGCTCGGGCAGCGTCGCGTCGTCGGAGGCGCGGTTCCACTGCAGGGCACCGTTCTGGCCACCCAACCGCAGGTCCTTGTTGCCGTCGGCGGCGTCGACCATCGCCATCATCGTGGTGTGTTCGGTGGGCTGGGCGCTGGTGTGCCGGACCCAGATCCGCCCGTAGCGGATGGTGCCCACACTGCCCAGGTTCTTGGTGGACCTGATGAAGACGTGGTTGCAGTACCCGGCTGCGCCGTTGATCCGGACCGACCGGCTGCCGCTGTGCGTGGTGGTGGTGTCGATGGTGGCGGTGCCGGCACCGGAACAGTCCGGGCTGACCACGGCCCAGTCACCGGACGGCGTCGAACCGGTCTGGCTCTCGAAGCCGTCGCAGAGCACCGCGCCGGCACACCCGGTCGGCGGCTCGGTGGTCGGCGGCGGGGTGGTGGGCGGCGGCGTCGTCGGTGGGGGCGTCGTCGGTGGGGGCGTCGTCGGTGGGGGCGTCGTCGGTGGGGGCGTCGTCGGCGGCGGGGTGGCGCCGTTGCACGGGACGCCGTTCAGCGCGAACCCGGTCGGTGCGCCGGGACTGGAGCCGTACGTCCCCTGCAACCCGAACTCGGTGGAGCCGCCGGCCGGGATGCTGCCGTTGTACGACGCGTTACGGGCGGTCACCGTCGATCCTGACTGGCTGACAGTGGCGTTCCAGCCGCTGGTGACCCGCTCGTCCCCCGCGTACGTCCAGGTGACGGTCCAACTGGAGACGGCCGTGTCCCCCGGGGAGACCTTGATGGCGGCGGTGAACCCGCCGGGCCACTGGTTGGGTGTGTAGTCGACCCGGCAACCCTGGGCGGCCGACGCCGGGCCGGTGAGCACCGCCGCGCCGGTTGTGGTGGCGGCGGCGGCCAGCGCGGCGACGACGACCACTGTCGCGGCGGGGCGGGCACGGAAAATCGTCATGGAAGGTCCTTCTGAATCGAGCTGAGCGGAGGCCGCGACCGCGGCGTGTCCTGGACGGACGCGACGCGAGAACGTGCCCTGGATGCGGCGCGGCGGTGCGCCACAACTGCCGGTCGTGCGGACGACCGAGATGCCCGGCTCGGGGCGGACCTGTCAGCCGCCGACGGCCCGGTCTCCCGGGCCTCGGCGGCGCCCACCCTCAATCTATTGATGTGCGCCGATTCAATCAAGCGGTGTGGGGCCAGGTGACCACCGGCGGGCATCCGGTTCGGTGGGCCGCCACCCGTGGTTCGGGGAATCGGAGGTGTCGCGGCGAGAGAATCTCCTGGCGATGTCGATTCGCGGGCCGCTCGTTCGACGAGTGCGTGCGAGGGTCGGGAGGCGGCCCGTCGGATGAGGAGAAGACGATGTCGAGGTACATGTTGATCATGCGGGGCACCGACGAGACGAACGCGGCCATGATGGCCTCGATCGATGAGGCGATGGCGGCGACCGGCCGGTTCATCGAGGAGATGATGAAGGCGGACGTGCTCGTCGCGGCCGAGGGTCTCGACGATCCGCGCCAGGGCGTCGTTGTCGACTTCGGTGGCGAGACGCCGGTGGTCACCGACGGCCCGTACGGCGAGACCCGGGAGTTGTTCGGCGGCTACTTCCTGCTCGACGTCGCCACGAAGCAGGAGGCGGTCGAGTGGGCCAAACGGGTCCCGGCGGTCCGCGGCTCCAAGATCGAGGTCCGTCGGGTGGCCGAGGCCGACGAGGTTCCGCTGGGCGGCGAGAGCGACGGCCAGGTCTGATGGGTACGGCCGACATCGAGGCCGTCTGGCGGATCGAGTCGGCGCGGATCGTCGCCGCGCTGACCCGGTTCACCGGTGACTTCGGGCTGGCCGAGGATGCCGCCCAGGAGGCGGTTGCCGAGGCACTGGTGGCCTGGCCGCGTGGATCTCCGGCCAATCCGGCCGGGTGGTTGATGGCCACGGCCCGGCGGCGGGCGATCGACGCGATCCGCCGCCGGGCCGCCCTCCAGGACCGGTATGCCCTGTTGGCGGCCGACCTCGTGATCGACCAGGAGATCGATCCGGACCGGATCGACGACGACGTGCTGGCGCTGATGTTCGTCAGCTGCCACCCGGTGCTCCCCCGCGAGGCGCGGGTGGCGCTGACCCTGCGGGTGGTGGGCGGCCTGTCCAGCGAGGAGATCGCCCGCGCGTTCCTGGTGCCCGTGCCGACCGTGCAGGCCCGCGTCACCCGAGCCAAGAAGGCGATCGCGGCGGCCGGGGTGCCGTTCGAACTGCCGCCGCCCGGCGCGCGCCGGGAGCGGCTGGGCGGCGTGCTCAGCGTCCTCTACGTGATCTTCACCGAGGGGTCGACGGCCACCTCGGGTGAGCGGCTGTTGCGCCCCGACGTCGCCGAGGAGGCGATCCGGCTGGTCCGCACCCTGGCCGCGCTCCAGCCGGACGAGCCGGAGGTGCACGGCCTGCTCGCGTTGTGCGAGCTGACAGCGGCCCGCTTCCCGGCCCGGACCGACCCGCAGGGCGCGCCGGTGCTCCTCGCCGACCAGGACCGCCGACTGTGGGACCTGTCGGCGATTCGTCGTGGGCTGGCCGCGCTGGCCACGGCATCGGAGCGCGGCCTCGGCCAGTACGGCCTGCAGGCCGCGATCGCGGCCACCCACGCGTCGGCGCCCTCGGTCGAGCAGACCAACTGGGCACGGATCGTCCGGCTCTACGAGGCGCTCGGCCGGGTCGCGCCCTCGCCGGTGGTCGAGCTCAACCGGGCCGTCGCGGTGGCCATGGCCTCGGGTCCGGCACCAGCCCTGGCCGTCGTGGACGAGCTGATCGCTTCGAACCGGCTCCCCGGCTCGCACCTCGTCCCGACCGTACGCGGTGAGCTGCTGACCCGCCTCGGCCGGCGGTCGGAGGCCCGCGCCGAGTTGGCGCTGGCCGCCCGGCTCTGCGCCAATCAGCGCGAGCGCTCGGTGCTGCTCGGCAAGGCGGCCGCGCTGGGCGGTGACTGAGATGGCCGGTCGGCGCGGGGACCCGTTGCTCAGGGTTCTCCGCGGCGCAGGCCGTCGAGGACGAGGGCGACGACACCGTCCGCGTCGGTGCGGAAGCTCGGGTGGTCGTAGGCCGCACAGATGCCGTGCAGGGTCATCATGACGGCGCCGGCGCCCACGTCGTCGCGGATGGCGCCGGTCTTGGCGGCGGCGGCCAGGAGATCGGCGACGACCTGGCCCAGAGCTTGGGTGCCCTCCGCCAGCGCGCCGGACTGGGTGGCCATCAGCGTCGCGAGGGTGCGGGCGAGGCCCTCGTGGTGGTGCAGGTGGTCCACGAAGCCGCGCAGGAAGGATTCCAGCGCCTGGTCGGCGGGGAGGGTGGCCTGCATCTCGTGGGCGCGCTCACACATGGCGGTGAGTTCTTCACGGTAGACCGCCTCGGCCAGCGCTTCACGGGTCGGGAAGTGCCGGTAGAGCGTGCCGGTGCCCACCCCGGCAAGTTTGGCGAAGTCGTCGAAGCGCAGGTCGAAGCGGCCGTCGGCGAAGAGCTCGCGAGCCTTGGCGATCAGGGCGTCGCGGTTGCGGCGGGCGTCGGCGCGCAGTGGCTTGGCATCGGTCACAGGGGCCCCAGGGTTGACAAGTGGAGACTGTCTCCATATTTTTGAAAGCGGAGATGACCTCCAATTATAGGGTACGAGGTGCCACGTGAAGATTCTGATGTTCGGTCGCGGCGTGATCGGCGCGGTGTACGGGTGGGCGCTGGAGCAGGCCGGGCACCACGTCGAGTTCTACGTCCGGCCAGGGCGGGCAGCGGCGTACGGCGATGCGATCGATCTTGATCTGCTGGACGCGCGCCGACGGCCGTGGGGGAAGCGGGTCGCCGAGAGGTGGCCGGTGCGCTATCGCGAGTCCCTGGAGCCGGACCACGACTTCGACCTGATCGTGCTGAGCGTGCAGCACTACAGCTTCGCGGAGGCCGCCGCCTTCCTGGGACCGCGCGTGGGCCGAGCCACAGTGCTCGTCTTCAACAACCTGTGGGTCGAGCCGCCGGCCGCGACAGCGCACCTTCCCGCCGACCAGGTGGCCTGGGGCTTCCCCGGGGCCGGCGGCGGTTTCGGCGACGACGGTGTGCTTCGTGGAAGTCTCCTGCCCGTGGTCACCTTCGGCACCCTCGGCGGGGCACCGACCGAACGCGAGCGGGCCGTGCGCCAGGTGTTTCGCGAGGCGGGGTTCAGGCTCCGGGAGAACCGGGACTTCCGTGGCTGGCTGTCGATCCACTTCGTGCAGAACGCCGGCCTGCACACGCAGAGCCTGAAACTGGGCTCGTTGTCCAAGCTCACGACCAGCACCATGCGCGAGGCGATCCTCGCCATCCGCGAACTCCTCCCGCTCGTCGAGGCCCGTGGCGTCGACCTGCGGCGGCACCGGGCCGACCTGTTGCCCTTCACGGCACCGGTCTGGCTGGCAGCGCCGGCGCTCGCCTGGCTGTTCGGGCACTTCCCGCCGATGCGCGTGGTGATGGAGGCGCACGCCAACCCCGAGGAACTGCGCGCGGTCTGCCGCGACACCCTGGCGGAGGCGCGCAGGCTGAATGTCGAGGTGCCCCGGCTGGAGGCGGCCGAGTCCTTCTTCGCCCAGCAGAGAACGACCTAGGCGGTCCCGGGCGAACGGGTCCCCACCCCGACGACCTGCCCCCAGCAGGGGAAGCACTTCCACTGCGTCGGGGAGGAGAGCGAACCCACAGCCGGCGATCGTTGGTCCATGACTGCCGCTGACGAACAGACCCGAACCGGACCACCGGCGCCGGCGTACCCGAGCACCGCCGCGCCGCCCTGGGCGGTCTGGGCCGCCTACGCCGTTCCGCTCTGCGTCCTGCCGTCCGCGCTCTGGCGACTGTCGCTGGTGTTCACCGACGATGCCGTCTCGCACTGGTACATGCTGTTGCTGTCCGCGGTGTCGATGGGGTTGGCGCTGTCGACACTCGGGCTGGTGCACGGGTGGGGCCAGCGGGTTCCGCCGTGGATACCCCGCTTCGGCGGCCGTCGCATCCCGGCGCGTCCGGTCGTGGGCGTGGCGTTGGCCGGAGGCTGGTTGCTCGTCGCCGTCTGCGCGTACTTCCTGCTGAATCAGCGGTTCCACGTCGTGCAGAGCGGCTGGGTGGGAATCGGGGACGACGAACCGGCACATCCGGCCCCCGGCTGGGAGGTGTTGCGTTTCTACGCCCCACTTCTGGCGTGGGGTCCGCTGGTCATAGCCGTGGCCGCCGACTACCGCCGACGCGTCGCCCGGGTGCGACCAGCGGAATAGTCGGGGCCCGGCCGTACCCGGGCGGCCCAGCACACAGCCAACCCGCACGGCGACCGCGCCGGATTCGGTGCCCGGTCAGTTGGTCGCCGGGTGATAGTCCATGCCGTTGGTCCCGGGTACCAGGCGAGCGGTGTAGCTCGCACCGGCGGTGGTGTCGGTGTCGTCGTCAGCCTCGAAGCCGATGATGGCGCGGGTGAACGGCACGTCGGCGTGGACGGTGACAGCGATGTCGGCCAGCCAACGGTCGAGTGGGGCGCGCCAGGTCAGCGACTCGACGCCGCTGCGCTGGTCGAACGGGTACCCGCCGATCCTCCCGTCCGCCCGGGCCAGCGCGCCGAGCGGCAGGTAGAGCACCAGGTTGTCGACGCTGTCGTACCTGGTCGTGTAGCTGCCGCACACCACCCGCGCGCCGGACGGGAGCGTGAGCGTCCCGCGCAGGTGCCCGCCTGTCGTGAACGCTTGCGCGCCGGGGGTCACCTCGACCAGGTCAACCCCGACGCGGCACCCACGGACGTCAGCGGCCCGCCAGAGAGCACCCGCGGCCCGGTCGAGTCGGGCATCATCGGCTGGCCCGAGGACCAGGATCAGCTCGTAGAACCCGCCGGCCCAGTTCTCGGAATCGATCATGTCATCGGCTGCCATCGCGTCAGGATGCACCGTGGCGCGTGCGGTGTCAGGCGGATAATCATCGGACCCGAGCTGGAGGTCCCCATGCGCGTCGTCCGCATCCTGCCCAACCTTCCGGTGGCTGACATCAGCGACGCGAAGGGCTTCTACACCGACTTCCTCGGTCTGAGCACCGAGGCGTTCAACCTGGGTTGGGTGGCCCGCTACACCTCGCCCGACCCCGACGTGGCCGTGCAGCTCGTCTCCGGTGACGCGTCCGCACCCGAGGACTCGGTCATCAGCGTCCAGGTGGACGATGTGGACGCCGCCCATGCCGAGGCACAGCGGCTCGGCTACGAGATCGTGCACCCGCTGACCACGGAGCCGTGGGGGGTGCGCCGGTTCTTCGTCCGTGCCCCCGACGGCAACGTCATCAACGTGGCAGCGCACCGCTCCTGAGGTGACGCCGATTGTGGAACACCTGCCCCGACTCACGGAAGCCAGGTCCGAGCGGAGTGGGCTGGCGCGACGCAAGGGCCGCATCGCCCCCGGGGTTCGACGCCGATGTGTTGATCGTCGACGGCGACCCGACGAGCGACATCAGGGCGCTGCGTCGCCCGCTGGCCGTGTACCGTGCCGGCCAACCAGTGGGATGAGGGTGACGCCGGGTCAGGACGAGCGGAGCTGCTGGCGGAACCAGGCCCGGTCGGGGTTGACCACAGCCCGTTCGCCGAGCACGACGGTGGGCACCGTCTCGTTGCCGCCGGCCACCGCCCGGACGGCGGCGGCAGCGGCCGGGTCGTGCCAGATGTCCACCCAGTGGGCCCGCCGGGCGAGCCGGCCGAGTGAGAACCGCAGCTGAAGGCAGTAGCGACAGCCGGGACGCCAGTACACGATCGGCCGGCCGTCCACCGCGCTGGCCCGCCGCGCTTCGGCGGCGCTCACCGAGCGGGGGAAGGCCCACGGCGACAGCAGCAGTGCCAACACCAGGAAGACCACCAGCTCGACCGCGCCGACGGCGGGCAGCCCGGCGGTCAGTTGGCTCGCCGCCACCAACACGCCGCAGGCCGCCATCAGGATCGCCAGAACCCACCGTCGCAGCACGCCGAGGACACTACCCGCAGGTACGAGGGTGGCCGCCGCCGCCAGGTCAGTGACTTCCACACCTTGACATGCATCGATGTTAACGCCAACATGAGTCCGCCACCTGCCCGCAACGCCACCGTCACACTCCCGCCTTTTCGGGCCTCTCCCCCGGCCCTTCCCGACATCGCCGGGTGACGTCGACCGCATCGGCACGCCGCACGGCGGGTGTCGTCCCGCGCCGGTCAATGGCCGTTTCCCACGCTCGCGGAGGACAGATGCCGCTGCCACTCGCTCCCACCGACCCCACCACCCGCCGAGCCGTCCGCCACGGGCCCGCCGGCCGCGGCGGCCATCGACGACTGCGGTCGGCGCTGGCCGCGGTGTTGGTGGTGCTGGCCGTGTCGGCCGGCCTGCCCGTGGCCGGGCCGGCTCAGGCCGCACCGGCCGTCAGCTACACCAACCCGTTGGCGAACCAGCGGGCCGACCCGCACATCTTCCGGCACACCGACGGCTACTACTACCTGACCGCGACGGTGCCGCAGTACGACCGGATCGTGCTGCGCCGGGCGACCACCCTGCAGGGGCTGGCGACGGCGGCGGAGACCACGATCTGGAGCCGCCACACCAGCGGAGAGATGGGTGCCCACATCTGGGCACCGGAGATCCACTTCATCAACAACCGGTGGTACGTCTACTTCGCCGCCGGGCGGACCGATGACGTGTGGCGGATCCGGATGTACGTGCTGGAGAACGCCAACGCCAATCCGCTCACCGGTTCCTGGACCGAACGCGGCCGGATCAGCACCCCCTGGGACACCTTCAGTCTGGACGCCTCCACCTTCGTCGCCAATGGGGTGCGCTACCTGACCTGGGCCCAGCAGGAGCCGGGGATCTCCAACAACTCCAACGTCTACCTCGCCCGGATGGGTGCCAACCCGTGGCAGATCACCGGCACGGTGACTCGCCTCGTCGTGCCGACGTACGACTGGGAGACCCGGGGCTACCGGGTCGCCGAGGGACCGGCGGTGATCCAACGCAACGGCCGCATCTTCCTGACCTACTCGGCCAGCGCCACGGACGCCAACTACTGCCTCGGGATGCTGAGCGCCTCCGTCACCGCGAACCTGCTCGACGCCGCCTCGTGGAGCAAGAGCCCCAGCCCGGTGTTCGCGAGCAACGCGGCCACCAGCCAGTACGGCCCCGGCCACAACTCGTTCACCGTCTCCGAGGACGGGCAGAGCGACATCCTCGTCTACCACGACCGGAGCTACCGCGACATCTCCGGTGATCCGCTCAACGACCCGAACCGGCGCACCCGGCTGCAGAAGGTGTACTGGAACGCCGACGGCACCCCGAACTTCGGCATCCCGGTGCCCGACGGTGCCACCCCGGTCCGGTTGCGGTCACACGACCAGACCAGCAGCTACATCCGGCACTACGACTACCGGGCCCGGATCGAGCCGAACGTGACCAACCTGGCCGACTCCCAGTTCCGCATCGTCAGCGGCCTCGCCGGCGGCGGATCGGTGTCGCTGGAGTCGACCAACTTCCCCGGGTACTACCTGCGTCACCGGGGCTTCGCCCTGTACGTCGAGAAGAGCGACGGCTCAGCCCTGTTCGCTGGCGATGCGAGCTTCCGCCGCCAGGCCGGCCTCGCCGACAGCGCCGGGATCTCCCTGGAGTCGCAGAACTTCCCGGGCCGTCATGTGCGCCATCGCGGCGGACTGCTCTACGTGGAGGCGGTCAGTTCGAGCGCCGACCGCGCATCGGCGACCTTCCACCTGGAGTAGCGCCCGCCGGCCTCGGCACCCGTCCCGTCTCACCCCGAGCCCATCCAGCCAGGAGGAGCGATGCCCTTCCCCCTCACGAGAAAACGGTCCGGCGGCGGGTCGGTCCGTCGCCGATGGCGTACCAGCCTGGTGTTCTCCATGATCACCACGCTGGTCGGCGCGGCCGGCGCGGTTCTGGTCGGCGCACCGCCGGCAGCGGCGGCGATCGACACCAACGCCTACTACGTCCTGGTCAACCGGCACAGCGGCAAGGTCCTCGACGTCCGGGACACCTCGACGGCGGACGGCGCGGTGATCCAGCAGTGGTCCCGCAACGACGGGGCGTGGCAACAGTTCCAGTTCGTCTCCTCCGGCGGCGGCTACTACCGCCTCAAGGCCCGGCACAGCGGGAAGGTCGTCGACCTGTGGGAGTGGAACACCGCCGACGGCGCCGAGTACCGGCAGTGGTCCGATCTCAACGGCACCAACCAGCAGTTCCAGGTCCTCGACTCCGACAGCGGCCACGTCCGCCTGGCCAACCGCCACTCCGCCAAGGTGCTGGAGGTCTGGGAGCGGTCCACCGCCGACGGCGGCCGGATCAGTCAGTACACCGACCTCAACGGCACGAACCAGCAGTGGCAGCTGGTCGCGGTGGGCGGTGTCAGCACACCACCCACCACCGGCTGCGGCAGCGGGTCGACAAACGCCGAGGCGGTGCTGAGCGGGAGCACCTGGACGGCCCGCAACGGCTCGTCGACTGTCTACTCGGGTTCGGACATGTTGTCGGCGATGCAGGCGGCGGTCAACTCGCTCTCGGCGGGTCGTACGTCGAAGCAGCGGGTGGTGGTTCGCGGCTCCGGTTCGATGAGCGCCGGCTCCCGGTTGTCGCTGCCGTCGTACACCACTCTGGCCGTGTGCGGCACGATCAACGTGACCGGGTCGGGCTCGGGCGACCAGGCGCCGGTCTACTCGCGCGGCACCACTGACGTCGAGGTGCAGAACCTCACGCTGACCGGCTCACCGTTGTACGGGATCTTCATGCGCAACGTGAACAACCTGACCCTCGGGCAGATCGACATGCGGCTCTCGGCCGGCCTGGGCGTACGCATCGACAACCACGGCGGAGATCGAGCGGTCAAGGTGCGCAACATCCGCATCGACAACGTGTACGTGTCGGGCACCGGGACGCACGGGGTGGAGACGTACGGCGTGGACGGTCTGACGATCGGCACGGTCACGGCGCGCAACACCCGGGACTCCGGGCTGCTGCTCAACGACACGATCAACGCCACGGTGGGCACTGTCGACGCGCAGGGCGCCGGGACCGGCACCGGGTACGCGGCGTTCCGGATGGCCAACCGCAACGGCCGGGTGGGCAGCTCGTACCCGACCAACATCCGGGTCGGCACCGTGATCGCGTCCGGGGGCGGTCGGGGCATCTTCTGTGTCTCCGAGTCCGGTGGCGCGGTCATCGACCGGGTGACGATCTCGAACACCGGGAACAACTCGATCCTGGTGGAGAACTGCTACAACGTCGTCATCGCCGGAGTGTCCGGGACGGTGACGGGCGGTGGCGAGGTGCGGATCGCCTCGCGATCGGAGTTCCCGATCTCCTCCGGCATCCGCTTCCAGAACCTGACGGTCACCAACACCAACATCACCCAGAACCCCTGCGGTGGGGCGAACAACACGATCAGCAACGTCACACGGATCAACTCGACGTTGACCTGGTGCTGACCCGATGACGAGCGGCCGCCCGACCCCGGGCGGCCGCTCACCCCGTCACGGAAATCGTGGCTGGCGCGCCGCCCCGGACTGGTCGCGGGGTTTCGCCGGCCGGCGCTCGCGGGTAGCGGGTGGCCCATGAACCGCAATCTCGTCAAGGCGCTGCAGGTGGCGTGGGAGATGCCGGAGTTCCGCACCGGCGTGCGACACGTCGTCGACCTCGACGAGGTCGCGGGACTGCTGGCCACCCTCACCGTTCCGGACCACGACCACGAGGTGGAACGCAGCCTGCTCCGGCTGCTGCGGTCGGCCCTGGACACTGTGCAGATCCGGGAAGCGGTGTTGTTGCTGCTGGAGCGGGACGAGGTACGCCGGCCCCTCGTCGCGGCGGCGGTGGAGCCGCTCGCGGACCGGCCGGGTCAGGCCGCGGCCATCGCGTCGGCGGCCGAGGATCCCACCGTACGGCGTGAGGTTCGGGCGGTGTTGGCGAGCGCCAAGGTGCGCGAGCTGATCTGGCAGGCGATCGAGAACCAGGTGAGCGACAACCGGATCGGCCTGATCCGCCGGGCGGCGGTGCTGGTGGTGTGGCACCCCCGCGTGCGGCGTCTCGTCTGGGCGCTGCGTCGACACGGGGTGTTGCGCGAACTGCGCCGCAGGCGGTGATCCATCCGGGCCGGACGGTGGATCACCGACGACGACGGGCCATCCACTGCCAGATGTGGGTGCCGTTGAGGCTCGGGTCGTTGCGGGCCACGTAGATCCAGGACCAGTGCCCGGGGAACTGGTAGCCGTTCCACACGACGTGGTCGTACAGGGTGATCAGCGATCCCGGGATGAGGTCGTGCGCGTGGATCGTGTTGGTCTCGGGCGGCACGGTGTCGTCGTCGCGTGAGGTGACCAGCCAGGTCGGCGTGCGGATCCCGGCCAGCTCCGCGTCGGTGAGCAATGGGGGGCCCTCCCCGTCGAGCGGCTCGACGACACCGCAGATCGGCACCGACGCGGCGAACAGGTCCGGATAGGTCGAGGTCATCTCCAGCGACATGTAGCCGCCGTTGCTGCAACCGACCACGTAGATCCGGTCGGGGTCGACCCGCTTGCGGCGTACCAGGTCCTGGACGATCTCGCGGATCAGCGGGGCGAACCGGGGGCCGTCCTCCATCCAGTAGGAGGTGCTCTGCGGAGCGACGACGTACGCGCCGGAGAAGATCTGCTGTGCCTGCGGGGTGGCGAAGCCGAGCGCTCCACGGTTGGCACGCAGTGTGGTCTCGTTGTCGTAGTAGTCGTCGGGCAGCGAGGCACCCTCACCGCCGCCGTGCAGCCAGACGATCAGTGGCCGCCGACCGCGTCGGGGCGAGTGGTCGGGAGAATACAGTCGGTACTTCAGGCCGGAGCCCGAGACGTGGTAGCTGAAGGCGTCCACCTCGGGGTTCGACAGCCCCGCCTGCACGAAGCGGCCGATGGTGACCGGCGAGCCGTGGCGTCGGACGATCGGGGTGTTCTGGGTGATGGTGTAGACGAGGTCCAGTTGGACGTTGCGGCCCCTGCTCAGGATGTACCCGAGGGTGCCGCCGCCGGGTTGACCCTCGCCGTGGCTCAACTCCAGCACGATGTTGCCGCGCCGGTCGAGCCGGGCCGCGGTCACCGTCCGGTCCAGGTCGTACTCGCTGAAGATCAGGTCGCCGGGAGCGATCGGGATCGGGCTGGTGGCCTTGGCGTGCACGGTGAACGTGGCGGGGGTCAGCCCGGCCGGGTCGATCGGCCCGAGCCGGCTGGTGTCGAGGGTGACCGAGGTGACCTGCTCGCCGCCGTCGAGGGTTGTCGCGTCGAGGGTGAAGCTCACGCTGGTGCGATGGTGGCCGTCGGGGTGGGCGGCCGCGAGGCCGGGCAGGGCCAGGCCGATGGCGGCGCCGGCCCCACCGGCCAGCACGGTGCGACGAGTGACAGGCGTGGACATGCGGGCCCCCGTACCTAGCGATGTAGACATACGTCGATGGCGTCTCAACGTAACGCCGCGGAGATCCGCTGGCAACCGGTGCCAGCGCCGCCGTCCGGACCAGACTTCAGCTTCCGTGCGGGACGCCTCCTCACCCGGCGAGGCAGGCCACCCGGTAGCCACCGGTCGTACTTTGGGACGATCTGGAGTCGCACCACCGTTCGTACGATGGATCCCATGCACCCTCGCCTGCACGCGGTGTTGGCCGAGCCGCGTGTCTCACCCGCGCCGTCCCGGCTGTGGCGCGACTGGGCGGTGATCGCGGTCCTGACGCCGGCGATGCTGGTGGAAGGCGCTCTCCGACCCGATCTGCCGTGGCGGGTGGGCTGCGTCGTCGTCGCGCTCGCGCTGCTGCCCACCATCCTCTGGCGACGGACCAGGCCGCTCGCGATGGTGGTGATCGCGTTCGGCGGCACGACTGTCGCCCCGTTCGTGCTGCCCGGCGATCCCTGTCAGTTGTTCACGGCGAGCTTCCTGGTCCTGCTGGTCTACGCGCTGTTGCGGTGGGGCTCCGGTCGCGATGCCGTGATCGGGTCGTTCTTCGTGGTGGCGAAGGTGACCGCCGCCGGTGTGGTCGGCTCGATCGACGGCGGGGAACTCGTCGCCGGCTTCGCGGTGATGTTCGCCGCCGCCACGCTGGGTGTCGCGATCCGCTTCCGGGCCGCCGCCCGGCTGCGCGAGCTCGATCGGGTGAAGCTGTTGGAACGGGAACGACTCGCCCGCGACCTGCACGACACGGTGGCCCACCACGTGTCGGCGATGGCGATCCGCGCCCAGGCCGGCATCGCCGTGTCGGCGAGCCAGCCGCACGCAGCCGTCGAGGCGCTGCGCACCATCGAGGCCGAGGCGTCCCGTGCGCTCGCCGAGATGCGCGCGATGGTCCGCGTCCTGCGCCACGACCAGCCCGCCGACCGGGAGCCACACCCGCAGGTCGCCGACATCGGGCGGCTCGCCGGCCAGTTCCGCACCGGGCCGAACGTCGAGGTGGATCTGCGCGGCGACCTCAACGACCTCGCGCCCGGTGTCGGCTCCGCGCTCTACCGCCTGGCTCAGGAGTCGGTCACCAACGCCCGTCGCCATGCCCGGCACGCCACCCGCATCGAGGTCAGCGTCGCTGCCGACGACACGTCGGTGCGGCTGCGGGTCAGCGACGACGGCGAGGCCGGGGCCGCCGGGCCGACCGGCTCACCCGGTTTCGGCCTGACGGGCATGAAGGAACGCGCCGATCTGCTCGGCGGCACCTGCCAGGCCGGGCCCAATCCCGACCGTGGCTGGACGGTCACGGCGGTGCTCCCGCGCCAGGGGGTCGGCGCGTGACGGTTCGCGTGCTCGTGGCGGACGACCAGGAGATCGTTCGCACCGGCCTCACCATCATCCTGAACACTCAGCCCGGCATCGAGGTCGTCGGCGGCGCGGGCGACGGCCGGCAGGCGGTCGAGCTCGCCCGGCGGCTGCGCCCCGACGTGTGCCTCTTCGACATTCGCATGCCCGGCATGGACGGCATCGAGGCCACCCGGGCGCTCGCCGGCCCAACGGTCGCGCAGCCGCTCGCGGTGGTCGTCATCACGACCTTCGACCTCGACGAGTACGTGTACGCGGCGCTGCGGGCCGGCGCCCGCGGCTTCCTGCTCAAGGAGGCCGGTCCCGAGCTGCTCAGCCAGGCCGTGCACGCGGCGGCCAACGGGGACGCGCTGATCGCGCCGAGCGTCACCACCCGGCTGTTGAAGGCGTTCGCCGACGCGGACCCGGCCGCGCCGCGCCAGCAGCCCATCGACGCGCTCACCGACCGGGAGGAGCAGGTCCTGGTCGCCGTCGCGCGGGGACGCACCAACCAGGAGATCGCCGCGGAGCTGCACATCACGTTGAGCACCGTCAAGTCGCACGTGACCAGCCTGATGACCAAGCTGGGGGTGCGTAACCGGGTCGAGGTGGCGATGTGGGCGTACGAGACCAACCGCGGCCGGCGGCACTGGTGAGCGACATAGGTACGACGGCGGTGTCCGACCATGGGCCGACCGGATCGCGGCCCATGCGCCGATGAGCGGGGCCTGGTACGGCGTCCACCATCGGTGGCATGACGATGCGAGAGTGGCGGCTGCCGGCCGCGTTGATCCTGCTGGGCCTGATACCGATGCTCGCCGGAGCGGGACGGCTCACCGAGTTGGGCACCGGGCCGCAGGTCACCCCGGAGAATGCCCGCTTCGTCGCCGATCCGCTGCCGGTGGTGCTGCACATCGTCGGCGCGGTGGTCTACACGGTCCTCGGCGCGTTCCAGTTCGTACCCCGGCTGCGCCGCCACCGTTGGCACCGCCGTGCCGGTCGGGTGCTCGTGCCGTGCGGGCTGACTGTCGCGTTCAGCGGCATGTGGATGGCCGTCGGGTACGACCTGCCGGCCCACGACAACGACGTGCTCGCCGGCATGCGGCTCGTCTTCGGCTCGGTCATGGCCGGTGCGATCCTGCTCGGTCTCGCCGCCGTGCTGCGCCGGGACATCGACCGGCACCGCAGGTGGATGGTGCGCGGCTACGCGATCGGGTTGGGCGCCGGCACCCAGGCGTTCACCCACGCGCCGTACCTCATCGCGGTCGGCGAACAGCCCGACGGGAACCTCCGGGCCGGCCTGGTGGTCGCCGGCTGGCTGATCAACCTTGCGGTGGCCGAATGGTATCTGCGGCGCCCGGCCCGGGCGGTCACCGCGCCGGCCCTCACGCTGAGCTGAGCCCGTCGGCCGTCGGTGACCGGCTCAGACCGCCACGGATGTCCTCCTCGATCCGCTTCGCGGCGGCCAGCAGCGGCGGGAGCAGCTCCCGGCGGATCATCTCGAAGGACCCCCGGGTGGCGTGCGCGGAGACGTTCACCGCCGCGATCACCGAACCGTTCTCGCCGTGGATCGGCGCGGCCACCGAGCGCAGCCCCTCCTCCAACTCCTGGTCGACGATCGCGTACCCCTGGGCGGCGATCTTCGTGAGGACGGCGCGCAGCTTCGCCGGGTCGGTGACGGTACGCCGGGTCAGCGGGCGCAGCTGCGCCGTGGCGAGGTAGTCGTCGAGCCACTCCGCCGGTTGCGCGGCGAGCAGCACCCGGCCCATGGAGGTGGCGTACGCGGGGAACCGGGTGCCGACGCTGATCCCCACCGTCATGATCCGTTTGGTGGGCACGCGGGCGACGTAGACGACCTCGTCGCCGTCGAGCACCGACACCGAGCAGGACTCGTGCACCCGCGCCACCAGCGCCTCCATGTGCCGCTGGGCGACCTCGGGCAGGCTGAGGCTGGACAGGTACGCGTAGCCGAGTTCGAGGATCCGGGCCCGCAGCGAGAAGAGCCGCCCGTCGGTGTGCACGTAGCCCAGCTCGACCAGGGTGAGCAGGAACCGGCGCGCGGCGGCCCGGGTCAACCCGGTCCTCCTGGCCACCTCGCTGAGGGTGAGCTGCGGATGGTCGCCGTCGAACGCGCGGATCACCGCGAGGCCGCGCTCCAGCGACTGAACGAACTCCGGCGACCTGGTCGCCTCCTCGCTCACACTCACCCGGCCTCCTGCCGCAGGATCTCCCGGGCCACCGTGAACGCCCGGTTCGCCGCCGGTACACCAGCGTAGACGCCGACCTGGAGCAGGACCTCCGCCACCTCCTGCGGGCTCAGCCCGTTACGCAGCGCGGCCCGGACGTGCATCGCCAACTCGTCGTCGTGGTGCAGGGTGGCGAGCACGGCGAGGGTGATGCAACTACGGGTACGCCGGTCGAGGCCGGGCCGGCTCCACACCTCGCCCCACGCGTAGCGGGTGATGAAGTCCTGGAAGTCGGCGGTGAACTCGTCGGTGCCGGCGATCGCGCGGTCCACGTGCGCGTCGCCGAGCACCTGTCGACGTACCGTCATGCCCGCCTCGTGCCGCTCGCTGTCGTTCATTCCTCATCACGTCCCTCCTGGAAGTGTTCCGACAGGAGTCGGCACACCTGCTCGGGTTGCTCGACGTTGGCCAGGTGCGCCGCCGCGTCGAGCACGGCCAGCCGAGCCCGTGGGATGCGTCCGACGATCTCGCGGGCGTGCGGCACCGGGGTGGCCGGGTCGTCCGCGCCGGCGATGACCAGCGTCGGCGCGGCGACCCGGCCGAGGTCGGGTCGGAGGTCCATCGCGGCTATCGCCTCGCAGCAGGCGGCGTACCCGTCCGGGGGCGTCGCGGTCAGCATGGCGCGGTGGGCGGCGACCACCTCCGGCCGGGCGGCGGCGAAGGCCGGGGTGAACCAGCGGGCCACCACCGCGTCGGCGATCGTCGGCAACCCTTCGGCCCGCACCGTCGCCGCCCGGTCCCGCCACTGCTCGGGTGGGCCGAGCGACGCCGACGTGCAGAGCAGCGCCAGCCGGCGCACCCGCTCGGGCGCGTACGTGGCGAGCCACATGCCCACCATGCCGCCGAGGGACAGCCCCGCGTAGTGGACCCACGGCACGTCGAGGTCGTCCAGCGTCCGCAGCAACTCCCGGCCCAACAGGTCCAGCGTGTACGGCCCGGGCGGCACCGCCGAGCGCCCGTGGCCCAGGTGGTCGTACCGGATGACCCGGAACCGTTGGGCGAGCGCCGGCACCTGGGGGTCCCACATCGCGGCGGCGGTGCCGAGGGAACTGCCGAGCAGCAGCACCGGGGCGACGGCCGGACCGTCGACGGTGAGATGCAGCCGGGCGGTCATCCGTCCGCTCCCCGAACGGCGACAAGGGCCCTGTCGACGAACCGCCCGGCCGAGCCGAGCCAGCGGTGCGGGTCGAGCGCCTCGGCTATCTCGGTGTCGGACAGGTGAGCGCGGATCTCGGGGTCGGCGAGCAGCGCGGCGCGGAACGAGGGCGCGGCGGCGGCACGGGTCACCAGGTCGTGCGCGGCGCGGCGACCGACGGCGGGCGTCAGTCGCGCGGCGACCGCCTCGGCGAGCAGGACGCCCCCTGTCGCGTCGAGGTTCGCCCGCATCCGCCGCGCGTCGACCCGCAGCCCGACGAGCATCCGGGCGCACCGCGCGGCGGCGCCACCGGTCACGTGCAGCAGGTCGAGCAGTGGTTCCCACTCGGCGTGCCAGGCGCCGGCGGCCCGCTCGTGCTCCTGCACCGCCGCGGCGAACACTGTGGCGACGAGACCGGGACCGCGTCGTGTCGCGGCGGTGACGAGGACCGAGTCCACCGGGTTGCGCTTGTGCGGCATGGCCGAGGAGCCGCCCCGGCCGACGCCACCCTCGGCGACCTCGGCGATCTCGTTCTGGGCGAGCAGGCCGACGTCGAGCGCGACCTTGCCGGCGGCCACGAGGAGCCCACCGAGGGCGGTGGCCAGGTCGAGCCAGGGCTGCCGGCGCGTGTGCCAGGGCAGCGGGCTCGGCGGGAGGCCCAGGTGCGCCGCGAACCGCTCGGCGACGTCGGCGCCGGCCGGGCCGTACGCGGCCAGGGTGCCGACCGCGCCACCGAGCTGCGCGGGCTGCGCGACGCCGGCCTGCCGCAGCCGGTCCCGGGCCTCGGCCAGCCCGGTCAACCAGCCGGCGGCCTTGAGCCCGAACGTGGTGGGTGCCGCCTGCTGACCGAGGGTCCGGGCGACCATCACGGTGTCCCGGTGGGCGTCGGCCAGCTGGGCGGCGGCGTCCACCGCGGTGTCGAGGTGCCGCAGCAGCGGCCCGAGCGCCCGCACCGCCACCAGGGCCAGCGCGGTGTCCAGCACGTCCTGGCTGGTCGCTCCGAAGTGCACCCAGGCCCGGTGGTGCTCCGGCACGGCGGCGGTCAGCTCACCCACCAGCGGAACGACCGGGTTGCCGGTGGCGTCGGCCGCCCTGCCGAGAGCCCCCGGGTCGTACCGCTCGGCGCGGCACCGCGCGGCGATCGCCTCGGCGGCCGGTGCGGGCATGATGCCGGCGTCCGCCACGGCCCGGGCCAGCGCGGCCTCCGCGTCGAGCATCGCCTGGAGCACTGCCGGGTCGCTGAGTTCCGCGTCGACGTCCGAGGTGCCGGAGAGGCCGCCGAGCAGCCCGTCAGACGGCGAAGAAGACGGTCTCATGCGCGCCCTGCAGGTGGATGTCGAACCGGAACCCGTCCGCTGCGGGTGTCGCCAGCAGGGTGTCGCGGCGGTCGGCGTCGACGCCGCGCAGCACGGGGTCAACGGCGTTCGCCGCCGGCTCGTCGGGGAAGTAGAGCCGGGTGACGAGGCGGTGCAGCAGCCCACGCCCGAAGACGGACAGGGTGAGGTGAGGGGCTTCGGTGCCGCCCTCCGGATCGGGCAGCGCCCCCGGCTTGACTGTCAACAACCGGTACCACCCCTGCCCGTCGGTCTCGCTGCGCCCGAATCCGCGGAAGCCGGCGAGCACTGGCGGCCGGGCCCCCCGAGGGTCGTCCGGGTGGTCGAACCGGCCGTCCGGGTCGGCCTGCCAGCTCTCCACCATCGCGTCCACCACCGGCGTCCCGGTGCCGTCGACGATCCGGCCCCTGATCCAGAACGCGCCGGGCGTGCCCTCGGGCACGACGTACGGGCCGTCGGGCCAGCGCAGGCCGATGTGCAGGTACGGCCCGACGGTCTGCGCGGGCATGACACCCAACCGCTCACTCATCGTCGTCCTCGTCCTCGAAGGGGGTGCTCTCCCGGCCCCGCAGCACGATGTCGAACTCGTACGCCAGCGCCCACTCCGGTGTCGTGGTGGCGTGGTCGTACCGGGCGATCATCCGTTCCCGGGCCTTCGGGTCGCGGACCGAGTTGAAGATCGGGTCCTGGAAGAAGAGCGGGTCGCCCGGAAAGTACATCTGCGTCACCAGCCGTTGGGTGAACGCGCGGCCGAAGAGGGAGAAGTGGATGTGCGCCGGCCGCCAGGCGTTGTCGTGGTTACGCCAGGGGTACGCGCCGGGCTGCACGGTGATGAACCGGTACCGCCCCTGGTCGTCGGTGAGCGCCCGACCCACCCCGGTGAAGTGGGGGTCGAGCGGGGCCGGCCAGGTGTCGCGGGCGTCGCGGTACCGTCCGGCGGCGTTGGCCTGCCAGATCTCGACGAGCGTGCGGGGTACCGGTCGACCGTCACCGTCGCGGACCCGGCCGTGCACGATGATCCGCTGTCCCTGCGGTTCGCCGTCGTGCTGGCGGGTCAGGTCGTGGTCGAGCGGGCCGAGCCGCCCCTCCCCCAGCAACGGCCCGGTGATCTCGGTCAGCCGCTGCGGCAGGTGGATCAGTGGGTGTTTCGGCGCCCGCGCCACCGTCGACCTGTAGCCGGGACTGAGCAACGGCGGGTGGGCGTCGACGTCGTCGCGTCGGTACCGCGGCAGCACCAGGCCGCCGCCGGCCCGGGTGTCCTGAGTGGTCATTGTCGTCTCCTGTCGGACTTCGTCGCTTCCAGCGCCCGCAACACCGCGAGTTCGTGGGCCGTCGGTGGCGCAGTGGCGGCCGGTTCCTCGGCGACGGCGAGGTCCCAGCCGGTGGCCGCCCGTGCCTGCTCCCGCGTCACGCCGGGGTGCAGGTGGGTCAGCGTGAGTTCGCGGGTGACCGGGTCGGGTTCGAGCACGCCGAGGTCGGTGATCACCATGCGGGGACCGCCGCCGCGCAGGCCGAGCCGTTCCCGGTCGCCCGGGCCCGTCCCGTACCCGACCGAGGTGACGAAGTCGACCCGTTCGGTGAACGTCCGCAGGTCCTGCCGGACGATGACCACGACCTCGCCGCAGGAGGCGGCGATCTCCGGGGCGCCACCGGCTCCGGGCAGCCGGACCTTCGGGGTGTCGTAGTCACCGCCGACGACGGTGGTGTTGATGTTGCCGTACCGGTCGAGCTGGGCGGCGCCGAGGAAACCCACGTCGATCCGGCCGGGCTGGAGCCAGTAGTTGAACACCTCGGGCACCGACACCACCGCGTCAGCGGTGTCGGCGAGGACCCCGTCTCCGATGGAGAGCGGAAGCCGGTCCGGCTTCGCGCCGAGGCACCCGGATTCGTAGATGAGGACCAGGTTCGGGGCGTGCGTCGCCCGGGCGAGATTCGCCGCCGTGCTGGGCAACCCGATCCCGACGAAGCAGGCGGTGCCGTCGCGCAGTTGCCGCGCCGCGGCGACGGTCATCATCTCGTCCGCGGTCCAGTCCGCCATCGCGTTCCCCTCGCTCGCTGCGCTGACTCATGCCGCCGCGCCGGCCCTGTGCACGTGCTCGTCCAGCCAGGCGCGGAAGGTGTCGCGGTGTCGGCTGACGGCGTCCCAGTCCCGGTAGAAGTCGTTGTCGCGCACCGAGTAACCGTGGGCGTAGGAGGGGTGTGCGCCGCCGGGCACCTCGGCCACCGCGGTGACCGCCCAGCCGGGCAGGACGACCTGCCCGGGTACGGGTTCCCACTCGTCCACGATCTCCTCGACGGTGACCAGTGACCGGTGGGCGGCGAGCACCGCCTCCTTCTGCACCCCGGTGATGCCCCACATCTGCACGTTGCCGTTGCGGTCCGCGCGCTGGGCGTGCACCACCGTCACGTCGGGACGCAGGGCGGGGACGGCGGTGAGCGTCTCGCCGGTGAACGGGCAGGTGATGGGGCGGATGTTGGTGGTGTGCCGGGGCAGGTCGGTGCCGGTGTAGCCGCGCAGGACGGCGAACGGCAGCCCGGACGCCCCGGCGACGTACCGGTTCGCCATGCCCGCGTGGCTGTGCTCCTCCAGTTCGAGTGGGCGCGGCCAGGCGTGCTGCACGGCGTCGCGGAAGCGGTGCAGCGACCCGACGCCCGGGTTGCCGCCCCAGGAGAAGACCAGGCGACGGGCGCAGCCGGCGCCGATGAGCTGGTCGTAGATGACGTCGGGGGTCATCCGCACGAGGGTCAGGTCCCGCCGCCCCTGACGGATGATCTCGTGACCGGCGGCGAACGGAATGAGGTGGGTGAACCCTTCCAGGGCCACCACGTCACCGTCGTGGACCAGCTGCGCCACGCCCTCGGCCAGCGAGACGAGCTTCGCCATGGGCCTCCCGCCTCCCGCGACAACAGTGCTGCCCGCTGTTCGCTATGCGGACTGCCGTGCTCATCTCGAACGTACGACGGGCGGATGGCGTCAGTCAACGACAGGTTCACCGGGCCCGGCCACGCCGTCCACAGTGCTCGGCGCTCACCGTCGACGATGCGTTGACGCGGGACCGACCACGTGCCAACGTTCTTACAGAGAACGCCCGTTCGGTCAGCGAACACGTCTGGGCCCCTGCGCGCGAACGGAGAGCCCACCGGGTCACCCGTCACCACCCCACCGGCCCCACGCTCCGAGGAGGACCGCCATGACACTGCTGGACGCCATGACCTGGCAGGGCACGCTGCACAGCGACGGCTGGGTGGAACCGGCCGGCGGCACGGCGCCCGTGCGGTCCCCCGCCACCGGCGAGGAGATCGCCCAGGTGGGCGTGGCGAACGCCGAGGACGTGACGCGCGCCTGCGCCCGCGCCGCCGCCGCCCAGCGCGCCTGGGCCGCCACCGGATACGCCGAGCGGGCCGCGGTGCTGCGCCGGGCCGGGCACCTGTTCGAGCGGCACGCCGCCGAGATCGGCGACTGGATCGTGCGGGAGGCCGGGTCCATCGCACCCAAGGCCGGCGTGGAGACCGACACCGCGGCGCAGGAGTGCTACGAGGCGGCGGCGCTGGCCTCGCACCCGCTCGGCGAGATCATTCCGAGCGCCCAACCGCGACTCAGCCTGGCTCGCCGGTTGCCCGTCGGCGTCGTCGGAGTCATCGCGCCATTCAACTTCCCGCTCATCCTGGCCACCCGCTCCGTCGCCCCGGCCCTGGCGCTGGGCAACGCGGTGGTGCTCAAGCCCGATCCGCGCACGGCGGTCTGCGGTGGCATCTCGATCGCCCGGGTCTTCGAGGAGGCCGGCCTGCCCGACGGGCTGCTGCACGTCCTGCCCGGCGGGGTCGACGTCGGCGAGGCGCTGGTGGCCGACCCGAACGTGCGGGTGATCAGCTTCACCGGCTCGACTGCGGCCGGTCGCCTGGTCGGCGAGGCGGCGGCACGCCACCTCAAACGCGCCCACCTCGAACTCGGTGGCAACTCGGCGCTGATCGTGCTCGACGACGCCGACCTGGACCTCGCGGTCTCCGCCGGAGCCTGGGGGTCGTTCCTGCACCAGGGCCAGATCTGCATGACCACCGGCCGGCACCTGGTGCACGAGAGCCTGTCCGAACGGTACGTCGAGCGGCTGGCGGAGAAGGCGAACCACCTGCCCGTCGGCGACCCGGCGAAGGAGCAGGTGGCGCTCGGACCGATCATCGACGAGCACCAGCGCGACAAGATCCACGCACTGGTCACGGCAAGCGTCGACGCGGGCGCCCGGCTGGCGGCCGGGGGCACGTACGAGGGGCTGTTCTACCGGCCGACGGTGCTCACCGACGTCACCCCCGCGACCCCGGCGTACGCCCAGGAGGTCTTCGGCCCGGTCGCGCCGGTGATCACGTTCACCGACCAGGACGAGGCGGTGGAGTTGGCCCGGCAGACCGAGTACGGCCTGTCACTGGGCATCCTGAGCCGCGACGTGATGAAGGCGATGGCGCTCGCCGACCGGATCCCCAGCGGAATCGTGCACATCAACGACCAGACGGTGAGCGACGAGGCGGTGGCGCCGTTCGGTGGGGTGGGAGCCTCCGGCACCGGCTCGCGGTTCGGCGGGCCGGCGGCGAACGTCGAGGCGTTCACCGAGACCCAGTGGCTCACCGTGCAGGGCACCATCACGCGCTACCCGTTCTGACACCGGAGGAGAGGAGCATGCCGGAGATGCGTACCCAGGTCGGCATCGTCGGCGCGGGACCGGCGGGGCTGATGCTGTCGCACCTGCTGCACCTGCGCGGCATCGAGTCCGTGGTGCTGGAGAGCCGCAGCCGCGACCACGTCGAGCACCGGCTCCGGGCGGGCGTGCTCGAACAGGGCTCGGTCGACCTGCTCTGTCGCAGCGGTGTGGGTGAACGGCTGCGCCGGGAGGGACTGCGTCACGAGGGCATCGAGCTGCGCTTCGCCGGGGAGTCGCACCGGGTGCCGATGGCGGACCTGACCGGGCGGGCGATCACCGTCTACGGGCAGCAGGAGGTGGTCAAGGACCTGATCGCCGCCCGGCTCGCGGCCGGTGGCTCGATTCTCTTCGAGGCCGACGCGGTACGTCTGGACGGTCTCGACTCGGACTCGCCGGTGGTCCACTTTCGACGCGACGGGCACGACGAGGAGCTGCGCTGCGACTTCGTGGCCGGCTGCGACGGGTTCCACGGGGTGAGCCGGGGCGCGGTGCCCGAGGGTGTGCTGACCACCTACGAGCGGGCGTACCCCTTCGCCTGGTTGGGTGTCCTCGCCGCCGCGCCGCCAGCCGTGGACGAGCTCATCTACGCCAACCACGAGCGGGGTTTCGCCCTCTACAGCATGCGCTCCCCCGAGATCTCCCGGCTGTATCTGCAGGTCGCACCGGACGAGGACATCGCCGCGTGGCCGGACGAGCGGATCTGGGCGGAGCTGCGGACCCGGTTGGAGACGGTGCCGGGGTGGTCACTCAACGAGGGACCGATCCTGGAGAAGTCCATCACGCCAATGCGCAGTTTCGTGGTCGAGCCGATGCGGTGGGAGCGGCTGTTCCTGGCCGGGGACGCCGTCCACATCGTCCCACCGACCGGCGCCAAGGGGATGAACCTGGCTCTCGCCGACGTCGCGCTGCTCGGTGACGCGTTCGCCGCGTGGTACGACGAGGGCCGCACCGATCTGCTGGACGGCTACTCGGCCACGGCGTTGCGCCGGGTCTGGCGGGCCCAGCACTTCTCCTGGTGGATGACCTCCATGCTGCACCGGCTGGAGCGCGACGACCCGTACGAGTCGAAGCTGCAGATCGCCACGCTGAGGTATGTCACCACCTCCGAGGCGTACGCCAGGAGCCTGTCGGAGAACTACGTGGGCCTGCCCGAGGTGTGAACGGGAGCCGGCGTGACGTCGCGTTGTTCAACTTATCCATGACGGGCGTCAGAAATTATTGACTTTCGATGCCGGCGTGACTGACCATGGCCACCACAGCGGCGTGCGCCCCCACGCAGCGGTAGTTCACCTGCAGATCCGAGGCATCCGCCGACTTCCGACGCACCCACCACCCCCGCCCAGGAAGGGCCTCGTCAATGAAGAAGGTCATGGCTCTCGGGCTGATCGCCGCTACCGCGATCGCCCTCACCGGATGTACCGACTCCGACGCGTCCAGACCGTCCGATCAGGACTCCGGCGACCTGCGCCCGGTCCGGGTCGCGGCGCTGCCCATCACCGAGACCGCCGCGCTGTGGGGTGGCATCAAGGCGGGCCTCTTCGCCGAACGCGGCCTCCAGGTCGAGGTGCTGCCCGCCCAGGGCGGCGCGCAGGCCATTCCCGCGCTCATGAACGGCGACATCGACTTCGCGATCGGCCAGCCGTTCGGCCCGTTCCGGGCCGACCTGCGCGACCTCGGTGTCGTCATCATCGGCAACTACGCCTCCTCGTACGCCGACGGCGACGACATCAACGCCGTGGTGGCCTCGGCGAAGTCCGGCATCAAGCGCCCGGCCGACCTCGCCGGCAAACGGGTCTCGGTCAACAGCCTGGGCGCCGCCGGCGACGTGACGATCATGGCGGCGGTCGAGAAGGACGGCGGCGATCCGTCGACGATCAAGTTCGTCGAGGTCGCGTTCCCGGACGCCCCGGCCCAACTCGAATCCGGAAACATCGACGCCGCCTGGGTGCCGGAGCCGTTCGTGACGCAGCTCAAGGGCCGCGGCGACACCTTCGTCGTCGCGCCCTACCAGGCGGTGGTGCCCGGCCTGACCACGCTCACCACCATCACCACCAAGGAACGCACCGAGAAGGACGCCAAGCTGGTCGAGGACTTCACGGCGGCGATGAAGAAGACGCTGGAGTGGGCCAAGGACCCCGCCAACGAGGCGGCACTGCGGCAGGCCATCAAGGACAACCTGGAGCTGCCGCCACCGGTGGCCGACTCGGTGCGGCTGCCGGAGTTCGGTTGGGACGTCGACCGGCAGAGCCTGCAGACGCTCGCCGAACTCGCCCTGAAGTACAAGGTGCTCGACAAGCAACCCAACCTCGACCGTCTCATCCAGCAGCAGTAGCCGGCGCGATCCCGCCCTCCCCGGCCCCGGTGCGGGGAGGGCCTCGCCGCACCGCCTGACGACGGGAGTGACATGCGCGTTCCCTCCACCCGACGACTGCGCGCGTTGCGCAGGGCGATGCTGGGCGTCGTCGGCCTGACCGGCTTCCTCCTCATCTGGCAACTGATCCCGACGTTGGGCCTGATCAACCCGTTGTACCTGCCGTACGTGACGGACGTGCTGGCGCGGCTGTTCGAGCAGCTCGTCGACCTCGCGTTCTGGCGGCGGCTGGGCAGCACCATGACGTCCTGGGCGATCGGCCTGACGGTGGCGACAATCGCCGCCGTCGTCCTCGGCACCGTCGTCGGGCTGGTGCCCTTCCTGCGGCGCGCGACCCACACGATGGTCGAGTTCCTGCGGCCGATCCCGTCGGTCGCCCTCATCCCGCTCGCCGTGCTGATGTTCGGCATCCAGCGGCAGGCGGCCCTCGTCATCATCATCTACGCGTCGTTCTGGCAGGTGTTCGTGCAGGTGATCTACGGTGTCGCCGACGTCGACGCGGTGGCCCGCGACACCGCCCGCAGTTTCGGCCTGACCCGGCGGGAGCAACTGTCGCACCTGGTCCTGCCGACCACCCTGCCGTACCTCATGACCGGGCTGCGGCTCGCGGCGGCGGTCGCGCTCATCCTCGCCATCACCGCGGAGATGGTGATCGGCAACCCCGGCCTCGGGCGCATGATCGAACTGTCCCGGTCCGCCGGCGACGCCCCCGGCCTGTACGCGCTGGTCGTGGTCACCGGCCTGCTCGGCCTCACGGTGAACATCGTCTTCCGGTTCGTCGAGCGTCGGGTGCTGTCGTGGCACCAGTCGGTACGAGGGGAGGAGCCGCTGTGACCGCGTACACCGGGCGGATCGCCGCCACGCGGCGTGGTCGGACGGTCGGGTCCCGGATCGCGGCGGGCCTCGCGTACCCGTTGGGGCTGCCGATTCTGCTCCTGGTGCTCTGGGGCGTGGTGGCGACGAGGGCGACGAGCACGTTCTTCCCCGACCCGCTGACGATCGCCGAGGCCTTCCGGCAGACCTGGGTCGGGCCGGCGTTCGTCGAGGACGTGCTGCCGAGCCTCGCCCGCCTCGGCCTCGGCATCGCCGCGTCGATCGTGCTCGGCATCGCCGCCGGCACCGTCATCGGCCTGACCCAGTGGTTGCGGGACCTCCTCGAACCGTTGCTGGAGTTCCTCCGGGCCATCCCGCCACCGGTGCTGATCCCGGTGGCCATGCTCCTGCTCGGGATCACGGACACCATGAAGGTGGTCGTGATCGTCTCCGGCGCGGTGTGGCCGATCCTGTTGAACACCATCGAGGGTGTCCGGGGCACCGACAGCGTCATGAAGGAGACCGCGAGATCGTTTCAGGTCTCCCGGTGGGAGCGGCTCTGGTTCCTGGTGCTCCCAGCCGCCAGCCCACGGATCATGGCCGGGGCCCGCCAGGCCCTCTCGGTGGCGCTGATCCTGATGGTCATCTCCGAGATGTTCGCCTCGTCGTCCGGCCTCGGCTACCGGATCGCCTACTTCCAGCGCAACTACCTGATCGCCGAGATGTGGAGCGGAATCCTCCTGCTCGGTCTCGTCGGCGTCTTCCTCGCAGTCGCTTTCGGTCTCGTCGAACGGCGCGTGCTGCGCTGGTACCACCGAATCAGGGAGGTCAACCGTGTCTGACCGGCGCACCCTGCTGCGGGTGGAGCACCTGCGGAAGGTCTACGAGTCCGCGACCGGCGACGTCGAGGCGATCGGGGACATCAGTTTCACGATGGACGCCGGCGAGCTCATCTGCGTCGTCGGGCCGTCCGGGTGCGGCAAGACCACCCTGCTGAAATGCCTGGCCGGCCTGCTGCGGCCCACCAGCGGCGTGGTCGAGATGGACGGCGCGCCGGTGACCGGGCCCAGCCCGGCGATGGCCGTCGTGTTCCAGGAGTACGGACGCAGCCTCTACCCCTGGCTCACCGTACGCGGCAACGTCGAGCTTCCGTTGCGGCACAAGAAGCTGACCCGCGCGGCCCGGAGCAGGCTGGTCGTCGACGCCCTTGAGGCGGTGGGCCTCGCGCACGCCGCACGCAGCCACCCGTGGCAGCTCTCCGGGGGGATGCAACAGCGGGTGGCGATCGCGCGGGCGATCGCCTACCAGCCCGACGTCCTGATCATGGATGAACCGTTCGCCGCGGTGGACGCGCAGACCCGGGCCGACCTGGAGGACCTGGTGCGGGAGCTGCACGCGAGCCGCAACATCTCAGTTGTCTTCGTCACCCACGACATCGACGAGTCGGTGTATCTCGGTCAGCGGGTTCTAGTATTGTCCACGTCGCCGACCTGGGTCCAGGAGGACCTCGCGATCGACCTGCCGCCGGAGCGCGATCAGATCACGACCCGCGCCCTGCCCCGTTTCACGCAACTGCGGACGCACGTCTACGACCAGATCCAGCGGGCCAAGCGCGGGCAGGCGGTGGCCCCGTGATCCGCGCCGTGACCGACGGCCAGGTCAACGAGTTCGCCGAAGGGAAGGGCTGTGGGTAGTCGTCAGCCGAAGCAGTTGTTGCTCGCCTTCTTCGGCGAGCACGTCGTCGACGGTGACACCGGGCCGATCCGGGCGAGCGTCCTGATCACCGTGCTGGAGGGTGCGGACGTGGCCGCGCCGGCCACCCGCGCGACCCTCGACCGGCTCGTGCACAGCGGCATCCTCGCCCGTAGCCGCAGCGGCCGGGAGACGCTGTTCTCGCTGACCGAACACGGCGCGGCGGTGTTGCGCGAGGCGAAGGACCGCGTTCGCGGCCCCCGGCCGTTCGACCCGCAGGGCAGCGGCTGGACCCTGGTCACCTTTTCGATCCCGGAGGGCCAGCGGATGCTGCGGCACCGGCTGCGCTCCACCCTCACCTGGGAGGGCTTCGCGCCGATCCGCGACGGGCTCTGGCTCGCGCCCGGCGAGGTCGACCTCGCCGGGTCGTTGGAGCCGCTGCGCCAGGACCTCGCACCCAACACCGTGGTCGCCTTCCACGCCCGCGAACTCGCCGGGTTCCCGATCGGCGAGAGCGTACGCGCGGCGTGGGACATCGAGGCGATCCGGCGCGCCCACCTCGCCTTCATCGACGTGTGGGACGACCCGTCCGCGGCGACGCTGGCGCCGAGCGCCCTCACCGTACGGACGATGCTGGTGGCGGACTGGCTTGCGCTGCTGCGCGCCGACCCGAGGCTGCCCGCCGAGTTCATGGACGCGCAGTGGCCCGCCACCAGGTCGGTGGAGACCTACCGCCGGATGCACGAGAAGCTGGCCGGGGCGTCCGCGGCGGAGTTCGCCGACCTCGTCGCGGCCCGGCCCGCGGCTAGGCGCCGAATCGGGCCCGCAGATCGGCCTTCCGCACCTTCCCCGACGCCGTCCGCGGCAGCTCGTCCACGATGACGACGTTCTTCGGCAGCTTGTAGCGCGCGATCCTGCCGTCGAGGTGAGCCCGGATGGTGGCGGTGTCCACTGACGCGCCCTCCCGGACCGTCACTATCGCCCACGGCACCTCGCCCCAACGCTCGTCCGGTACGCCGATGACCGCCGCCGAGGTGACCCCGTCGACCTCGGTGAGCAGTTGCTCGAGTTCGAGCGGGTAGATGTTCTCGCCCCCCGAAATGATCATGTCCTTGAGGCGGCCGGTGATGTAGAGGTAGCCGTCGGCGTCCAGGTGGCCGAGGTCGCCGGAGCGGAACCACCCGTCGGCGGTGAACGCCTCGGCGGTCGCCTCCGCGAGCCCGTGGTAGCCGGGGAAGACGTTGGGTCCGGCGACCTCGATCTCACCGACGACGCCGGTGGGCACCACCGCGCCGGCCGCGTCGGTGATCCGCACGTCGGTGAAGAAGTGCGGCAGGCCGACACTGCCCTGCTTGACGCGGGTCATCGCCGGCGGCAGCGCGGTGGCCCCCGGCGCGGCCTCGGTCATGCCGTAACCCTGCGAGAACGACAGACCCCGCGCCTCGTACGCGTTGAGGATCCGGGCCGGCACCGCCGAACCTCCGCAGGTGAGCTTCGTCAACGTCGACAGGTCGGTCGACGCCCAGGCGGGGTGGTCGGCCATCAGCTGGTAGGTGGTGGGTACGCCGCTGAGCATGGTGACCCCGTACCGCTCGATCTGCGCGAGCGCGCGCCCCGGCTCGAAGCCCTTCTCGATGACCATCGTGGCGCCCTTGAGGATCACCGGCAGGGCGCCCATCCCGAGCGAGGCGACGTGGAACAGCGGCGAGATCATGAGCGCGACATCGGTGGAGACGACGTCGTAGTCGACCACGCAGTTGAGCGCCACCCAGGTGAGGTTGCCGTGGGTCAGCACCGCGCCCTTGGCCCGGCCGGTCGTGCCCGAGGTGTAGACGATCGCCGCCGGATCCTCGTGGGTGGTGTCGGCGTGGTCGGTGAGGCCGCCGGCCGCCCGGGTCAGGTGGGCCAGCCCGGGTCGGTCCGCGGTGCCGTCGCCGTTGACGATGACGTACGGGGTCCGGGCGGCCGACACGGCGGCGGCCACCGGCACCGCGAAATCCGGGTCGTGGATCAGCACCCGCGCGCCGCAGTCGGCGAGGACGTAGGCGATCTCGGGGACGGCGAGCCGCGTGTTGATCGGCACGAAGACGGCACCGACCTGGGCCGCCGCGAACATCACCTCGAGCAGTTCGGGGCTGTTCTCGCCCAGGTAGGCGACGGGGTCGCCCTTGCCGACGCCCCGCTCCCGCAGCACCGCCGAGATCCGGTCCGTGGCGTCGGCGAACTGTCCGTAGGTCAGCGGCGAACGGTCGTGGATGATCGCGATCTGGTCCGGGGACTTGAGCCGGCGCTTGGCCACCCAGGCGCCGATTCCGTGCTGCTGCATCATCATTCTCCCGGGGGTGGAGGTGGTGTGCTCGCCCGGCTCGACGGTCGCCCCCGGGCTCAGGCGTAGAAGCGGTACAGCCCTCGCGCGACGACCGCCGGCTTGCTCCCGCCCGCGATCTCGATCGTCTGGTCGACAGTGAGCTGGTAGCCGCCGGGAACCTCGACCACCTCGGCGACGGTGGCCCGCATCCGCACCCGCGCCCCGACCACCACCGGTGCGGGGAAACGCACCTTGTCGAGGCCGTAGTTCACCTTCGTGGTCACACCCTTGACCTCGAGCAACTCGGTCCAGAAGGGCACCGCCAGCGAGAGGGTGAGGAAGCCGTGCGCGATCGGCGCGCCGAACGGGCCGGTCTTCGCGCGTTCCGGGTCGACGTGGATCCACTGGTGGTCGTCGGTCGCGTCGGCGAAGAGGTCCACCTGGTCCTGGGTGACGGTGCGGTAGCCGGTGTGACCGAGGTCGGTGCCGGCGAGGTCGCCGAGCCGGTCGTAGGTGATTGTCGTCGTCATCGCATGTCCTCTCGTCGTCACCGGGCGGCAAGGCCCAGCAGTCGGGCCGCGTTGTCCTTCAGGATGCCCGGGAGCACGTCCGGCTTGAGGTCGGTGCTCTGCACGTCGCGCAGCCACCGGTCGGGGGTGAGCATCGGGTAGTCGGTGCCGAAGAGCACCCGTCGCTTCAACAGCGAGTTCGCGTAGCGCACCAACTCGGCCGGGAAGTACTTCGGGCTCCAGCCGGACAGGTCGATCCAGGTGTTGTGCTTGTGCGTGGCCACCGACAACGCCTCGTCCTGCCAGGGCACCGACGGGTGCGCCATGATGATCTGCAGGTCGGGGAAGTCGGCGGCGATCGGGTCGAGCAGCATCGGATTCGACAGGCCGAGCCGCAGACCGTGACCGCCCGGCGTACCCGCGCCGATGCCGGTCTGCCCGGTGTGGAAGAGCGCCGGGACCCCCGCCCGCTCCAGCAGGCCCCACAGTGGCGCGTACTCGTCGTGGCGGGGATCGAAGCCCTGCACCGTGGGGTGGAACTTGAAGCCCCGGACCCCCTCCTCCCGGATCAGCCGGTCGGCGAGCTCGACTGCCGCTCCCCCGGTGCGCGGGTCGACCGACCCGAACGGGATGAGCACGTCGGCGTGCTCGGCCGCCGCGCGGGCGATGGCGGTGCTCGACAGCGGCTGGTGCTTCAGTTGCGTACGCGCGTCCACTGTGAAGACGACGGCCACCATCCGCCGCTCGCGGTAGTACTGTGCCACCGCGTCGACAGCGGGCCGTGGGCCGTCCGTCTTGAAGTACGCCGACGCCGCCGCCACGAGCGGCTCGGGCAGCGAGGTGTGCCCGTGGTCGTCGACCTCGATGTGCACGTGCATGTCGATCGCCGTGACGTCGTCGAGGTCGATCGCGGACTGGTACATCGGGCCACCCTCCGTCGGCGGGTCTGTTCGGGCCGGTCAGGACGTCGGGGGCGCGAACTCCTCGGGGAGTTTCGGGAAGCGTTCACCGACGCTCTGCGCGGCACCCGCGAACGTCGTCGGCCAGGCCTGCACGAGCGCGTCGTACGTCCAGCCGCCCTCGCGGTGCGCGGTCAGCGCGGCCTCGGGGTGGGTCCAGATCTGCAGGCGGTCGCCGCCGACCCCGATCACCTGCCCGGTCACCGAGGCCGCCGCGTCGGAGCCGAGGAACGCGACGAGCCCGGCCGCGTCGTCCGCCGTGCCGAACCCCAGCTCGTGCCGGAAGAACGCGGGCATCGGCTCGCCGTTCGCCTCGGCCCGCACCGCCGCGGCGAAGTAGGGGACGGTGGCGGTCATCGTTGTCGCCGCGACCGGTACGACGGTGTTGGCGGTGATGCCGGCCCGCTGGAGTTCGAGCGCCCAGGTACGGACCATGCCGACGATGCCCGCCTTGGCGGCGGCGTAGTTGGTCTGGCCGAAGGTGCCCCGCTGCCCGGTGGGTGACCCGACGCAGATGATCCGCCCGCCCTCGCCGGCCTGCCGCATGTGCCGCACCGCCTCACGCACAGTGGTGAACGTGCCGCGCAGGTGCACGTTGATGACGGTGTCGAAGTCGTCGTCGCTCATCTTCCACAGCACCGTGTCGCGCAGCACGCCGGCGTTGGTGACGAGGATGTCCAGCCGCCCGAAGCGCTCGACGGCCGTGCTGACGAGTTCCTTCGCGGTCTCGGTCGGGCCGACCGGTGCGACCACCGCGACGGCCCGGCCGCCGGACGCCTCGATCGCCGCCACGGCGTCGGCGGTGGCCTCGGCGTCGACGTCGTTGACCACGACCGAGGCGCCGCGGCGCGCCAACTCCTGCGCGTAGGCGAGGCCGAGACCCCGCCCGGCGCCGGTGACGATGGCGACTTTGCCGTCCAGTGCCATGAGGTGCTCCCTTTCGTCGATGCCGATCCGCGCACGAAGGTGGGGAGTAACACGCGCACCGGCAACGTAATGCAGAATTTGACCGGGCGTCAACGATTTGCAGTCTGTCTACATCAGACGGCAGGGCCGGTGGCGTTGTTCAGCGCCCGGGAGACCACCCGGCCGGCGGCCTGTACCAGCGGGGCCAGCGCCACCGGGTCGGCTCGGTCGTGGGCGACCACCAGTGAGATCGCCGCCACCACACCCTCCGGTACGCGGATCGGCGCGGCCACCGACAGGGCGTCCATGGTGACCTGACGGTCGCTGACCGCGTACCCGGCCCGGCGCACCTCGGCGAGGCAGCCGCGCAGCCGCCGAGGGTCGGTGATGGTCAGTTCGGTGTACCGCTCCAGCGGCGCGGCCAGCACCCGCTCCTGCACCTCGGCGGGCGCGTGGGCGAGCAGGACCAACCCGACCCCGGTGGCGTGCAACGCGAAGCGACCCCCCACCCGGGTGAGCACGGGCACCGCGTGCCGCCCGGCGATCCGTTCGATGAAGACGAGTTCGAGGCCCTGCCGCACGGCCAACTGGACGTTCTCGTGGGTCACCTCGTACAGGTCCTCCATCACCGGCAGGGCCAGCTCCCGCAGCCCCAGGCCCCGCGGAGCGAGCGAACCCACCTCCCACAGCCGCAGACCGATCCGGTACCGGCCGTCGTCGCCGCGCTCCAGCGCCCCCCACGCGACCAGCTCCGCGGCCCGCCGGTACACGGTGGGCAGTGGCATCCCGGTGCGCCGCGCCAACTCGCTCAGGGTCAACGCCGGGGTGGCCGGGCTGAACGCGTCGAGCAGCGCCAGCACCTTGCTCGTCACCGACCGCCCCGGCTCTGCGCGCACCCCGTCATCATCCCCGCCCACGCCGGGCGCTCACAGCTCCAGCACGAGTCGGGGCGTACGGGCCCGGGACACGCAGATCATCATGGTGTCGCCAGCGGCCCGCTCCTGCGCGGTGAGCAGGCTGTCGCGATGCTCCGGCACGCCGGCGAGCACCGGGGTCTCGCAGGTACCGCAGGTGCCCTCCCGGCAGGACGAGAGGACCTGCACGCCGGCCTCCTCCACCGCCCGCAGGATCGGCGTGCCCGGCGGCACCGTCACCGTCCGCCCGGAGAGCGCGAGTTCGACCTCGATCGTGGTGTCCGGCGCGCCGGTGTCGCCCCGCGCGGTGAACCGCTCGACGTGCAGGCAGCCGGGAGGCCAACCGCGGCACAGCTCCTCCACCGCGGTGATCAGTGGTTCCGGCCCACAGCAGTAGACGAGCCCGGTGCCGGGCCGGCCCAGCAACCCGGCCAGGTCAAGCAACCCGGTCTCGTCCTGCGGGTGCAGGCTCACCCGGTCGCCGTACTTCTCCCGCAGGGTGGTGGCGAAGGCCATGGTGGCGCGGGTGCGTCCCCCGTACACCAGCCGCCAGTCCGCGCCCGCGGCGTCGGCGGCGGCGACCATCGGCGCGAGGGGGGTGATGCCGATGCCACCGGCGACGAAGAGGTACCGCCGCGCCGGGACCAGGGGGAAGGTGTTGCGGGGTCCGCTCACCCGGACGGTCGCGCCGACGGTGAGCCGCTCGTGCACCAGCCGGGAGCCGCCGCGTCCGTCCGGGTCGCGCCGCACCGCGATCCGCAGCACGGACCGGTCCGCCGGGTCGCCACAGAGGGAGTACTGACGGGCCAGTCCGCCGCCCAACTCCAGGTCGATGTGCGCGCCGGGCGTCCACTCGGGCAGCTCACCGCCGTCGGCACGACACAGGCGCAGCGCCACCACGTCGGCGGCCACCTGATCGCGTCCGGCGACCACCAGTTCCACCCCGGTCAGCGCGTCCACTGTCACCCGCGCATCGCCAGCCGCCTCGGCGGGCCGGGCACCGGCACGGCCGGGCCCTGGTGGCCCTGCGGGTGGGCGAGCAGCCACTCCCACAACTCGACCGGTTCCTCGGCGAGGCGCTCGGCACCACAGTGGCAGATCCCGCGCAGGGTGTCGGTGCCGGGCACCCAGTGGATCCGGTAGACCCGCTCCCCGGTGAGCGTGCCGGCCCGGGACGTCACCGCGCCGCTCCCACCGTCCCCGACCCGACCATCCGGGCCAGCAGCCGCCGGGCGGCCAGGCCACCGGTGTCGATGTTGATGCTCAACTCCTGGTACCGGTCCGGTTCGGTCACGAGCACCTGCTCCAGGATGTTGAGCGCGGTCACGTCCTGCATGACCACCGTGTGGTTGCTGTGGTGCAGGTACTCACTGACCGACTCGTCGTCGATGGCGAAGTCGCGCGCCACCGCCCAGAAGTCATAGGTGGTGTGCTCCGTCGACGGGGTGATGGCGTACACGATCTCGGCGTGGAACGCCTCGCTGTCCTCGCCCTCGGCGGGCGGATAGACACCCTGCGGCGCGATGCGGCTGTGCAGGAGGTAGAGGCAGGGCGGGTGGTATTCGATGTCCTGCCACCGGGTGATCCGGCCCTGGATCCCGGTCGAGCGCGCGTAGAACGGCGGGCACTCGGCGTCGTCCATGTGCCGGCTGACGTAGACGATCCCCCGGTCCTCGTCCACCTCGGTGGTGATCGGGGTGTTCGCCACCTCCGGCGTGCCGATGTAGCCGCCGTGCAGGTAGGTCTCGTGGGACAGGTCCAGGAGGTTGTCCACCAGCAGGCTGTACCGCGCGTTCAGCGGCGCCATGCCCCGCACCACCGCGTAGCGCGGGTCGGCGAGCCAGGGTGCGCGGGGAATCGCGGCCGGGTCGGCCCGGTCCAGGTCGCCGATCCAGACCCAGATGAAGGAGTCCTGTTCCACCACCGGGAACGAGACCACCCGCGCGGTACGCGGGATGCGCTGTTGACCGGGTACGAAGACACACGCACCGCTCGGGTCGTAGGTGAAGCCGTGGTAGCCGCAGACGATCGTGTCGCCGTCGAGCCGGCTCTCCGAGAGCGGGAAGCGCCGGTGCACGCACCGGTCGGCGAGCGCCACCGCCTTCCCGGCACCGGTGCGGTACAGCACCAACGGCTCACCGAGCACCGTGCGGGCGAGCAGGCCGCGCCCCACCTCACTGCCGTAGGCCGCCACATACCACTGGTTACGCGCGAATGCCATCCGACCGGACCTCCATGCGCACGGACGTCGATGGAGTCGCATCATCGCGTGTGGTGCCCACGGTGGGGACTGGCGCTTTCACTGGGTGAAAGCCAAAGCGCTCAGCCCTCGCCGGACTTCTGCAACTGCCGCTGCTCGGCGCCCGACGATCGGCGCTCCTGCTCACCCGGCGGCCTCGTCCTGCGCCCGCATTCCGTGTAGGTCGTAGCTGAACTCACCGGCATCCAGCCGGGCCCGCAGCCGCGTCTCCTTCTCGATCCGACTCCGCGTCGCGGCGGCCACCTCGGCCGCACTCTCCCGCGCTACGACCACGGCACCGTCGGCGTCGAGCACCACCACGTCTCCCGGGTTGACGGTCGTCCCACCCACGTGGACCGCGACGTCGAGCGAGCCCCGCGCCCGCTTGGTCGCGCCTCGGACCCGTTGCCATCGGGCCCAGATCGGCAGCCCGAGTTCCCGGAGCTCATCCAGGTCGCGTACCGCCGCGTCCACCAGCAGGCCCGCCGCGCCAGCGACCTTGGCCTGGCTGGCCAGCAGCTCACCGATCAGGGCTACCGGGGCGGGCTCGGGCATGGTGAGTACGAGCACGTCGCCGGGGCGCACCAGCGTCATCGCCTCGTGCACGGCCCGGTTGTCGTCCTGACCGCAGCGGACGGTCCGGGCCACACCGGCGACCCGAGTGCCCGGAACGATCTGGACAAGGTCGACGTCGAGCAGGCCAGACCTGCCGGCAGCCTCGTAGACGGTCGCCACCCCGCCGGCAGCCAATGTCTCGATCACACCCGGTCCGACGACCGCCACGTCACGAAACTCGCTCACAGAGCCCCCACCACGTTCGGGATCAATCGCTGGAACGCCTCGGCCTGCCGAATGCCGGGGTCGCCGGTCACCCGGCGGGCGTGGTTACCACGCTGATCGGCCCGCTGCGTGTAGTAGTCGCGCAGGTAGCCCTGGGCGCCCATCGACGCCATCGCCTCCTGCTTGGCCGCCATCACATCGGTGATGTCGACGAAGACGGTGGGGACGAACCCACACAGCTCGGGCTGGTGCGGTTCGAAGACCAGGAACTCCGAGGGCGGGGCGGTCCGGAAGCCGCTGGACACCCCGGCTCCCGCGGTGAGCTGCCGGGCGGTCGCCACTGCGGTGTGCGCCACCGGGTGATCCGGGTTGAAGGGATCGCGGTCCGGGTGGGTGACCACCACGTGCGGCGCGTACTCCCGCATCAGCGCGGCCAGGCGGTCGATGTCCTCGTCCCTGATCCGCAACGGGTAGTCGCCGAGATCGAACGTCTCCAGGCGGGCGCCGACCATGGCGGCAGCGCGCTCCGCCTCCGCGTGCCGCAGCCGCTTGACGTTCTCCACCGTCTGGTTCGGGTCTTTCCAGAGCTCGCCGGACTCGCCCCGTTCTCCGTAGGAGAGTGCCAGCACGACAGCCTCACCACCCGCCATTGTGTGTTTGGCGATCGCCCCCGCGGCCCTCCAGACGAAGTCGGCCGAGTGAGCACCCACCACAAGCAGTCGCCGCGCGCTCATGCTGGCACCGTCGCCTTGGGCATCGCCAGACGACGGGAGTTGACCACAGCCATGACGTGAATCTCCTCATCGGTGAAGCCGGCGTCGAGCAGGCGGTCGGCGAAGAGCGCCAGACCGTCCTCGACCGGCGGGTTGAAGGGTTGCCCGAGGTCGCTGGAGAGGACGGAGTGCGCCGTGCCGACCGCCCGGATGGTGGCGAACAGCTCCAGCCAGGCGACCTTGCCCGAGTGCGGGGTGGTGAAGCAGCGTTCCAACAGGGCACCCGCCTCGGCCAACTCCCGCTGCTGCTCGGCCGGCAGCCGCTGGGACGTGAACTCGGGATGGGTGACCACGATCCGGCGTACGCGCTCTTCGCGGGCGGCCCGGACGACGGCGACGATCTCGTCGCCACTCAGGTGTCCGGTGGCGAGTGTGATGTCGTGCCGGGCTATCACCCGCAGCACCTGGCGTACCCGCTCGAGAACGCGCCCTTCGTCGTCGACGACCTCGACCGGCTCCGGCACGATGCCCTGGCTGTGCAGATCGGCTTGGAACGCCCCCCACATCGCCGGCGTGGCACCCGGCAGGTCGGCGGCGGTGTTACGCCGCTGGTTTCCGGAGTCCACCGTCGGCATCCAGACGATGCGCGCGCCCTGCCGTGCCGCGACCTCAACGGCGACCGGGTTGATGCCGCCCATGGCGCCGTTGAGAGTGATCGCGCCGAGCGTGTCGACGCCGGGGACCACTTTGCGGACGACGGCCGCCCGCTCGGCCGTGGCCACGTAATGGGACTTGAGGACGAAACCGGCGAGCCCGACCTCGGCACACCGGTACGCCAGATCGACATCGTCGATCCGCCGCGCCATGACGTCAGGGGCCACGTGGACGTGCGTGTCGTAGGCACCGCGGACCAGGGCGCGGGCCCGGGCGGACGGGGCAGGGTGGTCAGACATCGTGCTCCTTCGAAGGTTCTCGCGGCTTTCCCGGACCGACTGTCCATTGTTGACAGCCCTGTAACTGCAGAAATGACTCCTTCGCAGAGCCCAGGGAAAGGAATCCGGGAAACGGTCCGGTGACAGTCATAGCGATCATCATCTACGATCATTCATCGGGAAGAGCAATGTGGACAGCCCCGGCCCGTGCGGTCTTTGTCGGCATGGCGCACCGGCGCCTTCTCCGAGACTCTCAAGCTGGAGGCAGCACATGGTCAAGCGCTCTCGCGCCCTGGTAGTGACGTTGCTCGCCGCGGCCCTTGGCGTGACCGGTTGCAGCGGTTCCGATGACGCCGGTGGCGACCCGACCGGCGAGGAGACCGACAGGGTCGCCTACATCACCGCCTTCGGCGCTGTAGGTCGGGACGCGTTCGCCTGGGTGGCGAAGGGGAAGGGCTACTTCGCCGAGGCCGGCATTGAAGTCGACATCAAAGAGGGCGCTGGCAATCAGCAGAACCTGACGGCTCTCAAGTCCGGTCAGGTCCAGTTCGGTGCGCTCGACTTCACCGGTGCCGTGATTCAGGCGGGCAAGGGCGAGTTCACTGACTGGCGGGCCATCGCCGCCGTGCACCAACAGACGCTGATCTCGGTGATGACCACCGCGGACACCAACATCACCACCCCGAAGGACCTGCAGGGCAAGACGATGGCGACCGGCGCCGGGTCGGTGACCGAGTTGCTCTTCCCGGCCTACGCCCGGCTGGCCGGGTTCGACCCGAAGACGGTGAAGATCGAGGGTGTCCAGGCCACGGCGCTCAATGGACTCATGGCCAGCCGGAAGGTCGACGCGCTGGGTACCTTCCTACTCAGCCGCAACGCGCTACAGGCCGCCTCCAAGAAGGAGGTGGTGGTGCTGCCCTACAGCGACTATCTGCGGGACCTTTTCGGCAACGCGATCATCACCACTCCCTCGCTCATCGAAAAAGACCCCGACCTGGTGCAGCGATTCACCGACGCGGTGCTCAAGGGGCTCCAGTACAGCATCGAGCACCCGGACGAGGCCGCGGCGATCCTCAACAAGGTGAAGCCCACCTATGCCGTGGCGGCGGGCAAGGGCGAGATCGAGGCGATGTCCCCGCACGTTCGCCCCGCGTCAGGCGCCCCGATCGGCTTCATGGATGAGAAGCAGGTGGCCCAGACAATCACCGTCCTACAGGGCGCCGACCTGATTCCGCCCGGCTTGACCCCGGAGGAGATCGTCGACCTGAGGTTCGTGAAGAAGTCCTGACGGAAGATCATCGTGCCTGACCGCCTCCCGCTGTCACAACGCTGGCCCCACGTCGGGCTGCCCGCGCTCGGTGCGGTGCTGGCGATCGCGCTCTGGTGGCTGGCCACCTGGGCCTTCGACATCGAGCCGTTCTTCCTGCCGGCACCCCCGGACGTGGTCGACGCGTTCGTCCGGCTCCCTGGCTACCTTGCAGAGCAGACGATGGTCACCTTCCTGGAGACCGTCATCGGGTTCGGGATCGCGGCCGTGGGTGGGCTCCTGCTCGCCGTCATGCTCGCCGCCTCCCGGACGGTCGAGCGGATGGCCCTCCCCATGATCGCCGGAATCAACGCGGTGCCGAAGGTGGCGCTCGCACCGCTGCTCCTGGTCTGGATCGGGTTCGGCTACGAAACCAAAGTCGTGATGGTTGTGCTGCTCTGCTTCTTTCCGATCCTGGTCTCGACCATGGCTGGGCTGACTTCGACCCCGAACGAACTCGGCGAACTCGCCCGATCCCTCTCCGCCTCGTGGTGGCAGACCTTCGTGAAGGTACGACTCCCGTGGGCCCTCCCGCAGGTCTTCGTCGGACTGAAGGTCGCGACCTCGCTGGCCATCATCGGCGCGACCATCGGCGAGGTGATCAACCCCGAGGCCGGCCTCGGCTCGGTGATCGCCAGTTCCGGCCAGTCCGCCGACACTCCACTCGCGTTCGCGGCGCTGACCCTGCTCGCGCTGATGGGCGCGCTGCTCTTCTACCTGATGGCCGGCCTCGAACGCCTCCTCGCCCCGTGGGCACGGGCGATCTCGTCGTAGTAGCGCGTTGTCAGGCTCTGTGGCGTTCGTAGCGGCTGCTTTGGCACCGGGACCGAGATGCCGCGCGGTGCGCGGGATGACGGTCGTGGCTCTCTCGCACGGGATGGTGTGGCTGCCGTGCCGGCGGCGCGGCAGCCACACCGGGCCTCACCTGTTCTGCTTCTCCTGGCACGGCACGCAGAAGCGGGCGTGCGGGAGAATCTCGAGCCGCTCGGTCGGGATGCTCCGGTGGCACCTCTGGCAGGCACCGTAGGTGCCGTCGCTGATGCGGCTCAGCGCACCGGTGATCTGCTCGATGGTCTGACGGGTGGCGGCCAGCAGCGCGGCCTGGTTGTGGGCCTCGCCCGGGTCGCCGGTGTCGGCGTTGAGCTCGGTCAGTTCCCGCAGCCGGGCCGTCTGGGCGGCGAAGTCGTCCGTCAGGGACGCTCGCATGTCGGCGAGCCAGGTCTGATCGATGGTGCGAGGATGATCGACACTCATGGTCTGCCCCTTCAAAGGGAAATGGACGGGAAAACAAAAAGGGCCGAAGCTTGGATAGCTTCGCCCTAGCGGTCGTTCTGGGTGTGCAACGACTGCGCGGGTGGGCCTCGGCCGGTTCGCACCGGGCTCGACATCCTGTCGGCGAGCGCGGCGTGCGGCGTGCGGACAACCGGCACCCGCATGTCGGCCTTGCGGCGTGTGACCGTCGGCACGCGGACAGCACCGCTCACCGCCACCATGGTGGCGGCGGGCGAGCGGAAGGTCACCGACGGCATGCCCCCACCATAGATTGGTGTCTGCGGTAAAGCCAACGTCTACGGCGATGCCTCAAGATCGTCCGGAGGCTGCTGCTTCGTCAGGTGGAGCAGCCACCCCTCGCCGGTGCGGATCAACGCGTATCGCCGGCTGCCGGTGCGGCCGTGCAGGGTGAACAGCATCCGGCGGTCGGTGCGATCGTGCTCCTCCCAGGTGCCGATGTCGGCGATCGACTTGTCGACGTCCTCGTAGGTGAGGTGATCGAGGTCGTGGTCGGGCACGGCGATCGCGAGCCGGTTGTCGCCGGGGTTGTCCGGCAGACCGCGGGGCACCGCCCACGAGCGCAGCACGCCGTCCTCCTCGAGCCGCAGGTCGAAGTGCGGTCGCGGTTTGCGGTGGTCGTGCAGGACGAAGGCGGGTGCCACTGCCCCATTCTCGGCGCCGGACGGCCGTCCCGCCGGCCGACGCGAGCACCTCGCGGGCCCCGGGTGAGCGGAACGCCTGCGGTTCAGGAATTTTGCGTGGCACGCATATTTGCGTGACACGCAACTAGTGCTAACGTGGTGGCATGACGGGGCTGCGGGAACGCAAGAAGGCCGAGACACGGGCGGCGCTTGGCTGGGCGGCGATCCACCTCACCGCGGAGCGCGGCTACGACAACGTCCGCGTCGAGGACATCGCCGAGGCGGTCGGCGTCTCCCCACGCACCTTCAACAACTACTTCTCCAGCAAGGCCGAGGCGATCGCCTCGCGTCACCTCGACCGCAGCCTGCGCACCGCCGCCGCGCTGCGGGAACGTCCCGCCGACGAGCCGCTCTGGGTTGCGCTCACCCAGGCCGCGCTGGAGCAGTTCACCCGCGGCCCCGAGGTCGAGGCGATGCCCTCCCCCGACCACGCGCAGTGGGTCGCCGGTGTCCGCACCATGCTCGCCGAGCCCGCGCTGCAGGGCGAACGGCTGCGCGCCACAGCGCTCGCCGAGGCCGAGCTTGCCGCCGCGGTCGCCGAGCGAACCGCCACCGACCTCGCCACCGACATGTATCCGCGGCTCGTCGCGGCCGCCGCCAGCGCAGCCGTCGCCGTTGCCATGCAGCACTATCTGGACAGCGCCGACCCACCCACCCCGATCGAACGCCTCATCACCGACGCCTTCACCCAGGTCGCCGCCGGCCTCCCTGCCCCGTCGCACTGAGCTGCCCCGTCGCACTGAGCTCCCCCGTCGCACTGAGCTCCCCCGTCGCACTGAGCCGCCCGTCGTCCAGGGCCCCACCTCACCCACGCCACAAGCCGCGTCACACCCCGCGGCGGGCCGGCCACGTGCCGAGCCTGCCGTGGTGATGACGCGCACCCCGAAGGGATCATCGTCATGATCGATGTCGTCATCGTCGGGGCCGGCCCCAACGGCCTCATGCTCGCCTGTGAACTGGCCCTCGCCGGCGTGCGCCCCGTCGTCCTCGAACGCCACGCCGCGCCCACCGGCGAAGCTCGCGCCAACGGCCTCGTGGGCCAGGTCGTCCGCCTGCTCGACCGGCGCGGCCTCTACGCGCGGCTCAGCGGTGAGAGCACCCCGCCGGTCCCCCAACCCGCCTTCACCTTCGGCGCGTTCCCGTTGGACCTCACGGTGCTCGCGGAGAACCCGCACTACGTGCTCGGGGTGCCGCAGGCCCAGCTCGAGGCCGCCCTCGCCGCCCGGGCCGTCGAACTCGGCGTCGACCTGCGCCGCGGCCACGAGGTCGTCGACCTCCACCAACGCCCCGACGGGGTCGATGTCGACCTCGCCGACGGTACGCGGCTCAGCTGCCGTTTCCTCGTCGGCGCCGACGGCGGCCGCAGCGCGGTACGCCGTCTGGCCGGCATCGACTTTCCCGGGGTCACCAACGACCGGTCGGTCTCCCGCACCGCCACGGTGACCGTCCCCGCGTCATCAGTCGACCCCCAGACGGGCGGTCTGCGCGTCCCCGGCTACGGCGTCGTCCCACCGTTTCAGCACACCCGCACCGCCCGTGGCCTGATCGCCTGGGCCCCGTTCCCCGGCCGCCCGGCGATCCTGAGCACGACGGAGTGGCCCGACACACCGACGGACGACGAGACCCCGATGGACCTGGCGGAGCTGCGGGCCAGCGTCGCCCGGGTGCTCGGCGCCGACATTCCCCTCGACGCGCCTGACGGCCCCGGCCTGCTGCGACGGTTGACCGGCCGCAACACCCGCATCGCCGCCCGCTACCGCGCCGGCCGGGTGTTGCTGGTCGGTGACGCCGCGCACGTACACCCCGCGATCGGCGGCCCCGGCCTCAACCTCGGCCTGCAGGACGCGGTCAACCTGGGTTGGAAACTCGCCGCCACCGTGCGCGGCTGGGCGCCGCAGGTCCTGCTCGACACGTACGAGACGGAGCGTCGCCCCGTCGCCGAACGGGTCGTGATGTCCACTCAGGCGCAGTCGGCGCTCATCGGCCCCGGCGACGAGATCACCGGCCTGCGGGAACTCTTCGCCGAACTGCTGCGCAAGCCGGAGGTGACCGGGCACATCGCCGCGCTGATGTCCGGCGCGGACATCCACTACCCCGCCGACCCCGCCGACCCGTTGGCCGGTCGTTGCGCCCCCGACGTGATCGTGCACGGCGACCACGGGCCGATGCGCCTCGCGGAGCTGACCCGCACCGCCCGGCCACTGCTGCTGGACTCCACCGGCGCCTACGCGGACGTCGCCGCGCCCTGGCGGGACCGCGTCGACGTGGTCACCGGGCAACTGGAGGGCACGACCGCCGCCGCGTTGCTCGTGCGCCCCGACTGCTTCATCGCCTGGTCCGCCGGGAACGTCGACACGCTGCGCGCCGCGCTGGCCCACCACTTCGGCAACGCACGATGACCACCGGGCACGGCCACCAGCGCACCCTGCCGGCCCGCGCCGACCCGGCTGAGCCCGCGCCGACCCGGCCGGGCGCATGCCGACCGCCTCGGCTTCGGCCGTCGCCGCTCGTGCCCCTGCCGGGCTCCCGTTCAGTGTCCGTACGCGTGGTGCGCCTTCCACTGCTCGACCGGAGTGAGCGGAACCGCAGCGGGCCGCTCCGGCATCGTGGTCAGCTCGATCCGCTGGCCTTCCGCCGCCGACCGGAGCAGGCTGGTCATCGTTTCGAGGACGTGCAGCGCGACGTCGCCGCCAGCGCGCGGCGGACGCTGATCGTCGGCCCTGACCAGGTCGATCAGACCGATGCCCCGGGACCCGTCGGCGTAACCGGCCCGTGGTTCCAGAGCGCGCCATTCGGTGTCGCCGAGGGCGAAGAGGCGGACCTCGCCGTCGAAGTAGTTCGGGTCGGGCACGGCGAGCGTGCCCGCCTCCCCGTGCACCTCGATCGGTGCGGCCGTCGTCTGGACGCCGTCGAAGCTCGTCGTGATCGTGGAGAGCGCACCGTTGACGTGTTCGAGCACGCCGGTGAGGTGGGTGTCCACCCCGACCGGGATCCGCTGGCCGGCGCGCGGGCCCGAGCCGATGACGCGCTCGGCGCGCAGGCGGCTGGCGGCTCCGGTCACCGCGCGGACCGGCCCGAGCAGGTGGATGAGCGCCGAGACGTAGTACGGCCCCATGTCCAGCATCGGGCCGCCACCCGGGGCGTAGTAGAAGTCGGGGTTGGGGTGCCAGCGTTCGTGCCCCGGGGTGACCATGACGGCCGACGCGGACATCGGGCGCCCGATCAGCCCGGCGTCGATCGCCGCCCGTGCCGTCTGCGTGCCGGTGCCGAGGACGGTGTCCGGCGCGCACCCGACGCGGACGCCGGCCGACGCGGCCCGCTCGATGGTCGAGCGCCCGTCCGGGAAGGTCACGGCGAGCGGCTTCTCGACGTACACGTTCTTGCCCGCCTCGATCGTGCCCAGCGAGATGTCGGCGTGCGCTGCGGGGATGGTCAGGTTGAGCACCGTCTGCACGTCCGGGCGGGCCAGCAGACGCTCGACGCTCATCGCCTCGGCGCCGGGGATGGCGGCGGCGACCGCGGCCGACCGGGCGGCGTCGAGATCGGCCACCGCGACGATGCTCACCTCGGGGTGGTCCGCGAGTGTGTCCAGGTAGACGTGGGAGATGACCCCGAGACCTACGACGCCGACGCGGTGCGGGTCGCCCACAGCATCCCCCTCTCGATGACGGTACGAACGCTCGGGTGCTCCAGCACGTCCAGGCTGTGCCCCGGGGTCGTCACGACGACGCGCCCGGCACCCCAGAGCCGGGTCCAGATCGCGGGCGAGGTGACCGGCCGGTGCCATGGATGCCAGGCCTGGGTCGGGTGGGTGGTCTCGGCCAGTACGTCGATGAGGTCGTCGTGCAGCACCCAGTACTGCTCGGTGACGAGGTCGAAGTCCTCGATCCCCGCGGTGATCGGGTGTTCCCGGCCGAGGTCGGTGACGCGCACCGTGTGCGGCAGGAAGTTGTCCTCCGGGCCGCCGTGACGTTCACACGGCTCCAGGCCCGGATGGGTGGCGAACTGGCCGCCCACCAGGTGCAGGTATTCCGCTGACGCGCGGAACGAGTCCACGATGCCGCCGTGCCAGCCGGTGAAGCCCGTGCCGGCGACGACCGCCGCGCTGAGACCCGCCACCTGCTCCGCGGTGATCTGCGACATCGTCATGCACTGCACGACGAGGTCGGTCTCGGCCATCGCGGCGGCATCGGCGTAGACCTCCGTCGACTCCTCGACCCGCACGGCATAGCCGCTGCGTTCGAGGAAGGGGAGGAACAACTCGGTCGCCTTGACCGGTTGGTGCCCCTCCCACCCGCCGCGAACCACCAGTGCCCTCTGCTGCGTCACTCTCGCTCCCTCCCGCGGTCCGTCACCACCGGGCTGGCCGCTCCCGCCCCGGCGGCGCACCGCCGATGCCCGTGCGCGTCGAGCACCTCACCGTACCCGTGGTCGCCGACAAACCGCCGTCCGTCGGCCTTCGAATTCCACTGTGCACGGTCTGCATACGCGGGCCACCGGCGACATGGGTACGGGACCGGCACAGAGGTGCCGGTCCCGCCGGATTGGACCGCCACGGCGTTGCCGGGACGTCACGTGCTCACGACCCGGCAGCGGGGCGGTCAGCTGAAGTAGGCCCAGCTGGAGCAGGCCGTGAAGTCATAGCCGTCGACGTAGTAGTTGGTGCAGGCACGGAATGCCCTGATCTTGCTGCCCGGGTCCTTCGATGCGCTCTGGCCCCGGCCGACCTGCAGCGAGCCGCTGCCGCCGTTCGTCAACTGGTACTCGACCGTGCCACCGGTCGCCTCGCGCTCCTTGCCGGAGTACACCCACACCCAGGCGGTCCCGCTTCCCGGGTTGTTGTCTGCCTGCGCCTGCGTCTGGTGGTGCGAGATCGAGGCTGCCGCGAAGGCCGGCTGCGCCATCGTGACGGTGAGGGCGGCGGCCACGGCCGTGGCAACACCCACCCTCTTGACCAGCGCACTCTTGCTCATGTTCTTGACCCTCCCTGTTGGCGCCAGAGCGCCCCGTCGTCATCGGATCGCCACCCGGCCCACAACCGATCTTGATGTGGGCCGCGTGGATCATGGCATCGCGACCCACTCCGGATCGTGAATGGCAACAGGCCAGGCAGTGAACGGTCGGGCGGGCCGGTGTCACGCCCGAGCCGGGGTCCGGCAACGCGCAGGCGGTACCGGACGACGCAGGGCGGGCCGTGCGGGACGAGCGAGGCGACGGGGTCAGTCGAGCGCCGACTCGCCGCCCGGATAGGCGAACGACGCGCGCGGTGAGTAGAAGCCCCAGACGATCTCCAGCGGGTCGGCCGGGCGCAGCGCGTACACCGGGTGGTCGGGTTCGAGGAACTCCAGCGACTCGACGGCGAACGGGTCGACCGGCTCCGCCACGAACGGGTAGTTGCCGCTGAGCAGCCGGCCGTCCAGCCGGGTGAGGTAGCGCAGCTGGCCCCGGTTGACGGCGTCGCCGGTACGCCCGACGCGAGCCGTCGTCCTGATCACGGGTACGCCGTCCGCCTCGGTGGTGGCGACCAGCCGATGCCCGCGTACCTCGATGGTGGTCTTGCCCGGGGTCGCCGGCACACCCCGCGCGGCGGCGTACGCCCGCACGTCGGGGCTGGAGTTGACGTAGTGCGTCCACCAGCGACCGGGCGTGACCCCGTCGGGAGCGTCGACCCCGGCGAGGTCCGGCCCGATGTACGTCAGGGAGTACGCGCCGAAGCCGGAGGTCTGCCCGGCCTCGTCGACGACGTACTGGTTCATGAAGACCTGGCGGTTCGGTGCCGGCGTGAGCCCGTCAGGCACCAGGGCGGCCACCGCGTCGGGGTCGGCCGGCAGCCAACCGAAGTAGATCATTCTGCTGTTCACGACGAGCTGCGGAGCGACGAGTTCGGTCATCAGGGTCCTTCCGCCGGGCAGCGTTCCGTAGCCGCGACGCTACGGAGCCGCCCGACGCCCGGACAACGACGGATTGCCGACATGGAACCGGTCCGCGGCGCGGACCGGTCCGCACTGTCCGGACGACCGTCAGACGGTGGTACGCGACCATTGCTGGTTCGCGCCGGTGTTGCACGTGTACTGCTTGAGGACCACCCCGTCCGCTGTCGACGCGGCCGGTACGTCCACGCACTTGTTGCTGTGTCGTGCCCGCAGTTGGAAGTAACCGCCGTTGGTGACCAGCTGGAACTGCTGGTTGGTGCCGCCGCCGCAGGTGTACTGGATGAGTTCGGCGCCGTCGGCGGTCGACGCGCCCACCACATCGAGGCACTTTCCGCTGTGCCGGCTGATGACGCGCCAGTAGCCGCTGCCGGCATCCTGGAACTGCCACTGCTGCCACGCGTTGCCGCCGTACGTGTACTGGCCGACGCGCGCGCCGTTGTCGGTGTTGGGTTGCTGGACGTCCATGGCCTTGCCGCTGTGCCGCGCGGTGATCCGGTAGAACGTTCCCGTCGCCGGCGGAGGCGTGGTGGGGCCGCCGCCGATGGTGTCGCCCCACGCGTACCGGATCTGGTCCGCGCCGGAGGTGTTGCGGATGCTCAGGTTGAGGTCGGTGCCGCTGCCGCTGAGGGCGAACATCGAGTACCAGTCGTAGCCGATGGTGCCGGGCTTGCCGCCGAGCGCCGGCCAGTAGGTGCCACCCATCTGGTTGTCCCGCATGACCTGCGCCATGGCGCGGATGTGGCGCACGAAGTTGTCGGTGCTTCCCGCGTCGGCGTAGTTGCGGCCGTCGTTCATGGGTGCGCCGAACTCGGTCGCGACCGCACGGGAGGCGCAGTTGCCCAGGCGGGTCTGGATGTGGCTGCGGAACGCGTCGTAGGTCATCGCGCCGTAGAAGAAGGCGTAGTGGTGGAAGGACAGCAGGGTCGAGGTGAAGCGGCTGTCGTTGCAGATGTCGCGCAGGTCCTGGCTGAAGCCGGTGCCGCCGATCAGCACCCGGCTGGGCACCGCCGAATAGTGGTAGCTGAGCCAGTTCGCCGCCACGGTGCGCCACTCGGCAGAGCTGTATCCGTGCGGTTCGTTCATCGGCTCGAAGTAGACGTTGGTGTTCGAGCCGTACGTGTTCGTGACGGTGGACCACATCGCGTTCCAGGCGGCGAGGTTCGTGATCCTGCCGCCGGAGGCCGCGCCGTCCTCCCAGTAGGCGAGGATGACTTTGAATCCACGGGCGGTGGCGGCGTCGATGGCACCTCGGTACGCCTCCCACCACGCCGTCCCCACCGTGTGGGTGTTGATGGGCAGCCGGACGGTGTTGACGCCCATGGCGGACGCCATGTCGTCGTAGAGGGCGTTGGCCTTGGCCCGCACCGTCGCGTTGCTGTCGGACGAGCTCAGGCCCTGCACGACCAGCGGCCCGGTGCTGAAGTTGTCACCCAGAACCGCCCAGTTCATGCCTCGGAACTGGTTGGTGGCCGCGGTGGCCGGCGATGACGCGACCACGACGCCGACCAGCACGGTCAGCGCGGCCAGCAGGGCGGACAACACCCGTCGATGTGGTGCCACAGTCGAAACTCCTTGAACAGGGACCAGGGTCAGCTGGTCACGCGGAAGGTGGCGTCGGCGCGGCTCTGCGCGTCGGTGACCGGGTCGAGCCGCAGCAGGTAGGCGTAGTGCCGGAGGTAGCGGTCCGGGTGGCTGTAGGACTGGAACGACGTCCACGAGGAGTTGGCCAGGCCGGCGACCTGGCGGAAGGTGGCGTCGGCGGCGAAGGCGGCACTGCCGTCGTTGGCTTCCAACCGGAAGTCGAACCCGTAGTGGCGCAGGTAGTAGCCCGGGTAGTTGACCGACTGGATGGCGACCGTGCCGGAGCCGACCAGGCCGGGCACCAGCCGCCACTGGCCGTCCTGCGCCGGGCTGACGTTCGGGTCGATGCGGACGTCGTAGTCGTAGTGCCGCACGTACCGATCCTGGAAGTTGTACGACTGGATCCGGTTGACAGCGGTGGCGGGCCAGCGGGCGAGCACCCGGCTCTGTTCCGCGGCGGTCAGGTTCAGAATCGAACCGTGCCGCTTCTTGGTGCCGCCCATGGCGTACGAGCCGGACGCCGGCAGTCGGTAGCTGCCCGGACTCGACGGGTCGGTGGTCAGCACCGGCAGGTAGCCGCGTCCGCTGGCGTACTGGTCGAGGTAGAGCACCCACTCGTTGCGGCTGTTCACCTTCATCCACATCGGGCCCTCGACCTGTGCGCCGGTCAGCCCGATGCCGGAGAGGTTCCCGAGGGCGGTCCAGGTGCCGAGGATGGAGTTGCTGCCTTCGATGGCGATCTGGCCGTCGCGGGAGGCCCGGACGTAGCGGTAGCCGCCGACGCCGGCCGGCACCTCGACGATCTGGGTGTCGATGATCTCTTGGTTCCCGGGCCGGTTGATGTAGACCTGCGGTGTGGTGACGCTGCGGAAGTTGGCCGTACGCGCGTAGTAGATGCGGTGCTTGGTCGCGCCGTTGAGCGGGACATTCGTCGCCCAGTAGAGGACGTAGTCGCCGGTGGCCGGGTTCCAGATCGCCTCCGGGGCCCAGGCGTTGCGTCCGTCCGGAATCGCACCGGCGACGTTCAGCAGCCACGGCGTCGACCAGTTGACCAGGTCGGTGGACTCCCACACGACGAGGTTGCGGCTGCCGTTGTTGATCGCCGTCGACCAGTCCTGACCACAGCCGATACACAGGTCGGTGGCGATGATCCAGTAGCGGTCGCCGGCCGGCGAGCGGACCAGGGCCGGGTCCCGCACGCCCCGGGTGCCGACGGTGGACCGCAGCACGAGCCCGCCGTTGTTGAGGTCGGTCCAGCGCAGGCCGTCGGTGCTGTGGGCGAGGTAGATCTGCTGGTCGGTCGAGGACTCACCGGTGAAGTGCGCCATCAGGTAGCCGACGGTCGGGTCGAGCGCTGCCGCCTCCTTCGGTGTCGCCGCTGACCAGGTGGTGAACAGCAGGCTCGCGGCCACCGCGACCGCGCAGAGCCGGGCGAGGACTCTCGACATGTGTCTTTCTCCTTCGCGCAGGGGCGTACGGGTCAGCTAGAGGGTCGGCAGGACAGGCCGGACGGTGCCGTCGGCGTTGAACTCCATCCGGTCGATGGCGGTCTCCCGGTTGGTGCCGTTGCCGGCCGGCACGGCGAAGCGGTGGTAGGCGATGTACCAGGTGTCGGTGCCGGGTGCCCGGACCACGGAGTGGTGGCCGGTGCCCTTGACGCCGGCCTCGAGCCGTTTCTGCAGCACCACGCCGCGCCTGGTCCAGGGCCCCAGCGGTGCGGGGCCGGTGGCGTACGCGACCCGGTAGTCCTCGCTGCGGGTGTCGTTCTCCGACCACATGAAGTAATAGAGCCCGTTGCGCTTGAACACGAACGGCGCCTCGTTGTAGCCCGACGGCGTGATGACCCGCGCCTGCGCTGCGTCGAAGGAGGTCATGTCGGGGTTCAGCCGCACCGCCCGCGCGACGCCCTGGCCCCAGTACAGGTAGGACTGCCCGTCGTCGTCGGTGAACACCATCGGGTCGATCGCCTGCCCGCCCGAGAACTGGTCGCTGCGGACAAGCGGTCGGCCCAGCGCGTCACGGAACGGCCCGGTGGGGCTGTCGGCCACCGCCACGCCCAGTTGTTTGGCGGTGTTGCCGCTGGCCGCGCCGCCACTGAAGTACAGGTAGTAGCGGCCGTTGGCGGTGGCCACCGCGGGCGCCCAGGCCGAGTTGTCCGCCCAGGACACGTCCGGACCGTGGTCGAGGATCACGCCGTGGTCGGTCCAGTTGACCAGGTCGGTGGAGGAGAACGCCTTGTAGTAGGTGCCGGCCCAGCTCGCGTAGCCGTCGGTGGTCGGGTACAGGTAGTAGCGGCCGTTGAAGACGGCGAGGTGCGGGTCGGCGAAGAGGCCCGGGATCACCGGGCCCCTGGTCGTTCTGGGCGCCCACGGCGCGACGAGGCGGAAGGAGCTGTCCGCCCGGAACGCGGCAGTGTCCTGGTAGGCGTCGAGCCAGAGGGCGAAGTCGCGGTGCCGGATCCGCCGGGTCGGATAGTTGTACGAGACGAGCGCCGCCGATCCGCTGACCGAGCCGTCCGTCGCGCAGAAGGTGGCGTCGGCCCGGAACGTCGCGTCGCCGGTGTTCGGGTCGACCCGGAGCCGGTAGTCGCGGTGCCGCAGGAACATGCCCGTCCTGGTCTGGAACGAGTAGCAGGTCGGCGACGCCAGACCGTTGACCACGGTGAAGGTGGCGTCCAGCTTCACCTGGTTGGCGCTGCTGGAGCTCACCGGGTCGAGCTGACCGAGATAGTCGATGTGCCGCACGTACCGTCCGGCTTGGTTCACGGCCTCCAGCGAGACGGTGCCGGTCGGCAGGGTGGCGGCATGCGCCGGTCCGTCGGCCACCACCACGACAGCCGCCGCGGCCACTGTGGACAGCACGAGGAGGGCACGCAGCCGCATGCTCGATGCTCCCGACAGGGACCCTGCCATCCGTCGTGGAACCACGGGCACGACCCCTCTCCGCAAGATCATCTATGTTAGCGTTAACAACATCAGGCCGTGTCCAGGTTCGGACTTTTGAAGGCTTCAGCGGTGGGGTGACGTGCCCGGACGGGACACCACTGGGGCGCACGCCGCCACGACACAATGTGTTCGGTTCGTTAAGGTCGCGTTGCGGACAAGTGTTAGCGATCGCAACTACCAGTGTCAAGGCATCGACTGCCGTCGCTCCCCCGCCCGGCCACCGCTGGCTCAGGCAGCCGCTGCCGGCGTACCGCAGATTGTTGGCCGCGACGACGCGCGCGGCCGCCGTGTCGCCGGAGGTGGCCACGGCGCTGTGACAAATCGCCCACGCCTCGGGCCGCCGAATCCCACGGCCGATCCCTACAGTCGGACCCATGAGCACCGACGACGGCGTGCGGGCCTGGCTGCGCCGGCATGGGGCCGAACAGATCGCCCATCCCGGTGGCACCCTGTACGCCCACCTCTGTCGAGTCAGCGAACGGCTCGCCGTGCTCGGCCGCAGCCGTGACGTGCAAGCCGCGGGCCTCACCCACGCCGTCTACGGCACCGACGGGTTCGACCGCACCCTGCTTGATCGGGCCGATCGGGCCGTACTGCGGGATCTCGTGGGCACCGATGCCGAGGAGCTTGTCTATCTGTACGGTGCCTGCGACCGTGGACGCAGCTGGCGGGAGCTGGCCAGGACCGGCGAGGTCTTCGACCGCTTCACGCGCCAGGTGCGGACGCCGGATGACTGTCAACTTCGGTCGCTGGTGGACCTGAGCATCGTCAACGAGTTGGACGTCGTCGAGCACGATCCCGCGATGATGGACCGGCACGGGGCCTACTTCCGGGAACTGTTCGCCTCGTGGAGCCCCACCGCCTCGGAGCAGGTCATCCGCGAAGCGCAGCGGGTCTTGTGGCCGTGACCCCTGAACCGTCGCATCCGGCAGCACGGGCGTTTGGCCGCGTACGGGTGCGAGCCGTCTACCCGGGCAGCTTCGATCCCTTCACTCCGGGGCATGTGAATGTGGTGGACCGGGCACGCGATCTCTTTGACGAAGTGGTGGTGCTCGTCGCGCTCAACAGCATTAAGCAGCCGGGCAGCGACGAAAAGGAGCGAGCGACCGCTGTCCGGGCCATTCTGCCGCCCGAGTGGACCTCCGTCTCCGTTGTGGCCTGGAGCGGGTTGACCGCCACCTACTGTCGTCTGCACGACGTAGGAGTGATCGTCCGCGGTGTTCGTCACACCACCGACCTTCGGGCTGAATATCAGCTCGCCGCGATGAACCAGTCGCTGGGCGTACCCACAGTGTTCCTGCCGGCACGGCCCGAACTGGCCGCGGTGTCGTCGACCGCGGTGCGCGCGCTACGGGCGTCGCAGGCCGAGTAGGGCCGCGATCATCGCTTCGGGCTCGATGGTGGCTGGTCGATCGCTGACTTGCCCGTCGCCGAGTTCGATGACCCGCCACACGTCGTCGGCGCGCGGAAACCCGTTGCCCGTTGCCGGTGCCCCGCCGAGGATCAGTCGATGCTCAGTGACCAGGCGACCCCCGACTTCTCGATCAAACCCACGCTCACCGGCGAACGGGTGATCCTGCGTCCCTTCGTGGACGACGACCTGGACACCTTCCGGGCGGCGGTGGCCGACCCCGAGGTGGCCCGGCTGACCGGCAGCCCGGCAGACGACGCCCCCGACGAGGAGCGCATGCGTTCCTGGTACGGCAGCCGCAACGCGCAGACCGACCGACTCGACCTGGCGGTCGTCGACCGCGCCACCGGGGCCTGCGTCGGCGAGGTGGTCCTCAACAACTGGGATCCGGGCAACCGGAACTGCAACTTCCGCACGCTGCTGACCGCCGCCGGCCGCGACCGCGGCCTGGGCACCGAGGCGGTGCGCCTGGTCGTCGGCCACGGTTTCGAGCGGCTCGGCCTGCACCGCATCTCGCTGGAGGTGTTCGCCTTCAATCCCCGGGCCCGCCGGGTGTACGAGAAGGTCGGCTTCGTCGCCGAGGGTGTGCTGCGGCAGGTCCTGCGCGACGGCGACGACTGGGTCGATGCCACGGTGATGTCGATCCTCGCGCCCGAGTGGGCGGCGCACCGGGGGTATCCGGAGCGCTGAGGGGCGCGGTGGCGCGGCTACGCGAAGGTGAGGTCGCCGGTTCGGGCGCGTTTGAGCTCGGAGAAGGAGCGGCAGCTGGCGAGCAGGCGGGCACCGTCGAAGACGCGGACGGCTTCTTCACCACGAGGGATCGAGGTCAGCACGGGGCCGAAGAAGGCCACGTCGTCGATGACGACCGTCGGGGTGCCGAGGTCCTCGCCCACCAGCTGCTGCGCGCGAGCGGTGCTGGCCCGCAGGTGCGGGTCGAGGTCGCTGCGCCGGGCGGCGTCGGCGAGGTCGGCGGGCAGGCCCGCTTCGGCCAGGGCCTGCGGGACGACGGTGTCGAAGTCCTTGTCGCCGCCGTCGTGGATCCGGCGGCCGAGCGCCGGGTACAGCAGCGCGAGGGCAGCGGCGCCGTGTTGCTCGGCCGCCGCCACGCAGACCCTGGCCGGCCCCCACGCCCGGTCGTTGAATTCGCGGTACCACGGCTCCAGGTCGCGATGCTCGTTGATCACCGAGAGGCTCATCACCTCGAACCGCAGGGTGAGCGGCCGCATCTTCGCGACCTCCATGAGCCAGCGTGAGGTGATCCAGGCGAACGGGCAGGACGGATCCACGTAGGTGGTGGCTACCGGAGCGGACGTTGACGTCACTTTATCTTCCACGGAAGACAATTTATCTTCCCCGGAAGGTAAGATGCAACAGTGGATGACGACCGGATCGCCGACATCGTCGGCCAGTGGGGTCGCGAACGACCAGACCTCGACCCCACTCCGCTGCTGATCATCGGTCGCATCCAACAGTTGGCCGCCGCGCTCGACGCGGCCCTGCGACCGCCGTTCGCCGCCGCGGACCTCGGCAACGGCGACTTCGACGTGCTCGCGGCGCTGCGCCGCGAGGGCGAGCCGTACACGCTCACCCCGGGGCAGTTGAGCCAACGGATGCTCGTCACCACCGGGGCGGTAACCAAACGGGTGGACCGACTGATCGCCCGCGGACTCGTGTCCCGCTCGGTCTCCACGGCCGACGCGCGCGGCAGAGTGGTCGGGCTGACTCCGGCGGGTGTGGAATTGACCGACCGGCTCATCGAGGAGCACCTGGCCAACGAGGCGTCCATTCTTCGCGGCCTCACCGACAGCGACCGAAAGGGCCTCGAGCGCCTGTTGGCGGCGATCGATCGGAACCTGGCCTCCCCGGATCGCGGCCCCGAGGGCGGCAGCCCGACCGGCTGACGACCACGGTCGTGATCGACCAGCCACGGACTACCATTCCGCCATGAACGACACCAGCCACGGCGTACACATCAGGGGTGGCAGCCCCGCCGACGCGCCTGCCGTCCTGGCCATGCTGGACTCCGCGGTGGCCTGGATGAACGACCGGGGCAACACCGAGCAGTGGGGCACGACGCCGTTCTCCACGCAGCCCGCGAGGGTCGAGCAGGTCGATCGCTACCTGACCGAGAACGCCCCGTTCATCGCGGAGTTGGATGGAACGCCGGCCGCAGCGATGGTGCTGGGCTCCGGGCCCGACCCGCGGATACCGATCACGCCCGTGGACGAACCCGAGCGGTACGTCCGCCTCCTGGTCTCCGACCGGCGGTTCGCCGGCCGGAACCTCGGGTCGGCCCTGCTGGCACACGCCGTGCAGGAGACCCGGCGAGCCGGCGTGCGGTTGCTGCGGGTCGACTGCTGGGCGGGCGGCGGCGGCGAGCTGGTGGCGTTCTACGAGCGCCAGGGGTTCGCCCGCACCGAAACCTTCCTGTTCGGCTCCTGGCCCGGGCAGGTGCTGGCCCAGCGGGTCGGTTGAGCCCGCATTCATTCCGGAATACCGCGCCGTCGGGCGCTCGACGCCCGGTGACGCCACGCCGACCGCATGGAGGACCCAGACGTGGAATTCGAAGCACCGCGCGAACTGGCGCAGCGTAAGCGGGACACCCTCGCTCGCCTCGAACACGATCTGGACGCGTGGGTCGCCTCGGCGGACCGGGAGGGCAACCCCTACCTGGTGCCGCTCTCGTTTCTCTGGGAGGGCACCGCCCTCACCCTGGCCACCGCCGAGTCCAGCCCGACCGCCCGTAATCTGCGAGCCTCCGGGCGGGTGCGGATGTCGCTCGGCACGACGCGCGACGTGGTTCTCATCGACGGCACCGTCGAGACGTTCACCCGCGACACCGTGCCGGTCGAGCTGGCCGACGCGTTCGCCGCGAGACTCTGGGACGCGCGGGTCGGCGCAACCCGGTACGCGTACCTGCGGGTGACACCTCGGCGGATTCAGGCGTGGCGGGAGGAGAACGAGATCGCCGGTCGTGACCTGATGCGTGATGGTCACTGGCTGGTCTGACGGGCCGCGCGCAGACACCGCGACGGCGGCTCCGACAGATGGAAAGCCCGCCGTTTCTGCTCAGGCGGTCGCCAGTCGGACCATGAACTGGCAGCCGTCGGGGGTGTTGCGTACCTCGACCCGACCTCCATGTGCCTCCACCAGGCCACGAACGATGGCCAGGCCGAGCCCTCCGGACGCCCCACCGTCGCCGGGGCCGGGGGTGCGGGCCGGTTCACCACGGAACGCGATGTCGAACAGCCGGGGCAGGTCGTCCGGGGGAATTCCGCCACAGGTGTCGGCGACCGACAGCCAGGCCTGGTCCTCCTCTCGACCTGCTTCGATGCGTACGGTGCCGTCGGCCGGGGTGTAGCGGACCGCGTTGAGCAGCAGGTTGGCCACGACCCGGGCCAGTTCCGGTTCGCTCGCGGCGACCGTCGGCCACCCCGACTCGCTGGCGATCAGCTTGATTCGGCGAGCCTCGGCCAGCGGGACGGTGCTGGCCAACGCGTCCGAGACCACCTCGCCGAGCGGTACCGCCGTCAACGACAACCGCAGCGCTCCCGCGTTGATCCGGGACAGCTCGAACAGGTCGTCGACGAGCCGGGTCATCCGGTCGGTCTCCACGCGGATGCGTCGGTGGTACTCGTCGACAGTGTCCGGATCGCGAACCACCCGATCCTCCAGCGCCTCCGCCATCGCCCGTAGCCCGGCCAGCGGGGTCCGCAGGTCGTGTGAGACCCAGGCGACCAGGTCGCGCCGGCCCTTCTCCAGTTGCCGTTCCCGCTCCCGGGCCTGGTCGCGCCAGACCGCGGCGCGGGCCAGCCGGCGGCCGAAGTGCCCGCCGACGGCGAGACTGACCACCGCCGCCGCCGCGACGGTGATCAGGACAACCTCGCTGTCGTGTGTGGAGAGGAACATCGCCTCCGCGACCGCCATCACCCCGACGGCGACGGCGACAACGGTGGTGGTGAGCAGCACGCTGAGATGCACGGTGATCGAACTGCGGCGGAGGGCGCGGAGCAGCACCGCGCCGGCGAGCCCGATACCGAGCGCCGCGCCGAGGGCGATCGCGAAGATCAGGAGTACGTCACGCATCGGCCGGCTCGTAGCGGTAGCCGACGCCCCAGACGGTCACGATCCGCTGCGGATCGGCCGGGTTGGTCTCGATCTTCTCCCGCAGGCGGCGTACGTGCACTGTCACTGTCGAGTGGTCCCCGAAGTTCCAGCCCCAGACCTGCTCGAGAAGCTCGGCCCGGCCGAACACCCGGGACGGATGCCGCATGAGGTGCACGAGCAGGTCGAATTCCCGCAGCGTCAGAGCCAGATCGGTGCCCCCGAGGCGGGCGGTTCGGGACGTGGTGTGCACCACCAGGTCGCCGTCGGTGAGCGCCTCCGGCCGCTCGGCTGGCGGGTGACCGCCGGCGCGGCGAAGCACCGACCGGACCCGCAACACCAGTTCCCGGGGAGAGAAGGGCTTGGTGAGGTAGTCGTCAGCGCCGAGTTGCAGCCCGAGGATGCGATCGGCCTCGTCACCGCGGGCGGTCAGCATGACGATCGGTACGCCGTCGGGTCGTACCCGCAACGCCCGGCACACCTCCAGGCCGTTGATCCGGGGCAGCATCAGGTCGAGCACCACCAGGTCGGGTGCGTGACGCTCCACCGCCGCCAGCGCTGCCGCGCCGTCCGCCGCGAGGCTCACCTGGAAGCCGTCGTTCTCGAGGTAACGACGAATGACGTCGCTCACGGTCTGGTCGTCGTCGACCACCAGCACGCGCTGTGTCACGAACCATCCCCGTTCCGACCGGTCGCCGTCGCCCCTCGGATGCCCATCGGCCCAGCGTAGCCATGCACCCGGGCCCGCCCGCACCGGCAAACCTTGCGAGGTTCTTACGGCTGGGCGCGCAGACCCGAGCGGGCCGGCCCGCTGTCATACGGTGACCGGAATGCGGATACTTGTCACCGGTGCGGCCGGGTTCATCGGTTCCCACGTCGCCGACCTGCTCACCGAGGACGGGCACGAGGTGGTGGCCGTGGACGCGTTGCTGCCCGAGGCGCACGGCGCGAGCGCACCGTCCTGGACCGAGCGGCACGACCTGGCGGTCGGTGACGTGCGGGACGTCGAGCTGCTGACCCGGCTGCTGGCCGGCGTCGACGCGGTCTGCCACCAGGCGGCCATGGTCGGCCACGGCCTCGACCCGGCCGACGCCCCCCGGTACGCCGCGAACAACGACCTCGGCACGGCCACCCTCCTCGCCGCGATGCACGCCACCGGGGTACGCCGACTGGTGCTGGCCAGTTCGATGGTCGTCTACGGGGAGGGTCGCTACCACTGCCCCGCCCACGGGGTCGTCCGGCCTACCGGCCGTCACGCCGCCGACCTGGCCGAGGGCCGCTACGAGCCGACCTGCCCGCGCTGCGACCGGTCGCTCTCCCCCGGTCTCGTGCCCGAGGACGCGCCGTTGGAGCCGCGGAGCACGTACGCCGCCACCAAGCTGGCCCAGGAACACCTCGCCGGCGCGTGGGCCCGGCAGACCGGCGGATCGGTCTGGGCCCTGCGCTACCACAACGTCTACGGTCCGCGAATGCCACGTGACACCCCGTACTCGGGCGTCGCGTCGATCTTTCGGTCGGCCCTGGCCGGCGGGCGCCCGCCCCGGGTCCTGGAGGACGGCCGGCAACGGCGCGACTTCGTGCACGTGAGCGATGTGGCCGCCGCCAACCTGCTGGCCCTGACCACACCGGCACCGGATCCGCTGACGCCGGTCAACGTCTGCTCGGGCGAACCGCACACCGTCGGCGAGCTGGCCCACGAGCTGGCCGTGGCGATGGGCGGCCCATCGCCGGTCACCGTCGGCGGCGGACGGGCGGCGGACGTGCGGCACGTCGTGGCCGACCCGGCCCGCGCCACCCGGCTGCTCGGCTTCACCGCCCGGGTCGGCTTCGCCGCCGGCATCGCCGACTTCACCACCGCGGTGATGCGGGAGCCGGCGTCAGTCACGACACCGTCCACAGTAGGTGGTTGACGGCGAGGGCGGTGGCGGCCTGGGCCGCCAACCACCACCGGCGGTGGCGGGTGGGCAGGTGCGCGGTGGCGACCAGCAACCAGACGGCGAACGGTAGCCAGATCCGCTCCACCTCGGCCTTGCTGAGCCCGGACAGGTCCGCGGCGAGCACCGCTGCGGCCGCCGCGACGGGCAGCCACACGGTGGGTCCGGCGCCGGTGATCCGCCGTCGGAGGGCCGCCGCGCCCGATGGTCGGCTCGTCACGGCGGCCACCGCCCGGCGCACCGCCGGCCCGAGCACCGGGCCGGCCGAGAGCAGCAGAGCGGCGAGGTTCGCCCAGACCCAGTAGCCGTACGGACGTTCCGCCGCCCAACCCTGGTAGTAACGACGTGCCACCAGGTGGTAGCCGTCCAGCCACCAGAAGCCGGCGACGGTGAACACGGCGACGACGACCGCGACCGCCGTCGCCGCGACCAGCAGCACACCGGGGCGGTCCCGCGCCCGGAGCAGCACCACCGCCAACGCGAGCAACCCCACCAGGACGAACCCGTACGACAGGTAGAGCGCGAAGCCGAGGAGCAACCCGCCGAGCGCGGCCGCTGGCCGGCCACCCACCGCCAGCAGCGCCAGCCCGGCCGCGACCACCGCGGTGAAGATCCCGTCCGCTGAAGCGCCCACCCAGACCGCCCCCGGGAAGAGCACCAGGAACGGCCACACCGCCCGAGCCGCGTCCTCGACACCGAGCGCCCGCAACGCCACCGGAACCGTCACGGCGACAGTGGCGCCGAGCACCACGCAGGCGAGCCCGGCCGCCGTCCCGCCACCCAGGCCGACCCGCTCCAACCAGACGAAGACCAGCAACGCCCCCGGTGGATGACCGGCGGTGTGGGTGGACCACGAGTCGGGCTGGAAGTCGAGGATCCGGTCGGCGAAGCCGGACAGCAGGACGCCGACATCCGTCACCCCGGGCACCTCGTGCAGATACTCGGCCTGCACGGTGAGCCGCTCGGTCAACCCCGCGGACCAGCCGTCCACCAGGGCCAGCGACAGCGTCCAGAGCACCGCGGCGAGGTAGCCGACGACCAGCAGCCGATGCCACGGCAGGTCGGTTGCCCAGCGCGTGCCCCGCCAGACGACCAGCGCGGCGACGAGCAGCGCGGCGGGGGTGCCGGGCCCCAGGTGCGGCTGCCAGGAGGCGTAGAGCGGCGCCGTGTCGGCGTGCAGCCGTACGCCCTGGTGGTTGAGCAGCGCGCCGACGCAGACGGCAACGGCGAGCAGTGCCACCTCGGCACCGAGGACGATCAGGTCGGCGGACCGGGGTCGTCCCGGCCGGGTCATCATGGTCATGGTGACGGCCGACGGTACGACCTGCGACCAGGCAACCGACAGCCAGACGGCGAGACGTCAGAGAGTCGTAAGGAGTCGTTGGCGGGTAAGCGATTCGTAAGGAGCCACAGCGCTCCGGACCGCCCGTGGCGGGCCTAGCGTCGCCGGTATGCACACAACGATCGACGTGGTGCTGCCCTGTCTGGACGAGGCGGCCGCGCTCCCTGCCGTACTGGGCGGGCTACCGTCCGGCTACCGCGCCATCGTGGTCGACAACGGCTCCACTGACGGTTCGCCGGCCGTCGCCGCCGAGCACGGCGCCCAGGTTGTCCACGAACCGCGACGCGGGTACGGCGCGGCAGTGCACACCGGTCTGCTGGCGGCGCGGGCGGAGCTGGTCTGCGTGCTCGACGCGGACGGCTCGTTCGATCCGGCCGAGTTGCCCCGGCTCGTCGCGGCGGTGCTCGACGGTCGGGCCGATCTCGCCGTCGGGCGGCGTCGGCCGGTCTCGGCGGACGCCTGGCCGTGGCATGCCCGCACCGGGAACGCGCTGGTCGCCGCGCTGCTGCGGCGTCGTGGCGTGCCGGTGTCCGACATCAGCCCGATCCGGGTGGCCCGCCGGGCGGCGCTGCTGGGGCTCGGCGTCAACGACCGCGCGTTCGGCTACCCCTTGGAGCTGCTGCTCCGCGCGGCCGGGGCGGGCTGGCGGATCATCGAACTGGACGTGGGGTACGCACCCCGGGCCGTCGGCACCAGATCGAAGGTCTCCGGGTCGGTCCGGGGCACGTTACGGGCGACCCGGGACTTCGCCGGGGTGCTGCGCGCGGACGCCGGCGGTGCCCGGTGAACGTCCTGCTCGTGGTCGCGAAGGCACCGGTTGCCGGGCTGGCCAAGACGCGCCTCTGCCCGCCCGCTGATCCCACCCAGGCGGCCCGGGTCGCGGCGGCGTCGCTGTTGGACACCCTCGCGGCGGTGCGCGCCACCGCGTCGACCATTCCCGTGCTGGCCCACACCGGTCGGTTCGCCGACGCCGAGTACGGCGCGGAACTGACCGCCGCGTTGCGGGGTTGGCACCTGCTCGACCAGCGCGGCGGCACGTTCGCCGACCGCCTCGCGAACGCCCACGCCGACACCGCCGAGGCGTTTCCCGGCCGACCGGTGCTGCAGATCGGCATGGACACGCCGCAGATCCGCCCGGCCCTGCTCAGCACCGCGCTGCAGCGGCTCGCCACGCACGAGGCGGTGTTCGGGCCGGCGCTCGACGGCGGTTGGTGGGCACTCGGGCTGCGCGACCCGTCGTACGCGAGCGCGTTGCGCGAGGTTCCCATGTCGACGGCGGACACCGGTCGCCGCACCCTCACCGCTCTGCGCGGGCGCGGTCTGCACCCGGCGATCCTGCCCGTTCAGCGCGATGTCGACGAGTGGTCGGCAGCGCTGGCGGTCGCGGCCGACCTGCCCGGCACCCGGTTCGCGGAGGCCGTCGGGTCGGTGGGCGGCCACCTGACGAGCGGACGCCCCCGGTGAACGCGACGATCAGCCTCGACGGTTTCGACGTGGCGCTGGGCCGGCCCGACGGGTGGCCCGCCGACAGTGACCCGGGCGGTACCCCGGTCGGCCCGCTGCCCGCGGCCCGACCCGAGCACTGGCTGGTGCACACCGACGGGCGGCGTGACCTGTTGCCGGTGCGGCGCTGGCACGGCCCGCCCGAACCGGCGGTCGAGTCCGTCGCCGCCCGCTGCACCGGACCCACGATCGATCTCGGCTGCGGCCCCGGCCGGTTGACCAGGGCGCTCGCCCAGCGAGGTCTCGTCGCCCTCGGTGTGGACATCTCCGCCGAGGCGGTACGCCTCACCCAGGGCCGGGGCGTGATCGCCCTGCACCGGGACGTCTTCGCGCCACTGCCCGGCGAGGGGAGATGGGCACACGCCCTGCTCATCGACGGCAACATCGGCATCGGTGGTGACCCGGTCCGACTGCTGCGCCGCTGCGGCGCCCTGATCGCGGCCGACGGAACACTGATGGTGGAGGTGGAACCCCCGGGCGCCGGGCTGTGGCGGGGACAGGCGTACGTCCTGTCCGGGCGCTCCGGTGAACGGGAGCTGCGGGGGTCGGCGTTTCGGTGGGCGCGGGTCGGGGCGGAGGCGGTGGCGCGTACCGCCGACGCCGCCGGCCTGCGGGTCGCGGACCGTTTCCGGTGCGGCCCCCGCTGGTTCGCCGAGCTGGCCCGCGCATGATCCGCCGAGCACGCATCCCCGCGCCGGAGGACTTCACCGCGTCGTCACACTCCCCGCTGGTCGCCGCCCGGCTCGGCCTCTGGCTCGGGGTGGCGTTCGGGCTGTGTTTCGGCACCGGGCTGCTCAGCCACTACATCCAGCACCCACCGGGCTGGTTCAGCTGGCCGACCCGACCGGTCAACCTCTACCGGATCACGCAGGGCGTGCACGTGCTCTCCGGTGTCGCGGCGATCCCGTTGCTGCTGGCCAAGCTGTGGAGCGTCTACCCGCGACTGTTCGTCCGTCCGCCAGTGCGCCAGCCGATCCGGCTCTCCGCCCACGCCCTCGAACGGATCTCCGTCCTGGTGCTGGTGTGCGCCGCGTTCTTCGAACTGGTCACCGGCCTGTTCAACGTCGCCCAGTCGTACCCGTGGGGGTTCTTCTTCCCGACGGCGCACTACGCGGTCGCCTGGTTGGTGGCGGGCGCGGTGCTGCTGCACGTCGCGGTGAAGCTTCCGGTCGCCCGCGCGGCGCTGAAGACGCCGCTGCGGCGCGGTGCCCCGGCACCCGGGCCTGACGACTCGGTCGAGCGACGCGCGTTCCTGCGGACGTCGGCGGGGGCCGCCGGCATCGCCGTGCTGGCCACCGCCGGGGTCACCGTGCCGTGGCTGCGTCGGGTGTCGCCGTTGGCGTGGCGCTCCGCCGCCGGGCCGCAGGGCGTTCCGATCAACCGGACGGCGGCGGCCGCGCGCATCGTCGTTCCACCTCACTGGCGACTGGAGATCGTCTGGCCGGGTGGACGACGCACAGTGTCCCTGCCCGAGCTGGCGGCCCTGCCCCCACGCACGGCGCACCTGCCGATCGCCTGCGTCGAGGGTTGGAGCGCCTCGGCCCACTGGACCGGCGTGCCCGTCGTGCAGTTGCTCCGGTGGGCCGGCGCGCCCACCGGCCGACCGGTTCGGTTCACCTCACTGGAAACCGAGGGCCTGTACGCGGCGAGCACGCTCCCCGCCGTCCACGCCAGCGACCCGCTGACACTGCTCGCGCTGAGAATCAACGGCGAACAACTCTCCCCCGACCACGGTTACCCCTGCCGGCTCATCGCCCCGAGCCGCCCTGGCGTCCTGCAGACCAAGTGGGTGGCCCGGCTGGAGGTGTGGCGGTGAGGGCCGTCCGGCTGCTCCTGTTCGTGCTCGGCGCCGCGGCCACGGCGTACGGCGGTTGGCTGCTCCTCCCCCAGCTCGGCACCGCCCTGCCGTGGCTGATCGGCGGCCCGGCGCTGCACGACGTCCTGGTGGCACCGCTGGTCGGGCTCGTCGGGTTGGCGCTGGGCCGCCTGGTGACCGACCGGCGACGCCGGGCCTGGATCGCCGCCGGCCTGCTGGCCAGCGCCACGTTGCTGCTGATCGCGGTGCCGCTGCTGTGGCGACCGCCGTCGGCGCCGCCGAACCCGGGCCTGCCGGACCGCGACTACCCGCTGGGGCTCGCCGTCGGGCTGGCTGTCGTCTGGGCCGCGATCGCGATCGTGCTGGTCGTCGCCACCGCTGTCGACCGGCGCGTCACGCATCGACGAAGCGACAGTCGCTGAACCCGCCCCACGTGTTTCTGCCATCCGTCGCCCAGGAGGGTCACCCCCATGTCTGCAGCAGAGATCAGCCCGACCGATGGCGCGCCGGTCGGCGTGATCGGCGGTTCCGGTTTCTACGAGTTCCTCGACGACGTCGCCGAGGTCACCGTCGACACACCGTACGGAGCGCCCAGCGACCTGCTGTCCGTCGGGAGTCTCGCCGGACGGCCGGTGGTGTTCCTGCCCCGCCACGGACGCCGGCACACGCTCCCTCCTCAGCGCATCAACTACCGGGCCAACCTGTGGGCGCTGCGCGCACTCGGCGTCCGCCAGGTGCTCGCGCCGGGCGCCGTGGGCGGTCTGCGCCCGGAGTTGGGCCCCGGCACCCTCGTCGTACCGGACCAACTGGTCGACCGGACCAGCGGCCGCGAGCAGACCTACTACGACGGACGGGCCGGCGCGGACGGGCAACTCCCCCCGGTCGTGCACGTGCCCTTCGCCGACCCCTACTGTCCGGTCGGGCGGGCCACGGTGGTGGACGCCGCCCGCACCACCGGTTGGCGGCCGGTCGACGGCGGCACCATGGTCGTCATCGAGGGGCCCCGGTTCTCCACCCGCGCCGAATCGCAGTGGTACGGCCGGGAGGGCTGGTCGGTCGTCGGCATGACCGGTCATCCCGAGGCGGTGCTGGCACGTGAGCTGGCACTGTGTTACACCGCGCTGTCACTGGTGACCGACCTCGACTCGGGCGTCGAGGTCGGCCAGGGGGTGACGCAGCAGGAGGTGTTCACCGTCTTCGCCCGGAACGTCGATCGGCTGCGCGTCCTGCTCGGCGAGGCGGTGAGACTGTTGCCGGCGGGCCAGGGGGCGTGCCCGTGCGGCCAGGCTCTGGCGGATACCCCGTCGTAAGAGTTCCGAAAGGGTTCGCGACGCGTTCGACGACATGCGCGGCCGTACGCTGCGGGGGTGGGAAAACGGATGTTCCGGTCGCCGGTGGTCCGGGCTGGTCTCGCCGCAGCTGTCGTCGTGGCGGCGCTGGCCCTCTACTGGTTCCAGCCGTGGAAGCTGGTCACCGACACCTACGTCGACGAGGCGTTGCCCGGGGTGACGCCGGCATCGGCCACCCCGATCCCGTCGTCCCCGGCCCCCGCGGCCTCGGCAGCCGCCCCGGCGGCGAACGAGATCCTGACCGTCGGCGAGTTCGTCACCCATGAGCACCGCACGACCGGCACGGCCGAGATCCACCGGCGCGCCGACGGGCGCCACCAGCTCGTCATTCGGGAGCTGAACACGTCGAACGGTCCAGACCTGCGGGTGTGGCTGACCGACCAACCCGTCCTGCCGGGCACTGCCGGCTGGCGGGTGTTCGACGACGGCGAATGGGTCGAGCTGGCCAGGCTCAAGGGCAACAAGGGCAACCAGGTGTACGAGCTACCAGCCTCGGTTGATCCACGCGACTTCCGGAGCGTCTCCATCTGGTGCAAGCGATTCGCGGTCTCGTTCGGCGCGGCCGAGCTCACGCGCGCCTGACCGCTGTCACCGCAGGCGCAACACACCGGACACGGCATTGACATCTTTCACTGTCCGTTCTAGCGTCTGAGCGAATCGATTCGACGGCCGACTGGTCCCGCGTGGGCGGCGAGACCACTGGCGGAAACCTGTGTCGATGAGCCGGCCGGGGGTCCCGTGGACACATCACATCCGCTGGGTTTCTTCCGGGGCGAACGCGGTCGGCGCGGGTGACCCGGTCTGTCGTGGCGGTGTGCGGGTGGCCCCGCGGACCCCTTTCCATCAGTTCGTGCCGAGTGGCGGGAGCCCCTTCATGACAAGACGTAGACCCATCCTTGGTCTTCTTGCGACGGCGGCGGCCGTCGTCGTGACCGTCAGCGCGGCGGCGCTCGCCGGTGGCGTGCGCACCACGGCGTCGGCCGCGGAGATCGGAGCAGCCGCGGCGACCGCCGGGTGCGGCAAGACCCCCACGTTGACCAGCGGCCAACGGTCCATCCAGAGCAGCGGCCAGAACCGCAGTTTCATCCTGAGGATCCCGGACAACTACGACCGCAACCACGCCTACCGGTTGATCTTCGGATTCCACTGGAACGGCGGCACCGCCAACGACGTCGACGGCGGCGGGTCCGACGGGGCGGCCTGGTCCTACTACGGGCTGCGGCAGCAGGCCAACAACAGCACCATCTTCGTCGCCCCGCAGGGCAACGGCAACGGCTGGGCCAACCCCGGCGGCCAGGACGTCACCTTCGTCGACGACATGATCAGGGTGATCGAGGCGGACCTCTGTGTCGACACCACGCAACGCTTCGCGCTCGGCTTCAGCTACGGCGGCGGCATGAGTTACTCCCTCGCCTGTTCCCGGCCCACCGTCTTCCGCGCTGTCGCGGTCTACTCCGGCGGGCAGCTCAGCGGATGCAGCGGCGGCACCCAGCCGGTCGCGTACATGGGAATCCATGGCATCGGGGACCCGGTGCTCAACGTGTCCGCCGGACGGTCGCTGCGCGACACGTTCGTGCGCAACAACGGGTGCACCGCACAGAACCCACCCGAGCCGAGGGCGGGCAGCCTGACCCACATCACCACCACCTACTCCGGCTGCCGGGCCGGCTATCCGGTGGTCTGGGCCGCCTTCGACGGCGGGCACACCCCCGGCCCGGTGGACGGCGGCGGGGACAGCGGCGCCAGGACCTGGACCAAGGGCGAGGTGTGGAAGTTCTTCACCCAGTTCGGTAGCACCGACCCCACCACGCCACCGCCGACCACCCCGCCGCCGAGCGGCACGTCGGCAGTGCGCAACACGTCCTCCGGACGGTGCCTGGACGTCAACGGCGCCTCGCAGACCAACGGCGCGGCGGCGATCATCTGGGACTGCCACGGCCAGAGCAACCAGAGCTGGACCTCGACCGCCGCCCAGGAGCTGCGGGTCTTCGGCGGCAAGTGCCTCGACGTCAACGGCGCCGGCACCGCGAACGGCAGCTCGGTGATCATCTGGGACTGCAACGGCCAGTCCAACCAGAAGTGGCGGCCCAACGCCGACGGCTCGATCACCGGGGTTGGTTCGGGCCGGTGCCTGGACACGGTCGGCAACGGCACGGCCAACGGCACGCGCATCCAGATCTGGGACTGCACCGGCGCGGCCAACCAACGATGGAGCCGGAGCTGAGCCCGGTGATGTTCCCGATGCTCACCCACGCACAAGGAGACTCAGTCGTGCCACTTCGCAAACACACCACGCCCTGGCCGGGGGCAGTCCTGGCCGTCCTGGTTCTGATCGCCGTCGGCATGTACGTCGTCACGACCGTCGCACCGGCGGCCGCGGCCACCACTGCCGGCTGCGGCAAGGCACCCGGGCTGACCAGTGGCACCCACACCATCCAGAGCAGCGGAAAGAGCCGCAGCTTCATCCTTCGGTTGCCGGACAACTACAACAACACCTATGCCCACCGGCTGGCCTTCGGGTTCCACTGGTTGGGCGGCACCGCCAACCAGGTCGCCTCGGGCGGCACCGACGGGGCCGCCTGGGCCTACTACGGCATGCTCTCGCAGGCCAACAACAGCACGATCTTCGTCGCCCCGCAGGGCCTCAACAACGGCTGGGGCAACACCAACGGTGAAGACGTGACCTTCACCGACGACATGATCCGTGTGATCGACAACGCCCTCTGCGTCGACACCACCCAACGTTTCTCGGTCGGCTTCAGCTACGGCGGCGCGATGAGCTACTCGTTGGCGTGCTCCCGCCCGACGGTGTTCCGGGCGGTCGCCGCAATCGCCGCCCCGGGAGCGATCAGCGGATGCAGCGGCGGCACCCAACCGGTGGCGTACCTGGGGATTCACGGCATCAACGACAACATCGCCAGCGGACGGTCGCTGCGTGACAGGTTCGTCCGGAACAACGGCTGCGCCGCGCAGACCCCGCCGGAGCCGAGGGCGGGCAGCCTGACCCACATCACCACCGCCTACTCCTGCCAACCCGGATACCCGGTGCTCTGGGCGGCGTTCGACGGCGGCCACCAGCAGGGTCCGGTGGACGGGTGCGCCGGCTGCGAGAGCGGCGCGCGGAGCTGGGTCAAGCAGGAGGTGTGGCGGTTCTTCACCCAGTTCGGCTCCGACGTGCCGCCCACCACTCCCCCGCCGACGACCCCACCGGCCGGCCAGCAGAACGTGCTGATCGCGGGCGGCCAGTCCGGCCGGTGCATCGACATCCCCAACTCCAGCACCAGCAACGGCGTCCGCCCGCAACTGTGGGACTGCCACGGTGGGACCAACCAACGGTGGACCCACACCGCCAACCGCACCCTGACCGTCTACGGCAACAAGTGCCTGGACGCCAACGGAGCGGGCAGCAGCAACGGCACCGCGGTGATCATCTGGGACTGCAACGGCCAAGCCAACCAGCAGTGGAACGTGAACGCCAACGGCACCATCACCGGAGCCCAGTCGGGGCTGTGCCTCGACGCCATCGGTTCCGGCACCGCCAACGGGACGCAACTTCACCTCTGGGCCTGCCACGGCGGCGCCAACCAGCAGTGGAGCACGCGCACCTAGGGACTGTTTCCTAGGGGCGGGCGGGCCCGGTCAGCGCCACCGGACCGGGCCCGCGTCGGCCCGGATCCGGAACAGTGCGTACGGCTTGCGCCGCAGGTCTTGCCCGGGTTGGCACGTCGCCTGGTGGTGCGGTTGGTTGGCGGTGACGTACCGGTGCCCGTCGGCGGCCACGGACATGGTGTCGGGACCCAGCAGCCGAGGGTCGTGGACCACCGTCTCGTCATCGTCGTCGGCCGCTTTCCAAGCCGGCGGAGCCGGGGCGGCGGCTCACGCCAGCCCGGACGCTTCGGGTTGGCGTGGCATGGGCAATCCGTTACCGGTTGGTTCGCCACACCTGGCGGTCACCCGGTGTGTGCCGGGGCTCTTCGACGCGATGCTGGAGGCGGCCTCGGCAGCGGCCCATGAACACAACGCTGAAATCGACCACCACCGAGCGCGGATCCGGTGCGGTCTCCGCGAGGCGGACGGCCCGGCCGAGGGCCACCCGGTCATGTCGCATCGGTCGTGCAGCAGGAGCAGCCGGGCCCGCACCCACACGCGCCGGCATCGCTGTCGCCGGGCCCACCGGCCGCGGTGTCGGTCGGAGGGGTGGTCAGCGGGGCGACGCAGCAGGCATCGCCGCGCCACGCCTCCCGGCCTTCCTTGGCGGCGACGGCGGCGATCACCAGCGCGGCGATCGGGTCGGCCCAGGCCCAGCCGAACAGGCTGTTGACCCCGAGACCGACGAGCAGGACCGCGGACAGGTACGTGCACAGCAGGGTCTGCTTGGAGTCGGCGACCGCAGAGCGGGAGCCGAGTTCCCGGCCGGCGCGGCGCTGGGCGTACGAGAGCACTGGCATGATCGCCAGCGACAGCGCCGCGAGCACGAGGCCGGTGCGGGAGTGTTCGGCGTCGGGGCCGCCGGCCAACGCCCGTACCGACTCCACCGTCACGTAGATGGCGAGTGCGAAGAACGACACCGCGATGACCCGCAGCGCGACCTTTTCCCGGGCCTCCGGGTCGGGGCCGGCGAACTGCCAGGCCACCGCCGCCGCAGAGGACACCTCGATGATCGAGTCAAGGCCGAAGCCGATCAGCGCGGTCGACGACGCCATGGTGCCGGCGGTGATCGCCACCACCGCCTCGATGACGTTGTAGGTGATCGTGGCGGCGACCAGCAGCCGCACCCGGCGGGCGAGGACCTGGTGGCGGTCCGACGACGGCCCCGCGGGTGTCACGGTTCTCAGGGGCAGGGTCATCAGCAGCAACCCTTCTCAGCGGAGTCCGGGCACACGGCCGGGTCGACCGCCAAGACGAGGCCGAGCAGGTCGGCCAGGGCATGTGCCAGGCGAACGTCGGCCAACTCGTAGCGGGTCCGGCGGCCCTGCGGCACCGCGACCACCAGCCCGCAGCCACGCAGGCACGACAGGTGGTTCGACAGGTTCTGCCGGGTCGTGCCCAGCAGGTCGGCCAACTCGGCCGGATAGCCGGGCCCCTCCCGCAGCGCCAGCAGGAGTCGCGCCCGGGTCGGATCGGACAGGGCGTGGCCGAAGCGGGCCAGTACCTGCCCGTGCGTCAACGTCTCCATTCCGCAGATAGTACAGCCGAGGCTGTATCAAGCCGAGTCGCGTGCTCAGCCTTCCGCGCCGGGGGCGGCGCCCAGGCCCGCGACGTGTCGGTGGCGTAGGCGCCCGCCAACCGGTCCCCACACACGCACCGGCCCTACTCCTCCGGGACGCGCGGGCCGACCTCGCCCCGCCTGAGGTGCTCCGCGTTGCGGTCTGCCTCATCGTCGGCGTGCGTGGCACCGGCGCCGGGGTCCGTCGTCCGACGCCCCTCGGCGTCCTGGTACACCGCACCGGTTTCGAGGGCTCGCTCCTGCTGACTCTGCTCGGGCGTCGTCATGGATTCCCACCTACCCTCGGGATCGGTCAGCAAACGGCCCCGCCGGATCGACAGGCCCCGATCATGGCGTCAGGCGACGCAGAACTCGTTGCCCTCCGGGTCGAGCATGACGACGTGCCCGAGGACCTCGCCGTACCACTCCTCCCGGACCACCGTCGCGCCGGCGGCGACCAGGTCGGGCACTTTCCGCCGGATCAACCGCGCGCGCTCGGCCTCGTCCCCGAAGCCCGGGCCGGCCACGCGGATGTCGATGTGCATCCGGTTCTTGGCCGACTTCCGCTCGGGGACCCTGAGGAAGGCGATGGCGGGGCCCCGACCGTCCGGATCGACGATGGACGCGTTGTCTGGCTCGTCGAAACCGGGTTCCTTGACGTACCCGAGGGCCAACGCCCAGAAGGCGGCGATCCGCTGCGGATCGTCGGCGTCGCATCCCAGCGTCCAGAAGGTGGCCACCGCGCCACCGTACGCGGGCGGTGCCGGCTCAGTGGCCACGGAACGCCTCCTGCAACCACCAGGAGCCGCCCGCCGCGCAGACCTTGGCGTCGATCACCAGCGGTCGGGTACGGGGACCGGCGAGCCACCGGCGTACCGGCCCGAGATCGTCGACGGTCCGGACGGTCAGCCCGTCGCAGCCGTAGCCACGGGCGATCGCGGCCAGGTCGGTCTCCGGGAAGGTGACAGTGTCCAACGGGTGCCCGTCCGGGCCGAAGTGGTGCACCTCGGCGCCGTACGCCGCGTCGTCGTAGATCACCACGAGCAGGGGCAGCGCCAGCCGGACGGCGGTGACCAGTTCGGTGGCGGACATGACGAAGCCACCGTCGCCGACCGCCGCGACGGTGAGCCGGTCCGGCCGGGCGACAGCCGCGCCGAGCGCACTGGCCAGACCGAGCCCGACCGACTGGAACGCCTGGGTGAAACAGAACCCGGCCACGTCCGGTACGTCCAGCCACATCGACGGGTAGCCCATGAAGTTGCCCGAGTCGACCACCACCGTGCGGTCGGGCGGCAGCAGGTCGTCCAGGGCGGCCGAGAGGGTCCTCGGGTCGATGGTCGCGGCGTCACTCTCGTCCCGGTACGGGACCGTCCGCCACCGGCCGTGGTCGCGGATCCGCTGGGCAAGCGCCGGCGTACGCCAACCGGCGTCCGTAGTCCCGGTGGTATCGGCGTCCAGTCGACCGAGGACCGTTTCGGCGACCGCCGTCACGTCGCCGGCCACCGTCAGGTCGACCGGGCGGTTCACCCCGAACGCGGCCGGGTCACTGTCGACCTGGACGACGACGGCGCCGGGCGGGATCAGTTCGCCGTGCCGGGTGGTCCACATGTTCAGCGTGCTGCCCCACGCGACGACCAGGTCCGCCGCGCCGATCAGCTCGGCGGCGAGAGGGGTGGCGAAGCCGCCGGCCACGTCGAGGTTCCACTGGTTCCCGGCGAACAGTCCCTTGGCCGCTGCCGAGACCGCGAGCAGCGCGCCGCACGCGTCGGCGAGCCGGGTCAGCGGTGCCCGGGCACCCCGGGCACCCCGACCAGCGATGAAGACCGGTCGGCGGGCGGCCTGGAGCGCGGCCAGCAACGGCTCGACCTGCGGGACGGCGCTCGGGGTCGGCGCGACCACGGGGACCGGACCGGACCACGGTTCGGTCGCCGCGTTCTGCACCTGCAACGGCAGGCCCAGCACCACCGTCGCACCCCGGGCGGCGGCCCGGTACGCCGCGCCCGCGTCCTCGGCCGCGTGCGTCGCGCGTACCCGGTGGAAGTCGGCCCCGACCGCGGCGGCGAGTGCCGGCAGGTCGATGAAGAAGTTCGACAGCGGTGCGGTGGCCTCCGGAGCCAGGACGACCATCGGGGTACGGCTCTTCGCGGCCTCGGTGAGGCCGGTCAGCGCGTTGGTGACGCCCGGACCCTGGTGCACCGAGAGGACAGCCACCCGCCCGCAGGTGCGCGCGTACCCGTCGGCCATGCTCGCCGCGCCACCCTCGTGGGCGGCCCCCACGAACCGGGCACCGGCCGCCACGAGGGCGTTCGTGACGTGGAAGTTGCCGCTGCCGACCACCCCGAAGACGTGCCGTACGCCGTGTCCGTGCAGGACCCGCCCGACCACCTCGGCTACCCGCATCGGTGGCCCGGCCTAGCGTTCGACCAGCGCGAGGACCCGGCACGGGCTGCCGGAGCCGGAGACGATCGGCAGCGGGCCGGCGATCACCACCGCGCCGGTGGTCGGCAACTGCCCCAGGTTGCGGAGCTGGGTCAGACCGTACTTGTCCTGGCCGAGCAGGAACGAGTGGCACGGGAACGGCGGGTCGAACGAGTGCGCGGCGCCCGCGTCGGTCCCGACCGTCTCCACCCCGACGCCACGGATCGGTGACTCCTCGGCCAGCCAGCGGGCGCACTCCACGGAGATGCCCGGGGTACGCCCGTCGTTGGCGTACCGCTGCGGATCGTCGCCGTACGCGTCCCAGCCGGTGCGGTAGAGCAGCCAGCCACCGGTGGGCAGGGGCCCGTGTTCCGCCTCCCACGCCCTGACGTGCTCCACCTGAAGCAGGAAGTCGGGGTTGTCGGCGGCGTCGGAGGAGTGGTCGATCACCACCGCCGGGGCGATCAACTGACTCACCGGGACCTGCGACACGTCGGCGCCGTGCTGACCGCTGACCCAGTGCACCGGGGCGTCGAAGTGGGTGCCGGTGTGCTCGCCGGTGGAGAAGTTGTTCCAGTACCAGGCCGGGCCCCTGTCGTCGTACCGGCTGATCTCGCTGAGCTGGAACGGCCAGGTCTGGCCGAACTGCTCGGGCAGACCCAGGATCGGAGTCTGGTCGGACAGCGGAGCGGTGAGGTCGACAACCTGGATCCGGCCGCTGGAAAGAGCGGCGACAAACTCCTGCAGCACCGTCATGCGGCGACGGTACACCCGCCCGCGTTCCACGATGGACCGTCGCGCGGTGCCCGCTGGCGTGTTGCCGCCGAACAGCCGGTTGACCGTCACACGGGAGCGGGCGGGGACCCGACGCCCTGAGCAATCAGTCAGATTGTTGTCACCGGCGCCAGCCCGGACTGCCCCGAAACCGCCCGATAACCGGGCCTGCGTCGCTGCGGGCAGGACACGTCACCGGATGCGGCTAGGTAAGCGCATCGCTACGATGGGTCAGCAATCCAGAGGAAGGGGTCGTGCCCGCGTGCGAAGTCCCGTCAACGGAACCGCGCCGGCGTCTGCGCCGGGCCGATCTGCGCCGCTTGCCGCTGACCGGCTGCGCAGCATCGCCCGGCGGATGGTGCTGATCGCGGTCGCCGTCGGGGCCGGCTTCGTCGTGGCCGCCCTGTTCCAGGGGCCGGCCGCCGCCGACGGTACGCACAGCGGGACCGGCGCTGAGCCGCAACGGAAGCTCGGCCGTCTGGTCGAGCCGGTCGTGCGGCTGACGGTCGCGCAGCGCCCCGATGAGGACCGCCAGCGGGCCACACGTGCCGACGAGCGCCGCCGCGACCGGCCGCGCGCCCCGCTGGCCGGGCTCGTCGGTGACGTCGTCGCTCCCCGCGAGCAGACACCCACCACGCAGCCTCGACGCGGGCCGGACGCATCGCCCGCGTCCGTGCCGCCGCCCCGGGCCGACGCGTCCGTCCCACCCGACGCGGCAGAGCCCGACACGCTCCAGCCGGCCCCGGTCGCTCGCGCGGCCCATCGGGCAGCTCATCGTGCCGAGCCGCCGCGCTCTGCCGCTGGCGCACCGCGACCGCCGGCCACCGCCGTCCCCGACCTGCCGGCCACCGCCGTCCCCGACCTGCCCACGCTGTACGTGCCAGGTGATTCGCCGGTGGTGGGCCTGATCACCGCCCCGCTGCCGTACGTCGTCGACATCGTCCACGCCGTGCCGATCCGCCCCCTCGTCACGGCGCTCCTGCACGTCGTCGACGCCGTGCTACCACCGGCTCTCGACACGGTGGTCGTTCCCGCGGCGACACCTCCGACGCCCGTTCCGCCGGCGCTCGGGGCGGGTGCGGTCGCGGTGACCGACCCGGCTCCCGTACCGACAGTCCCGACGCCACCGGCGGATTCGCCGGTGCCCCCCGCGCCCGCCGCGGCGCCGCCGACACCGGCCGCGCCAGCGCAAATGTCTGTCGTCGGCCCCGCACCGCCCACCGCCTCGACGACGGGGCACCGGGCCGCGCCACGGGAGCCGGCGGACGCCGCGAGCGAATTCTCGGGCCAACCCGTCATGCCCGTCGACCAGGACGCCGCCGGTGTCGACGACCGATCGAAACCCGGGCCGGGGCTGGCCCGGCCGGTGGACCGGCAGTCGCACAGCGGTGCCGCGCAGCCCGGCGATCTCGTGCCGCTCCTGGTCGAGAGCCGCACTCCGGCGGCGATCGCCCGCCCGGGCTGAGGGCGGGTCGACCGACCTCGGTGGCGGGCCCCACGGCCCGCTCCACCCGCCGGCCGGTCGATCGGTGCCCGCGCCCGTCCACACCGACGGCGCCGCGGGCCGCTGCCTGCCCGTCTGTCGCGCACGACCGCCCTGATCAACCCGTGGACGCTCCGGGATCGGTGGCCGCCGTGACGCGTACCTGAGATCGGAGAAGACGTGGTGATCCACGTTGTTGTCGCCGAGGACATGGGTCTGCTTCGCGGGGCGCTCTGCGCCGCGCTGTCACGAGAGGAGGACATGGAGGTGGTCGCCGACGTCGAGGGTGTCGGCGAGCTGTTGACAGTGGTTCGGCGGTGCCGGCCACAGGTGGTGGTGCTGGCGCTGACGCCGGAGCTGCCCGACCCGGTGGAGGTGGTCGCCCGCATCGACGTCGAGGCGCCGGAGGCCGCCGTGCTGGCGATGAGCCCTCGGTGGAGCCCAGCCCTGGTGGAGGCGGCGCTGGCGGCCGGCGCACGGGGTCTGGTCGGGAAGGACAGCTCGCTGGCCGAGTTGGTGCGGGCGATCCGCGCCCTCGCGGCCGGGGAGCGGGCGATCGATCCGAGCGCGGCGGTGGCGGCGCTGAGTCCCACCGAGATGCCGTTGACGCCTCGGGAGATGGACGTGCTGCGGATGGCCGCCGAGGGCCTGCCCCTCAAGGAGATCGCCGTCCGCCTCTACCTGGCGCACGGAACGGTGCGCAATCACCTGTCGGTGATCCTGCGCAAGACCGGCGCCCGCAACCGGTTGGAGGCGGTGTCGCGCGCGCGGCGTAACGGCTGGCTGTAGCCGTCGGGGCGGGTCCGGTGGAGACAGTCCGGACCCGCCCCGTCACCGTGCGGACCCACCGGACCCGTGTTTGAATGTTGACGTTGAGTGATCACTACCGGAGTGCAGGAAGGTCCATCGTGATCCGTACCCTGCTCGCCCTGGACGGCGCCCTGGTGTTGGGCGCGCTGTCGTTCGTCCTCGCCGCCGAGGAGGACATCCGCGTCGTGGCGGAGGTGGATCGCGGTGATGCGGTCTCCACTGCCGTTCACACCCAACGCCCCGACGTGGTGGTGGCCGACCTCGACTTCGTCGAGGGAATCGATCCCGGCCGCCTCGGTGGGTGCCCCCTGCTGTTGCTGGCTCACCCGCACCGGGCGCGGCGACTGCGAGGCATGCTCTGCCCGACCAGGGCGGTCGGCATCCTGCGCAACGACGCCGCCCCGCACCGGGTCATCGACGGCATCCGCCGGCTCGCCCGCCGGGAACCCGTGCTGGACGCGGATCTCGTCGTCGCGGCGCTGCGCTCGGACGGCCCACTGACCAGCCGCGAGACGGAGGTGCTGAGGCTGACGGCCGCGGGAGCGCCGGTCGCTGAGGTGGCGGCGTCGCTCGGGCTCACCCGCGGCACCGTCCGTAACCATCTCGGTCGGATCGCCCGCAAGGTGGGTGCCCGTACCCGGGTGGAGGCCGTGCGGATGGCGGGCGAGGCGGGGTGGATCTGACCAGCGCGTCGGCGCTGACGGGCGGGGTTCAGCCCGGCCGCGCCGACGTCGCCCGGGACGGCACCACCGGGTCGTCCCAGCAGCCGACGAGCATCCGGTAGGTGGCCGAGCGGGCCATCAACTGTTCGTGCGTGCCCAGCAGGGGCTCGTCGCCATCGAGGACCAGCACCCGATCAGCCCGCAGCGCGGAACTGATCCGGTGTGCGATGACCACGAGGCTGCCGGGCCGCCGGGCGAAGGCGGCCTCGACCGTCGCTTCCAGCGCCGGATCCAGGTGGCAGGTCGCCTCGTCGAGGAGCACCAGCGGGGCGGGTGCCAGCCAGGCCCGGACCGCCGCGATGAGTTGCCGCTCGCCCGCGGAGAGCAGGGCCGGCGTGACCGGCGCGCTCAGGCCACCCAGGCGAGCGGCCAGCGGACGCGCGCCGAGCGCGTCGAGGGCGACGTCCAGCGTGTGCTCGTCGGCGTCCGGCCGCAGGTAGCGGAGGTTGTCGGCGAGACTGCCGGTGAACACGTACGCCTCCTGGGGTACCAGCACGCGCATCCGGGCGAGGCCGACCGGATCGACAGCGGTGACCGGCGCGCCGGCCAGGTGGACAGTGCCCGCCTGCGGAGCCACCAGACCGGCCATCAGGGCGGCCAGTGTGGACTTGCCGGCGCCGCTGGGCCCCACCACGGCGAGATGGTCCTGGTCGGCCAGTGTCAGCGAGAAGTTCCGCAGGACGGGTCGGGCGCGCGGACCGTAGGCGAAGGTCAGTCCCCGGACCTCGACGGTTGGTGACCGTCCGCCGGGGGCGGTGGGCGGCCGGCGGTGGGGTGTCCGGTCGGCGGGGGCCGGCGGGCGCTGGTCGTCGGACACCGGATAGGTGCGCAGGATGTTCTCCAGTGTGACCACGTAGCGCAGCCCGCCGCCGCCGAGACCCTGCACCAGTGTGTGCAGAGCGGGTTGCAACCCGGTGGAGACGTAGATCAGCGCACCCAGCACCGCGCCGGCGGTGAGACCACGCTCGACCAGCCACGGGGCGGCCACCATCAGCACCAGCAGGGGCAGCCAGCCGCCGATGCCGAGGCTGAGGCTGCGGATCGCCGCCATCCGGGCGAGCATGCGTTCGGTGGCGGCCTGCGCCGACACCCAACGGGCCACCTCGGCCGTCACGCGGGTCTGGGCGCCGCAGGCCAGCACGTCGCGGTGACCGGCCAGCGCGGTCGCCGCCGACTGGCCGAGCTGCTCACCGGCCCGGACGTACGCACGCTGGTGGGTGACCATCGCCGGCAGCGCCGCGAGGAACACGCCCAGACCGGCGACCAGCGGCACGGCGGCCAGCGCCGCCACCACGGGCGCCAGAGCGAGCAGGCCGAGCAGGGCGGCGCCCGCCGAGAAGAGGAAACCACGGGTCACCATCAGCAGACCGGCGAAGGTGTCGCGGACGATCTCCATCTGGTGGGTCAGCCGGGTCACGGCGGCGCTGTCCGGGCGGCCACCCGCCCGGGTGGCGTCGCCCAGCGCACCCCGGACCACCTGGGCGGCCACCTCGTCACGGAACGGCTCGACCACGGCGCCGAGGCTCCGGTACGTCCGACCGGTGGCCGCCGCGCCCACCAGCACGGCCACCGCGAGGACCCCCAACCAGGCCAGGCCGTTGAGCGGACGTCCGGCCAGGAAGCCCTCGTCGACGGCGCGGGCGACCAGATAGCCGGCGAGCAGCGCGGGCAGCGACTCGACAAGCGACCAGCCGCCGAGCCCGGCGAGCGCCCGTCGTCGGGCCCGCAGCGCCCGCCAGGTCACCCGGCGTACGCCGGAACGGCTCACGATCCGCCGCCGGCCGGCTGGAAGACCGCCCGGTAGTCCGGGTCGGCCCAGAGTTGCCGGTGCGGCGCCAGGCCGCGCAGCCGACCGCCGTCCAGCCAGGCGACCAGGTCGGCCGCCGCGGCGGCCGCGGTGCGGTGGGTGACCACCAGTCGGGTACGCTCCCCGCCCCGCCCGAGGACCGCGGTGGTGATCCGGTGTTCGGTAGCGGTGTCGAGGCTGGACGTCGCGTCGTCCAGGATGAGCAGCCGCTCGGCGGCGAACGCGCGGGCCAGGCCGAGGCGTTGGGTCTCGCCCCCGGAGAGGGGTGTGTCCACCAGCGGGGTGCGATAGCCGCCGGGCAGACGGTCGATCACGTCGGCAACCGCCGCCGTGCGGGCCGCCCGCAGCACCGCCGGTGTGGCCGGGCTCCGATCGGCCGGCGGCGTCGCCGCGTCGACCGGCAGCGCCAGGCCGATCGCGTCGTGGACTGTCGCGCCGATCAGCACCGGCCGGTCGAAGGCGTAGCCGACGGCACGGCGCAACGCCGCCGTGTCGAGGTCGCGCAGCGGCACACCGTCGAGTCGCACCTCACCGCGGTCGGGGTCGTGCAGCCGGCCGGCCACGGCCGCCAGGGTCGACTTGCCGGCACCGGACGCGCCGACGACGGCCACTGTGGCTCCGGCCGGCACGTCCAGGTCGATGCCGTCCAGGATGGGCCGACCGTCGTCGGCGTGCACGCCCACCCCGCGCAGTCGCAGGGCGCCCGCGCCGGGTGGAAGGGGCCGATCTCCTGCGGGCGCGGCGGACTGTGCCAGCAGCTCGGCGACCCGGTGTGCTCCGGCGCGGCTGCGGACCAGGTGGTTCAGGGTGGCGAGCACGCCACCGAGGCCAGCGCCCATGGCCGCGTACCGGACGGCGGCGACCAGTTCACCCGGCGTGAGCCAGCCTGCGGTCAGGGCGTACCCGCCGACCGCGATGACGCTCAGGTTCAGCAGCGGCGCCACGGCCGCGGTGCGGGCGCTCGCCCGGGCCAGCAGTTCCCAGGAACGCCGGCCGTGCCGGTCCAGCTCCGGCAGGGCCGCCAGCACCCGGTCCTGCTCGCGGTGGGTGGTGCCGGCGGCGGCGATGGTCCGGGCGCCGGTCAGCGACTCCAGCAGCCGTCCGGCGATGGTGCCGAGAACCCGTTGGTACCCGGCGGTCGCCGCCGAGGCGTCGGCCACGAAGGCGCGCATGAGGACGGCGAGCAGGCCGAGGCCGGCGAGCAGGGTGATCCCGAGGACCGGTTCCATGATGGCGAGCGCGACGACGCTGCCCAGCGGCGGAAGCACCGCCACGATGGCCAGGACCACGGCGTTGCCGGCCTGTCCGGCGTCGGCGGCCTGGCCGACCAGACGGCCGACGAGATCACCCACCGGGTGCCGGCGGGTGGCGCGGATGTCCAGGGCGAACAGGTGACGCAGCAGACGCCGGCGCAGTCCGGCGGTGGCGCGGGCCGCACCGTACCCGCTGGTCAGGTCCGTCAGGGTGTCGACGCCGATGAGGACGACGACCAGGCCGCAGGCGGACACCGCCCACCAGCCGGAACCGCCGCCGAGGGCGGCGTCGACGGCGCGGCCGAGCGCCGCGGGTAGCAACAGTTCGGCGGCCGCGCCGAGCAGCGCGACCGCCGCGAGTCCGGCGGTCCAGCCGCCGCCCGCCAGGACCGTCTGCCGCAGCAGCCTGTCCCCCGAGGCGAACGTCGGCATCGGTCCTCCCGTTGGTACGCGGTTGCCCTGGGTGGGCACGTCTACCCACCCAGGGCCCCGTGTGTGTGGATCAGTTGCAGGTCGTGACGGAGAGCGAGCTGTCGCCGCAGAGCAGCAGGCTCGCCCGGCTACCGCCACCCGTGCGGTCGGCCGGAGCCATCTCCAGGCCCTGGAGGTCCAGAAGCGCCATGTCGTTCACCTCCCTTCCATCCGTTCGCTGATCAGGTCGCCCTCGCTGTGGCGAGGGAGTCTCTGCGCGCCCGGCAGGGGCGCGAGGAAAGGCAGCGCCGGCGGTTGGTCGTGCCGCGCGCTGGCCAGCGCGTACAGCACGCCGGCGGTACCGGTGCCGAAGTCCATGGAGAGCCGCAGCAACTGCTCGCCAGGGAACGCGGTCCCCTCCCGGTACGGCAGCGCGTGCCAGCTCAGCCGGTCCAGCTGCGCGTCGAGTTCGCGGCGGTCGGCGTTCTCGGTCGAGGCGGCGAGGTAGGCGATGATGCCGGCCCGTCCGGCGAAGAGCCCGGACTGTGCGTAGAACGGTGAGCGGGCCGCGCGGCGGATTCCCGCGCTCGCCTCGGCGAACCGGTCGTCGGCCCGGTGGCGCAGGTACTGGTCGAGGACCAGCCCGATGCCGACGCTGCCGTGCGCCAGGTAGGGCATGGTGCGCCAGCCCTCATTGACCTCCAGCGCACCGTCCGGCCGCAGCACACACCGGCGCAGGTCCTGACGCAGGGCCGTGGCGGCGTGCTCCAACAGCTCGCCGTCGCCGCTGAGTTCGTAGAGGCGCAGCAGCATCAGCGCCGGTCCGGTCCGGCCGCGCAGCAACCCGGCGTACGGGTGGTGTCCGCCGCTGACGTCCGGGCCCGGGTCGTCGGCCAGCTGGCCGATCACCCGCTCGGCGGCCCGCCACGCGGCGTCGCGCAACGACGCCTCCCCGGTACGCCCGGCAAACTCGGCCAGGTTGAGCGCGATCCCGGACAGTCCGCCGGACAGGCTGTGGTCGAGCCCGTCCAGTGGTTCTCGCAGGCAGATGTCGAGAACGTCCAGTGCGTCCTGTCGGCGGCCGAGGTGGGCGAGTGCGTACGCGACGCCGTGCAGCCCGTCGTAGAAGCCGCAGCGGGTGCCGGACGGGGGTGCTGTCGCCCGCCGCACCAGCCAGTCCTCGTGTTCGGGCCACCGCCCGGCGCCGCTCTTGTCGAGCGCGTACAGCACGCCGGCCGCTCCGTGGGCGAGGTTGAGGCCGCCACTGCGGAACTGTTCAATGTCGCCGGGGAAGAGCCGGTCGTCGCGTTCGGGGGTGGCGCTGGCCACGATCGCCGTCGTCAGCTGGTGACGCATGGTGGGCCAGTCGTCCGCGCCGATGCGTGGGTCGGTGGTGACCGGTGGGGCGCCGGTGATCTCCTCGACCGGCGGGTCGAGGAAGGACCTCGGCACCGGGAAGTTCGCGGCGATGATGTCGGCCAGGTGGGTCACCTTCGCGGGGGCGAGCCGGACCAGCTGGGTCAGCGGCAGGAACAGCGCCAACCGAAGGCAGGCCAGGGCGTACTTGTCGACCGCCGGGCCGCTGCGGTCCCTCGGCGCCGCGAAGCCCTGGTTGCGCAGCCCGGGTCGGCGGTGCCCGGCGATCGGGGCGGCCACCTCGAAGTCGACGAGGGCAACCTGGTCGTCCGGCCGGATCATGATGTTGAACAGGTGCAGGTCCCCGTAGACCAGGCCGCGCTCGTGGATCGCCGCGACGATGGTTTCGACCTGCTGGTAGACATGGCGGGCCCATCGGACGTACGCCGCCCGGTCGCCGTCTGTCGCGTCGGCGTCGATCAGTGGGTACCTGTCGACAAGCACCTTGTTCAGCGGTTTGCCGTCGATGAACTCGAGCGCGAGGAACCGGTGTTCGCCGAGGACGAACTCGTCGTGCACCTGCGGCACCTGCGGCAGGTCGGCGAGTTGCCGCAGGGCCTGCGCCTCGCGGGCCAGCCGGGCGACGGCGTCGGTGCCGTCGGCGTCCAGGCCGGCGTGCGGTCGAGCTTCCTTCAGGACCACCTCGGTGTCGGTACGCAGGTCCCGGCCCACGTACAGCCCACCGCCGTTCGAGAAGTGGATCACCCGTTCGATCCGGTACGGCACCTGGTTGGTGCTGGTGTCGTTGCGGGCGGCCAGGTGCGGGCCGAGGAAGTCGGGCAGGGTGATCCAGGACGGTACGTGGAAGACCGGTTCGCGGCGGTCGGGCACCAGCGTGCCGGAGTCGTCCTCGATCGCCGGGACCACCTGGCCGTCGGGAGAGTGGCAGTAGCGGGCGGCGAAGCCGCCGTAGCGCACGTGGACGGGGCCGGCACCGTAGCGCAGGTCGCTGAGGATGTACGGTCCGGGCTCGCCGGTGAGCAGTTCGTCGAGTTCCTTGCAGGTCAGTTCCAGCTCGGCGTCGTCGCGCGGGTAGACGGTGACGAACTTGCCGCTGGCCGCCCGGGCGGCGTACTTGGAGTTGCGCAGCAGCAGCGTGCGTGGCCCGCGCAGGAACTTGAAGGACAGGCCGCGGGGGACGCAGTAGTTCCAGACCGCGTCCAGCACCCGCTCGGCGTTCGCCAGACCTGCCGACACGTGAATCTTCCAGCCCTGCTGGGGCAGCGAGCCGCCGTCGGGCGCGTAGATCAGCCAGTCGTCGAGCGGCTCACGGCGCCAGCCGGCCGGTACCGGCCGGTCGGCGGCCGGGAAGACGGGCTGCGCGACGGCGCTGCCGAGCGAGTCGTAGAACAGCCGATCTGCGGCGCAGTAGCTGTCGTAGCGTTCGTCCACCGTCTCGCCGCCCTTCGAACTCGGCCGGCTGTTGTTCCGGCGTTGCATCGAGTCTCATCGACAGGACGGGGCGGTCTCCAGTGCGCTTAGTCATGACCTTCGATGCATGGCGCACAGGCACACATGACATTAGTCAGGCCCGCACGGCCGGGCTCAGATCGGGTCGGTGAGGTCGGAGACAGAGGCGGGTACTCGCCGTCGGGCGACGGACACTGTCGATCTCGCTGCTGGCGTGCCGACGGCGGCGGGCCGGCGTCTAGGCTTCCTGCGTGGCCGATGCCGAGCTGGTGACGAATGACGAGCGGCTGCGTCGTATCGAGGCGATCACCGACGCGGCCCTCTCTGGGCTGAACATCGCCGAGTTGCTCGACGAGCTGCTCGAACGGATCCGGGACCTGCTCAAGGTCGACACCGCCACCATCCTGCTGCTTGACGACCACACCGGTGAGCTCGTCGCGACAGCGGCCAAGGGCCTGGAGGAGGAGGTACGCCGCGGTTTCCGCATCCGGGTCGGACGCGGCTTCGCCGGTCGGGTGGCGGCGACCCGCGGACCGGTCATGATCTATGACGTCGGGCCGGACGACGTGGTCAATCCCATCCTGCTCGTCAAGGGCATCCGTGTCCTGCTGGGCGTGCCCATGCTCGTCAACGGCAACCTCGTCGGCGTACTGCACGTCGGCTCCCTGACGCTGCGGCGGTTCGGCCCGGACGACGTGCAGCTGTTGCAGCTCGTCGCCGATCGGGCCAGCCTCGCCGGTCAGGCCCGCGCACAGGTTCTCGACCGGCAGGCGGCGCTGGCGCTGCAACACAGCCTGCTACCGGGCCGACTGCCCGACGTTCCCGGCCTGGACCTGGCCGCCCGCTACATTCCGGGCCACGACCTGGGCATCGGTGGCGACTGGTACGACGTGTTCACGTTGCCATCGGGGTGGCTGGGCGCCGTCATCGGCGACGTCTCCGGTCACGGGCTGCCGTCCGCCGTCGTGATGGGACGCATCCGCAGCGCGCTACGCGCCTACGCTCTGGATTCCGACGACCCCGCCCAGGCACTGACCTCACTCGACCGCAAGATCCACCACTTCGAGGCCGGCACTCTCACCACCGCCGTCTACGCCCTGATCTCTCCCGACCGCACGCGGGTGCACGTCTCCTCGGCGGGCCACCTTCCCCCACTGCTGGCTGTTCCCGACCAGCCCAGCGTGCCCGTCAGCGTGTCGGTGGACCGGCCACTCGGGGTGGGCCGGCCGGTGAGCAATCGCCGCACCACGGTTCTGGACCTACCGCCGGGCGCGGCGCTGGTCTTCTACACCGACGGGTTGGTCGAGCGCCGCAGCGAGGTGATCGACACCGGGATCGAGCGTCTCGCCGACGCCGTGCGGCCCGGGCCGGCCGAGGCGTTGTGCGACCACATCATGGCCACCACGGCGGAGGAACACCCGAACGACGACATCGCCCTGTTGGTCATCCGCCGTCGACCACTGTCGGACTGAGCCGATCGGGCAGCTGATCCACGGCTGACCCACCCACCGGTCACGCATTGTTCGATCTTGTGCGCCGGAAGGCGCGCGAATCGTGGCGCCCTGATCCGTAACAGGTCCGAAACTACCGGTTGAAAACCAGGGATTTTTCTGCCAGCCTGGGAGCCATCGACAGGTGTGAACGTTAACAAGATCCTTCCGCGGAGGAGGCGCCTCACGCAACCGTCAGGCCCACCCACCTGCCAGGTGACCACATCCACCACCCTGCGGTACCAGCGCCCGCGACCATGTCCCGGCGGGCGACCGGACCCACTCATCGCAACGCTCCACCCGCTGGTCAAGTAGCCCGAGCGACCCGCATCCGGGCCACCACCTGAGGCCGCTGCCGGCCCGCTCGGGCGGACTCAGCACGGTGACCACCGCCATCTGGCGGGGCCACCCACTCGAACAGCGCCAGAGCTCTTCCTATCCCACCACCGGAGGATCAGCATGCCTTCCCGGACCCGTCTCACCGGGCATACCCGACTGCGAACGCTCACTCTTTCCGGAACCGCCGCGATAATTCTGACCCTGATCGTGTCGCTGCTGCCCAATCTGGCCCAGGCCGCCGAGACGACCCTCGGCGCCGCCGCAGCCCAGTCCGGCCGCTACTTCGGCGCCGCCGTCGCCGCGAACAAGCTCGGTGACAGTGCCTACACGACGATCCTGAACCGCGAGTTCAACAGCGTCACGCCCGAGAACGAAATGAAGATCGACGCGACCGAGCCGCAGCAGAACAACTTCACCTTCGGCAACGCGGACCGGATCGTGAACCATGCGACCTCCCGGGGTTGGAAGGTCCGGGGCCACACCCTGGCCTGGCACTCCCAGCAGCCGAGCTGGATGCAGGGCATGGAGGGCTCCGCGCTGCGCAGCGCGATGCTGAACCACGTCACCCGGGTGGCCACCTACTACCGGGGCAAGATCCACTCGTGGGATGTGGTGAACGAGGCGTTCGAGGACGGCAACAGCGGCGCCCGTCGTAACTCGAACCTGCAGCGCACCGGCAACGACTGGATCGAGGCCGCGTTCCGCGCCGCCGACGCGGCGGACCCGAACGCGAAGCTCTGCTACAACGACTACAACACCGACAACTGGACCTGGGCCAAGACCCAGGCGGTCTACAACATGGTGCGCGACTTCAAGTCCCGGGGCGTGCCGATCGATTGCGTCGGGTTCCAGTCGCACTTCAACGCCAACTCGCCGTACAACAGCAACTACCGCACGACGCTGTCCAGCTTCGCCGCCCTCGGGGTGGACGTGCAGGTCACCGAGCTGGACATCGAAGGCTCCGGCACGACGCAGGCCAACACCTACCGCAACGTGGTCAACGACTGCCTGGCCGTGGCCCGCTGCAACGGGGTCACCGTGTGGGGCGTGCGGGACTGCGACTCGTGGCGCTCCGGTGGCACTCCGCTGCTCTTCGAGTGCAACGGCAACAAGAAGGCCGCCTACAACGCCACCCTGGAGGCGCTGAACAGCGCCACTCCCACCAACCCGCCGACCGACCCGCCCACCGACCCGCCCACCAACCCGCCCGGCTCGGCCAACGAAATCGTCGGCACCCAGTCCGGCCGGTGCGTCGACGTGCCCAACGCGGCGACCACCAACGGCACCCGGGTGCAGCTCTACGACTGCAACAAGCAGACCAACCAGGCCTGGACCTACACCTCGGGCAAACAACTGCAGGTGTACGGCACCATGTGCCTCGACGCCGCCGGCTCCGGCAACGGCGCGGCGGTGCAGATCTACAGCTGCCACAGCCAGACCAACCAACAGTGGAACGTCAACTCCAACGGCACCATCAGCAATGTCCAGTCCGGGCGATGCCTGGACGTCTGGAGCACCAGCAACGGAGCCCAGATCCAGCTGTACGACTGCCACGGCCAGACCAACCAGCAGTTCCGGCTCGCCGCCCTCGGCGGTGGCACCCAGACGCCCACCCCGACGCCGACCACGCCACCGCCGACCGGCGGCGCGTGCGACCTGCCCTCGTCGTACCGGTGGTCGTCGACGGGTGCGCTCGCTCAGCCGAGGTCGGGCTGGGTGTCGCTGAAGGACTTCACCGTGGCGCCGTACAACGGTCAGCAGCTCGTCTACGCCACCACGCACGACACCGGAACCACCTGGGGCTCGATGAACTTCGGCCTCTTCAGCAACTACTCGCAGATGGGCTCGGCCAGCCAGAACGCGATGAACTCGGCGACCGTCGCGCCGTCGCTGTTCTACTTCGCCCCGCGCAACATCTGGGTGCTGGCCTACCAGTGGGGCGGCACGGCCTTCTCGTACCGGACCTCGAGTGACCCGACCAACCCGAACGGATGGTCGGCGGCGCAGACGCTGTTCACCGGCAGCATCTCCAACTCCAACACCGGCCCGATCGACCAGGCGCTCATCGGCGACGACCAGAACATGTACCTGTTCTTCGCCGGCGACAACGGTCGGATCTACCGGGCGAGCATGCCGATCGGGAACTTCCCGGGCAGCTTCGGCTCCAACTACACGACGATCATGACCGACTCGACGAACAACCTCTTCGAGGCCGTCCAGGTCTACAAGCTCCAGGGCCTGAACAAGTACCTCATGATCGTCGAAGCGATCGGCGCGAACGGGCGCTACTTCCGCTCGTTCACCGCCAGCAGCCTGGGTGGCACGTGGACGCCGCAGGCCACCAGTGAGAGCAACCCGTTCGCAGGCAAGGCCAACAGCGGTGCCACCTGGACCAACGACATCAGCCACGGTGAGCTGCTGCGGACCAGCGCCGACCAGACCATGACCGTCGACGCGTGCAACCTGCAACTGCTCTACCAGGGTCGTTCCCCCAGTTCCGGCGGCGACTACGGCCTCCTGCCGTACCGGCCGGGTCTGCTGACCCTCCAGCGCTGACGATCGGACACCGCCGGGGGCGGGTGGGCTCGCGCGAGCCCACCCGCCCCGCATCCATCCACCACCAGGAGGTACGACAGTGCCAGAACACGCCAACCGTCCCCCGTCCCCGGGAGACGCCGACCCGGCCCGGGTGTCCCCCCGGCGCCGGAGAGGGATCTTCACGCTCGCCGCGGCCGGGCTCGCCGCCGCGGTCGGCCTGCTCTCCATCACCGTGGCGACCGGATCGGCGTCGGCCGCCGACAACCCGTACCAGCGCGGTCCGGACCCGACCCGGACCAGCGTCGCCACCGAGAACGGTCCGTTCGCCAACACCTCGGTCAGCGTCCCGACCGGGTACGGCTTCAACGGCGGCCGGATCTACTACCCGACCGACACCAGCCAGGGCACCTTCGGGGCCATCGCGATCTCGCCGGGTTACACGGCGTTGTTCTCCGCGGAACTGGCCTGGATGGGGCCGTGGCTGGCCTCGCACGGCTTCGTCGTGATCGGCATCGAGACCAACAGCCGTAACGACTTCGACACCGCCCGGGGCACCCAGTTGCTCGCCGCCCTGGACTACCTGACCCAGCAGAGCCCGGTACGCGACCGCGTCGACCCCACCCGGCTGGCGGTCGCCGGCCACTCCATGGGCGGCGGTGGCGCGCTGAGCGCCGCCACCCGGCGATCGTCGTTGAAGGCCGCGGTCGGCATCGCTCCGTACTCGCCGTCATCGAACCTGGCCAACGACCGGGTGCCGACAATGATCTTCGCCGGGCAGGCCGACACCGTGGTCACCCCGTCCTACGCCACCGGCCTGTACAACAGCCTGCCGAGCACGACGGAGAGTATCTACCTGGAGGTCGCCGGCGCCGACCACGGGTTCATGGTCGGCCGGTCGAACCCGGTGATGATCCGGACCATGCTGCCGTTCCTCAAGATGTTCATCGACAACGACGCCCGGTACAGCCAGTTCCTCTGCCCGTTGCTGGACTCCAGCGGTGTGGTCACCTCCCGCAGCACCTGCCCGTTGCTGCCGTCGACGCCGACCACCCCGCCGACCGACCCGCCGACCGACCCGCCCACCAACCCGCCCGGCTCGGCCAACGAAATCGTCGGCACCCAGTCCGGCCGGTGCGTCGACGTGCCCAACGCGGCGACCACCAACGGCACCCGGGTGCAGCTCTACACCTGCAACAAGCAGACCAACCAGGCCTGGACCTACACCTCGGGCAAACAACTGCAGGTGTACGGCACCATGTGCCTCGACGCCGCCGGCTCCGGCAACGGCGCGGCGGTGCAGATCTACAGCTGCCACAGCCAGACCAACCAACAGTGGAACGTCAACTCCAACGGCACCATCAGCAACGTCCAGTCCGGGCGATGCCTGGACGTCTGGAGCACCAGCAACGGAGCCCAGATCCAGCTGTACGACTGCCACGGCCAGACCAACCAGCAGTTCCGGCTCGCACCCCTCGCCTGATCAGCTGAGACGGGCGGGCTCGGCGCCATGCCGGGCCCGCCCGCACCACCCCCGGCAGTGCCCGTGCCGGGGGTGGTGCGGGACGGCTGTCAACGAGGGGCGATCAACGGGGCGAAGTCGACGCGGGTCAGGGGCTGTTCGGACAGTGAACCGTCCGCGCGGGGCACCCGGAGCGGCCGGCCGTCACGGGAGAACGTGACGGTGGTGACGTCGTCACGGCTGGTGAGGGTGCAGACGATCTGCCCGAACGCGAGGACCTCGTCGCTGCGGCCGGCATCCTCACCAGGTTTGTCGACCACGACGCGGGCCTCGGTGCCGGTGACCGTGACCCCGGCGGCGTTGACCGCTCCCGCCAGCGCGGTGGTCAGGTCCGTGTCACGCTCGGCCGCCGTGGGTCCGGCCAGCAGATGGCGCAGTTGTTCCTCGACGGTGGGTGGCCGGTCGACCCGCCGGACGAACGAGATGATCCGGTTGTCCCGCACGAAGCAGAGCGTCTCGGCGGCCGGGCCGACCGGCGCGCTCGTGTCGGCGGACGCGGAGCTCTGGAATGGCCCCTGCGGTGCCTGCACCACCCGGGGGGCGTCATCGGTCGGGATGCTGCAGCCGGTCAGCGATGCGGCAACCGCCAGGACGACGAGATGACGATGTTTCACGGCAGGCTCCCCGGCAGGGTGACGCGGAAGCGGGCGCCGCCGCCGGGCCGGTCGCCGACCGTCACGTGTCCGCCATGTGCCGCGGCGTGCTGCGCGACCAGCGCGAGCCCGAGCCCGGTGCCGTCGCCGGTGCCGCGGGTGTGCGCCGCTCGCCCCCGAACGAACCGGTCGAAGATCGCCTCGCGGTCCTCGACGGGCACGCCCGGTCCGTCATCATCGACCTCGATGACTCCGGCGGCACCGTCGCGACCCAGCCGGACGCCGGCGGGACCACCCCCGTAGGTCACCGCGTTGTCGAGCAGGTTCGCCAGGACCTGCGCGACGCGGCGCCGCTCCACCAGCCACGTCGCCGGCACGTCGGGGGCGAGCTGGACGAGCGTCGTGGGCAGGTCGAGGGCGCGGCAGGCGTCGCGGGCCAGCCCCACGACGTCCACGGGCGCCCGGTGTGCGGGCTGGTCGCTGCGGGCCAGGTCGATCAGGTCGTTGACGAGCCGCTGGAATCGGTCGATCTCGTCGGCGACCAGCCCGGCCGCGATGGCGGTCCGTTCGTCCTGGTGTTCCCGACGGCGGGCCAGGACGCTGGCCGCCGCGGCGAGGGTCTGCAACGGCGAGCGCAGCTCGTGGCTGACGTCGGCGGCGAACCGGCGGTCCCGTTCGATGCGGTGGGCGAGGCGGTCGACCATCTGGTTGAACGAGGAGGACAGGCGGGTCAGGTCGGGGTCGGTGGCCGTGTCGAGGCGGGCGGTGAAGTCGCCGGCCGCGATCTTCTCGGCCGCGTCGGCGACAGCGGTCAGCGGGCGCAGCCCGTGCCGGGTGGCGTACCAGCCGAGTGCCGCCCCGGACCCGGCGACCATGATCGCGACGGTGGTCAGCGCGAGGGCCAGGACCTGGAACGTCTGCTCCAGCTCCCGCAGCGAGTTGACCTCGAAGTACGCCGCGGACGCGGACAGCGGCACCCCGACCACCAGGGCGGACTGCCCGTCGACGCGTACCCGCTGCACGGCGGGTTCCCCGGCGGCGACGACCCGCCGCAGCTCGGCGGGGATGGCGGCGGTGGTGCCCGGATCGGCGGCGCGCGCGTACCACTCGCCGTTGAGGTGCAGCACCGGCCGCCGGCTACCCCCGGTGTCCAACGACCGGAGCACCTCCACCACGTCCGGGGTGTCCGTGTCGATCCCGGCACGAACGACCGTGGCGTCGAAGTAGGCGGCGCGCAGGGCGGTGCGTTCACGCTCGTCGAGCAGGGACCGGCGGGTCAGATCGTAGGAGATCAGGGCCATCGACGCCGAGAGCAGGAGCGCGCCGACGGCGAACGCGGCGGTGACCCGGGTACGCAGTCCGAGGCGTCTCATCGCTGCAGCTTGTAGCCCAGGCCCCGCAGGGTGACCAGGTGCCGCGGGTTCGCCGGGTCCGGCTCGATCTTCTGCCGCAGCCGGCCCACGTGGACGTCGACGAGCCGCTCGTCTCCGCTGTCGTACCCCCAGACCCGTTCCAGCAGTTGCTGGCGGGACAGCACCCGGCCGGCGTGCTCGGCCAGCTCGCACAGCAGCCGGAACTCGGTGCGGGTGACCGGTACGGGTTGGCCGGCGCGGCGGATCTCTCCCCCGTCGGGGCTGATCTCCAGCTCGCCGACCACGAGCACCGGCACGGGATCCGGCGTGTGCCCCGCGACGCCGGTACGGGCACGGCGCCGCAGGGCGCGCAGCCGGGCGGTCAGTTCCTTGATCGCCACCGGCTTGACGACGTAGTCGTCGGCGCCGGCTTCGAGGGCCGCGACGATGTCGTGGGTGTCGTCGCGGGCGCTGACCACCACGATCGGCACGTCATCGTCACGGCGCAGCTGCCGGATGCACTCGAACCCGTCGAGACCGGGCAGCATCAGGTCGACGAGCACGTAGTCGGCCGGGTCGCGGCGCTGCACGCGCAGGCCCTCTTCGGCGGTGGCCGCGCCGAGAGCGTCGTAGCCTTCGTCCTCGAGTGCGAGCAGCAACGCCAGACGGATGCGGTCGTCGTCCTCGATCACCAGTACGGCCGTCATACCGGGCATCATCCCCAGATGACCGGCTCGGCTGCCAACCGCGGCGGCAGGTTGGCAGATTTGTCACGGAACTGTCACAGATCCGCGTGGTGACCGCCAAGCCGGCACGGCAGGGTCCTAGGCGACCGCGTCCGCGAAGGAAAAGGGGGTGTGCCCGTGACCGGACCGCTGGCAACCACGCCGTGCACGCTGCCGCTGGTCGAGGTGTGCGTCACCGAGTTCGACCTGGCCTGCCTGCCGGCGACCGGGGCAGTGTTCGACCGGCTGGTGGCCCTGCGTCCCGCACAGGTGGTGGTCGACCTGTCGGGCTGCCGGCACATCGACGCCGCCGCCATCGGGCTCCTACTCGATGTGCACCGGCGGCTCGCCCGGGCCGACGGGGTCCTCACCGTCCGCAACCCGAACCCGCGCATCCGGCGCATCCTGCACACCGCCCGGCTGGACCAGATCCTGCCGATAGTCGACACCGCCCCCTCGTCGCCGCCCGGCACGGCGACGGCGGAGCAGGAACCCATCGCCGCACCGCCGGTGTTGGTCGCTCATGGCCGCGCCTCGGTGCGAGCCGCGACCTGACGGAGCGTCGCACCTTTCCACCTCCGGCTGAACCGCTCCCCGGGTCGCGCCATCAGCCTCGGGGGCGGCCCAGCTCCGGCTCTGCACGAACGCCGTGTCCCACCGCGCGCGAGGACACGGCCCCAGGAAGGACCAGCAGAATGACAGTTGTCCCGGACGACCACCTGATGACCCTGATCTGCGACACCTGCGGCGACTCCGTCAAGGCCACCGCGTGCGTGCTCCCCGACGCGGAGGTCGTCTGGACCCTGGTATCCGAACAGGGGTGGAGCGGTTCCCCGTTCGCCACCGGCCCGCACCGCTGCCCGCACTGCAGCCTGCTGCCGCCCGCTGGTGGCGGCCACGCGTCGTGCGGGGACCACGGTCCTGGCGGGATCCTCGGCATCGACCACGTGGACGACGTGACAGTTGTCGCCGCCGCCGGTGACGTCGATCTCGACACCGGTGACACGCTGCGCAACGCCCTGCGGCACGCCGCCGACATGGGCGGAAACATCGTGGTCGACCTGAGCCGGGTACACCTCATCGACTCCACCGGCCTGGGCCTCCTGGTCCGCGCCCACCGTGACGCCCGGGACCGTGGGGCCACGCTCTGCCTGGCCGCGCCGTCGCGGTTCGTCCGCACCGTCCTGCACACGATGCGCCTGGACGGGGCCTTCCCCATCTTCGACAGCCGCGACGACGCCCTCGCCCAGTTGTCCGCGGGTTCGGCGTCGGAGCGCACGACCTCCGCCGCGACGGCCGCCCGTTCCTGATCGACATCGATCGGCCGGTGTTCCCCGTGGCGTACGTCGAGACCGACTGCCACCCGCCCCCGTACTCCAAGGACACCCGAGGAAGCCCATGAGCATCGCCGGTCTCGTCACCGCGCTCCTCGTCGGCGTCGCAAGTGGCCTGTTCGGCAGGCTCGTCATCCCGGGACGCCGGGAAGCCCCGATCTGGCTGACGGTGTCCGTCGGGGTGGTCGCCGCGCTGGCGGGCACCATCCTCGCCCGGCTCGCTGGCGTCGACACCGGCACCCTCAACCTCCTGACCCTGGTCATCCAGGTCGGCCTCGCCGGCAGCGGCGTCGTGCTCGTCGTCGCCACCGCCAAGCCCCAACCGTCCGACGCCCCGTGAACCGGGGGCGACGCAGCGGCGGCACCGGTGCCCGACGTGGACGTCCCACCGGCCCGCGATTCCGCCCCCGCCTCGCCACGACCAAGGAGCTGACCGTGTACCTGCCCTGGCCATTACCTGACGAGAACTGGTCCGGCGACGCCTCGAACCGGCCCGAGCCGGATCACGAGGACCGACGCATCGAGGCGCTTGTCGCGCAGCGACTGAGCATCGACTGGACCACCCGACGCCAGCAGATCGTCGTCTCCGTGCAGAACCGGGTCGTCATCCTCGCCGGCGTGGTGAGTGACCCGAACACCCGGCAGGTCGCGGCGGAACTCGCCTACGACGTGCCCGGCGTCTTCGACATCTGCAACACGCTGCGGCTCAGTGGCCCACGGCGCAGCCACTACCAGGGGTAACCCCCCACCGCACGCTGCGTAACAGCGGATCGGACGCTCTCGTGCCCTAGCGACGGTGACACCCTGATGGTCGTCGTCTGGTCAACGGGGGTCCTGCTCGCACGCCTTCCTGATCTGGCGCTCCCGGGCTATCACGGCCAGCCGAGCAGTCGGGCGCCGAGGACGGCTGTCTGCAGCGTGAACCGTTGGGTCGGCTCCCCGGGGTGGTAGCCGGTCAGGTCCCGGATGCGGTCGAGGCGATAGGTGATCGCACGAACGGACAGGTGCATCTGCCGGGCGGTCGCGGTGTGGTTGCCCTGGTTGTCGAAGAGCACCGACAGGGTCTCCAGGTACGGCTCGGCACCGCCGCGCGCCGTGGTCAGTGGCCCGAGGACCGTGGTCACCAGGTCGGTGATGGCGTCGCGGTCACGCAGGAGCACGGGGAACACCAGCAGATCGGCGGCATTGAGTACGGGCGTGGTGAAGCCGAGCTTGGCGGCGTGGTCGAGGGTGTGGCGGGCCTCGTCGAGGGAGGTGGCCAGGCCATGCACCCCTGGTTGGGTACGCCCGACGGCAATCTGCCAGTTGCCCGCGCCGAGTTCGGTGAGGAGCAGGTGGGCGAGTTCGGCCGCGATTCCGCGTAGGCCGCCGGCGCTGATGCAGACCACGTCACCGTCGCGGAGGGTGGTGAGGGTGTTGCCCTCGCCGAACCTGGAGGCCAGTGCGGCATCGATGCGGTGCGTGATGCCGGTGGTCAGGCCGGTCGCACGGGCGATGAGGACGGTGTGGGTGGCCGACAGGCGGATGCCATATCGGTGTGCGCGCTCGGCGAGATCACCGGGATCGGCCCTACCGGTGAGCAGGTCGTTGACGAACACGGAACGTTCGTTGTCGTGGCGATCAAGCTCGGCACGGTTCTGCCGGGCGTACCCGTCCAGGGCGGCGCTGAGCAGGACACGCGCGGTGTCCAGGAGTGTCTCGGCGCGGGAATGCACGGCGGCCGCGGTGTCGGTCGACGCGACCGGGTTGGCGCTCCAGTGGGCGGTGGTGGCATCCAGCAGACCGGTGACGAGCTCGCGCAGCTTGAGCCCTTGACCCGCTGCGCGGGCACCCAGGCTCGCCGCCGCCCGACGCCGGGCACCGGCCGGGACGGACAGCAGATCCTGACAGTCGGCCGCCAGCGAGGTGTCGTCGCTCATGGGCTGTTCCTTGTCCACATGGCGGTGGCCGCCGGTGAACGGCGGCCACGAGCTTCAGGTTTACACACCGATGTCGCGGCGGTCGAAGACGATAACGCCGGCGATCGTGGCCGCGGCACCAAGGAGCACGAGGGCGAGAAGCTCGGCCGGGTGCCAACCGGTGTGCAGTGGGTCGGTGCCGATGAAGTAGTGGAACGGTGACAGCCAGCGAACCCAGTGCCATCCGTCCACCATGCCGCCGATGGCGTTGGCCATGTAGGTGGCCAGCGCAAGGCCACCGGTGATCGCGAGAACGGCAGCCCGTTTTCCGGTGGCGGCGCCAACGAGGAAGGCGATGCCGGCGAAACACCACACCAGGGCGACCAGCCCGGCGGACGCGGCAGCGACGTTGGACAGGGCGATGTCCATGCCGATCCAGGGAACAATGATCATCAACAGGATCCACGGGATGGCGGCGATTCCGGTGAGCGCGCTCCCTGCGGCGACCACCCGTTGCCAGGCGAAAGCGGCGCGCGAGACCGGGTTGGCCAGCATCAGCTCCATGCCACCGTCCTCCTCCGGCCGAGCGATCGTGCGGGCAGCCAGCGTGATGGCGCACATCAGGACCAGCAGTGGGCCGACCAGGCTGAAGATGGTCGCCTGCAGATAGCCGGCGGGCGACAGCATGTCGGCGATGCCGAGGAAGTCCAGCATGCCCTGGGGCAACGCGTCCTGCTTCAGCTCCGCGGCACCCTGGAACTGGCTGTAGAAGGAGGTGTAGATGGCGGTGAAGGCGGCGACGCCACCGGTCCAACCGATCAATGCCAGGCGGTCGTCCCGCCAGGTCTTACGCACCAGCGCGGGAAGCATCGCCGGCTCCTTCCGCGTGGTAGTAGAACGACAGGAACGTCTCTTCCAGGTCAGGTTCGGCCGACAACATGTCCATCACCTCATGACGCGCCGCCGCCTTGATCAGCGGGTCGATGCGGCCGTCGACGGTGCATTTCAGCACCGGCCCGGACACCACCACGTCACGTACTCCGGGCAGGACACTGAACTCTGCCGGGTCCACCGGATCATCGAAGTGAATCTCGACGGCGCGGACCGCCCGCTTCCCCAGTGACTCAACCCGCTCGACCGCGGCCAGCCGGCCGGCGCGGACGATGGCGACCCGATCGGCCACCTGCTGCACCTCGGCCAGGACATGAGAGGACATGAAGACGGTCTGCCCGGCAACTCTGGCGTCGCGGACCATGGCCAGGAACTCCTGCTGCATGAGGGGGTCCAGCCCACTGGTCGGCTCATCCAGGACCAGCACCGCCGGCCGGTGCATGAACGCCTGCACCAAACCCACCTTCTGCTTGTTCCCCTTACTCATCGTGCGTACCGGGCGTGAGAGATCCAGGTCGAGCCGCTCCGCGAGCTCGGCAACCTGCGACCAGGCCACGCCGCCGCGTGCCGCGGCGAAGAAGCGCAGCAGGTCCTCCGCCTTGTCGCGCCCGGGAAACACGAGCTCGCCGGGCAGATAGCCGATCTGACGGTGCAGTGCGGCCTTGTCCCGGCGCGGGTCGAGTCCGAGCACGGTCGCGTGTCCGCGAGTGGGGCGCAGGAAGTCCAACAGCAGCCGGATGGTGGTGGTCTTCCCTGCACCGTTCGGGCCGAGGAAACCCACCACCTCCCCGGCACGAATCTCCAGGCTGAGCCCCTCGATGCCGCGACGCTGGCCATAGAACTTGGTCAGGTCCTCGGTGAGCAGAGCGATGTCGCTTGTCATGCCCACATCGTCGCCGGCCTTCCCGCCCGACATCCAGGTCAGCACCCGGCCGACATTTCGCTGAGGCCGTTGCCGAATACCGGAAGCAGTAGCCCGAACCGCTGCCCGGCGGGTCCCCGAGCCGCGAGCGCCGGGAGTACTCTCCCATCAGGTGCGCCGGGAAGTCTGGTCGGCAGGTCATGTCGTGCTGCGACTCCTGGAGGCTCCGATGGGCGTTTCTGCCTTGCGCACCGAAAATCTGTCCAAGCGGTATGGACGCCTACTCGCCCTCGACAACCTCACCCTCGACGTCGCGGCGGGCGAGGTGTTCGGGTTCCTCGGCCCCAACGGCGCCGGCAAGTCAACAACGATCCGGCTGCTGCTCGGCCTCGCCCGACCCACCTCCGGTCGAGCGCGGATCTTCGACACCGACGCCGCCGACGTCGCCGCCGCCCATCGCCGGCTCGCCTACGTACCGGCGGATGTGGCGCTGTGGCAGCGGATGACCGGCGCCGAGGTGCTGGACCTGCTCGCCCGCATCGGTCCCGGTACGGACACCGCGTACCGCGACGAACTCATCCAACGGTTCGCGCTCGACGTGTCCAAACCGGCCGGCACCTACTCGACGGGCAACCGGCAGAAGGTCGCCCTGATCGCGGCGTTCGCCACCCGGGCGCCTCTGCTGGTGCTGGACGAGCCCACCAGCGGCCTGGATCCGCTCATGGAACTGCAGTTCCGGCAGGCCGTCGGGGTTGCCCGCGACAACGGGCAGACGGTCTTCCTCAGCTCCCACCAGCTCGCCGAGGTCGAGGCCGTCTGCGACCGCGTCGGCATCCTGCGCGCCGGCCAACTGGTGGAGGTGGCCTCCGTCGCCCAGCTACGCCGACTGCACCACACCGAGGTGGCCGCAACGTTCACCGGCACGCCACCGGACCTCACCGGCGTCCTCGGCGTCGACGGCCTGCACGAGGACGGCCCGGCGGCAGTGCGATTCACTCTCAACGGCTCCCCCGCCGCGGCGCTGCGCGCCCTGGCCGACGCTGATGTGGCGACGATCGTCGTCCGCGAGCAGAGCCTGGAGGAGATATTCCTCGCCTACTACGGGCAGAGCCCCCGATGACAGCGACCGCGACGCCGGCAACCCGCCCGCAGCCGGCGCTCCGAGGGCTCGCGGTGCGACAGGTACGCCGGGGTGCCGTGGTCGTGACCGCCGTCTGCGCGGGCATGTCCGCGCTGGTGGTGGTCGGCTACCGCGCGGACGCGCTGGATCCGGCCGCCGTGGCGGCGCTGGCCCGCAACCCTGCGATCCGTACCCTCTTCGGCGATCCGGTCGCGCTCGACCAGGCCGGCGGGTTCACGGTGTGGCGTACGGGCACCGTACTGGCGGTGGTGCTCGGTGTGTGGGCGATGCTGGCTGCCACCCGGATCACCCGTGGGGAGGAGGACGCCGGCCGGTGGGGCCTGCTGCTGTCCGGCCGGGTCACCCTTGCCGAGGCTGTCCGCCATCACCTCGGTGTCCTGGCCGTCGTGCCGGTCCTCGTCGGAGCGGCGACAGCAGCGGCGATGATCGCCGCGGGAGCGGAGAGCACCGGTTCGGTGCTGCACGGCACCGGCCTCGCTGCCGTCGGTCTCTTCTTCGTCGCGGTCGGAGGAGTCGGCGCGCAGCTGTTCTCCAGCCGGTCGGCGGCCAACGGTGCCGCTGCCGCCGTGCTGGTGGTCGGGCTACTCATGCGGATGGTCGGCGACGGTGTCCCCGCGCTGGCCTGGCTTCGGTGGCTGTCCCCGTTCGGGCTGATGGCGCTGACCCGCCCGTTCGCCACCGGTCGAGGGCTGCCGGTGGTGGTGCTGACATGTGCCGCCCTGCTGCTACTGGCCCTCGCGGGTTGGCTCGCGGCGCGGCGTGACGTCGGCGCGGGGATTCTGGCGACGGCCGACAGTCGGCCGGCGCGTACCGCGTTGCTCGGTTCGGTGCCGGCCTTCGCGGTACGACGCACCATGCGACCGCTGGCCGCGTGGTCTGCCGGAATCGGCGCGTACTTCCTGCTCCTGGGTCTGATCGCCCGGTCCATGACCGAGTTCCTGACCGGCAATCCCCAGTTCGCGGCCATGGCGGCCCAGGCCGGCTTTCCCGCACTCGGCACTGTGGAGGGTTACGCGGCCACCATGTTCACGCTGCTGACCGTGCCGGTCGGGGTGTTCGTCTCGGTGCGGCTCGCCGCCACCGCCGCGGACGAGAGTGCCCGGCGTCTCACACTGGTGCTGGCCGCACCGGTGACCCGACTGCGCTTGTTGGCCGCCGAGGCGACCATCGCCGGGTGCGCCGCGCTGCTCCTGATCACGCTGTCGGGCCTCGCCATGTGGGCCGGCACGGCCATTGTCCATGCCGGGCTCGGGGCCGCTGACGCGTTCGCCGGTGCCTGGAACGTCGCGCCGATCATGGTGCTGTGTCTGGGAGCCGGCGTCCTGGCGCTCGGCTGGCGGCCGCGTACCGTGGCGGCGGTCGGCGCTCTTCCGGCCGCTGGTGGGTTCGTGTGGCAGGTCATCGCCGACAGCGTCGACGCCCCCGCCTGGGTCCGTGCGCTGTCCCCGTTCGCGCACCTGGCCGCGGTGCCGGCCACCGCACCGGCCTGGCGGGCAGCAGCGGTGATGGCCGGCATCGCCGCAGCAGGAGTGGTCGCCGGCTCGATCGGCTACCGCCGCCGCGACCTGTGCGCCTGACGGTGATCAGTTCGACCCGACCCGGACGCCGCCCGTGGCGAGGTGCGGCGTTGCGCATCCGGATCGCCGCCCTCGCGGCGAATCCCGTCGCCATGCACGATCGTGGTATTGCGCCCCGGAATTGCGCACCAGCGGTGCCGGGCTGACCGTCCAACGTGTCGCGCGACGATCGCTGCGGCTTATTGCCGCCCGCGCCGCTACACCCTGGAAAGAATCACACAACGACCCCAGGGTGTCCCCTCTCACAACGATCTTCCCCAGCTATTCACCGTGGCGTCGGTATTCTTGATTAGGCACAGTCTGCACCTTATGCCCGTTAGCTGAGGGGGGATCATGCCCGATCACATCGACCTCGCTCGCCTGCGAGACGTGCTCGACGGACCGTGGGCCGACGTCCGCAACGCCCACCGGAATCACCTCGACGCGCGCTTCCTCCCGGTGTACGGCGAGACCGGTGACCAGGCACGGGAGCGGATCACCCGACTGCTCACCGAACTCCCCGCCGAGCTGGGCATGGCGTCGGCCTTTCCCCCCGAGTACGGCGGCAGGTCCGACGTCGGCGGGTCGATCGTGGCCAGCGAGATGCTGGCGCAGATCGACCTGTCGCTGATGGTCAAGGCCGGCGTGCAGTGGGGCCTGTTCGGCGGTGCCGTCGCCGCCCTCGGCACCAGACGACACCACGACGCCTACCTGCGGGACATCATCTCGGGCCGGATCTTCGGCTGTTTCGCGATGACCGAGACCGGCCACGGCTCCGACGTCCAGCAACTGCGCACCACCTGCACGTACGACCCGCAGACGCAGACCTTCGACCTGCACACGCCGCACGAGGCGGCCCGCAAGGACTACATCGGCAACGCCGCACGGGACGGGCGGATGGCGGTGGTCTTCGCCCAACTGATCACCGACGGACGACGGCACGGCGTGCACGCGTGGCTGGTGCCGATCCGCGACGCCCAGGGCAATCCGCTGCCCGGCGTGAGCATCGGCGACGCCGGCGCCAAGGGCGGGTTACTCGGCGTGGACAACGGGCGGCTCAGCTTCGACCACGTGGCAGTGCCCCGCGACATGCTCCTGGACCGGTACGGTCAGGTCGCCGAGGACGGCTCGTACTCGAGCCCGATCGAGAACGACTCCCGACGCTTCTTCACCATGCTCGGCACCCTGGTCCGCGGTCGGGTGAGCGTGGGTGGCGCCGCGTCCGCGGCCACCAAGTCGGCACTGACCATCGCGGTGCGCTACGGCGACATCCGCCGCCAGTTCGGCACGCCCGGCGCGGACCGGGAGGTGCTGATCAACGACTACCTGGCCCACCAGCGCAAGCTGCTGCCCGCCCTGGCCACCACGTACGCGCTGCACTTCGCCCAGACCGAGCTGCTCACCTCTCTCAGCGAGGTGCAGGGCGGCGACGGCCCGGTTGACGAGCAGCGACAGCGGCAGCTGGAGTCCCGGGCCGCCGGTCTCAAGGCGGCGCAGACCTGGCACGCCACCCGCACCATCCAGATGTGCCGCGAGGCGTGTGGCGGAGCCGGTTACCTGGCCGAGAACCGCCTGCCCGGTCTGAAGGCGGACACCGACGTCTTCACCACGTTCGAGGGCGACAACACGGTGCTGCTGCAACTGGTGGCCAAGGGGCTGCTCACCGGCCACCGGGACGCGTTCGGCTCGTTGGACGGCTGGGGGCGCGCTTCCTTCGTCGCCGACCAGGTCCGCGAGATGGTGCTCGAGCGTACCGCCGCGCGCTCGCTCATCGAGCGGCTGATCAGCGCGGTGCCGGGCCGCGACGACGAGGTAGCGGTCACCGATCGCGGTTGGCAGCTCAAGGCCTTCGAGGACCGCGAGAGGCACCTCCTCGACGGCGCTGTCCGCCGGCTCCGCAACGGCGCGGCCACCAAGAAGGACCGTTCCTTCGACATCTTCAACGACGTCCAGGACCACGTTCTCGCGGTCGCCACCGCGCACATCGACCGGGTCACCCTGGAGGCGTTCGTCGCCGGCATCGAGGAGACCGCCGACCCCGCGGTCCGGGCGTTGCTCTCCCGGGTCGGTGACCTGTACGCGCTCAGCGTGATCGAGGCCAACAAGGGTTGGTTCCTGGAGCACGGCCGGCTGACACCGGCCCGCTCCAAGGCGATCACGGCCGTGGTGAACGGCCTGCTCAAGGAGCTGCGCCCGCACATGCGCACCCTCGTGGACGGTTTCGCCATCCCGGAGGCCTGGCTGAACTGCGCCATTCTGCAAGAGGAACCCGGCCGGCAGGACTCGATGGCCATCCACGACGCCGCCGGCGATCGGCAGGTGGTACCGGCGTAGGGGACGGCCCGGAAGCCCGCCCCGGCTCGGCCGAAGGGTGCCCGCCGGCTTTGGGGTCGGCGGGCACCGTCGTGGTGGTGGAGGTCAGCTGCAGCAGCCGCCGGTCTGAGCGGGGGCGGCGTCGAGGGTGACCAGGTTCAGGGGCGTGGACAGCAACCCGCCGGAGATGCCGGTGGCGAGTCCGCGTGCCGCCGGCTCTGCTGCGGACGCCGGCCCGCAGCAGCTGTCGCCGGTGGCGGAGTCGGCGGGGTTGCTGCTGCACACGCCGGTTTCGGGCAGATCGAGCTGGACGGCGTGTGCGGCGTCCCAGTCGCCGGCGAGGGCGGCGACGACGGAGCGGACCTGCTCGTACCCGGTGGCCATGAGGAACGTGGGTGCCCGGCCGTAGGACTTCATGCCGACGGCGTAGTAGTCGGTTTCCGGGTGGGTGAGTTCGTTCACGCCGTGTGGGGGAACGGTGCCGCAGGAGTGCTCGTTCGGGTCGATCAGCGGCGCGAGGGCGCGGGTGGCACCCATGATCGGGTCGAGGTCCAGGCGCAGCTCGGCGGCGATCGAGTGGTCGGGGCGGAAGCCGGTGGCGGCGACGATCCGGTCGACGGTGACGGACTCCTCTTCGCCGTCGGCGTGGCGCACCAGCACAGTGACCCGGCCATCTGTCGGGGTGAGGGCGTGCACGGAGAAGCCGGTGAGCAACCGGATCCGGCCGGCGTCGACGTGCGCGCGCAGCCGGGAGCCCAGGGCGCCACGCGCCGGGAGGGCGTCGGCGTCCCCGCCGCCGTAGGTACGCGCCGGTGAGGCGGCCCGGATCGCCCAGGTCACCGCGGTGCCCGCCGTGGACTCGGCCAGTTCGGCCAGGGACAGCAGGGTGTTCGCGGCGGAGTGGCCGGCCCCGACGACGAGGGTGTGCCGGCCGGCGAAACGGTCCCGGGCCGCGCCGAGAACATCGGGCAGCGCGTGCTCCAGAAACGCGGCGACGGTGCTCTCGCCGTGGGCGGGCAGGCCGGACGCGCCCAGGACGTTCGGGGTGCCCCAGGTGCCGGACGCGTCGATGACGGCGCGGGCGAGGAGCTCCTCGCCGTCGCTGAGGCGGATCAGGAACGGGGTGGAGTCACGACCGGCGGTGCGCAGCCGGTCCAGGCCCCGGCGGCTGATCGCCTCGACCCGGGCGCCGTAGCGCAGGTGCGGCTTGAGCTGCGCCAGCTCGGCGAGGGGCTGGAGGTAGTCGCGGGCCAGCTCCGCTCCGGTGGGCAGCGCCTCCAGATCGGGGGCGACCGACCCGGCCGCGTCGAGGAGGCGGCGTGCGGCCGGGTCGATGTTGTACCGCCACGGCGAGAAGACGCGCACGTGCCCCCACTGGCGGACAGCGGCGCCCGGGGTGTCGCCGGCTTCGAGGACGGTGAAGGCGATGCCCCGCTCGTGCAGGTGCGCGGCGGCGGCCAGACCTACCGGGCCGGCGCCGATGACCATGACGGGCAGCTCGTTCAGGGTGCTCATCAGCAAGACTCCTCTGCTTTGACAGTTATCGAATCAACGGAGTGGACGGGGCCCACGGGTGAGGGCCTGCGGTTGGTCAGGTGACGACCGGGCTGCGCCGCTCGAGCAGGACGACGTCGCGCCAGCGGCCGTGGTGACGACCGATCCGCTCGCGTACGCCGATGATCCGGAAGCCGGCCCGCTCGTGCAGGGTGAGGCTGGCCGCGTTCTCGGGGAAGACTCCGGACTGGATGGTCCAGATGCCGGCGGCCTCGGTGGAGATGATCAGCCGGTCCAGCAGCAGCCGGGCGATGCCGCGGCCCTGCGCGGCGGGATCGACGTAGACGGAGTGCTCGACCACCCCGGCGTAGACGTCGCGGGCCGAGGTGGGTGCGGCGGCGATCCAACCGAGCACCCTGTCATCGGGGTCCACCGCGACGAAGCGGTGGTCGGGCAGCTTCGCCGCGTCGAACGCCGACCAGGTCGGTGCGGTGATCTCGAAGCTGGCGTTACCGGCGTCGAGCCCGGCCTGGTAGATGGCCAGGACCCGCTCGGCGTCCTCGTACCGCAGGGCGCGCACCGTGACGTCGGTCATCAGCAGGTTCCGTTCGGGCTGGGGGCGGGTCGACCCATGACCACGTCCGCGGCGGAGGGGAAGCAGTCGACGCAGGCGTCGTTGATCCGGTAGTGGCGGGCGGTGCCGACCGGCTCGATGAGGACGAACCGCACCTCGGTGAGGATCTTCAGGTGCTGCGAGACGGTGGACTGCGCACGGCCGATCGCGGTGACGATCTCCCCCACGCTCGTCGCCTGAGCCTGCCGGGCGAGGTACTCGACGATCTGCACCCGGGTCGGGTCGGCCAGTGCCCGGAACCACGACGCGTACGTCTGCGCCGTCGTCCGGTCGAGCAACTCGGCCATCCCCCACCTCCCCGTTTCATCGTTCATCGGCGATAGACGATTAAGCCTACCAACCGTGAGCGGTGATCATCGACCGAAGGTCGCGTAGGCGGCCCGCGCCGCGTCGAAGCGGCGCTCGGCACGCTGCTCGACAGTGCTGACCTCGGCGCAGGAGTCGCAAAATCGGACACCGGTCGTGGATGCCCTCGGTCGGCGCGTAAGCCTGAACATGATCCCCTCCTGTCTTGACGTCCGTCGAAACAGACGGTTGCACGTTGATTAGAGAGATGTCAACCTAGAGGAATGTCGAAGCAAGCTGCGCCTCTCACTCTCACCGACGTGACCAGCGAGGGGTTCTGCTGCCAACCCTTGGCGCAGCACCGCGTGCCGGCCGAGACCGCCGCGCTGCTCGCGCCGGCGTTCAAGGCCCTCGGCGACCCGGTCCGGCTGCAGCTGATGTCGATGATCGCCTCCGCCGACAACGGCGAGGCGTGCGTCTGCGACCTCACCCCTGCCTTCAACCTGACCGGTCCGACCATCTCGCATCACCTCAGGACCCTGCGCGAGGCCGGCCTCGTCGACGCCGAACGGCGCGGCACCTGGGTGTACTACCGGGCGCGACCGGCGGTCCTGCGCCAACTCGCGGCGCTGCTCACCGTGGAATCGGTAACCGCCTCATAGGCGGCAGCCGGCGCAGCGACCGGCCGGACACGCCGCCGGCCAAGGCGGCAACGACATGCGCCGCGTCGCGCCCGACGCCGCGCAGGGTGTTCGACGAGAACGATCGCTGGAACTCCAACCCGAGATAGACCAGCCCCCGGTGGGTCGTGGAGACACCTGACACGTGGCGGGGCATGCCGTCATCCAGGGCTCCGAGCGGGGCGAGGTAGTCCAGGTTCGGGCGGTAGCCGGTCGCGAAGAGCACCGTGTCGACCGCCTCGTGCGTACCGTCCGCCCAGATGACGCCGTCGGCGGTGAAGGCGGTGAACATCTCCTGGCGGGCGAGCACGCCGGAGGCGATCGCGTCGCGGTACACGCCGGTGTCGAGCACGGCGGCGTGGCGGATCAGGCGAGTGAGCACCGACCGGGGCAGGAGGTCCGCGCGGGTGACGTGGAGCCAGTGATGCAGGTCCCGGCCTCGGATGCGCTGCGGCATGAACTGGATCGGTGCCCGGGTGGCCAGGGTGACCCGCGCGTGTGGCGCCAGTTCGTAGGCGACCTGGACGGCGGAGTTCCCGGCGCCCACGACGAGGACCCGCTTACCGGTATACGGCTCGGGCCGCCGATAGTGCGCGACGTGCCGCACCTCGCCGGCGTAGGTGTCGTGGCCGGGCAGCACCGGCAGGTACGGATTGCCGAAGGAACCGCTGGCGGCGACGACGCCCTTAGCGCCGATCTCGTCGCCACTGTCGGTGTGGACGAGGTAGCCACCGCCTGGGCGCGGGTGAACAGCGGCGACCCGGGTGCCGGTGCGGATCTCGACATCGATGCTGGCGGCATAGCGGCGCAGATAGGCGACGACGTCGTCGCGGGTCGGATAGCGGTCGGGATCTCCCTCGTCGAAGGCCATGCCAGGCAGGCTGCTGTACCGGGCCGGGGAGAACAGGGTGAGGCTGTCGTAGTAGCCGGCCCAGGACCCGACCGGCTCGACGCCTGCCCCCAGGACGACAGGGCGCAGGCCAGCGGAGAGACCGGCGTGGGCGGCGGCGAGACCGGACTGGCCGCCGCCGACGATGACGACTGGTTCTGAGGAGGTGATCACTCCATCATCATATTGTCATTTCGTTGAATGACAATATGATGGGAATGCTGGAAGGTGGGACCATGGATCAGCCGCAGCCCACAGCGGTCGCGCCCGCCGCCGGACAAACCGGGCTGGCACCGGCCACGCAGGAGTTCCTCAAGGCGTTGGGCAGCCCAACACGACAACGGATCATGATGCTGTTCTCCCAGGGCGCCGAGCTGTCCGTCGGGGAAGTCGCCGAGCACGCCGGCATCAGCCAGGCGACGGCGTCGCAGCAGCTGACCCTGCTACGTCGGGGGCGGATCGTGACCTCGCGGCGCGAGGGGAAGACGGTGTACTACCGCGCCGACCGTGACGGCGCCGTCTCGGCGCTCGCCGAGCTGCAGTCGTACCTCATGACCTGCTGCTGACCGCGACTCCCCCGGCGGAGCCGGACGTCAGACCTGCACCCGGCCCATCGACCTCGACGCCGCTTGACAGCACACCAGTTGCTCAGCGATGGTTGAGTCAATGATTACTGAGCTTGCCTCTCTGCAGGTGCGCGCCCGGACCCACGCCGCGCTCGGCGACCCGGCGCGCCTGGCGATCGTCGACGCGCTCACCCTGGGCGACGCCTCCCCTGGCGAAATCGCCGATGACCTTCGCATGCCGACGAACCTGGTCGCCCACCACGTCAAGGTCCTCAGCGAAGCCGGCCTCGTCGTCCGCCGCCGATCCGAGGGAGACCGCCGTCGCACCTACCTGCAGCTGCGGCCCGAGGCCCTGGCCTCGTTGACGCCAGCGCTGATGGCCGGGGTGGGTCGGGTGGTCTTCGTCTGCACCCACAACTCCGCCCGCTCGCAACTGGCCGCCGCCCTCTGGTCGGACCGCGCCCAAACCTGCGCGACATCGGCCGGAACGCGGCCGGCAGAGCGGGTTCACCCGCGCGCCGTCGCCGTGGCCCACCGCCACGGTCTGCATCTGGACGCGACCGGCACCGCGCACGTCGCGGACATCGTGCGTGACGACGACCTGCTCATCGCCGTCTGCGACAACGCCCACGAGGAACTCACCGGCCCGGTCCGGCCCCGACTGCACTGGTCGGTACCCGACCCGGTCCGCGTCGACACCGATGCTGCGTTCGAGGCCGCGTTCGCCGACCTCGCCACCCGCATCGACCGCGTCGCCCCCATCCTGGCCTCCACCCTGAGGTCGCCAGACCGTCATGACTGACACCAGCCTCCTGCGCGACGGCCGAACGCAGTCCGGCGCCCAGCCACCGCGCATGAACACGAGGCCGCCTGTCCCGGCACCGGTCAGCCGGCTCCGCAACCCCTATTGCAAGGAAGGCTCCTGATGCCCGACAAGCCCAGCGTCCTGTTCGTCTGCGTGCACAACGCCGGCCGCTCCCAGATGGCCGCCGGTTGGTTGCGCCACCTCGCCGGCGACACCGTCGAGGTCCGCTCCGCCGGCGCCGCCCCCGCAGAAACCGTCAATCCCGCCGCCGTCGAGGCCATGCGCGAAGTCGGCATCGACATCACCGACCAGACGCCAAAGCTGCTCGAGTACACCACCGCGGAATCTTCGGACGTCATCGTCACCATGGGATGCGGCGACGCCTGCCCGGTCTTTCCCGGCAAGCGCTACGAGGACTGGAAACTCGACGACCCGGCCGGCAAGGGCGTCGAATCCGTACGCCCCATCCGCGACGAGATCCGCACCCGGGTGGAGAAGCTCCTCGGCGAACTGCACACCGCCGCCTGACCCTGTCACCCCCCGCTCGCCGGCCGTCGCCGCCGGGCGGCTGCCCACTGGTCTGGTGGCATCGCCGCCCTCGCCGACCACGCGCCCACCGGCGTCGACGGCAGACGGCCCTGCGGCCCGGACGCACCCCCACCCAGAGACCAAGAGGAACCAGGCACATGACGACGCCGACCACCCCGTCGAGCACCGCACCCCGACTCTCGACGCTGGACCGGCTGCTGCCGGTATGGATCGGCGCCGCCATGGTCGCCGGCCTGCTCCTGGGCCGGTTGATCCCCGGCCTCGACGAGGCCCTCGACCTCGTCAAGGTCGGCGGAATATCCGTACCCATCGCCCTCGGTCTGCTCGTCATGATGTACCCGGTCCTGGCGAAGGTCCGCTACGACCGCCTCGACACCGTGACCTCCGACCGACGCCTGCTGATCTCCTCCCTGGTGATCAACTGGCTCGTCGGCCCCGCCGTCATGTTCGCCCTGGCCTGGTTGCTCCTACCCGACCAGCCCGCGTATCGCACCGGCCTGATCATCGTCGGCCTGGCCCGCTGCATCGCGATGGTCATCATCTGGAACGACCTGGCCTGCGGCGACCGCGAGGCCGCCGCCGTCCTGATCGCCCTCAACTCGGTCTTCCAGGTCCTCGCCTTCGGCCTGCTCGGCTGGTTCTACCTCACCGTGCTGCCCGGTTGGCTCGGCCTGGAGCAGGCCGGGCTCTCCGTCTCCGGCTGGGACATCGCCGGCAGCGTCCTGGTGTTCCTCGGCATCCCCCTGGCCGCCGGCTACCTCACCCGCAGACTCGGCGAACGCGCCAAGGGCCGCGACTGGTACGAGGCGAGGTTCCTGCCGCGGATCGGGCCGGTCGCCCTGTACGGGCTGCTGTTCACCATCGTGCTGCTCTTCGCCCTGCAGGGCGACGCGATCACCGCCCAGCCCTGGGACGTGGCCCGCATCGCGGTGCCGCTGCTCGCGTACTTCGGGATCATGTGGTTCGGCTCGTTCGCCATCGGTCGGGCGATCGGCCTGAGCTACGAACGCACCACCACGCTCGCCTTCACCGCCGCCGGCAACAACTTCGAACTCGCCATCGCCGTGGCGATCGGCGTGTTCGGCGTCACCAGCGGTCAGGCCCTCGCCGGCGTCGTCGGGCCATTGATCGAGGTGCCGGTGCTGGTCGCCCTCGTCTACGTCAGCCTCGCCGCCCGGCGCCGGTTCGGTCACCCCGACATCAACCAGCTGAAGCCGGCAGCTTCGGGGTGACCGCTTCACCCGCGTTCCGGTTCTCGGGAAGAGACGGCTCAGCTCGGGACGCTCAGCGCGCCGAGGGCACGACCGGCCTCCCGGGCGGACTGCAGGGCCCCGGCGTGCATCTGGGCGGCCTGGTCGACGAACGCGTCGAGTGCGGGGTTGACCCCGACCAGGGTGAACTCGCGTTCGACAACGGTGAGGTCGGCGCCCCAGCAGTCACCGATTATCCGGCGCAGGTACGGCGTCGAGTGGTCCCAGCCCTCCCGAGGTGTGCCGGCACCGTACGCACCACCACGCACCGTGGCGAGCACTGTGGGCTTACCCGCCAGGAACGGCTCCGTGGTCGCCCGCGGGTCCGCGAGCACCACGTCGACGTACGTCTTGAAATGCTGGGAGACGCCGAAGTTGTAGAGCGGCACGGCGAACAGCAACGCGTCGGCGGCCCGCAACTCGTCCACCAGCGTCGCGGCGAGGGCCACCGCCTCCCGCTGCTCGGCGGTGCGTTCCTCGGCCGGCGTCATACCGGCGGACACCGCCGCCGCCCAGAGGGTTGCCGGCAGGGTGTCCACCCCGACGTGGCGGCGCTCGACGGTGTCGCCGGGATGACTGGCGAGCCACTCCTCCTCGACGATGTCCGCGATTTCACGACTCGCCGAGCCGTGCGTTCGGATGCTGGCATCAAGCCGGAACAAGGTCACGAGCACTCCCTGGGGAACTGAGGTTCAAGGTTGAACCTCACCCTAGAGCAGATTGTTCAAGCTTGAACCTGAAGGAGACGTCCCTCACCCTCGTGAACCACGCCGACACGTACGCTTGCGCCATGCCCGACGAACCTCGGTGGTTGACCGACCACGAGCGCGACGCCTGGCTTGCGCTGGCCAAACTCATGTTCAACCTGCCGAGCGCCCTCGACGCCCAACTCCTGCGGGACAACCACCTCACGCTGTTCGACTACTTCGTGCTCAGCGGCCTGTCCATGGCGCCGGGGCGAACCATGCGACTCAGTGACCTCGCCAGCCACCTCAGCTGCTCGCTGTCCCGACTGTCGAACGTCGTCAAACGCCTCGAACAACGAGGCCTGCTCCGCCGCACCCCCGACCCGGAAAGCCCCCGCTACACCGTGGCCTCGCTCACCGACGCCGGGTGGGATCTTGTGGTCGCCGCGGCCCCCGGCCACGTCGCGGCCGTCCGTGACTACGTCATCGACGGCCTCACCGCGAGCCAGATCGACGTCCTGCGCGAGGTGGCCTGCCATGTGACCCGGAAGATTTCCGAGGCTCCGGAGGCCAGCACCCGCTGACGCCCGGGCGGGGTGCACCGCGTCGCCTGTTCCACCGGGCGGAACTGCACCCCCAGGTCACGGCGTCCCTTTCCCGGGCCGCCCGGGTGATCGTCGTACGCATTGCCGAGCAGATCGTCTGCGTGGAATATTATCTCCCTGGCCGAGCATTCAACTGAGCGACGACCGGCACCAGACACCGGCCGCGACAGGGTTCAGAGCGCGAGTGATCGCACTGCTCGCGCGAGTCGGGATGGGGAACATCAGATGATCATGGAGATCGGCATCGTCCTCGACGCGTCACGGTTGGCCCGCGCGCCGCTGGAGACAGTCGAGCTGGCCCGCCTCGCCGAGGAACGCGGCCTGGACCTTGTGGTCGTCGCCGACGCGGCGACCGGGACATCAGCCGGCCTGGACCCCTGGACCGCGGCGGTCTGGCTGGCGGGATCGACACGCCGGATCGCCATCGGTGCCCCCGCCGGCGCCACCACCGCTCCCGATCCGACCGACCCGCAAGCGCAGTACCCGAGCGTGATCGCCAAGGCGCTGGACAGCATCGACCTGCTGGCGCAGGGGCGGATCATCTCCGACCCCGCCGGCTGGGTCGTCGCGCCACGGGACGCGAAGCCGGCGGAACTGGCCCGCCTCGCCGAAGCCGACCTGCCCGTCGTGGTCCCGGTGGATTCGCGCGAGGACGTCGAACGCCTCGCAGCGCTCGCCGCCGAAGGCGACCACCGCAGCGGCGTACGCCGACGCTCGGCCGCGGTGCGCGCCCAGCGCAAGCCGGGCATCGACTACGACGGCGTACCAGCGTCACTCGCCGACACCGCGGTCGAGCCCGGCGATCCGCAGTACCGCTCCCTGTCCTCCACCTATCTGCGCGGCGGTGCTCCCGGGTTGGTGCTGCGGCCCTCGACACCGGCCGAGGTGTCGGACGCGATCGAGTTCGCCCGGCGACACCGGCACCTGCCCCTCGGCATCCGCAGCGCCGGCCACGGCATCAGCGGCCGATCGACAAACCGGGGCGGCCTGGTGATCGACGTGGGCGCCATGAACACGATCAGTGTGGTGGACCCCGTCCGCCGGCTCGTGCGCATCGGCCCCGGCGCGACCTGGAAGCAGGTCGCCGAAGCCCTGACCCCGCACGGGTGGGCACTCGGCTCGGGCGACTACGGCGGCGTCGGCGTCGGCGGGCTCGCCACCGCGGCCGGAATCGGCCTGCTCTCGCGCAACCACGGCCTGACGATCGATCATCTCCGGTCGGTCGACCTCGTACTCGCCGACGGACGGCAGGTGCGGGCGAGCAGAGAGCACAACCCGGAACTGTTCTGGGCCGTACGGGGAGCGGGCGCCAACTTCGGCATCGCCACCTCGTTCGAATTCGAGGTCGACGAGGTGGGCGAGGTCGGCTGGGCGCAACTCGTCCTGCTCTCCACCGACATCGAGCAGTCGCTGCGCCGCTTCGCGGAACTGGCCAGTTCGGCACCACGGGACACCACGGTGTTCCTCGTGACCGGGCAGCCGCGTGCGGGCACGTCGACCATCCAACTCTTCGCTGTGGTCGACAACCCGGATCCCGACACCGTCGTGGCGCGCCTGACACCGTTCCTGGAACTCGGGGCGCTCGCCGGACAGCAGGTGGTGATGACGCCGTACTCGGGAGTCATGGGCAACGCCGCCGACGTCGGGCCGAACGGCCACCAGGGATTCGGCGAGCCGAACTCGCGGTCGGCCTTCCTGCCCACACTGACCCCCGAGTTCGCCCGTGATGCCGCGGCGATGCTTCGCAGCGGGGGCGTCTACTTCTTCGAGCTGCGGGCCATGGGCGGCGCGATCGCCGACGTCGCACCGGGCGAGGCGTCCTTCAGCCATCGGACGCCGGCATTCCAGCTGACGGCGATGGGCCAGAACAATCAGCGCCTCAACGCCGTATGGGAACCACTGCGTCAGCACTTCGACGGCCTCTACCTCAGCTTCGAGACCGACCGCAGTCCCGAACGGCTGCTCGACGCCTTCCCGGCACCGGTGTTGGAGCGCCTTCGCACACTCAAACACCGCTACGACCCGGACAACCTCTTCCGGGACAACTTCGCCATCGACCCGCGGACAACGAAGGAGGCACAGGCATGACCGACTACGGACACGACCTGCTCTTCGGCGCTTTCATCACACCCGCCGCACAACAGGCCCGACAGGTCGTCGACCTGGCGGTCACCGCGGACCGGGCCGGCCTCGACCTCGTCAGCTTCCAGGACCACCCGTACCAGGCCTCGTACCTGGACACGTCGACCCTGCTCGCCTTCGCCGCGGCCCGCACCGAGCGCGTCCACCTCAACGCCAACGTCACCAGCCTGCCGCTACGGCCACCGGCCGTCCTGGCCCGGGCCGCCGCCTCGCTCGACATCCTCAGCGGCGGCCGCTTCGAACTCGGCATCGGTGCCGGTGCGTTCTGGGACGGCATCGCCGCCATGGGCGGACGCCGGCTCAGCGCCGCCCAGGGCGTCACCGCGCTGCGCGAAGGGATCGAGATCATCCGCAAGATCTGGGACACCACGGCCCCCGGCGAGGTGAGCTACGACGGGCAGTACTACTCGGTCAAGGGCGCCCGACGCGGACCGCGTCCCGCCCACGACATCCCGATCTGGGTCGGGGCGTACAAGCCCAAGATGCTCGCGCTCACCGGTGCGGTCGCCGACGGCTGGCTGCCCAGCATCGAGTACCTGCCCCGGGGCGCCGACTCCCTACCGGAACTCAACGCGCGAATCGACGGCGCGGCGCACGACGCCGGCCGCGACCCGGCAGCCGTACGACGGTTGATGAACTTCATGAAGGTCCAGCTCTCGTCAGCCCCGCGTGGGCTTCTCAACGGCCCGCCCGCCGCCTGGGTCGACCAGATCGTCGACCTGGCGCTGCGGGACGGCATCAGCGCCTTCATCATCGGTGGGGACGACCCGAGCATCACCGAGCGTTTCGGCGCCGAGATCGCACCTGCCGTGCGAGAGGTCGTCGAGCGGGAACGCAAGGCCGGCGCAGCCGCCCGGCCGCCCAGAGCGTAGGAGCCGCGAGGTGGGGGTGGGCGGCCCGGAGAGGTGATCGCCGGGCCGCCCGGTGGTGAGCCACGCTGGGCGGCCCGGCGATCAGCCGGTCAGAGACCGGCGGCGTGTGCGGCGGCGGTGCCACCGACCACGGGCAGGACGATATTGCTGCTCTTCAGCGCGACCTTCAGGTTCGCGGCGGTGGTGTCCGCCTGGCTGGAGTACTGCGGGTAGCTGGCCACGATGATCACGCCGATCCGGTGGCCGGGCTTGAAGACGTAGTCCTCCGGCAGCAGCGGGAAGCTGAAGTTGTACGACTCCCCCGGCACCAGTGGCACGGCGACGCGGATCGACTGCCGGTTCTGGGCGTCCATGATGCCCTTGGTGACCAGCTCGTAGTCGGCGGTGGCCACCCGCTTCGCCGTCTGCTTGTAGCAGCCGTCGTCGGTCGGGCTGCTCTCGCCCCAGCAGTCCGACGTGTCCAGGGTGATGATCCCTTCGCCGGAGGCCCGGTGCGCGACCCGCTCGTCGGTGCCGTAGTCGACCAGGATGGCCCCGAGGTTGGTGTCGGCCTGGTCGGCGGAGGCCCGCAGCTGCACGGTGGGCGTGCCGGAGATGTGCAGCGGCGCGGACAGCGGCGCGGAGAGGAACGCCAGCCGGTTGGGCTGCACCACGTCCGGGTTGAGGATCATGGTGTTCTGGCTCTGCGTACGGCTGTCCTGGAACGCCCCGGTCGCCGGCTTCGCGGTGGGCACCAGCCCGAGACCGCCCGCGCCGGTGGCGCCGGGCTGCAGGAACACCTCGGTGTCGGCCTTGCCGGGGATCGGCCAGTCGGCGTGGGTCTCCCACACGTCGGCGGAGCGCTCCAGGTCCACCCGCGGCTCGTCCATGATGCCGTTGGCGACGCCCTGCAGCCAGAAGTCGAACCACCGGTGCAACGTCGACACCCACACCGCGCGGCGCGAGTCGAACGGGTCGACGTGGCCCTCCTGCGACAGCCACAGCTTGCGCGGCACGTTGTTCTCCGCCAGGGCGTACCAGAACTTGCTGAAGTGGTCCGGGCGGACGTTGTCGTCGTTGAGGCCGTGGTAGAGCAGCACGCTGGCGGTGACGTTGGGGACCTTCTTGACGTAGCTGCGCTCGTTCCAGAAGGACGTGTAGTCGCCGTGCTCGTCGCCGTCGGCGGCGCCTATCGCGTCGCGTACCGGCTTGCAGTAGTCCCGACGCTCGGGATTGGTGACCGTGTTGGCCAGCGACGACACGTAGCTGTTGCCGCGGGTGACCACGCCGTTGCTGCGCACGTAGTCGTAGTACTCGGTCGGTCCGCTGATCGGCACGACGGTGGTCAGGCCCTTCACGCCGGTCACCGCCGTGGCCATGGCCAGCGAGCCGTCGTACGACTTGCCGATCATCCCCGTCTTGCCGTTGTGCCAGTCCGCCTTGACGATCTCACCGGCGGCGTTACGGGCGGTGGCCCGGCCGTTGAGCCAGTTGATGGCCTGCTTGGCGCTCAGGTTGTCCTGGTTGGCGTTGGTGGTCGGGCAGCCGGTGGAGTTGTTGGTGCCGACCATGTCCAGCAGGATGACCGCGTAGCCGCGCGGCACGAAGTAGTTGTCGTAGAACAGCGGCCACTTGTCCAGCAGCCCGTCGCCGTCGAGGTCCGCCTTGCACTCGGACTCGTTGCCCCGGCAGACAGTCGAGTAGTAGGGGCTGGCGTCCATCACGACGGGGGCCTTGAGCCCCTGTGCGGTGGCCGCCGGCCGCATCAGGTCGAACGCGATGATGTCGCGCAGACCGTCGTTGTCGCTGTCGAAGGTGGAGTCGATGAAGAGGCGTTCCCGAATGGCGTCGGCGTAGCCGAACACCGGCTGGGTGACGCCGTCCTGGACGACGATCGACGGCGGGCCGTCCGCCGCCAGCGCCTGTGGTGCCGCGCCGAGGGCGGCGAGCACTGTCGCGGACAGTACGGCCACGCCTCTGCGCCACCGCGTTCCCACTGTAGCCATGCATTCTCCTTGATGTGTCCGAGGCTGCGTACGCTACGAGCCGGCGGCCGGTGCCACCACCTGCACGTGTAGGAAGTTCGTCGGGCGTGCTTCGACGGGGTGCGTCAGTCGCCCGGCGGGCAGCAGTGCGGCGGGCACGGCAAGACCCCGGTGCGACGCCGACCGGTGCCGGGCCGGCGTCGCACCGGGGTGTCTGGGTGACGGGGCTACGGCTGGCCGGCCAGCACCAGCTCCCGCAGCCGCCGGTCGAGGGTCGGGGCGTCCAGGCCACCCGGCCAGCCGCGCAGCAGTGCGCCACCCTTGGCCACCAGCACGACGGCCGGCGGCTCCCGCACCGCGTACGAACGCCAGATCGTCTGCTGGTCGTCCAGGACGACCGGATACTCCACCTGGTGGGCGCGCAGGTAGTCCTGGACCTCGTCGGCCTGGTCCGCGCCGGCCACGCCGACGAAGACCACCCGGTCCCGATAGCTGCGGGCCAGCTCGCTGAGGGCGGCCTGGCGACTGGCGCAGGTGGTGCACCAGGAGTTGAAGAAGGTGAAGACGACGGGGCGCTGCGCCCACAGTTCGGCGGCGGCGAACGGTGTGCCGTCGGTCAGCGCGCCGGTGAACGCCGGGGCGGCCGGGGCGGTGCCGGGTGCCGGGCGCAACGCCAGGTCGGCGGGGACCGGTCCGGGCAGCGCCGCCGCCCCTCCGGCGGGCGCCGGAGGGGGCCCGGACTCCGGTGTGGGCGTGCTGCATCCGCCCAGCAGTGCCACAGTCAGCAGCAGCGGCAGGAGTGCCCGCCTCATGACGGGACCACCGCCACCAGCGCCGGGCCCTCGCTGCTGTCCGACGTCAGGTCGAGCGCCGGCCGGCCGTCCACCTCCAGCCGGTAGGAGGCCCGCTGCGGCACGCGCACCGCAACGGCGAACTCGCAGTAGGTGGGCATGCGCTCGACCCCCAGGTCCTCGGCGAAGGCGGCCACCGCGGTTCCCGCCGGCAGCTGCCCGCTGGCCACCGCCGCCCCGTCCGGGTCGAGTACGCGGTACGGCGCCCGGTTGTGGAAGTGCGTGTACGGGCCGGTGCCGGCGCAGTCCACACCCGCGGCCCGGATGTTGATGTCGCGGACCAGGACCCGGACGGTCGTCGGGGAGACCGCCTCCTGGGTGGCGCCGACGGCGCCGCAGCCGGTCGCGCCGGCCAGCAGCAGGGGCAGCAGAGTCATGATGCTTCGCCGCACGTCATCCTCCTTCAGCCCGCCTGCCGGGTCCGCGGCGGCCTGTCGCCGCGGACCCGGCAGGACCGGGGTCAACCTCGGGCGTCGGTCAGGACTTCTCGACCCGACACTGCTTGGTCACCGTCTTCGTCGGGTCGCTCTCCGAGGTCGCGGTGAGCTTCACGAAGCCGGTCTCCGCGGCGGCGGCGGTGGCACCCACCGACACCGTGACCGTGGTGGCCTTGCCGAACTGTGCGGTGGCGAGCTGGTTGGGCAGCCAGGTCCGCCAACCCTTGCCGGCCACCTCCGCGGACAGGCGGTAGACGTCCGACTTCAGGTAAGCGCTGACGTTCTCCGGGTGCTGCTGCCCGCCGGCCGAGTAGGTACCGGTGTTGGTCAGCTCGAACGAGCAGGTCACGCCGCGGTTGGTGGGCTTGCCGCCGCTGGTCACCTCGCCCTTGCCCAGGTTCACTCCGTGACTGCTCGGCCCGCCGGTGCCGTCCAGGGAACGCACCGCCACGGTGTAGGACAGCGAGCCGGCCGAGTCCCGCTTGAGATCGATGATGTAGAAGTGCAGCCGGTTGGCCTCGTCGACGTACTCGTACTGGCTGCCGGTGTCCGCGCCGGCGTGGAACAGCGCGTCGGAGAGCTGCCGGTAGTCACCCATGGTGATCTTCTGTGGGGTGCCGTCGGGCCGGTAGAAGTCGATCATGTCGATGTCCTGCGGGTTGGCGTCCACCACCCACTGGAACGGGGCGCTGTCGGCGTTCTTCGTCTTGCTCAGCAGCACGCCGCTGTCCGGGGTGAAGGAGTCCGCGCCCATCCGGTCGACGACCTCGACCGTGTAGTTGTTGAAGTTGCCGCCGTCGCACAACGGATCGGTGCTGACCGCACAGGTCGGCGACAGGTCCTTGTTGAGCGCGATGTTCACCCCACTCAGACCCTTCGGGCCGGCGTCGACCGCCCGGGACGTGACCTGCGCGACCACCAGACCCGAGGAGGCCAGCGACTCCCGCGACAGCCGCAGCACGTGCTCCTCGCCGACCAGCCCGATCTTGATCTTGTCCCGCAGGGTGTGCAGCGAGCCCATCGAGCCACCGTTGGTCGGTGGGATCTGCCAGCGGGTGTGCGGACCGCCCGGGCCGTTGAACGACCCGCGCGACATCATGCTCCAGATCCCGGTGTACGCCCGGCGCAGCGGCTCGCCGTACGGGTTGTTGTAGTTGTCGCCGATGCCGAGCAGGTGGGACAACTCGTGGGCGTAGACGCCCATGCCGGAGCTCTCGCCCTGCGTCGAGGAGCCGCCGCCAGCGTTCGGCCACAGCGTCGCCGCCGCCTTCCACGAGGTCCAGTCCACGTAGCGGGTCTTCGCCCAGTTCGGCAGGTTGGGGTCCGGCGGACCCCAGGCGTCCGGCACGTCCTCCTTGTTCTGGAAGATCATCTGCCCGAACTCCTGCCAGGTCGACGACTCGTCCTGGCCGGCGCTGAGGATGAACACCAACTCGTACTGGTTGGCGACCTCCTCGCCGACGGCCGCCCGCCAGGCGCCCAGGCCGTCGGTGCGGATGTTCTTGCCGCACACGTCCCCGCTCGGGCAGGCACCCGGGTTGAACCCGTTGTCCAGCCCGTACTGGTAGGACTTGGCCGGCATCTGGTACGGCCCGAACCCGGTGAGGTCGACGCCGTAGCGGCCGTTGGAGTCCTGCATCCAGTACTCGTGCAGGGTGTGGCCCTTGTTCAGGGTGTTCGGGGTGTTCAGGAAGTCCTGGTAGAACTTCGGCACGTCGGCCCGGGGAATGTTCGTCGCGACGGACTGCGGGTTGCCGAACACCGTCGAGCGGGCCCGCTGGGAGACCGCGAACGTCTCATCCGGATAGTCGAGCGCCACCAGAGCGATCTTGAAGTTGCGGACCGAGCCCGACACGCTCGGGTCGGCCCAGTTCTTGCCCGGCACAGCCTTGTAGTCGTTCCAGGTCATCGTGTCCGGGTTCTGCCAGGCCTGCGGGTCCAGGACCTGGAACGGCGCGGTGCCGCCGGCCGGGTTGGCCGGGGCCGCGGCGGCCTGCGCCGCCCCGGTCGCCACCAGGGTGGTCACCACGGCTGCGGCCAGTACGGCCCGCCTCAGCCGGGTTCGATGGGGGGTAGCACGGTGCACGGAATCACCTCTCGTCGGAGGAAAACGCGGCGCTGGCGTCCCGGTGGGGGTACCGCGCGACACCTGTCAGCAGGCCGCGCAGCGAATCTAGGAGGGCGGGCCGGTGCCGGTCACCGTGCAGATGTCGGCAGGTGGGCCGGCGACTTCCGACACCTGAAGGACCGGCGTGCCCGCCGGCTCAGCCACTGCCGGCCCCGAACGCCGGCCCGGCCGTCGCCGCGAGGGCCCGCAGCACGTCGCGGCGCACCCCGTCCACAGCGGTGCCGGACAGGGGTCCGCGCGGGGGGCGGCACCGTCCGCCGAACCGCCCGGCGCACTCCATGGCCAGCTTGACCGCCTGTACGGCTTCCGGCCGGGAGGCCCAGCCCAGGATCGGGTGCAGCTCGGCGTAGAGCGGCAGCGCTTGGGCCAGGTCGCGGGCGGCGCACAGCTCGTACAGGCGCACGGCCTGGCGGGGCAGCGCGTTGGGCAGGGTGGCGATCCATCCGGTGGCGCCGCACAACACCAGTTCGAGCACCACGTCGTCGGCCCCGACCAGCACGTCCACGTGTGGGCAGAGGTCCCGCAGGCGGTGCAACCTGCGGACGTCGCCGGTGACCTCCTTGACCGCGACGATTCCGTCGATCTCGGCGACGGTGGCCAACAGGTCCGGCGTGAGGTCCAGCCGGGCGTCGTACGGGTCGTTGTGGGCGACCACCGGCAGGCCGACCGCCGCCACCTCCCGGTAGTGGGCGACCACATCGGCGGGCCGGGCGGCGGGCCCGTCGGGCGGCCGTGCCAGCACGCCGTCGGCGCCGACCGCGGCGGCCTGCTCCGCCCAGTGGCGGGCCTGCCTGCTGCCGTAACCGCCGACACCGGGCACCACCGCGCAACCGGGTGGCGCGGCCTGCACCGTCGCCTTCACCACGGCGGCCCGCTCGTCGTCGGAGAGGGCCCGGTACTCCCCCATCGACGCGCACGGCGCGACCCCGTGACACCCCTCGGCGGCGAGCCAACGGACGTGTTCCTGGAGCTGGTCGAAGTCGACCGACAGGTCGGTGCGGAACGGTGTGGTGATGGCGACCAGCACGCCCCGCCAGGGCCTACCAGTTCCCACTCGGATATCCCCTCCCCGCCGGCAAACGCCCGTCATCGGTACCGCATCGTGCGCGGGGCACCGGTGCGGTCCGTACCGGAACCTTAGGAACGTCTGTCATCCCCGGTCTTCGGACAGATGCCGGAACAGTCGCGGTGCCGTCCGTCCTTATGTCGCGACTTCGACAGTGGACCTTGCGCAATGGCCCATCCGCACCGGAGGGTAAGGACTGACGGTCGCGCGATCCCTGTCACGCAGCGCAACCATGGGAGATACATGCACGGTGAGCTCCAGCGAATCGTCGACGCCGTCGCCGCCCGGGTGGGGCGACCCGCCCTCATCGAGGACCGGCGGCAACGGGTGGTCGCCTACAGCGAGCACGACGGCCCGATGGACGACGTCCGCCGGATGTCGATCCTGCGTCGGCAGACGACGCCGGAGGTGATCGCCTGGTTCCGGGGGAAGGGCGTGCTCACGGCGCGCGCACCGATCCGCACCCCGGCGTGCGCCGAGCTGGACCTGCTGGCGAGGGTCTGCGTGCCGATCCGGCACGACGACCTGCTGCTCGGGTTCGTCTGGTTCATCGACGCCGACGGCTCGATGACCGATGCCGACATCGCCACCGCGGCCGGCGCCTTCACCGACCTGTCCCTGGCCCTCTACCGGGAGAACCTGCTCGGTGAGCTCGCCTCGCAGCGGGAGACCGAGGCCACCCGAACCCTCCTGGTGGAGGGCCGGCAGGCGCGGGAGCACGCGGCGCGGGCGCTGCTGGATGAGGGCGTGGTGGCCGCCGACGGATCTACCGTCGCGCTCGTCGCGCAGCTCGTGCCGACCGGTGGGCGGCAACCCGACGAGGTGGCCCGGATCGCCCTGGAGCAGGCCCTGGTCACCACCCGTCGGTGGATCGGCGTACGGGAGACGCTGCACCTGGTCTGGCACGACCACGGGGTGCTGCTGGTCTGCGGCGACCGGATCGCCGGCCGCCCCACGCCGGAGGCTTCCGCCGCGCATCTGGACGCGGCGCTGAGCACCGCGACCCGGGGTCTGGCGTCGGTGGACCGGACCGTGACCGGGATCGGCCAGCCCCGCGCCGAGTTGTCCAGCGCCGTCGCGTCCTACCAGGAGGCCGCCCAGGCGGCCCGGGTCGGCACCCAACTGCCCGCGCTCGGCCGGGTGATCTCCTGGGCCGGCCTGGGCATCTACCGGGTGCTGTCCCAGCTGGACAGCCAGCATCTGGACGTCGCGGGCGTCCATCCCGGGCTGGAGCGGCTGCTGCGCGACGACGCCCACCAGGTGCTGCTGGAGACCCTTGAGGCCTACCTCGACCTGGCGGGCAACGCGCACGCGACCGCCGAGAAACTGCGACTGCACCGGACCACGCTGTACTACCGGCTGCAGCGGGTGGAACAGCTCGCTGGGACCGACCTCAAGGACGGCAACGAGCGCCTGTGCCTGCACCTGGCCATGAAGCTCGGTCGCCTCACCGGCCACTACCGCACACCGTGACGCCGCCCGCCCGTGGCGTGGCCGCGAACAGCGACGCGACCGAGCGGACGGTCCTCGTCACACCAGGCGGGTCATCCAGCCGTGCGGGTCGGCGGCCCGGCCGTACTGGATGTCGAGCAGATGCCGACGCAGCCGCATGGTCACCGAGTCCTCGGCACCGGCCTTCGGTGCCGTCACCTCGCCGCCGTCCCAGACCAGACGCCCGACCGGCGTGACCACGGCGCCGGTGCCACACGCGAAGACCTCGGTGATCGCGCCGGATGCCACGCCCTCCTGCCATTCCCGGATCTCCACCGGGCGCTCCTCGACCTCCAGGCCCAGGTCCTTGGCGAGGATGAGGATCGACCCCCGGGTGACGCCCTCGAGGATGGTGCCGAGTTCCGGGGTGATGATCTTGCCGTCGGCGGTGATGAAGTAGAGGTTCATGCCGCCCAACTCCTCCACGTAGCGGCCCTCGGCGGCGTCCAGGAAACAGACCTGCTCACAGCCGTGCTCGGCGGCCTCGACCATCGGCGCCAGGCTGGAGGCGTAGTTGCCGCCGCACTTCGCCTCACCCGTGCCGCCGCGCGCCGCCCGGGTGTATTCGGTGGAGAGCCAGATGGAGACCGGCTTGACACCACCGGAGAAGTACGCGCCGACCGGGCAGGCGATCACCATGTAGGTGATCTCCTTCGCCGGGCGAACCCCCAGGAACGGCTCGGACGCGAACATGAACGGTCGCAGGTAGACGCTGTACTCGTCCTCGTCCGGCACCCACACCTGGTCGGCCCGGACCAGCCCCTCGACCGAGGCCATGAAGTCCGGCACCGGCAGTTCGGGCAGTGCCAGCCGTCGGGCGGACCGGGCGAAGCGCTCGCCGTTGGCCTGCGGCCGGAACGACCAGATCGAGCCGTCGGCGTGCCGGTACGCCTTCATCCCCTCAAAGATCTCCTGCGCGTAGTGCAGCACCGCCGCGGCCGGGTGCATGAGGATCGGGCCGAAAGGGACGATCTCGGAATCCTGCCAGCCGCCGTCCGGCCTCCACACCGCCCGTGCCATGTGGTCGGTGAAGTAGGTGCCGAACCCCGGATTCGCCATGATCTCGGCTCGCCGCTGCGCGCTGGCCGGGTTCGGATTCTGCTGCAACGGGAACGGCAGGCTCATGGCCGGGTCCTCTCAATGGCCGCATCCCTGGGCGCTCAGTCACCGAGAACGAACACGCAGGGGAAGTTTGTCGGATGACAGGTGCAGAATACCGACCGTATTGTCGCCGGTCATAGGCAGACTGCGGCGACTCGGGAGGGACGGTGCGCCGGTGAGCCGGGGTGACGAGCGGATCGTCGCGGCCGCCGACAGCGCCGCCCGCCAGGTGGTGGGCCGGGTGGTCGTGTGTGCGGGCACCGACCTCGTCGACGTCGACGACATCCGGGCGTTGCTGGCCCGGCAGCCGCGCTTCGCGCAGCGGCACTTCACCGCGGGTGAGCGCGCGTACTGCCTGCTCGAACGCGACCCGGCGGAACGCTTCGCCGTCCGTTTCGCCGCCAAGGAGGCGGTGTTGAAGGCTCTCGGCACCGGCCTGAGCGGGGCGGCCCTGCGGGAGATCGAGGTGGTGCGCCGGCACTCCGGGCAGCCGGAACTGGCCCTGGCCGGGCGCGCGGCGGCGCTCGCCGAGGCGGCCGGTGTCCATTCCTGGCTGATCACCCTGACGCACACCCGACATCTGGCGCACGCCTTCGTCGCGGGCGTGGGCCAACCGGCCTGAACGCTTCCTAATCTATTCGTCCAAGTTGGACATTGCGCTCATATGATTTGATTGACCGTCGATGCCACATTGTTGACTTTAGCCATTCAGTGTGGAGGTTCGACACTGGCCATCAGCCGATATTTACCTCGCAATCGGGCAAAACAAGGGGCAGTCAAGACCGGCAATACCTCTAGTCACTCCTGTCGATATCCCAGATAGCGAGAGTCGTTTGACGGACCCGGATCAGCCCCAGAGGATTTCGATCAAGCGGTTCCTCGGGGGATGGGGAACTTTCGTGCATACTTCGAGGTGCATCACGGGGTGGGACGCCGTAACGGCGTCGATGCTGCTGCCGAGGGGATATTGTGGAACCACGCACGCTCTCTCAGCTCCTGGAATTCGAGCGTCGCATAGTGCCGGCCGCCGGCCTGATCCGCGCGGCCCAGATCCGTGGCGACGGCGATCAGGCCCTCGCGCACCTCGACCAGCTCTGCCGTGACATCGAGCAGCTCGCTCCGCTGATGCCGACGCGTCAGATCGAGGCGACGGTCCACGACTTGCGTGCCTGGTCAGACTCCGGCTTCCTGGCGAAGCCGGCCTTCGACGCGACCCGTGACACCGTTCCCGCGCCGGAGGACGGAGAAGCCGCCGCCTTCGTCGGACCGGTCACCCTGCCCAACGGCGACGGCTCCCGCGGCGCCTTCCTCGAGGCGTTCACGGTCGTCCGCCAGGACCCGGACTGCACCGCCGAACTTCAGTCGCGCTATCCGCACGACAAAGCGGTTTTCCAATCGACCCGACTCCTTTCCGCCTCCCCAGGATTGCGCGACGGAAACTGCGTCGTCTTCTTCCCGGAGAACATTCCGACGGCCAGTCCCACAGTGGATCAGTCGTTCGCCTGGTTCTTCTTCAACCGGCACACCACCATCTACGCCCGCACGCTGGAAATCGTGGCGCGGCTCTGTGGTGTCGGTTCCCCGTTCGCCGACACGAAGGTGCTGGCGTCCGCCGACGTCGACCCGGAGGACGTCTATCAGGCGCGCTGCGTCTGGGGCTACCTGCACGACTACTACCACCACACCGGGCCCCGTCCGCTGGATCAGCACCTGGCGTTGAAGACGAAATGGCGCCCCGGTCTCGCCGAGGAGCTCAAGGTCGATCTGAAGTCGGCGATCGCCTGCCACGAGGAGTCGGTGCCCTACGGCGACATCATTTTCGAGTACATCATCCTGGAAAGGCTCTTCCGCTACCCGGCCGAGCCACGCCCGTTGCGCAACTTCGACTCCGGGACCGGCTTCGCCCTCGGCACCTGGCTTGCCGAGCACGGCCTGTTCACCATCGGCGACGACGGCCGGCGCAGTCTGGCCGGCAAGGCGGAAATCGTCGCGTCGGCCAAGGAACTCGTCCGGACGATCGAGGAATTCGAGGCGATCACCGACGACGAGTCCTATCGCGAGAAGGTCACCGATTTCCTGTACGAGAGATTGCTACTGGAACCGGAGAACAAGGCGGACAGGTACGGCGGCCCCCGGGCATCCCTGAGCCTCTGGGGCAGTGAGGTCCATGTCTGACGGGATCCCGACCATCACCGACCGTGCCGCCGCCCTTCGCGATCCCGGGTTCTGCCGGTTCCACACCGACAACACCGCGGTCGTCGACTGGTCGGCCGAGCGCGGCTGGTCCGACCTCTCCGTTGAGCCGTACGCCCCGATGACCATGGATCCCGGCACCCTCGTGCTGCACTACGGACAGAGCGTCTTCGAGGGCCTGAAGGCGTTCCGCCAGCCCGACGGCTCCGCCGCGTTGTTCCGCCCCGCCGACCACGCCCGCAGGCTGGCCCGGTCGGCGCGTCGGCTGGCGATGGCCGAGATGCCGGCCGACCTGTTCCTGGACGCCTGCGCTCAGCTCGTCGCCGTTGACGACGGCTGGCTTCCCGAGGAGCCGGGCCAGGGCCTCTACCTGCGCCCGTTGATGATCGCGACCGAGGCCGAGCTCGGGCTCCGCGACTCGCGGCGCTACCGGTGCACCTTCCTGGCGTATCCGGCCGACCCCTGCTTCGGCCGGGCCTTCACCCCGATCTCCGTGCTGACCTCGGCGGACACGGTACGCGCGGTGCGCGGCGGGATGGGCGAGGCGAAGTGTTCCGGCAACTACGCCGCCAGCCTGCTGACCCGCAAGCGAGCCCAGGCGCGCGGCTACGACGAGGTGCTGTGGCTCGACGGCCTCGAGTTCCGCTGGGTCGAAGAGCTCAGCGGCATGAACGTCTTCTTCGTCTGGCGCGACGACGACGAGCGGCACGGCGTGCGGCTGACCACCCCGCCGTGCCAGGGGACGATCATGCGGGGCGTGACCCGCGACTGCGTCATCACCCTCGCCGGTGAGCTCGGCATTCCGGTCACCGAGGAGCCGACCCCGATCGACGCCCTCATGGCCGGCGCCCGGTCCGGGCGACTCGTCGAGATGTTCGCGTGCGGGACCGCCGCCGTGGTCGTGGCGGTCGGCCGGATCGCCGACGGAGACGACGACGTGACGATCGGGGACGGGCAGGAAGGCGTGGTGACCGCCCGGGTGCGGCACACGCTCATGGAGATCCAGCACGGCAGCCGCCCGGACACCCACGGATGGCTGCGGAGCGTACGCAAAGACCTTGCATCCGTTCACAGCTCGACCGACCGACAGTAAGGGAGATGGCGGATGCCTGACGCCAACGGCCGTTCCACAGCGGGTTCCAGCTCAACCGAACTGCCGCACGTCACCACCATCCACACGCTCGGGCCGACCGGCACCAACCTGGAGAAGGCCGCGCACCGCTGGTTCGCCGACCGACAGCGCCAGGGCCGGGTGGTCCTGCACGCCGAGGTCGAGGATGGCCTCGACGTCATGGCGTTCGACGGCAGCGAGGCGATCCTCGCCTGTGCCGTTTATCCGCGCCTGCACGACCTGGTGTTCGGTAATCTCCATCGGCTCACGATGGCCGACAGCTTCATCCTGGACACGTACGACATGGTGCTCGCCGCGCGGCCGGGCCAGCAGTCCGTCACCACCATCGTCACCCATCCCGCCCCCAGCTGCCTGGTGACGAATCGGGGCACGATCTCGTACGCGAGCAGCAACTCGGTGGCGGCCGCCGCCTGCGCCGCGGGCGACTACGACGCCTGCGTGACCACCGACCGCGCGGCCCAGGCCCAGGGGCTGCGGACGCTGGAGAACTTCGGTCCGGTGCCGATGGTGTTCACCCTGCACGTGGGGAAGGCCGGCGCCGCGTGTTGATAATCGTCCAGCCGCTCTCGGCCGGGATCCAGCTGGCGAGCCGGCTGGTGGCGGCCGGTGTCCCGTGCCTGATCCCGACGCAGTTTCCCGACCTGCTGCCGGCGGAGGTCCACTCCGGCGCGCGCGTCGTCGACTGGCATCCGGACCACGGCGTCCCCGCTCTGCTGGCGCTCGTCGACCGGCTGGGGGTGACGCCGACCGGCGTCATCGCGGGCTTCGAGTACACCGTCGGCCCGGCGGCCGAGCTGGCCCGCGCCCTCGGGCTGCCGGCGCTGAGCCAGGATACGGCCGAGGCCGTCCGGCAGAAGGACGTGATGCGGGAGCGCTGCGTCAAGCACGGCATCGCCGTCCCGGCATCGATCACGGTCCCGGCCGACGATGTGGGCGAATGTCCCTTCGCGTTCCCGGCGGTCGTCAAGCCGGCCGACTGGGGCGGCAGCCTGATGGTGCGCCTCGTCCGGGACGCGGACGAATACCAGCGCGCGTGCGCGGAGATCCACCGGTACGGCGAGGTCAAGTTCCACCACGATCCGCGGCGGGTCGCCCTGGTCGAGGAGTACGTCGAGGGCCCCGAGTTCTCTCTGGAGGGCTGGGTGGACGCGGCCGGGCTGCATCTCGTCAGCATCACCACGAAACTCGTCAGCGCGCTGCCGCAGTTCTTCGAGATGGGCCACGTCGCCACGCCGCCACGGAGTTCACCGCACGGACAGCTGCTGCACGAGTTCGCCGCGCAGGTGGTCGCCGCCTTCGACATCACCGTCGGGCCGTTCCACATCGAGACCCGCATCGCCGCGGACGGCCGTCCGGTGCTGATCGAGGTGGGTGCACGGTTGGCCGGCGACTGCATCCCCGAACTGATCATGGCGGGCCCTGGGGTGGATCTCTACCTGGCGACGGCTGAGGCGGCGCGGGGCGGCCGTTACCTGGACGAGCCGGTCTCGTCGGCGAGCGCCGGGGTCGCCTTCGTCACCACCGATCGGCCGGGCGCCTTCGCCGGCAGTGTGTCCGGCATCGAGGCGTTTCTCGATGCCGACGAGTTCGACCGGATCGTCTTCGAGGCCGAGCGCGGCGCCGCGCTCGACCCCGACGACATCTTCCACAACCGGGTCGCGCAGGTCTATTTCGTCGGCGATCCCGGCCGGGTCGAGGACCTGGTCGGCGCCGTGCTCCGCGACGTGCGGGTCGATATATCCGACAAGGAAGGCAGCTGATCGTGAGCAAGGACAACGATCTGATCGTCGAGGCGACGACCGCACCCCGTTCGAAGCCGGCGGCCGACGCGCCGACGCGCCCGGGCGGCGTTCTGACCGATCACGCGTACTCGATGCGGTGGAGCAAGCGGCGGTCCTGGCAGGGCATGGTCATCGCCGACCGGGACGCGCTGCCGTCCGTACGGCCCACGTCCTCGGCCCTGAACCACGGACAGGCGGTCTTCGACGACCTCGCGGCCTACCGGATGACCGACGGGTCCGTGTCGGTGTACCGCCCGGACAGCCACATCAAGCGGCTCAACAACGGGGCCCGGCGGATGGCGCTCCCGCAACTCGACTTCGACCGCGTCTGGCTCGCGATCCGCCGACTCGTGGACCTGGACGAGGCGTGGATCCCGGCGCAGCCCGGGTCGGCGCTGCTGCTGCACTCCGTCCTGGCCGGCAACGGCTCGTCACTCGAGGTCGCCCCGGCCGAGGAGTGCCTGTTCACGATCGTGGCGAGCCCGCTGACCCGGCCGGCTCCCAGCGACGTGCCGGTGCGGGCGATGGTCGTGGACGACTACGTGCGGGCGTGGCCGGGCGGCACGGGGGACATCAACGCCGTCGGTAACTACGGGCCGGGGCTGGTCCCGCGGGAGATCGCCGCCAACTACGACTATCACCACGTGCTGTGGGTGGGCGGCGATCCGGAGCGCACTGTCCAACAGGTCGGCGCGATGAACGCGTTCTTCGTCATCGACGGCGTCCTGACCACGCCGTCGCTGGACGGCACCGTACGGCCGGGGATCATCCGCGACTCGATCATCAAGCTGTCCCGTGACGCCGGGGCCGTTGTCGTCGAACGGCCGGTTCCGTTGGCGGAGGTGTTGCAGGGCATCAGCGACGGCCGGATCACCGAGTGCTTCGGCACCGGCACGGTCGAGGGCGTCGTGTCCATCAACGGCCTCGGCTATCGCGGGGAGGAATACCGACTGCCCGGCAGCGTGGCCGTGGCGTCGCACCTCCGAGAGGTGCTCGGGGGCCTGCACCGCGGCGAGGTGATCGACCGGTTCGGCTGGATGCGCCGGCTCACCGAAGTTTCGACTGTCCACGCCTGACCACGGCAGCGCAACCCGTCAGGAGATCTGATCATGGCCTACGTCGTCACCGATGCGTGCATCGGGTGCAAGTACACCGACTGCGTGGACGTCTGCCCGGTCAACTGCTTCCACGAAGGCCCGGAGATGCTCTACATCAATCCGGAGGAGTGCATCGACTGCAACGCCTGCGTTGCCGAATGTCCGCCGGAAGCCATCTGGGCCGATGTCGAGCTGCCCGAGGACAAGTTCGAGTGGATCCTGATCAACGGTGAGATGAGCCAGCAGTACCCGGTGATCTACCAGAGCGACGCCAATTCCGTCAGCAAGAAGTCCGCCTCATAAGGGATGGGATCGACAGACATGACTACCATCGAGAACTCGTTCATGCTCGGTCTCGATTCGAACTTCTACCTCAAGGACGACTTCGAGAGCCCGGAGAAGCGGACCAACGTCACCTGGTTCTACCCGAAGATCTGCGGCTTCCAGGACGCCCTGCGGACCGAGCAGGAGAAGGCGGAGTACTTCTCCTTCCTCGACCGTCAGACGCACCCGCAGCAGACGAACATCCTGCTGTACTTCCACATCCCCTTCTGCGAGGCGTTCTGCAACTTCTGCGCCTGCTTCAAGGAGTCCTCGGCGAAGTACCAGGGCGAGCAGCGGGTGCGGTTCGTCAAGGCCATGGTGAAGGAGATCGAGCGCAACGCCCGCTCGGCGTACTTCCAGGGCACGAAGATCAAGTACGTGCAGTTCGGCGGGGGCACGCCGTCGGCGCTCGACCAGGAGTCGATGGCGACCATCATCCAGGCCGTGCACCGCGAGTTCGACCTGAGCGAGGTCGACGGGATCTCGTTGGAGGGCAGCCCGCTCGGCCTGTCCACGGACGGCTACATCGAGATGCTCAAGTCCCTGGGGATCACCCGCATCTCGTTCGGCGTGCAGACGCTCAACGAGGAGATCCGGCGCAAGCTGACCATCAAGGCCACCGTCGAGCAGGTCTACCAGACGGCGGAGAACATCCGCAAAGCCGGGATCAGGACCTTCGCGCTGGACCTGATGTACAACCTCGCCGGTCAGACCGACGAGATCCTCGCCTCCGACATTCACGGCATCTGCGCCGAGCTGCGCCCCAGCTTCGTGCAGACGTACCGGTTCAACCAGTGGGAGGGCACCCGGCTCGACAAGCAGATCCGGGCCGGCAAGGTGAGCGACGTGCTGCCGTCCGGCAGCATCGAGCGGGTCCAGTACCGCCAGATCAAGGAGAGCCTGGCCGACTACGGGTACGACAAGCAGCTCCTGATCAACTTCTTCACCCACCTCGACGAGACCGGCCCGATCGGGCTGGACCACGCCTGCGGCGGCAACGGCTACCGGGCGAGTTACACACTGGGCATCGGCCCGGCCGCCGAGAACTACATGGGTGAGCGGAGCTACCGCAACCACACCAACGTGGACCGCTGGATCAAGGACGTCGAGGACGGCATCATCCCGATCGAGCAGGGCCGGATCTGCAGTGAGGACGAGGTCGAGAACCGGGTGATGGTGTTCTTCCCGGTCTTCGGCACCGTACGCAAGGCGGACGTCGCCAACCTGGAGAAGTACCGCCGGGAGATCAACTGGATGGTCGAGAGCGGGTACGCGATCGAGACCGACGAGGACATCACCCTCACCGAGGTCGGCCGGGAGAACGCCGGCAACATCGCCTTCCTGTTCTACTCCGACGAGGAGAAGGCGCGGGCCCGGCGCACCATGTACCTCTCCCTGAAGAACAAGCGCAACCCGTTCCACCAGGACGAGATGAACATCCCCCGCACACCGGTCTTCCTGCAGTCCAAGCTGGCGACCCGTCCAGCCGACTCCAGCACCGCGCCGAAGGCGGGCTGACGTGACGAGCACCGACCGGAAGACCCGCGCCGACATCGAGGACGACCTGCGCAAGATCGCAGCCGAGGTCTTCCCGAACCACGACGTCGAGTTGACCTCGAACACGCCCCTGTTCAACGGCGGGCTCTCGTTGAACTCCACCCAGATGATCGAGCTGACGCTGGCCTTCGAGTCGTACTACGACATCGAACTCGAACCGGAGCTGCTGACGGTGGAGCACTTCGCCACCCTCGGCTCGCTCGCGACCATGCTCGAGGACCAGCTCAACGACGACTCCTATGTCTGATGGGGTACGGGTCGTCCTGGTGCACGGCAACGCCGGAGCAACCATCGACGGCATCTGGTTCCCGTACCTCAAACGGGAGCTTGAGGCTCGGGGCCACAACGTGGTGGCCCAGACCTTCCCCGATCCGATCAAGGGTCGGATGCGGTACTGGCTGCCCTACCTGACCGACGTCATCCGTCCGGACGACCAGACGGTCATCGTCGGGCATTCGTCGGGAGCACTGACCGCACTGCGGTACGCGGAGTCGGCGCCGCTGCTGGGCACCTTCGTGGTGGCCGGGCACCACACCGACTGCGGCTTCGAACTCGAACGGCGCAGCGGATTCTTCGACCAGCCGTGGGACTGGGCGGCGATCAAGCGGAACCAACGCTTCATCGTCCAGTTCCACTCGACGGACGATCCGTGGGTCCCCCTCGACGTGGCCCGGGAGCTGCACCGACTGACCGGCAGCCGGCTGACGGTGATGGAGGGGATGGGCCACTTCGGGTCGTACGACCAGAAGCTGGACACCTTCCCGGAACTGCTGGAGGCGGTGTGCCGGCAACTCGAGATGGTCGACAGGTGACCGGTGGCCCGCTCCGCTTCGTCGACGAGGTCATCGACCGCCGCCACGACGACGACGCCGTGGCGGTGGTCGATCTGGCCACCAGCGTCCAGGTGTCCTACCGGACGCTGGCTCGGCGGGTCCAGGCCCTGACCGACCTGCTGGCTCCCCTCGTCGGGCGGCACGGCACCGTCGCGATGGTGATGGACAAGTCCATCGACTCGGTGGTCTGCATGGTGGCGGCGCTTCGACTCGGTGCGCGGTACGTCCCCGTCGACGAGTCGTTGCCGCCGGCCCGGACCGCGGTGCAGTTCGCCAGGTGCCGCCCGACGGTGACGGTGGCGCATCCGCGGTATCTCGGGCTGCTCGCCGAGGCGGCGGCCGGCACTCTGGTGGTCGCCGGTGACTCCTGGGACGTGTCGGCTGAGGCCGACTACCGGCCGTCGGCGTACGGGGACAGGACGCCGGACGACCAGGCGTACGTCATCTTCACCTCGGGATCGACCGGCGGTCCGAAGGGCGTCATGATCAGCCACCGCAGTGTGTGCGCGCTGCTGGAGGGCGTACAGCAGGTGGTCGGTTTTCCGGAACGGATGCGATACCTGAACGTGGCGCCGCTGTTCTTCGACGCGTCCGTTGTCGACCTGTACTCCACCTTCCTGGTCGGCGGCAGCGTGCACCTGCTGCCCCGGCTGTCGATGGCCGGCCAGGTCACGCAGGCGTGCGAGCAGTGGGGCATCACCGACGTGCTGCTGGTGCCCTCGGTCATCCGGATGCTGCTCGGGCGGTTCAGCGACATCGACCGCCGCGACCTGAGCTCCCTGCGCCGCCTGTGGTTCGGCGGCGAGTCGTGCCCGACCTCGCTGCTGCGGGCGATGGACAAGAAGCTTCCGGGTCTGACCTATGTGCACGGCTACGGCCCGACCGAGACCACGCACAGCGCCACCCTGTACGTGACCGACGACATCGCCGGCCACGATGACGAGTACCTGCCGATCGGGACCCCGCTGCCCGCCGTCGACGTCCTGATCGTCGACGACGACCTGCGACCGGTGCCCGACGGCGACACGGGTGAGCTGCTCATCGGCGGCCCGCAGGTCATGCTGGGTTACTGCGAGGAGCGGGCGAGGACCGAGCAGGTGCTGATCACACGCGGCTCCCCCGAGATCCGGTACTACCGGTCGGGCGACTTCGTTCGGCGCACCGGCGCCGGTCAGCTCGTCTTCGTCGGCCGACGCGACGACGCCGTGAAGATCGCCGGAAACCTCGTGCACACCTCCGAGGTCGAAGCCGCGGCGCTGGCCGTGGACTGGGTGGTCGACTGCTGCTCGGTGGTGACCCAGCACCGGGTCGCCGGCCGGGCCATCACGCTCTTCGTCCTGGCCGCCGACCGGACCGGCGCCGAAACCGACCTGAGGGCCGAGCTGGCGCGGGTGTTGCCGCCGTACATGGTCCCGGCCAAGATCGTCATGATCGACGAGGGCGACGTCGGCCTGACACCGACCGGCAAACTCGACCGCTCCCGCCTGCGCGACCTGGTGACCTCCGATGATCGATGACGAGATAGCCGCGTTCACCGGGCGGGGTGTGCTGACAGTTGTCCCACGGGCGGCGAGCGGGCGCAGCCTCACCGACCCCGCCGAGCTGCTGCGCCACGGTGTCGAGGAGTTCCTCCCCACGCCGGCCACCGTCGACCGGGTCGCCGAGGCGCTGCTCCGGGAAGGCCTCGCGATCGAGGCCCGAACCGACGTGGGCCTGACCGTCAGCGGCGAGCAGAGCCTGCTCGGGGACGTCTTCGGCAGCGCCGTCGGCGTGGTCCGCAACAAGTACATCCGCGACTCCCCCCGCTACGAACTCGTGGCGCGGGGTCCACTGCGTTCCCGGGTGTGCACCGACCTCATCAGTGCGGTCTCGGTGCCACGTTCCGGATTCGAGCTGACCGCCACCGCGTCGCCGCCGGTGGTGCACGGGACCGGGCACCACCTCCGCCTTCCCGGCGACGCGGTGCGGGTGGCCGGAGCCGAAGCGCTGCACGCCGCCGGTGTCCGCGGCGACGGCGTCCGCGTCGTCATGGTCGACACCGGCCTCTACGACCACCCGCATCACCGCCAGCACGGCTACCGGACCTCGGTCGTCCCCGCACTGGCGCAGCTCGATCCCGCGGTCGACGAACGCGGTCACGGCACCGCGATGTCGGCCCTGCTGCTGGCGGTGGCGCCCGACGTGTCGCTCACCATGGTCAAGATGGCCACCGAGGGCTTCTCGTTTCCGGTCGCCGCGTTCCAGCGGGCGGTGCAGCTCGAACCTGACGTCATCTCCTGCAGCTGGGGGACGTTGCGCGCGGAACCCCATCTGCATCTCGAGGTGGCCAACGCGATCCGGCGGGGCTGCACAGTGCTGTTCGCCGCCGGTAACGGCTCGACCGACCGGCCGACAGCGATGTTCCAGTCCGTCGCCACCCCTGGTGCGATCACCGTCGGGGGCGTGCACGTCGGCCCGGACGGCGAGCTGCGGGCCGCCGATCTCGCCTCCAGCTACCGGTCGGCGGTCTTTCCCGGACGGGCCGTGCCGGACGTGTCCGGCCCGTGCGGCATGTTGCCCAACGGCAACTACATCCTCTTCCCCACCCAACCCGGTTGCCTGTTCGACCGCCGCAACAGCAAGTACGACGGCACGGGTGCGGATGACGGCTGGCTGGTGTCGAGCGGCACGTCAGGTGCCACGGCGTACGCCGCCGGCGTGGTGGCACTGGCGATTCAGCAGGGTCTGCCGTGCACCGCCGAGTCGTTGGCCGTCCACTGTGTTCCGGTCATCCGGGGTCGTTCCATCACCGGGGACGAGTGCGGTGCGCAGAGCCCGAACCCGGCCACCGGCCACGGTCTGCTCACCGCACACCGATTGGACGGGGTTGTCGCTGCTGATCGGCCGCTGTTACGCTCCTCGATGGACAGACGGGGGAGCTCTGCGTGAATGGACCATTGCGTGCCCCCGCCAGGGAGTCCCCGACAACTGACATCCGGCCCCACCAGATCGTGCGCTTCGTCGGGGGCCGGGGGGTCGCCGCGCTGGCCGACCAGTTTCTGTTGTTCGCCATTCCGCTGCTGGTCTTCAAGACCACCGGCAGTGTCGCCGCGAGCGGGCTCGTCTTCCTGGTCGAGTGGCTGCCGAGGGTCATCTTCGTCCCCGTTGCCGGGGTGCTCGCCGACCGGGTCGACGGCTACCGGCTCTATCTGATCGCCGACAGCGTCCGGGCACTGCTCGCCGTGGGGGCCTTCGCCGCCGTGCTGGCCTGGCCGGGCGCGACGGTGGTGACGCTCAGCATTCTCGCCGCGTCCATGTCCCTGGCCAGCGCCCAGGCGTACATCGCGATGGAGACCACTCTCCCCCGGTTCGTGCCCCCCGAGCACATGGTGCGCGCCCAGTCCGTCATCCAGGGCACCGAGCAGGCGAGCACAGTGCTCGGGCCGGCCATCGCGGTCCTGCTGGCCACACTGCTGGGAACGACCGATCTCCTGCTGGTGACCGGGGTGCTCTTCGCGCTCACCACGATCAACGTCCTGACCCTGCGCGGCAGCCTGCGCAGTGCGGTCACCAACACCGAGCCCACGACGGTGCGCGGTGTGCTGGCCTCAGTGGCCGAGGGTGCGCGCACGCTGTTCAAGCTCCCCGCGATCGTGGGCCTCGTCGGGCTGACGATGATGGTGAACCTCATGGTCGGCGTCGGCATGGCGACCAGCGCCGCCATCACCACCGGCACCTTCGGCAAGCCCGACCGCTACTTCGGGGTGCTGTCCTTCGCCGAGGGCGTGCTCTCCCTGCTGATCTTCTTCATCATCCCGCGACTGTCCCGGCGGATCACCCCACTGGTCGCCATCCTGGGCACCTTCGTGATCATCTGCCTGGGTGGGCTCACGATCAGCCAGGCGAACACGTTCACGCAGTTCGCCATCGGCTACACGTTGCTGATCGGCACCGTCGGCATCCTGAACGTCTTCATCCGCGCCGAACGGATCCGCCGCATCCCCCGCGAACACCTCGGCAAGACGATCGGCCTCATCGTCCTGCTGAACCAGGTCTCCCTGCCGGTCTCGGGCTTCGTCGTCGCCGTCTTCGCCACCGCGCACGGCCCGCAGGCCGTACTGCTCGGCGCGGTGCTCGGGTCCGTTCTCGTCGCCGTTCTGTTGCTCCCACTGGTCCTTCAACTGAGGTATCCGCATGCGCATCCTGATCCTGCACCGAATCACCGATGACATCATCCGCTACGCGGATGGCCTCGACTTCGAAGCCCACGAGGTGACCTTCATCGGTACGGCCGAGCGCATGGCGACACTGCCCGCACGGCTGCCCGGCACACGGATCGAGCGGCCCGGAACGGGCGCCACGGAGACCGAGGTGGTGGCGGCGCTCGCCGGCCACCCGAAGCCCGACCTGGTCATCGCCCAGTCCGAGTTCGACCTGATCGCCGCGGCGCGCATCCGGGAGGCCCTCGACGTGCCCGGCCCACGCGAGGCCGACGTGCTTCCCGTCCGGGACAAGGTCATGATGAAGGCCGCCGCCGCCCGGGCGGGTCTGCGTGTGCCGCGCTATCTCCCGCTGGCCTCGGCCCTCGCCGGAGCCGACATCGGGTGGTCGGGCCAGACGGTGCTCAAGCCGCTCGACGGCGCCTCCAGCCAGGGCGTACGCGTATTCGACACCGCCGCATCCGCCCTCGAAACGGTACGCCGTGACGGCCTGCCCTCCGACGCGGACCCGAGCGGCTTCGAGATCGAGGAATTCGTCAGCGGCCCGATCATCCACGTCGACGGGTTGGCCGTCGACGGCACCCCGGTCACGCTGCAGGCCAGCCGGTACGTCGGCACCTGCCTCGGGTACGCCGAGGGCAACCCGCTCGGTTCGGTGCAGACGGACACCCCGCCGGCCGTCGTGGAGTGGACCACCGCCTGCCTACAGGCCGTCGGCATCACCACGAGCCTGTTCCACCTCGAAGGCATCGAGACGCCCGACGGCCTGGTCTTCCTCGAGGTGGCCAGCAGGTTCGGCGGGGCCGGCGTGGCCGACACCTTCGAGCTGGCGACCGGCGTGCACATGCCGTCGGTGCAACTGCGGGCCCTCTCGACGCCCGGCGCCTCCGCCCCCGAGGCGCACGACTCCGGCCCGGACGCCCGGTACGGCTGGTTCATCGTCCCCGGTCACACCCTGGGCGCGAGGTTCTGCACCGTCGACGGCGCGGACGAGTTCCGGCGCAGCCCGCTGACCTGGCGCTGGGTGCAGCGCACCGAGGACGAGCCGGTCAGTCAGGCGCTGAGCTACGCCGAGTACGACGTACCCGTCGCCGGTATCGTCGGCCCGGCACCCACGGCGGTGCTCGAACAGTTCCTGCGGGACATCTTCGCCTCGGTCAAGGTCACGGCCGCCGGCAAGGCGGACAACCATGTCTGAGCTGCTGCTGGTCGGGGTCGGTTTCATGGGCAGGCCGTACCTCGCCGCCGCGCGACGGCTGGGTCTGCGGGTGGCAGCCGTGGAAGGCGCGGCCCGAGCCGCCGACACGGGCGGGCTCGTCGACCACATCCGGGTTGCCCCCGGTAACCACGACGAGCAGTGGGCCGAAGGGGCCTGGGCGGCCGCGGCAGACCGCCGGCCGGCGGGAGTGGTGGCGTTCACCGAGAACAACGTGCTCGGCGCGGCCCTGCTGCAGGACCGGCTCGGCGTTCCCGGCCCGTCCCTGCACGCCGCGACCGTCTCCCGCAACAAGGCTCTGCAACGGGGGCTGTTCGCCGCGGCGGGCATCCGCCAACCGGAGTATCTGATGACCGGCGACCTGGAATCGGCGCGCGACTGGGCCACCGCCCGCCTGCCGGTCGTCGTGAAGCCACTGTCCGCCGCGGGAAGCGAGGGAGTGGAACTGGTCGACAGCCTGGACGCCTTCCAGGACGCTGTGGCACGCCGGAACGACGAGGGTCCGCTCCTGGTGGAGACGGCTGTGGACGGCCCGGAATACAGCTGGGAGGCGCTGATCAGCGAGGGGAAGGTGTGGCTGGCCAACCTCACCGCCAAGGAGACCGCCGAGCCGCCCCACTTCGTCGAGATAGCGCATCGCACCGGCGTCCAGCTCGACCACGAGGCCGCCGCCGAGGTGACGGAGTTCTGCACCGCGGTGGTGAGCGCCCTCGGCATGCGTACGGGCATCGTGCACCTCGAGTTCCGGCTCGCCGCCGACGGGCCGACCCTGATGGAGATCGCCGTCCGGACCCCCGGCGACTACCTCATGGATCTGCTCAGCCTCACCTACGGCCTGGACTGGTTCGAGATGGTCGTCCGGCTCGCCATGGCGATGCCCCTGCCCGAACCACCGTCGGGCCCCGTCGCGTACGCGGCGAGCTATCTCCCCATCGCGCCACCCGGCATCCTGGTCGAGATGCGGGGCATGGCCGAGATCGAGGCACACCCGGCCTTCGTCGCGTGCGGCTGGTGGAAGAATCCCGGCGACGTCGTGCCGGCGGCCACCTGGAGCGCGGAACGCGCCGGCTACCTCATCGTCTCGGCCGAAACCCCGGCGCTCCGCGACGAAGCACTGGAATTCGTCCGCAGGACGCTGACCATCGTCACCCGCCCCGCCTGAACCGTGACGGCTAGCCCGAACCGCTCACTGCCTGGGGTGGGGCGGGTGCGGCCGTTCAGGCGGCTTGCCACTGGCGTGGATGGCGTCGGAGGCGGCGATGCCGGCGAGGACGACGACGGCGGTGACGGCCACAGCCAGCGGCGGCAGCCGGATCATGAACGGCGCGGCGCCGGCGATCACCGCGGCGCCGATGATCCGAGAGCGTGACACCCGGTCGAAGACTGCATGTTCCACCAGGGCCCGCCCGATCAGGAACAGCATCGGTCCGCCCAGGACAATGAGAATCCATGCCGCTTCGGTGTGCCCGAACGGGTGTTCGATCACGATTTCGTATCCGACTGCGACGGCAACGATGCCGACCACCATGAGGACGTGCGCGAGGAAGGCGTCCCGGACGAGGTGCGAGGGGTCGGCGGAGGCTCTGATCGCCTCGGGCAACAGCTGGCCCGCCCGGAAGAGGTAGACGCGGAACAGCAGCACCGTCGTGATGAAGGAGACCGCGAAGGCTGCGGCTGCCCCGCCCTGCCCGGAGGACGTGTCGCTGTAGGCCGAGCCGGTCGTCAGAATCAGCTCGCCGAGGGCGATGATGAAGAATTGTCGGTAGCGCTCGGACAGGTACTCGGCCATGACGGGCCACTGCCGTGGGGTGGGGCAGGACCACGGCGTGGGATAGAACAGCAGCAGTGCCATGCAGTCGATGCCGATCGCCAGCGTCCACAACAGCACTCGGGCCTGATCCGTGGCTATCGCGCCGACGAGCCAGGGCACGGCCGACAACGCGAACCAGAAGAACACCCCGGCCGCTCGGCGCTGCGCGTCATGGCCGCGCAGCATCGGCACGATGATCAGCCCACGAGCGATATGGACGGCCACGTACGCGCCAGCGAAGGCCAGACTTCTGTCGGCGAACGCGTTCGGCACCGCCACCGCCATCACCAGCGCGCCGAGCATCGCCGTGTAGACCAGGAGCTGGACCTGCGGTTTCTGTGGGTCGTAGAGGTCGGTGACCCACGCCGTGACGAACCACAGCACCAGGAAGGCCAGCAGCAACAGCAGGGTCTCGCCGGCCTCGACGAGGACGATCCGCCGCTCGGTGAGCTCCTCGACCAGCCGCTGCGACACCCGGTTGAGAGCGAAGACGAAGACCAGGTCGAAGAAGAGCTCCAGAAGGCTCGGTCGCTGCGGTTGCCCCGGCTTTCGAAGCAGCGCTGCTGCCCTTGTCGACATGGGCCGCCCACTTCTGCCGCTTGGCCTATCTGGGTATTGGTACCACGCCGGACAGGTCGTCGAGTCAGGACCAGAAGAATGCCACCGGCTGACACACCTGCCGGTCGGCCATGGGGCGCCCAGTGGCGGACAGCCGACACCAGAGCGCGAGGTAGCCGACTGTGACCATGGAGTCACTACGTGCACGCTCCTCTCCGACATGTTCCCGTCGACTGGAGGAACAGATGCGTCTCCGATCGTTTGCCACCGCGGCACTGGCCGCCGTCCTGGCCGCCAGCGCACTCGCGCCGGCGGCACCGGCCGCGGCGGCCACCGCCGACCGCTGGGGCTTCGCGTACGTCAAGGACCCCACCGTGCCGGTCTGGACGGTGCTGGACACCAGCCGGCAGTGGGGCAGCTGGAAAACCGCGTTCCCGGCCGCCTGGGCCGACGGCGTCAAACTCGCTCCCGGCCGGTTCCAGGTCCGCTTCCCGCAGATAGGTGCCAGTTCACGGGGCGTTCCCCACGTGACCCCGGTGAACCGGACCGGTCACTACTGCGAGGTGGTCCGCTGGTTCCAGTCCGGCGCTGACGAGATCGTCGACGTGCAGTGCCACCGTCCCGGTGGCACGCGCGAGGACACTCCGTTCACGGTGCTCTGGACAACCAGCTCGGGCGTGCTACCGGCCGGCACCTCCCACGCGTACGTGCAGTGGAGCAGCGGCCTGATGACGCAGTCGTACAACTCCACCGGCGTCGCGAACGCTGTCGGACCGCTGGGCGTCGGGCAGTACCTGGTGCGACTGCCCGGGGTGGGGCTGGCCGGAGTGCTCGCCGGCAACCCGCAGGTCACCGCCGTGCAGCCGAACGCCGGTCCGCGCCGGTGCAAGGTCTACTCCTGGAGCGCGGTCGGCAGCGACGTGCAGGTCTACGTCTTCTGCTACGACCAGGCCGGCGCGTTCGTCAACACCGACTTCGTCCTCTCGTACCACCGTCGCCGGCCGGTGATCGGCTCCCTCGGCCCGCCGTCGTACTTCGGCTACCTGGGTACCGCCGTCGGCGGGCCGACCAACGACAACTCGGTGCTCGGCGTCGGCGCGAACACCGTGGCGCCGCTGGCGCCCGCCGGCCGCTACCTGGCGACCTTCCCGCAGGTCGGCCTCAAGGAGACGCACGCCCAGGTGGTGGCGCAGGGCGCCGGCAGCAACTACTGCCACCTCACCCAGCAATGGACGTACACCACCAACGCCGACGTCGACGTCATCTGCTTCGACAACACCGGCGCGGTCACCCCGCACCGCTTCCTGGCCACCTTCACCTCCCGACTCTGACGTCACGCCGAGCCGGGCCGGCGGCAGCCGTTCCCATTGCCGCCGGCCCGGTCGGGGCCGGGCCTGGAACGGCCCTCGGCGTGGTGCGTGGGGCACGACGCGGTACGGCCACGTGCTATCTGTAAACAACCCTTGATATTCACGGTCACGAACGTCAATATGTGGAGGTCGCGGGTCGTCGAGCCCTTGGGGAGTGAGCCATGAGAAGCCGTCGGATCTTCGCAGCGCTGGCCGGGGCGGCGATGACCGTCACGGCCGCCGTCGCCTTCGTCCCCAGCAGCACGGCGGCAGCACCCTCGGCCAACGCCGTCGCGATGATCGCCTGCACCGCCCCGGCCTGGGCGGAGGGCACCACCTACCAGGCGGGCACCCAGGTCACCTACGGCGGACGGCTCTACCAGGCACTGGTCACCCACACCGCGCACCCCGGCGCCGGCTGGAACCCCGCCGCGACGCCGTCGCTCTGGCGTGACCTGGGTGCGTGCTCGGGAAGCACGCCGCCACCCACCACGCCTCCCCCGACCACCCCACCGCCCACCACGCCTCCCCCGACCACGCCTCCCCCGACCACGCCTCCGCCGACCACACCGCCGCCGACCGGCGGGACGTGCGCGGTGAAGTCACGGCCCACCGGCAAGGTGTTGCAGGGGTACTGGGAGAACTGGGACGGCGCCTCCAACGGCGTTCACCCCGGCCTCGGCTGGATCCCGATCACCGACAGCCGGCTCAACCAGCACGGCTACAACGTGATCAACGCGGCGTTCCCGGTGATCCGCGCGGACGGCACGGTCCTCTGGGAGAACGGCATGGACGCGGGCGTGAAGGTCGCCACCCCGGCCGAGATGTGCCAGGCCAAAGCGGCGGGCGCGACCATCCTGATGTCGATCGGCGGGGCCGCCGCGGGCATCGACCTCAGCTCCAGCGCGGTCGCCGACCGGTTCATCGCGACGATCGTGCCGATCCTGACGGCCTACCACTTCGACGGCATCGACATCGACATCGAGACCGGCCTGACCGGCAGCGGCAACATCAATACGCTGTCCACGTCGCAGGCCAACCTGATCCGGATCATCGACGGCGTGCTGGCCCGGATGCCCTCGAACTTCGGCCTGACCATGGCACCGGAAACGGCCTACGTCACCGGCGGCAGCGTCGTCTACGGCTCGATCTGGGGCTCGTACCTGCCGATCATCAAGAAGTACGTGGACAACGGCCGGCTCTGGTGGCTGAACATGCAGTACTACAACGGCAGCATGTACGGCTGCGCCGGCGACTCGTACCCGGCGGGCACCGTGCAGGGCTTCACCGTGCAGACCCAGTGCCTGAACAACGGCCTCACCATCCAGGGCACCACGATCCGGGTGCCGTACGACAAGCAGGTCCCGGGTCTGCCCGCGCAGATCGGGGCGGGCGGCGGCTACCTGTCGACGTCGCTGGTCACGCAGGCCTGGAACTCCGTACCCGGCCTCAAGGGCCTGATGACCTGGTCGGCGAACTGGGACGGGTCGAAGGGGTGGACCTTCGGCGACAACGTGAAGCGCCTGCAGGGCCGCTGACACGCGGCGGCGCCGGGCCCTTGCCCAAATCATCTTAGTCATTAAGATAATCGCATGGGCACATCGACTGACTTCTCGGTGGCAATCGCCGGCGCCGGCCTCTCCGGCCTCTGCCTCGCCCAGTACCTGATGCGCGCCGGCATCGACGTGCACGTCTACGAGCGGGACGCGGGCCCCTTCGTCCGGCGGCAGGGTTACCGCATCATTCTCGACCGGCACGGGCTGCAGGCGCTGCGCGAAAGCCTGCCGCGCGCGCTGTACCAGCTGGCGCTGGCCACCGGCGACGAACCCGGCGGGCACCTGCGCTTCACCGACAGCCGGCTGCGTGACGCGTTCACCATCACCTTCAAGGACGAGCCGCACGCGACCCGCCAGGTCGACCGGCTGACCCTGCGGTCGATCCTGCAGTCCGGGCTGAACGGGCGCATCCACTACGGCAAGGACGCCGTCGCCGTCGACACCGGCGGCCCGGCGGGGCTGCGGCTGCGGTTCTCCGACGGCGGGGCCGCCGCGGCAACTGTCGTCGTGGGCGCGGACGGCGTCGGCTCGGCCCTACGCCCACAGCTCATGCCGGACGCGGACCCGGTGAACACCCCGATGGCGGGCATCTACGGCCGGTCGCCCCTCCACCGAAACGGCGAGAGCGTCATCCCGGAGGCGCTGCGTACCAGCGGGGTCCTGGCCCTCGCCGACCGGCCGGGCCGCGCCTTCTTCTTCACCTCCATGCGGTTCGGCGAGAGCCCTCAGGAGGCGTTCGGGCGCCTGGCCCCGGGCAACTACGCGCCCACCGGCTACGACTACGTCATGTGGGGACTGCTGCTCCAGCAGCAGGAGGTGCCCGTCGACAGCCGCGGGGACCTGCTGGCGCTGTGGAGGCTGGCCTCCCAGAGGAGCGTGGACTTCCACCCGGTCATCCGACGGCTGGTCGGCACCGCCGAGCTGGACGCCACGGTGCTCAACCTCTTCGCCACCGGCCGTCGCCCACGCCGGTGGGCGGTGCCCCGCGCGACGATGATGGGCGACGCCGTGCACGTCATGCCGCCGTTCGGCGCACACGGCGGCAACACCGCGCTTCGCGACGCCGCCCTGCTCGGCCGCAAGCTGGTCGAGGCCCGCTCCGGCGGCGCGTCGGTGGAGGAGGCGATCGCCGGCTACCAGGACGAGATGGTGCCCTACGCGTTCCGCGCCGTCGACACCGCCGCCGGGTTGATGCGCCGCCTCACCGGGGGCGCGGCCGCACCGCACTGGGTGCTGACCCGCGTGTTACCTCGGCTGCACCGGGTCACCGTACCGGAGGCATGATTGCGGGCATGTCCCACGAGCCGGCCCCCGCCTCCGCGATCGCCGAGCTGATGCGCGCCGGGCGGGAGATGTCGCGGCTGTCCATGGTGTTCCGGTACGCCATCGCGGAGCGGCTCGGCCTCACCGTGAGCGACCTGGAATGCCTGGACCACCTGGCGGACGTCGGATCCGCCACCGCGGGGCAGGTGGCCGAACGGACCAACCTCACCACCGGGGCGGTGACCAGCATGCTCCGCCGGCTCCAGCAGGCCGGCTACGTGACGACCGAGCGCGACCCGGCCGACCGGCGGCGGGTGATCGTCACCCTGCGGCCGGACCGGGTCGCCGAGTTGGAGCGACCGTACGAGCGGTTCGCCGAGCGGGCGGAATGGCTCATCGAGGGCTACAGCGCCGAGGAGGTCCAACTGCTGGTCCGGCACTACAACCGCATGCAGGCGATGTACCTCGCCGAGTTGGACCGCCTGCGCGGCGATCTGCCCGGTCACGCCCGGTGAAGCCCTGATGGTCGCGGGTGGGGTGACCGGGGTCGGCTACGGCGCGGGTTCCAGTACGACGACGGGGATCTGGCGGGCGGTCTTCCGCTCGTAGTCGGCGAAGCCGGGGTACGCGGCCTTCTGCGCACTCCAGATCCGTTCGCGCTCGTCCCCGGTGGCCACCCTGGCTACCAACTCGACCTTGTCCGTGCCGATCTCCGCCTGGGCCCGCGGATTGGCGAGCAGGTTGTAGTACCAGTCCGGATTGCTGGGCGCACCGCCCTTGGACGCGAACACGGCGTAGCCGCCATCCACCTTCTGGTACATCATCGGGTTCACCCGAGGCTGGCCGCTTTTGGCACCGACCGTGTGCAACAGCAGCAGCGGCGCGCCCGCGAACTGGCCGCCAACCTGCCCATCGTTGGCGCGAAACTCGGCGATAATCTTGTCGTTCCAGTCACTCATGCCTTCTCCTCGCTCACGCGGACCGGCTCCACAAACCACGATACTGACAGTCTCGGCCGGGCTTGGCACGGCGACAACGCAGGGCGCTGGCTCACAACAGGTGCGGACGTGGCACCGGGCAGCGTCTCCCGGCCCTGCCGTCGGGGGTAGGTCGCGCAACCCGTTCCGGACAGGGCATAGTGGCCCGCGGTGCCATCGACGGGGTTGCTCGCTGTACAGAAGGTGGTGGGAAGTGACGACGCGCTTACGTCTCCGCTGGACCGTGGCCGCACTGATCACGCTGACCGGCGGGACGCTCGCCGTGTCGGCGGCACCCGCGACGGCGGCCCCGGAGACCGTCAGCATCCTGAGCGTGTCGGCGGAGAACGTGAAACCCAACGACACGGTGCGCCTGCGCTACCGGGTCACCAACAACGGACGCAAGGCCGAGACGGCCATCGTGGTGATCGGCGGCGGCCTGCGATGCACCTCCGGATGCCGGGTGGAACCGAACCTCGGGCCCGGCCGGAGTCAGACGTTCGACACGACGCTCGTCGCCCCCGACGCTCGCCCAGGTGAGATCACCGGCCTCAACATCTCGGTCGGTGTGCGTCTTGCCGGGCAGAACAGTTACGCCCACAAGATGGTCTACGTCCACGGCCCGGGTGCGGCCTCGTCGGGCGAGAACAAGCCGGCGGCCGGCGTGCGTGGGGTCTCCGGCCGGGTCCGCGACGCCGACGGTAAGGCGATCGGCGGCGTGGCCCTGACCATCCAGGACAGCGCCGGGCACGAATACCGGACGACCAGCAGCTCCAGCGGCCAGTTCTCGATCACGTCGAGCGCCAGCAAGACGATCGCCGCCGGGTCCATCACTGTCCGCGCGACCAAGGACGGCTACCGCACCGCTCGCACGACCGTACGGGGCAGCGCCGGTGACGTCGCGACCGTGCGGCTGACCCTCGCCGTGGAGGCAGCGCCCACCAAGGCGTCCCCGTCGCCCGCTGCGGAGGCGAGCCCGGTCGCGGCGGCGGGCGACGGCACCCCGGAGGCTGCGCCACCGACGTTCAAGGCCGTCAGCGACGAGGCAGGCGGTACGTCGCCGTTCTTCCTCCTCGGCGGCCTACTCGTCGCCGCCGGCTTGGGCGCGCTCGTACTGGTCGTGATGCGTCGGAGGAACGCACCGGAGGCGGGTACGCCGGCGACGACCGAGTTGCTGACGCCGACCGGTGGGAGCATGGCCGACGCTCCGACGGCGGTGCTGCGCATCGGGCCCGTCGGCGGCGGGTTCCCGGGCTCGTACGGCCCTCCCCCGTCGGGTGGCACCCAGCAGAACGGCTACCGAGGCTGAGGAACCGCGCTCTCCGTCACCCCGTCGGCGTGCCAGGTGAGGCGGCCTACCCCTGTGCAGGGCCATCGTCGGCAGTGGCGGCACGCAGCTCCTTGAGCACGTACGTGGCGGCCTTCTCGACAACCCGGACGCCGGCCTTCTGGCTCACGTGATGGTCGGAGAGCACCGCGATCAGCCAGTCATGACGGGCCTCGACGATCCGTCCGATGCTGTTGACCAACCAACGACCGCCGTCGACGTCAGCGGTGTCCCAGCCGTTCTTGACGTAGACGGAACGATTGCCCGGCTCTCGGGCGGCGGTGATCCCCCATCGCTGCTCGGGGATCACCTTCGTCATGAGGCCCATGATGAAGGTACGGTCCTGCGGGGTCAGCGGTCCGGTCGGCGAGGTCAGCGCGGTCAGGAGACGGAGCTGGTCGGCGGCCGTCGTCGTGGTGAGCCCCCAGTGCGAGTTGGGCTTGGTCTCCCGCAGACCGAACGCGCGGTTCGCGGCGGTCAGGCCGCGCGAGCCCTCGATCCGCTGCCACAGGGCCACCGCCGCATCGTTGTCACTGGACACGATCATGTCCTCGGCCAATCGCCGGGTGTTCGCCCCCAGGGCCTTGCCTGGCGGTCGCTGACGCAGCAGCAGGGCCGCCAGAATGTTGACCTTGACAATGCTGGCGGTCTCGAAGCGTTTGGTGCCCGCCGTCACCGCAGCCGTTCCCTGCCGGTCCAGTGCCGCGACCGCCAGGTGGCCGTCGAAGCGGTCCACGTAGGCCTCGATGCGCGTCCTCGCCTCGGCGACCCGGTCGACGGCCGGTGTGGTGGGGATCGGACTGGCAGGGGAAGGACCGACTGACGGGCCGGGGTGGTCGCCGAGGCGATCGCGAGTGGCGCCGAAGGCGGCCGTCGCCACACCGGCGAGAGACATGGCGACAGTGGAGACAACCCACCGGCGCGGCAGTTGCCGGCCTTTCCGCTCAGCCAAGGCGGGCCACCACCCTCGCGGCGATGACGTCCACCGCGGCCCGGCTGCCCGGATCGGGCACGCTGACCGTCGAAACCGTCTCGCCTCGTCTCAGCATCACGAACCGCCTGACGGTGGTCCGGGCGTCGGCACGCGCGATGCGACCTCGAATGAGCATGCCGGTACCGTCGAGATACTGCGGATCGACGACGTCGAACGCGACCCGCGAGCCGAACGCCAGGTAGCTCGCGCACCGCAGCAGGACGCGACGGACATCGTCGACATTCCGCTCGGCCCATCCCGGCTCGTACGTCTCCACGACGTGGTGGGCCTGCGACGAGCCGTCAGACGGCCGGTAGTAGCGCTGCACGGCCGCGCGCCGATGCGACTTGGCCGGGTAGTCGCTGCTCTGATAGTTGGGGCAGTTGTCCTGCTCCCACGGCCAGGGCGGAAGACCGGTTCGCGCGTCGTCCTCGCGCCAGTCCGAACCCAGCTCGCCGGCCCCCAGAAGCATGCCCGAACCGCCCGGTTCCGCGTTCGCGGTGTGCCGCCCAGCGGGGGCGACGCCGGGCGCCCCCCGATGACACCCCGCGGTGCTCAGCACCAACGCCGTCAGGATCACCGGGACGACAGCGGCCGAGCCGCGGCCTTCACCGCGAGGCCGGCCTCGGCCCCTCCCGCTGCTCGATACGGACACCATGGACCTCCCCCAACACAGATGTTCGCCACCGTGGGTCGCGTTCGTGACGACCGCGCGTGGTGGGTCATTCGCCGCCGTACGGAAGGCGCGGCCCGACACCAGCGGGATCCGCCGCACGTCGGCCGCAGCCGGACCGATCAATGCCGTTCCTCGGCGAACAGCTCGGCCCGGGTCTCGCCGAGCACCTCGCGCAGACGACTGAGCGAGCGCATGCTCTGGCTCTTGACCACCGCGGCGGAGACGCCCACGACCTCGGCGACTGTCTCCACGCTCAGGTCGTCCCAGTAGCGCAGCACGATGATCGCCCGATCCCGCAACGGCAGGGTGGCGACCGCGTCCAGCAGCGTCATGCGCAGCTCGGCCGGATGTTCCTCGCCCCGGTCCGGCGGAGCCGACATCGCCAACTCACGGCTGGAGCGACGACGCTGCTGGTCGATCAGGCACCGCAGCAGCACCTTGCGGGCGTACGCGTGCGGGTCGTCGGCGCGGCGGACCCGTCGCCAGTTGGCGTACACCTTGGCCAGCGTCGTCTGGGTGAGGTCCTGGGCGAGATGCCAGTCGCGGCACATCAGGAACGCCGCGTCGCGCAGGCGGCCAGCGGCAGCCTGCGCGAACTCGACGAAGTCCTCGTCAGCCATTCGACCGGGCCAGCGACGGGAACCTCTTGGAACCGGTGACGACGAACTCCGCCGGCAGTTTCGTCCCCCACATCGGGCTCGCGGCGACAGCGGTCGCCTCGTCCACGGACAGGACGGGTCGTGCCGGCAAGATCCCCTTGGCGCCCCAGTCCACACACGTCGAGATCATCAGATTGACCTGGACGCCATCGGGGTGATGCACCGTGACCATCTTGTTCTGTACGCAGTTGTCGGGCACTTCGGTCAGCTCCACCGTCCCCGGGGCCGGGTTGCCGCCGAGGCCGCCCTGGTAGACGGAGAGCCGCAGCATCCCCGGGCCAGCGCCCCGATCCAGGTAGAGCTGCACGTACGGCGTGCCGGCGCCCGCCCCGCTGCCCTGCAGACTCGCGTAACCGCTGGTCTTGCCCTCGGGCAGCAGCCGGGTGAGCAGTTCCAGGGCCCCCTGCGGTGTGGTGGGCAGCAGGTCACCGTCCGGTACCACGCCGATCCGCACGGTGCCGATCACCGTGGTCGAGGAAGTCGGCAGGCCCGCCCGGAAGGGGTTCGCCCGCCCCTCGTCGTCGGCGCCCACGGGACCCGGGGGGCCATCGGAGCGCTGAACCGGGGACGGCGGGGCGGAGCCGACCGGCGCGGCCGGCGAGCCACCGGCCGCGCCGCCTGGTGGACCGACGTCATTCGCGCCGACGCCGAACGGCCCGACAGCCAGCCCGACCACCAGCACCATCACCAGCGCCGAGCCGCCCGCGCCGAACTGTGCCAGGCGGCGCCGACGGCGCAGCCGGCGGCCCTGGACCATCGACTGCTGAACCAGATCACCCAACGGCGGGGCGGGGTGCCGGGCCAGATCGTCAGTGAAACGCACACGGACGTCACCCATGTCCCGAACCCCTCCCCCGGCCGACCACCCGCTGTGGTGATCCGTCGCTGACCAGACGGGTTGGTCAGCTGTTTTGGTTACCGCCTTTCGCAGAAAATTTCTCGGCGACGGTCGAGGGGGAACTGCTATCGAGGTCCGAGCCCCGTCTTTCCATCGATCAGCTCGCGCACGACGTCGAGGTGACCGGCATGGCGTGCGGTCTCCTCGATCATGTGAAGGATGATGCGCCGCAGGTCGGTGACCTCGTCGCCGAGCCAACCGGGATGACGGGCGCGCACCGGCGCGGACAGTGGCGTCGTGGCAATGACGGTGTTGGAACGCTCGCACTGTGCCCGGTAGAACGCGAAGACCACCGACGGTGGCCGTGGGGTGGTCAGGGGCGTGTGGTCGTCGTCGGGCCAGGCCAGCGGCTCGACGGAGCCGGTGGCGATCTCCTGGAACCAGTGTCGCTCGGCGTAGCCGAGGTGCTCCACGAGACCCAGCGGCGTCCAACCTGAGGGCAGCACCGCGGTGGTCAGAGCGTCGAGGTCAAGGCCGTCAACAATCGCGAGAACACTGGAACGTTGCGCCTCCAGGAACATCAACAGTGCGTTCTTCTCAGCGTCGTCCACCCGGTCCACGCCCTTTCTGGTCAGCATGATGACGGCTGGCACGGCACCTCGTCCGCCCCCCGCCGGCGAATGCGGCACGCTAACAACCCGGGGCGACATTCTTCCGATCGACAGGCACGGCATGTCGATCGGAAGCGTCGTGGCGGACGGGCTCAGCCCGTCACGCCTGGCTGGCCGGTGGTTCCGCTGCGGGTATCACCCCCACGAGGGCCTCGAGCAGCTGCGCACTGCGGGCGCAGTCCGGATCCTGCACGATCGGCGGGACCGGAAGCAGCGTCAGGCCATGCCATCGCTGCACCGATCCCCACAACACCCGCCCGAGCGCGTCCCGTTGCGCCGGGAGAAGCTCCCGCTGCGCCGTCACCTGCCCCGGCGACGGCGCCAGCGGCCGGCCCAGCGCGGCGACGCTGCCCAGTACGCCCTCGTACCCCTCGATCTCGTCATAGCTGACGTGCGCGCCGGCGCTCGCGGCGAGACTCTCCATGACGATGCTGAGCGCCTGGTCCGGCCGCAGGGCGGTTCGGGCCCGGATGCCTCGTTGCACGTCCTTGATGGTCCGGAAATCGGCCGGCTTGAGCACCGGGCCCAGATTCACCTGATCCAACCGCCGCCACAGGTCGGTCTTGACCGCCGTGTCCGGGTCACCGATCCAGTCGTGCAGGAGCGGCTCGAGGTGCCGGGACCGGATCGCCCGCAGCGCCAACTGGCGGCACAGGTGAACGGCCGCGGCCGCGGCGGTCGCCCCGACCGACGGGTGCCCGCGCATTGCGTCGAGCAGCAGCGCGGCTGCCACCGCGGGCGCCAGCTCGATGTCCCGGGGTGCGCCCAGCCCGAAGGCCGCCGCTGCGTCAGTCGCGAGCCAGCGCCCGAGGGAAGCCTGGTGGTCCTCACTGGGCCCGGCGTCCCCGTGTACGACGGCACCCGCCCCGGCCAGCAACGCCTGGTACTCGCCCCGTGCCGACGGATCCACCGCGGATGACCGGTCCGGCGCCTGCGGGATCAGCCACGCCGGCAGGTCGAGAGCGAGGTGACGCTGGTCGGGGTCGCAGACGCTGATTCGTGGGGAACCACGGTCCAGAAGACGCCTGTCGACCTCGCACAGGCGGGGCTCGGCGGTCAGCGGAGGAGCCGACCCTTCCAGCCGCATGTCGAGCAGGATGTCGGACATGTACGCGCGGACGATGTACCGGTGCCGTCCGTCCGCCAGACGTTCGGTCGCCTCCTCGCCGATCACCTCCACCCGGAGCGGGTCGCCCAGCCTCAGCTGTTCGAAGCGCTGCAGATTCGCCGCCGTGCGGACCAGCGAGACGGTGCCGTCCGGCAGCAGCCGACAGGACAGCTCGCGCAGTCGCTGCCGGCTGTTCGGTCGGCCCAGGTAGTGGTGCAGGTGCTCGGCGTCCAGTGGCGTCCAGCCGACCTCGGTGGCGGGCAGCCAGCGGGGCCGGTTCGTGCGCCGTTCGAGGCAGATGATGCCGGCGTCGGCACCGGTGCCGATCACTCCCACCGGCCTGACGGTGATCTCCTCGGCAGGTCGGCTCGGCTCGTCGGGCAACCCGAGCCGAACTCCCGCCGACCGGTCGGCGTACGCCCAGAGCGGTTGCCTCGTGCGGCGGATCGTCTGGATGGCCTGGTCGACCAGGGGAAGCGGAAGGCCCGGAACGAGGTCACCGACGGCACCCACAGCCAGCCGGAATCCCCGGCGCAGCAGCAGCTCACCGGACGGCAGCACACCGAGCGGCTGAAGCACTGTCAGTTCACCCGGGCTCAGGTCGCGGTCGTGCCGGCGCCGCGAACAGCGGATGGTCGTCCCGGACACCTCCTCGACCGTGACGGGCAGAGCACCCCCGCACAGCTCGAACAGCGCCCGACGATCCGCCGGATCCTTCAACGCCGCGACGAGCCATCCCGCCATGGAGTCGCTCCCGGCCGCCACGGGGACACGATCCGGCAGGCCAACGATGCTGAGGCCGGCCTCGCCCTCCTCGAGAAGGACCGTGTCACCGCGACCGACCACAGGTCTCTCGCCAGCCGACGTGACCTCGTTCCGATCGGTGAGCCAGACCAGGGAGTCCTTCCGGTGAGCCTCGTCGGGCTCGGTGGGCAGGGTGGCCGACCAGATCCCGACCCCCACCCGTACGCTGCGGCGGGCGGTGTCGGTCTGCCCGATCGGCAGCAGCGCGCGCCGCCCCAGCGCCCCCCGGGGGCCGGCGATCCACTCGTGCAGCACAAGGCCGCCGATCTCGGTGGGATCGTGCCGCTGCACCGACAGGGTGACGCGGTCGCCGGGGGCGAAGCTCGACCAGTCCATACCGTCGAGGCTGTTTCCGTCCGGTGTGGACAGCATGGGACCGGTGACCTCGATGAGGCGGCCCGGAGCGACCTCGACCCAGAGGCCACTCGGACGGCCGCCGCGGTGGGTGACGCCACCCACCGCGTAGGTACGGGGACGACCGACCTTCCGACCGGCGCCGCCGTCGACCAGTTCGGTAGCGGGCAGACCGTACTGCCGTAGCTCGTCAGCGCTGTACCGCAGCATCCCGCCGCTGCCGAGGAACACCGGGTCGGTCCAGACCGTGGCGGACGGATTGAGTCGCTCGGTGGTGACCGTCTCCAGTCGCTCGCCCTGGCGGTACCCGGTCGTGCTGTCGTGATACTCCCAGGACGACTTGTCGCACCACTCCCGGATTCCATTCGCGCCACGGTCGAAGAAGGACACCTGGGCCCAACGGACCCGCGTACGCCAGGCGACCCCGTCGGCGTCGCGGCCAGCGGCGGACAGGGTGCCATCGGCTTCGCGTCGCAGGATGCCCACGCGGACGTCGCTGCCGATCCGCTCCAGGTGGTAGGAGTTGCGGGCTTCCCGCCGGACGACGCCCAGCTTCGGATGTGGCGTCGCGATCAACTCCCGGGCCTGGGCGTCCGGCGCACGCCCCCGACGGGAGGCCGGCACGATGACCGACGGGAGGCCGACGACGGTGTACGAGCCCCGGCTGAGCGCTGTCGCGCCGTCATCGCGCCGGCTCAGCAGGTTCTGCATCGGCAGCAGCTGGACCGGCCGGCCCTCCCGTGGCAGATACGCCGCGTCACCGAGCAGCGCCTGACGGACCATGAGTGACCGGTCTGGCCCGCGCAGCAGACGGACGATCGATCCGTTGCGCGCCTCGTCCGCGTTGGCGACGGCATCGGCGCTGAAACGGAACACGACGTTCGGCCGTACCTCGAACTCGATCCGGTCGCCCTGCCGTACGACAGTGGCGAAGCACGGGGTCTCGTCGTTGGCAAGCCGGCTCATCAGGGCGGCGTGCGGGCGTCCGGGGCCGCCCACGATCGAGCCCTCGGCGCGATTGTCAGCCGGATGAATGCGCGTCAGCTTGACGAGGTAGACGGCGCCACGCAGCGGGTGGGTTCCCGGCTCGGCGTTGCGGTGGATGTGCTGCAGGAGCGCCTGCCGGCGGGAGAAGTCACGGCGCAGCACCGCGACCTCGAAACCCGTCCGCGATCCGCCGCCGATGAGATCGCCACCGCGCAGCGTGAGGGCGACGTCGTTGGGCAGCGGGCGGATCTCGTCAGCGGTCAGGAACAGGCGGCATCCCTGCGGAAGCTCGCCGTTGTCGAACGTCGGACTGATGAAGTGGAACTCGACCTGCGCGCCACCGCTGCGCCTGAACTTGTCGACGTCGAGCCGGACGAGCGCCTGGTTCGGGCGGTCCGGCCGGGCCTCGCGCCGTTCCGCCTGCCAGGCGTCGGTGATGCGGCGGCTGGCCTCCGGCGCCAGCCGCAACCGGCGCAGCACCACCGTCTGGGTGTCCCGGTAGACCGGGCCGTCGGCGGGTTGCTTGCGCCAGCGGACGTGCAGCGCCTTGATGCGCGGGCGGCCACCGTCCTGGTCGGCGACGATGTCGGCGAGGTGGATGACCTGGTTGGCGGCCTCCCGGTGGAGCTGCGCGTACCAACCCCAGCGGATGTGTTCCATCCGGATGTCCAGGACGAGGTCCTGGGTGCCGGCGCGCTGGTCGATCAGGACGTCGGTGACGAAGTCGCCGTGGAAGAGGGAGACGGCGTTGTCCGCCGCCGGTCTGCCGTCGATGGTGAGGGCCTGCTCGTTCAGTTCCAGCGTGTGGCCGTAGCCCCACTCGAACCGGTGCATCACCCCCTGCGCCGTCTCCCGGCGGTCGACGTAGTGCAGCCGCGCCCCGCGCAGATCCGAACGAATCCCGAGGCGGATACCCTGTCGCTGAAAGTGCCGGAAGAACTCCGCCATGGAGAGCGCGGGCGCGGTCCGGTAGCTGGCGAACACGCCGCCGGCCAACTCCAGCAGAACGACCCGCACATCGTTGCTGCGGTACGCGACGGCCACCCAGGGCTCCTCGCCCTCGGCGAGCGGGATCTGCCACGTCGACCCTCCGGTGGGCGTCGGCACCGTCCACTCCGTCTGCAGGGTCACCGTGGAGCCGCTGAGCGTCGCCGTCAGCGGGGAGCGCTCACCGGCGAGATAGCGGTAGTAACCGTCGGTGCTCGACTGCCCCGGAGCGGGGGTGGCGGCTGGCTGCTGCGCGACCCCGGTGGACAGGCTGAAGCTGCGCCGGACCACGACATGTCCCGGATCCACGTCCTCGAGCGCCACGTCGACACCGACGACCCGGGAGAACGGACCGGCTTGGACGTAGCGCGTCTCACCGTGCACCTCGGCCGATCCACGCCGGTCCGCATACCGGACCGCCATGCGACGCCGGTCGCGGTCCGGGTAGACCCGGGACATCTCGACAGTGCCGGCGCTCAGCGCGGGTTCCTCGCCGTTCGCTCCGACCGGTCGCAGATGCGCCGTGGCGGAGAGGTCGTCGTACAGGTAGAGGACCGGCCGGTTGGTCGACTGGGCCAGCGCCTTGCGCTGTCCTCGCCACTGCACGACGCCGAGGCCGATCGCGTCCGACGGAGGAACCTCGTTCTGGTACTCCCAGACCGCCCGGACGCGAATACGCCGGCGGTACGCGGTGAAGATCCAGCCGTGCCGGCTGCGGCGGCCACGCACGATCGCGCCGACGTCGGTCGGCGGGCGGTCGAAGTTCTCCCGGCGCAGAGAGCAGACCGCGATGTCGACTCCGAGGTCGAGCAGGACCGTGTAGACGTCGGCCCGGCTCCGGGTGATCGGCGCGTCGACCACGATGCCGCGCAACTCGTGCTGCCGCACCAGGGCGTCCTCACCGGCCTCCCGGTCGGCCTCGGCGAGACCCGCGGTGAGGTTGATGTTGGGTACCGGCGCCGGCTCGCCGTCACCGGTGGGCAACTCGAAGGTCCGCACGTCGCAGACCTGGGACTGACGGTTCTGTCGCAGGCGCTGATGCACCCGGTGTCGGGCGGAGACCGGCCCGAGCCAGATCGACTCCGCCTCCACGTCGACCGCGATCCCCTCGACGGTGTAGCCGCGCCGCATGCCCCACTGCGGTTCCGCCACAGTGGTGCGGAGTTGAACGACATGCCCGTCGGCCAGATCGACGAGCCGTTCGAAGAGCTCCCGATCCGGCCGATCCGGCAGGTTCAGATGACGGGCCGGCACGACCCGCCCGGCGATCTGCCGCCGCCGCTGCTGCTCCTCCCCCCAGGCGGAGGGGGTGAAGCGGCACAGGGTTCCGGGCGCGTCGAGCCCGGTGACGACGACGTCCGGAAGGTCCGCCAACCGGGGGTCGAACCGCCACGTGCCGTCGACGAGGCGCGCCTCGTGGTCCGAGCCGTCCCGGAACAGGTCACGCCACCGCAACGCGCGCACGTCGAGCGCATCCTCGGCCGGCCGGCCGGGTTCCCGACGCAGGCGCAGTCGCGGCGCGCCGACGTCGTCGCCGTACAGATCGGCCGTCACGACAAGGCCGCACGGGTCACCGGCGGCCTCGCGGACGGCGGCGAGGAGGTCCGCGCGGTCATCGTCGTCCCAGACCTGGTTGTCCAGCACCACGTTGCAGCCGGGGCCGGCCGAGAACCGGATCGAGCGGCCCTGCCGGACGAGCTCGATCACCACCAGCCGGATCGGCGCCGGTTCGCCGCGACCGGTGAGTATCGCCAGGAACTCGACGTACTCACGGTCGACGGGCAGCCAGTGCTCGCCCTCCCATCGCGCGAGGGCCGGGTACTCGCCCACCGGCAGCTCCTCCAGCTCACCGAGGAGATCGGGATCCCAGCTCCGCCGCGCCTGCTGCGGAAGGGCCGCCACATCGAACGGCATGGCGTCGGCCACCCGGACGACGAGGCGTCCGGTGGCCGGCCGCTCGATCGTCGCGGGCCGCAGGTCGCCGACGACCGGCAACGAGGCCAACCGCTCGATCGGGCCCGCTGCCGCCGGTCCGGCGATGCTCCGGCGCAGCGGAACCGCCACCTGGTCGCCGACCCGGACGGCGTCGACCGGCGCCGGCACCGCCAGCGGGTCGGCCAGACCGCAGTTCACCCAGACCTGACCGTCCTTAGCCGCGCAGACCATGCCGATGACGTACGAGGGGTCGTTTCCGAGCAGGCGCCCGAACTGCTCGGGTGAGAGCCGGAACGGGTCTTCGACGCTCGCCCCCGAGAAGGTCCGCAGTTGCGGCGATCGTCGCGAGTGGACCCGGAGCACGCCGTCCACCGGGTCGACGGTGAGCCCGGCGAGGAGCCGGGGGTCGACCAGGCCGTGTGCCCCCTCATCCTCGTCCACCGGGATGCTCAGCTCCGTCAGGCGGAGGTTCTGATGGGCGTCCTGCCACAGTTGCAGGACGAAGTCGGACAGCGTGTGCCCACCGATGACGACGTCGGCGGGACCCAGCTCGAAGACGAGTCGCTGCATCAGCATGGTCAGCAGCGCGTTGCTCCGCCGAACGCCGAGTGACTGCCACGGGTTGTTGAGCAGGCGCTCCTGCTGGTCCACCGACTGCCGCTGGTACAGGCCGCGAAGCAGACGATGCCGGAGAGCCTCGGCCAGGTACGGCGGAAGCACCGCCTTCGGTCCGAGCCGGTCGAACATGAGCCAGCGGTCGAGTGGGGTGCCGAGGCCGAACTCGATCTCGGTGTCGATGATGTCCTCGAGGACCAACCGCTGCCAGGAGTGGCCCCCGATGCCCTGGGCGAGCGCGGCGAGCAGGCGCATCCGGACCGGCCGGGACAGCTCGCGCACCTTGGTCACGGCGTTGATCGCGGTGCGCCACTGCTCCACCCAGTCGGTGCGCTCGGCCTCAGAGATCACGTCCGGCTCGGTGAGGAGGGCCGCCAGACGCTCGGTCAGCAGGGCGAGCTGAACGCCGTGCCGATCGTTGACGAGACTGGGGTAGCGTCGCCAGCCGTCGGCAGTGAGCGGCGGAACGGCCAGGACCTCCCACTGGTTCGAGACGCGGGACGGATGAACGTCGCGCTCGTACCACGGCGTCAGCGCGTCGCCTTCTTCGGCACGCCGGAAGTGCAGCCGCAACAGGGCTGCCGGTCGCTTGGTCAGCGATGGCGGAAGGATCTGGACGGCGCGGATCAGGACCCGCTCGGCGAGGCTGAGCCCACCGGCCACCGGCTGCCGCCATCGCCCCTGGCCACCGGTGTCGAGGTCCGGCACCGTTCCGCTGAGGGCGTTCTCGATCCAGCCGGTCACCAGGGACACCCCCGGTCGGCCGCGCAACCACCGCTCCTGCTGTGGCAGCGCCTCCTCGTGGTGGTCGGCGAGCAGCAGATCCGCGAAGACCGACGGCTCGATCTGGGGGTACCTGCCGTCTCCGGCCCGCTCGTATTCCCGGTAGGTGTGCAGAGCCAGCCCGGCCAGCGGGAGGGACATCGAGGGGTTCGGCGACTCCAGGCGGTACGCCAGCTCGCTCAGGAAGGCCCGGTGCCGGGTGTCCGACAGCACGTCCGCGGCGTGCAGGACGAGTGCGGCGAGATGTTCGGCCCGGCCGGCCTCGACGCTGCGGAGCAGGCGTACGGCGGTGCACACCGCGAGCATCAGCCGCAGCAGCAGGACGGAGTCACCACCCATCGGGAACAGTGAGTCCCTGATCTGCTCGTCCGGATCTCGGGTGAAGCGGGCGTTGTACGCGCTGTTCTGGCGGTTGAACCACGGCGACAGCACGGCGACGGAGAACCAGCTCGACAGTTGCAGGGGCCCGGACCGGACGATGAACTCCACCGGCTTCTCGTTCCCGGTCCGCAGTCGGGCGAGCGACGCCGCGCTCGTCTGCCACGCGTTCAGTTCGTGGGTCGGCAGCGGGATCCGTACCCGGATCGGCTTGTTGATCTCCCGGTGGGGTGCGATCCACCGGTGCGCCAGCGCGTCCGCCGTCCCCTGCGGATCGATGTCGGCCGACAGCTCGTCCAGGACGGCCTGCCAGAGAACCATGGCGATGGTGGCCGGATGCTGACCGGACAGTCCCAGCCGCGACAGGACCTCCGACGCGGTCGACGGATCGGGTCGCCCGCGCCGCAGCCGGCGGAGGTGCGACAGCGTCACGACCTCGTTCGAGATCAGGCCGGCCGCACCGGGCGCCGGGCCGGCCGGAGCGGACGTCCCGGGGAATCCGAAGGTGAGTCGGGCGATCGCGGCAAGGAGGTCCGGCTCCTGGAACGCCGCGCCGATGCGCGGATCGAGGAGTTGGGTGACGACGTCGTCGGAGCTCATCAGCTCGTCGCCGACCATGGCGGCGAGTTCCACGGCGAGCAGTTGCGCTCGGCGGCCGCAGTGACCGGCGAGCGCGTCCCGGCTGAGCTTGCCGATCGTCTCGTCGACCACGAGTCGCGCGGACGCCGGGATGCGCCGTGCCGCCTCGACGCAGGCGGCGAGCACCACCACCTCGGAGCTGAAGCTCTCGATGTCGAGATAGGGGTGCGCCGCGCGGCCGGGACGCACGCGCGCCAGCGCTCGTCGTGCCGCCTCCGACAGGTGACCCGCGACGGTCTCGGCCGACCGGGCCGTGAAGATGGCTTCCACCGCCTGCGCCACCGCGGTACGGATCGACCCGTCCAGCACTGCCAGCGTGTCGTCGAGCGCACTGCGCGCCAGGGCCGCCGTGCCCGGTTCGACACCGGGCCGCACGGCGACGGCCAGCACCTGCGGGGCGGCGTACCGGCGCATGGCCGGTTCACAGTTGGCGAGCTGACGCAGAGCCGCGTTCAGCAGGTCAGCGCCGGAGTGTCGCGAGGTGAGCGCCTCCGTGATGGAGATGAACGCCTCCGCGTGATGCGGCGACGCGTGCACCGCCGAACAGAAGTACCAGGTCTCGATCATGCGCACTCTCCGTCGGGGTGAGCCGGAAGGTAGTGAAGGACGCGTCTGAGTTCGGCGATACGGTCAATGAGCACCTGTTCGGTGCGGGGATCCACCGGCCGCAGTCCCACCGCCATCGCCACGGCGGACGGCACGTCCGGCGGCCCGGTCAGAAGCTCGATCAGATCCGCGCTCATCGGGCAGGCGCGCAGGGCAGCCATGTAGGCGTCGGTCAGCCGGTCCGCGGGTCGGGCCGCGCGCACGATCGCGGCGGCCACGCCGATGCGCCCGGTGAGAAGTGCCGCTTCCCGGCTCAGTTCGGCCGGTGTCGGTGCCGACGACGTGCCGTCCCCGTCGCCGGGGGTGGCGGGGCGGCTGGCCATGACCCGGACCAGGTCCGCTATGGCGCGGCCGGCGAAGGCGGACCGCCAGCCGGGCAGTTTCGGGCGCGCGGCCGGATCGCGGAGGGCCGCCAGCACCAGCGCCTCGACGACCGATTCGGTCAGCGGGGCGGGCAGGTCGGTCGGTGCCACCCGGCGATCACCGATTGAGTCCAGCCACCTGCCAACGTCGGCGTCGAAGGCGCAGGCCACGGTCAGCCCGGCAACCCAGCCGGCGCCGGTTCGCCGGGCGCCGGAAGCGGTCAGGAACTGCGGATACCAGCCCGGCAGGAAGTCGCGGACGGCACACATCAGGTCGGTTTCCACCACCCGGCCGTCGCCGTCCTCCAGCTCGCTGATCACCAGATCGGCCAGCAGCGAAGGGGAAACGCTGTCAAGGTCCGGTCCGGCGTAGCCGGGCAGCGGCGGGAGCACGGGCTTCAGCCCGCGTCGGACGGCCTCCTGGCGCAGCCGGTGCACGACAGCGGGCAGCACCGGCGTCGCGGGGGTGCTGCCCGACGGCAGCGGGGTGGCGGTGGTCGGCCGTTCGCCCGGCCGGAAGCGGGTCACCGTCAGCCAGCCGGTCCCGTCTCTGGTCAGCACCTCGGCCAGCCGCTGTGCGGTGAGCATGGCGTCGACCGGCGTCGGGGCCCGTACGGCGACCACGACCGAGGACGCGGGGAAGCGGTCCCGAAGGTACGCCGTCCAGGCACGGCACAGGCTCGCCGTCGCGGCGTCCGGGCCCTCCGCGGCAACCTCGACGTCGACGCGGAGCACGAAGGCGCGATCCTCGTCAGGACCGCCCGCGTCGAGAAACGCGGAGTCGGCGTCGGACAGCCGCCATGGATCGCCCGACCGTGCCGGCTCTACGGTGAGCCATCGACGCTGCGTGACGGTCATCCGGGAGTGCTCCCGGAGCACCAGCTCAGCGCTGTTCAGGTCGGTCGCCAGGTCGGCATTCGACGGCTCCGCCACCACGCCGTGGGCCGGTGTCCGGTCCAGGATCCACCGCAGGTCGAGCCGGACCGCCGTACGCTCGCTGCAACCCGGCACCAGCCGACCCGGCGACCAGCCGGACGGGATCACGTACCCCGCCAGCTCGTAGGCCTTGGTGGCGTCGGCCGCCGGGCCCGCGACAAGCCGGCGGCCGGGTTCGTTCACTCCGGTCTCTGGGCTGAAGTAGCAGGTGGTCGGCTCGCTGTCGGACGATCCCCGGTCCTTCATCCCGGCCAGCACCGTGGTCGAGAGGTCGGCGAGCGAGGGGGGCCACACCGCCGTGTCGGCCCGCCTCAACGCGTCCAACAGGGAACGGGAGAAGAGCCCGCCATGGTCACCGTACGAGTACCCGGCGGCGCGACGGGGCGGTGCCGCGTACATGATCGCCTGCCAGCACTCGCTCTTGCCCTCCTCCTTCTCCGGCAGCGACTCGGCCCTCGGGAGCCGCGCGTTCGGCAGGCGGCACGCGTCCACGGTGAAGACCTGCCGGCCGAAGCCGGGCAGGAACTCGGAGCCGCAGAGCGTCACCAACTCCTCGAAGCTGATGTTGATCTGGTGTGCCGCTGTGGCGTCGGCGAGGAGGAGACGCGACTGCAGGTCGGCGTACCAACCATGGCCCGCCCAGAACACCCACAGCAGGTCGCCGTCGTGCTGCGGCAACCGGAGGATCTCCGCGCGAACTGCGGCGGACGTTGCCGGACCGGCGACCTCCAGGCCGTGCGGCATCGGCGGAATCTCCTCGGCCGACAGCAGGAGCCGGATGTTGGCCGGCGGAACACCGAACCTCAACAGGACCTCGGCGAAGCCGACGGCGTCGTCGGCGATGCCCTTGCGGGCGAAGTCAGGGCCGAGATCCGGGTAGTCCTGCACCCCGACGACGAGTGCGAACGTCCGCTGGGAGAGGCCCCCGGGTACGAGAGCCGGCGGGGTGGTCATGGGGCGGCCCTCCCCACCTCCTTGACGAGTGACGCGAGTAGGTCGTAGAAGTCCTTCCGGTCGAAGTAGGCGCTGTGGGCCTCCGGCATGACCTCGTTTCCGGCGATCTCGACATCCTCCACCCGCCCCGGGAAGATCGGTTCGGCCAGGTAGGACAGGAGGTCCCGCCGGTGGTGGACGTTGAGCCAGCGGGGCACCGAGCCGGGCAGCGGCTCGCCGGCGTCGAGACTCGGCAGTGCGCCCATCTCGTGCAGGAGCGGCCCCTGCGACCCGACAGTGACGAGCGCCGCGACAGCGGGCAGCGACCGAAGGACGAGCGTGTCCAGCGCCGCGATGCCGCCCAGGCTGTGCCCCACGAGGACGACCGGACCGGCCGCGTCCCGGACGCAGTCGGCGATGAGCCGCCGGATCGCTTCGCCGCGGGCGAGGTAACGCAGGACGTCGCCCACGAACGGGTGGGCGCTGTCACTGAGCGAGCCGCGCCAGTGGTCGAGCGCCCACGCGCCACCCATCCGCATGGCGAGCTCCGCGCTGATCCTGGCCGCTGTGCCCAGTACGCCGAGCTGACCGCCTTGAAAGGCGTCGATCACCGACTCGACGAGCCGCCGCCGATCGGCGGGCACCAGGCGTGTCGTGGTGGACTGGTGGCGCAGCGTCTCCGCGATGATCGCTTCGGCCAGCGCGTCGACCAGCTCACCCCAGGCGGCGTCGCCCTGGGATTGGGCGATCGCCTCGCGGGCCGGTGCCGAACGCAGCACCGAGTCCACCGCCACGTCGAACCCCTCGGCGAGCCCGGTCGCGACCAGATCCTCGTTCAGCGTGGTCGCCTGCGACATCTGGGCCACCGCACGGGAGATGCGGTCCGCGTTACTGAGCCGCCCCGGCAGGCGAGGCGCCGGACGGGTGCGAGCGCTGACCGCCGCGCAGACCCGGACATCATGCAAGGGATCCAGGTCCAGGATGGTCCATCGGGCGGTCGGCCACCCGGACACCGGGGACTGTGCGGTGGTGCTCGGCCGGTATCGGGGGATGGACCTGTGCGGGGCCGGTGGCGGAGAGCCGAGCCGGTCACCCCAGAGACACGGGATGACTGTCGTGTCCGGACACCGGTCTCGCATCGCCGCATCGAACTTCTTGAGCACGGGCTCGTACCGTGAGGTGCGCGCGCCCGTACCGTGCACGAAGATCAAAGTTGTCATGCGGCGATCACCCCCCGTGTCCAAGGGAACCATTGTGATTGGAGGGGACTCGGCATAGAAACGTCTGATTGGGCGATGTTTTCGACCCCATGACCGGTCCCGGCGGGGCGCAGGTCACGGCCATTTCGAGGTCAACTGGACCGGCGACGGCACACAGGCCGTCCAGGTCGTCGTGCCGGTCTGACCCGCCGGGCACCGGCGTCACCTGACGTAGTCGCAGGTGGGAGTCGTGTGCACGCGCATCAGCGCGAGGCGCGGATGGCACGGTTGGGCCGCGTCGGATGATGACGGTGCCTGGCGAAGGCAGCGACGTTGGCCAGAGCGGTGAGCGTCCGAGCAGGTGAGTCGGAAAGCCGACGGCAGTCCTGGGGGCGCCGGCGACGAGATGCTCGACGCCCCCGGTGACGAACGACGTCAGCAGCCCAGTCGTTTGGCGGAGAGCGCGATGTCGTCGATCCAGAGGTCGAAGTCGCGTGGTGTGGTGCCGCCCTGATAGAGCTGCCAGCCGATCTTCACTGTGTTCACCGTCGGCAGGACGAAGGGCACGTCGTTGCCGCCGTGATCGGTCGTCGACGCGCTCAGCCCCGGGATCGCCACCTCGTCGATCCACACCGTGACGCGGTTGTCCGTCGGGTCGAGCTTCCACTCGAAGCACTGCCAGGTGTCCTCGGCAACCGGGGCGGACTCCCGCCAGTTGGTCCAGTCGCCGGTCGGGCCACCGTCGGCGCCCACGCCCCAGAAGATGCCGGGGACTGTGGGCGCGTACTGGCCGCCGACCGGCCGGACGACCTCCGCACTACCGGTGCCGGTCGCCTCCACCAGCGTGAAGTGCGCCCAGTCGGGGGCGGTGGGGAACGCATCGACGCGCAGCCGCATCCGGCCATAGAAGCGGTTGCCCGGCGCGGCGAAATCGTCGACCCGCAGGAAGGCCCGCCCGTTGTCGACCGTGTGCACGTGCAACACCTGGTTGCCGTGGCGGGCACGCTCGACGGTGAGCGTGCCGTTGCGGGTGTCGACGCCCCAGTCCAACGTGCTGGCGCCACCTCGCGGCAGGCGCTCGAAGTCTTCACAGAAGAGCAGGCCACCGGCGCACGAGCGGTGGGAGGCACCCGACGCGCCGGCCGGGACACTGCCGGCTGTGGTGCCGAGGATCAGGGCAGCGGTGATCACCGCGAGGGAACGGCGCATGGTCATCCTTCATGGCGTTGGGTCCCTACCGCGCGGGCAGGGCCGGATCAGTGCTTTCGGACATCACGATCGCTGCTCATCCCGTCACCGGTTCGGGTCCGTCGCCGTGACGCGAGGGACGCCTCCGACGTGTCGGAGGTTGAACGCCTCGGTGCCGGTGGGAACACGTGGCCGCATTGACGTACGGCGGACATCTGCCCGTCGTCGTGGAGATGGTTCGGCGGTGCGGCGCGCGTCCGCCGGGGCGGCGCTCTGCCAGCACTGTGCTGCTCCCGCGCTGACCGTTCCCAGCGCGGTTGCCCCCACGCTGCAGCGATGGTCGCCATTCCAGCACACCTGCGGCCGCTCGGGCAACATCGACAGTCGTCTGTGGTTGTGGTCCTGTGGGGCGATTGCGATGGGCGACCGCTGGTGGCCAAGGGGTGGAGGTGCGCAGCCGGATAGGGTCTCGGCTGTGACAGCAGTACCGCCACCGACGGGTCCGTTCCGGTGGGACCTTGTCTCTCCGGCCCAGCTCGGCGCGCTCCTCGACGCTGTCCCCGAGCCCGATCTGTGGTTCCTACCCGACCTGCTCGAGTGCGCCGCCAAGGTCCTTGCCCGCAGCGCCGACGCGGACCTCTACGTCGTCGGCCGCTCCCCCGACAGCAGCGTTGGCCGCCCTCGCCGAAGCCGTGGCCATCGTCGCCTACGGCCGCTCGCCCGAAGGGCGAGCCGGGCTTACCGCCGCGATAACCGGCGAACCCACCATGCGCCAGCCATGGGTACGGTCGCTGGTAACCGAACTACGCCGGCCCGTCACCACCCGCCAGACCTGACCGGTGCCCACTGTCGGGCCTGCGGCGAAATCGTTCCGACAACCCCACCGTGTTCCGGCCGCTGCCGCGCCCGCGAGAACTTCGTCTCGGTGATTCGCTGTCCGGCGGCACGTCGCTGGTCAGGGCGTTCCCCCTGCGCCACCACCTGAATCGAAGTTCGCCGCGTCGCCATAGACAGCGTTCTCCGCGATGGCGGCGGAATAGCGCTCGGGGACACCTCGACCCTGCTCGAAGATGTCGCGACCAGGGCGTGGCGATCTACGCCGTATCGCGCGCATGGCGGACCGCGCCGCCGCCACCTTCTCCTCGGCGGTCTGTGGCCGACGGCGTCTGCGCCGATGAAGCAGGACTGTGCCGCCCGTGGCGAGCCCGATGCCAGCGAGCAGGAGATACCACCACATGTCCTCACAGTAGAAGGGGCCCGCATCTACGCGGGTACCCCGCTGGCAGCCGCGATCCCGGTGGTCCGCGCCCCGTCATTGCCGGCGGACTCGCCGCCCTCGCCGCTGTCCGTTAACCCGGAAACCGCGCCTCGCTCAGGAACCGGCGACCGCGCCACTGTCGGTGGCGGGCACCTCAGGGCGGACCTGGGCACGGACCTCTGCGATCGCGTCGGCCAGGACTTCCACTCCGTCGACGATGGAGCGTTCGGTGAGGGTGGCGTAGCCGAAGATCAGCCCGCCGAGCCCGGCAGGGCTCACGCGGTACCGGGAGACGCCCTGCACGACCAGTCCGCGCCGGGCGGCGGCGGCCACGACCGACGCCTCGTCGAGGTCCTGCGGGAGCCAGGTCACGACGTGTTGGCCCGCCGCGACACCGACCGGCTCCAGTTCGGGTAGCCGTGCGCGCAGCGCGGCCAGGAGTGCGTCGCGACGGCGGCGGTAGACCGGGCGCATGCGCCGCAGGTGCCTGTCGAATTCGCCGCGGGTGAGGAAGTCGGCGAAGGTCAGTTGGTCGATGACGGGAGAACCGCGGTCGGCCCGTACCTTGGCCGCCGTGATCTCGTCGACCAGGTGTGCCGGGGCGAGCAGCCATCCCAGGCGCAGCCCCGGCGCCAGGGTCTTGCTCGCCGTGCCGCAGTAGACGACGGTGTCGGGTGCCAGCCCCTGCATGGCGCCGACGGGCGCCCGGTCGTAGCGGTACTCCGCGTCGTAGTCGTCCTCGATCACCACGGCGCCGCGGCGCTGCGCCCAGCCGATGACCCGGGCCCGCGCGGTGGCCGACAGGACGCCGCCGGTGGGCCACTGGTGCGAGGGCGTCAGCACGACGACGTCCGCGTCGGTCCGTTCCAGCTCCTCGACGAGGAGGCCGTCTGGCCCGACCGGGACGCCGATCACGTCCAGGCCGGCCACGGCCGCGACGAGGCGGGCGTCGTCGTCCGCGGACGGGTCCTCAACGGCCAGCCTGCGCGCGCCGCGCGCCGCGAGCACCTGGAGTATCAGCGCGACGCCTTGGCCGTAGCCGCTGCAGATCACGACGTTCTCCGGACGGGCGGATGTGCCGCGGACCCGGTTGAGGTAGTCGGTCAGGGCGACGTGCAGTTCGGGTACGCCACGCCCGTCGAGGTAGGCGAAGCGTTCGTTCGGGGTGGTGGTGAGGACCGTTCGCACCGAACGCAGCCAGGCGGCGCGTGGGAACGACGACACGTCGGTGCGGCCATACCCGAAGTCGATCTGTGCCGCCGGTCGGTCAGCGCCGCTCCGACCTGCCGTCGGTGGGGCCGGCTCGACCGCGACCCGGGTGTACCCGCCCGCCCGACTGGTGAGGTAGCCCTCGGCGACGAGTTGCTGGTAGGCCTCGACGACGACGCCGCGGGCGACGCCGAGATCGGCGGCGACGGTGCGGGTGGGCGGCAGTGACGTTCCGAGACGCAACCGGCCGGCCCGGATGCCGCCCCGAATCGAGGCGGCGATCTGCCGGTGCAGCGGTTCGGCGGCGGACCGGTCGACATGGATGAGCAGGTCCTCCGCGGTGCTCGAATTGGTCCTGATTCGCCCCATGGAATCGGACCTTACCGGGTGTACCGATTTCCATCAGGCTCAGATGTATGACGACAACGACCAATCCCCGCTTTGACGGCCGCGTCCTCACCCCCGGTGATCCGGGTTACGACGCGGCCCGCACCGTCTGGAACGCCATGGTTGACCGGCAGCCGCGGATGATCGTGCAGGCCGCGAGCGTCACCGACGTGGTGGCCGCGGTGCGCCTGGCCCGCGACCTCGACCTGGAGATCGGCGTACGCTGCGGCGGGCACAACGTGGCCGGCTTCGCCGTCCCCGCGAACGGCCTCATGATCGACCTGACCCCGTTGAACGGCGTTCGGGTCGACCCGATCCGGCGACGCGCCCGGGTCCAGGGTGGCGCGCTGCTCGGCGCACTCGACCGGGCGTCGCAGCCGTACGGCCTCGCCACGACTGCCGGCAACGTCTCGCACACCGGGGTCGGCGGCCTGACCCTCGGCGGCGGCATGGGCTGGCTCGCCCGCCAGCACGGTCTGGCCTGCGACAACGTCGTCTCCTACACGATGGTCACCGCGGACGGGAAGGTGGTCACCGCGAGCCGAACCGAGAACCCCGACCTCTACTGGGGCCTGCGCGGCGGGGGTGGCAACTTCGGCATCGTCACCGACTTCGACTTCCACCTGCACCACATCGGTACGCGGACCCTGGTGACCGAGTTCGACTTCCGCGCCGAGGACGCCGTGCCGGTGCTCAAAGGCTGGCGGGACCTCAACGCCGTCGCGCCACGGGAGGCGACCTTCACCGCTGATGTCCACGACACTGCCAGCGGCCCCATCGCCACCGTCGGCTTCGTGTGGGTCGGCGACCCGGCACCGGGTCTCCGGTTGCTGCCGGCGATGCGCGCCCTCGGGCGCCCGGTCGCTGAGCGGGTCACCACCCCGTCATACCTGCAGTTGCAGCAACGCGACGACACCGTCGGCGGCCACGCCTACCGCCGGTACTCCAGCGCGCACTACCTGCGGCGGTTCCCCACCGCCGCGATCGAGGCGTTCCTGCTGCGCGGTGCGGCAGACCTGCACGCCGGCACCCACCTGCCCGGCGTCGGCCTGCAGGCGCACGGTGGCGCGATCGCTGACGTCGCGGATGCCGACGCGGCGTTCAGTCACCGCGGTACCGCGTTCGAGTTCGGCGCCGGCTCCCGCTGGACCGATCCGGCCGAAGACGACGTTCGGATGGCAGCGGCGCGCAGTGCCGGAGCGGCACTGGGCCCGTACGCCGACGGCGTCTACGTCAACTCACTCGCCGCCGACGAGGGGCAACACGGGGTACGCCGCGCGTACCCGGCCGCCAAGCTCGCCAGGCTCACCGCCCTCAAGACGGTCTGGGACCCCCACAACGTGTTCCACCTCAACCACAACATCCGGCCCCACAGCCGGTAGCGCGTACCCCCTGGCAGCGCCGACGCCCGCCGGCAGGATCCACCGCGCACCGGCGGGTCACCGCCTCGACGCGCGCCGGGTGGAGGTCACTGTGCGGTTGGGCGGTCGGCGGGCTGGAAGAGTTCGATGAGGTTGGCGGCGGGGTCGGCGAACAGGATCTGGCGCCCGCCGGGGCCGGCGATCACGTCGCTGCGGAACGACACCCCTTCGCCGCGTAGTCGGTCGATCTCCGCATCCAGATCGTCGACGATGAGGTGGATGCGGTTGCGTCCGGCGTCCGCGGCGTCGTCGGGGGTGGCGCGGGCGCCGGAGCTGGCCGGCCCGGACAGCAGCAGCCGCAGCGGGCCGCGTACGACGTCGGCGAAGGCGGGCACGGCGCTGGTGTGCACTGTGAAGCCGAGGTGGGTGGTGTAGAAGTCGATGGCCGCCTGGACGTCATCGACGATGTATCGGACGCTGGCGTGCTGCTCAGTCGCTGTCATGGCGGCATCTCTCCGTTAGGTTCGGGTGGCGTTGAGGGCAGGCAGCAGGTGTCTGGCGTGGGTGTCGATGTCGGCCGCAGTGCGCTGAGCGGCGGGTAGCTGGCCTGGTCGGTGCCGCCGCCAGAGTGCATCGAGTGTCTAGGATTCACCACGTGTCCGGATACCGCGACTTTCAGTCAGGCTTGAGATTCCTGCCGACACTGGCGATCGCTCCCGATGGTGACTCGATCGCCTACGTCGATGACGCCAACGGACAATTCAACCTGGTCACCCAAGCACTGTCGACTGGCGACACGCGACGTCTTACCGCCGGCACCGACTCGACGGTCCGTCGGGTGGCATGGCATCCCGGCGGTGAATGGCTGTTGTTCCTCGCCGACGACAGCGGGGACGAGAACACGCAGCTGTACCGGGTCGACGCTGCTGGCGGGATCACGGTGCAGCTAACCGACGCGCCGGACGTGCAGTACTCGGCTGCCCTCGGCGACCCGTTCTCCCCCGACGGCCGGTTCATCGCCTACTGCGGTAACGACCGGAATCCGGCCGACCAGGACGTGCTTGTGCACGACCTGTCGACCGATGAGGTACGCCGGATCTACACCGGCGGTGGCAGGGTCCACCCCGGGCACTGGTCCCCCGACGGGTCCCGGCTCACCCTCGCCGAATGGCGGACCACCAACAGCGACCACCTGGTCCATCTCATAACTGTCGACGGTGCCGAACCGCGATCGTTGACGCCGTACGACGATGTGGCGACCTACTGGTTGGGGCCGTGGCTGAGAGACGGCAGCGGATTTCTGGTGCTGTCGAACGTCGGTCGGGAGTTCACCGGGCTCGCGACCATGGATGCCGAAAGCGGCGCCCTCACCTGGCTGGACACCCCGGATTGGGATGTGGAGGAGGTCGCTCTCTCGGCGGACGGCCGGGTCCTGGTCTGGAACGTCAACGTCGACGGCTTCTCCCAACTGCGCGGGCGTGACCTCGTCAGCGGCGTCGACATCCGCATGCCGGAACTGCCAGCTGGCACGGGGACCGGCCTCACCGTGTCCGGCGACGGGCGGTTCGTCGTGCTGCGGCTGTCCACAGCAACCCGACCGTGGAACATTCTCCTGATTGATCTGGAGATTGGAGAGCTCAGGTGGCTGAGCAACGTTCGGCCGGTCGCGGCCGATCCCGCCACCTTCCGGGAGCCGACGTTGGTTCGTTATCCGGCGCAGGACGGCCGCCAGATCCCTGGCTATCTCTACCGTCCTGAAGGACCGGAACCAGCCGGTGTCCTGATCTCGATCCACGGTGGTCCGGCCTGGCAGGAGTTGCCGGTCTACATGCATGACGGCTTCTACCAGTATCTCCTGGCACATGGCATCGGCGTCTTCGCTCCCAACGTGCGGGGTTCTCTTGGTTACGGCCGCACCTACTCCGACCTCGTCAACCGCGATTGGGGCGGTGGCGATCTGACCGACCTCGCTGACGCCGTCGCGTACCTGCGGGCGCAGGAGTGGATCGACCCGAATCGCATCGGCGTCATGGGTGCCTCCTACGGCGGCTTCGCCGTGTTGTCGTGCCTCAGCCGGCTGTCGGAGCTGAACTGGGCCGCCGGTGTCGATTTCTATGGACCGAGCAATCTGGTCACCTTGGCCAAGGCGTCACCGCCGACGTGGCGCTCGTTGGTGGCCGCGGTGATCGGTGACCCGGAAGCCGATGCGGATCGACTGATGGCGCGCTCGCCGGTCACCCACGCCGACCGGATCCAAGCTCCCCTGATGGTCGTCCAGGGCGCCAACGATCCTCGCGTACCACGGCAGGAGAGCGATCAGATCGTCGAGCGGCTTCGATCCCGTGGCGTCGAGGTGCGCTACGAGGTCTTCCCAGACGAAGGCCACGGCCTGCTTCGCCGCGACAACCAGGCGAGGGCCTTCGCGGATGCCGGCGAGTTCCTCATCAGGCACTTGCGCGGTCGCGGCGGCTCCGTTGGCCAGAGCGGGCACTCCATGGACGACCACCCCGAGGAGAACGACAGTTCCTCTCCCCTGCTCGGCCAGTGAGTCCGCCGGGCGTACGGCCCGCCACCAGGGGTTCCGCAAACCGGTGGCCGCTACCGCCGGTGTCGAACGTCCTCGCCAGCAGGGTCCTCCCTACCCGAAGCGGATCGCCCTTGTTCAGGTGACCCAGTTCGTGGGCCAGGAGCGAAGCCCGGGCCCACGAACTGGGTCAATGGCGGGTGGGGCGCGCTACGGCTTCAGCACGATCTTTCCTCGCGCGTGGCGGGACTCACTCAACTCGTGGGCGGCGGCCGCTTCCTCCAGGGAGAAGACGGCTGCGACCGGCACCGTGAAGCGGCTCCGCTCGGCGAGTTCGCCGGCGGCGGCGATCCCTTCGAGAGCCGGTGAGTCCGCGCCGGGGCCAGAGCCGCGCGACAGGTGCACGCCGTACGCCGGGGCGTTGATGTCCGCGATGCTCACCACCCTGTCCGGGCCGGAGACCAGCCGGACCAGGTCGGGTATCGAGCCGGAGCCGGCACAGTCGAGTACCGCATCCACTCCGCCGGGCAGCAGCGCGTCGACCCGCCCGGCCAGCCCGGAGCCGTAGGTGGTCGGGATGGCCCCGAGCGAGGCCAGGAAGCCGTGATTGCGGTCGCTGGCCGTGCCGATGACGGCCGCGCCGCGAGCGACAGCGAGTTGGATCGCCGTCGTACCGACCCCGCCGGCCGCACCCTCGATCAACAGCGTGGTGCCGGCCCGCACGCCCAGCAGGTCGAGCACGCGGGTGGCCGTCTCGATGTTGCCGGCCGCGCCGCCCGCCTGTTCCCAATTCAGGGCGGCCGGCTTCGGTGCCCACGCGGCCAGGACGGCGTATTCGGCGTTCGCTCCGCCCATCTGGGCGTAGTCCGTGATCCCGAACACCTCGTCGCCTGGCCGGACCGTGGTCACCCCGTCACCGATCTCGTCCACCACGCCGGCCGCGTCGACGCCTGGCACGTGCGGCAGGCGGAGCGGAATCCATTCCTGGAATCGGCCGGCGCGGACGTATGTGTCGGCCGGATTGACACCCGAAGCCCGAACCGCCACCCGGATCTGCCCGGGTCCGGCGTGCGGTTCCGGTGCCTCCGAGACCGCAAGCACACTCGCGGGACCGTACTGGGAAAATTGCAGAGCCCTCATGTGCGGGGACGCTAACGCGCCTGCGCCGTCCGCCTCGCTAAAGTGAGAGCAGTGACCGCCCATTTGTCTCACACCCTTCGCTCCGACGCGCTGGACAACCGGGAGCGCATCCTCGACGCCGCCCGCGCGGTCTTCGCCGTTGCGGGTCTGGACGTGCCGATGCGGGAGGTCGCACGGCATGCCGGAGTGGCGCCGGCCACCCTGTACCGCAGGTTCCCGACCAAGGAGATGTTGGTCACCGAGGCCTTCGCAGAGCAGATGTACGCCTGCCGCGCCGTCGTCGACGAAGGTCTCGCCGATCCGGATCCGTGGCACGGTTTCTGTCTTGTCATTGAGAAGATGTGTGAACTGAACGCACGCGATGGGGGTTTCACCGCGGCTTTGATCTCGACGTTTCCCAATGCCGTGGATTTCGACGCGCGCCGCGAATACGCTCTCCGGTCGATCGCCGAGCTGGCCCGCCGGGCCAAGGAAGCCGGCCGTCTGCGCCCCGACTTCGCCCTGGACGACGTCATCCTCGTACTCATGGCCAACAGCGGTATCCACGCGCCGTCGCCGACCGCCAGGGTCGCCGCCTCCCGGCGCTTCGCCGCGCTCGCCATCCAGGCATTCCGCGCCAGCCCGGATGCCTCACCGCTGCCGCCTGCGGCGCGGCTGGCGCCCCCCGCACCGGTGTCGCGCGGGCCAGCGGAGCCCGGCGACGAGGGCGGCCTGGCCGCCGGTTAGCCACTGCCCTGGCCTCGGCCGTCGTCTCCGGCGCGGGATGGGTCTCCTCGTCGCTCTGGGTGAGGCCGCCCCGGGTGCCCACCGTCAAACCACGCAGTCCGTGGGGCCGGGCCACGACGTGCTGCGTTGACCCGGCAGCACAGCGTAGTTAGCGTTAACAACCCCCGTCCACATCAGAGGGAGCCATCCACCGGTCAAGGAGGGTCCATTGAGACTGCGACAGCGAAGGCCACGTCTCGGGTTGGGTCGGAGAGGTAGAGGTGTCGCGGTCCTGGCACTGGGTGCGCTGCTCTCGGTCTCGTCCGCGGCGGTGCCCGCACACGCTGCCGAGGAGCAACTCGACGACGGTCTGGTGCACCATTTCGCGCTCGACGAGACCAGTGGGACGACGTTGGTCAACTCGGGTAGCGCGGGATCGGTGGCGAACGCCACGCTGGTGAACCCCGAGAAGGCGACCTTGACCGGCGAGGGAGTCAGGTTCAACCCCGGCTCCTACGAGAGCGCCCTCGACGGCGCGTACGTGAAGCTGCCGAACGACATCACCGCCGGCATGTCCAACCTCACCGTCGACTATGACGTCTGGGTTGACCCGGCGAACGTCGGCGAGCACCAGATGTGGGGTTTTGGTCGCAAGTCCGGCTCGTGCGACGTTGACACCGGGGCCGAGGGTTCGATCTTCGCGTCGAACACCCAGCGGTTCCGCGTCGCGGTGGGTCCGGCGAACCTCCAGCAGAACCGGGTCCGCATGCTGGAGGGAGCGTGGACGCACGTCACCTTCACCCAGTCACTGAACCCGACCGGTACGAGTTGGACCGGCAGGCTCTACCTCGACGGCGTGCTGCACGCGACGTCGACGAACCTGACCACGCCGCCCTCGGTGAACGCCGCGGGGACGAACTGCAATTTCCTGGGTCGCTCGCAGACGTCGGGCCACTATTCGTTCCGCGGGACGATCCGAGACTTCCGGGTGTACGACCGGGCGGTCAGTCTCGACGAGACACTCGCCCTCGCGCAGCGGACCGTCTCCGACGGCGTCCGCGCCGACACCGACGCCATCGATCTTGGCCTGACCAGTGCGATCGTCCGTGACATGACGCTGCCGAAGGTGGGCTCCGTGGCGGGCTCGACCATCACGTGGACGAGCTCCGACCCGTCGGTCGTCGCGGTCCACACCCCGCCGGCCGTCGCCAGCGCCCGCAAGGTGGCGGTGACCGGCAGGATCACCCGACCCGCGCAGGGACAGCCGGACGCGACAGCCACGCTCACGGCGACTGTCCGCAAGGGCGCCCAGGAGGTCGGCACGCGGGACATCCCCGTCGTGGTGAAGGCCGAGTTCGACGATGCGCAGGCTGTCGACCGTGACACCTTCGACCTGGCCCTGAACACCACCAACGACGTACGCGGGAACCTCGACCTTGCCGCCAGCGGCGAGTTCGGCTCCACGATCACCTGGCGGTCGACCACCGACCTCGTCACCCCGACGGGTGCGGTCACCCGCCCGGCCTTCGGCCGTGCGGATGTTGCCGCCACCCTGACCGCGACCATCACCAAGGGCGCGGCCTCGCAGACGAAGTCGTTCCCGGTGCGCGTCGTCGCCATGCCGCGCTCCGAGGAGTACGAGCGGTACTTCATGGGGTACTTCAAGGGTGAGGGGATCGCCGACGGCGAGCAGATCATGTTCGCGACATCCAACGGGAACACCGCGCTGGACTGGACCGGCCTGACCGGGGGTCGGCCGTCACTCATCTCCCAGCTGGGCGACCAGGGTCTTCGTGACCCGCACATCGTCCGCTCACCCGACGGCGACACGTTCTACATGATCGCTACCGACCTGAACTGGTACGACCAGGGCGGGTACGCCATCAACGACACCCAGTACATCGAGGTGTTCGAGTCGCACGACCTGGTGAACTGGACCCCGCAGCGGCACGTGAAGGTCGCGCCCGACAACGCGGGCAACGCCTTCGCGCCGGAGTCGCTGTGGGTGGAGGAGATCGGCGCCTACGTCGTGTTCTGGGCCCAGTCGCTGTGGAGCGACCCGGTGAACCGCACGGGTCAGGGCAACGCGCAGATGTGGTACGCCACGACGCGGGACTTCCAGACGTTCTCCGCTCCCCAGGTCTGGCAGAACCCGGCCCCGCTGTCACGGATCGACACGACAGCGATCCGGGTCGGCGACAACTACTACCGCGTGACCAAGAACGAGGCCGGCAACCAGGGCTCGGACATCTTCTCGGAGAAGCACACCGACTTCCTGGACAGCAACATCGACAACTGGACGTTGGTCGCGCCGGCGCTCGGGCGCACGACGTGGGTCGCCAACCAGGGGTACGAGGGACCGGTCATCTTCAAGGCCAACCCCGGTGACACCGCCTGCCCCGGCCAGTTCTACCTCTGGGGTGACCGGTACACGAACGGCGGTGGGTACCAGGCCGCGTGCCACGAGAACATCGAGGCGCCGACCTGGAACGCCAAGGCGATCACGATGACCAACGCGGGTGTCGTCCGTCCGCGTCACGGCACCGTGATCCCGCTGACCGTGCGCGAGTGGAACGACATCCGCGGGATCCCGAACAGCGACGTCGCGACCACCACCGAGGTGGCCGTCCAGCCGTACGCGAGCGGGGCCCAGGCGACCACGGCCACCGTGACCGTCACGGCAGCCGACGGGTTCGAGACCGGCGGCCAGGTCCGGCTCAGTGTCGGCTCGTGGTCGACGCTCGCCCACCTGAGCGACGGCGCGGCCACTGTCACGCTGCCGACGGGTCTGCCTGCGGGTGCCCGGACGGTCAAGGCCGAATACCTGGGCTTCGACTACCTGAAGGCGTCGGAGGGTACGGCGTCGTTCGAGGTGCCTTCCGGTACGGCCGCCGTCAAGGTCCACGCGAAGGCCACGCCGGCGTCGGTTGTCCGCGGGGACACGTTCACGCTGAACGTGAGCGTGGGGCCGACGGGCAGGCCCAAGAAGAACGCTCCGACCCCGACCGGCGAGGTCACCGTCACCTTCGGCGGCACCGTGCAGGTCGTGCCGCTGGTGGACGGTAAGGCCGTCGTCGAGTTGCCGACCGCTGGTCTGCGGCGCGGGTCGTACCGGGTCCACGTCGCCTACTCCGGCAACCCGACCTACCAGCCCCACGCCGGTAACTATCAGAAGTTGACGGTGCGGTAGCCAGCCCAGGAACCCGCACCGCTGAAGGGCGGCGCAGGAAGGAGCGGGTGGGATCAGTGGATCCCGCCCGCTCCCCTCGTGCTCGACCCCGCGGCCGGACTACGGAGTGATCATGCCCTTCGAGACGACCAGGTTGTAGTTCTCGCCGAACACGTTGAGTTCGTGGACGCCGACCTTGACGTTCTCGGTCGTACCCAGGACCTTCAGCCTGACCGCGTTCGTCAGCACCCGGTCGAAGGTGACGTAGTCAGCCGTGTACGCGGTGGTGTTCGTGCTCCTGTCGACCAGGGGCCGCCACGTGTTGGTGGGGATGTCCTTGTACTCCAGCGTGTACCGCACGGCGTTGTCACTGGTGAACGTGCGCCCGAGCTCCTTCCACTGGATCTGCGCGGCGGAGATGTGGAAGACGGTCCCGAAGCCCCTGATGTACGTGGGCGCGGTGTCGCTGTCCGCCGGCTCCCACCACGTGGAGAGGGAACGGTCCGATCCGTAGTACGGGTTACGCCCGGGGGCATAGCTGCTTGCCCAGTACGCCTGGCTGTTGGTGGCCACGTTGTAGAGCCCGACGTCGTCCCGGCCCGAGATTTTCTTCCCCGGGGCCAGTTGCGGCGTGTTGGACAACTCGCAGTCGATCGCTCCCCGTTTCGGACCGGCGGGAATCACGGTGCAGACGTCCATGCCCAGTCGCCGCTCGAAGAACTCCTCGTAGGCGATGACATAGGTGTAGAAGAACACCAGGTTTCCGGAGTTGTCGAGGACGAAGCTGCCGTGCCCGGCGTTCGGGTACACCGCACTCGGGTGGTTGTTTCCGAAGCCGATCGGGTTCTGCTGGGTGACCTTGAATCCGGAAAGCGGTTTGTCCGAGGTCATCACGCCGGTCGCGTACGTGGTGAACTCCGTGCCACCGGACGCGACCGAGAGGTAGTAGGTGTCCCTCACCTTGAACAGCTGCGAACCCTCCACGTACCCGTGTGTGTAGGTGGCCTTGTTGTCACCGATGTGCTGCCACTCCTGGCGCGGGTCGAAGGTCCAGAGCACGACCGGGTCGCTGATGAGCTGGCGGGGATTGTTCGGGTCGAGTTCGGCGCCCATGATCGGTGAGCCGATGTTGTACGTCAGATACAGCCGACCGTCGGTGTCCGGGAAGAACTGCACGTCGCCGACGCTCAGGGTCTGGCCGGTCGGGCGCAGGAAGTTGCCCATGCTGGTCCACGGCCCGGTGGGCGAGTCGGCCTGATAGACCGGCGTGTTGTTGCCGGCCATGTAGAACTTGTCGCCGAGCTGGACGACGGTCGGCGCGACCAGGCCCAGGTTCATCTGGTGGGGCGTCCACGTGAGGTAGTCGGTGGTGGACCAGACGGTGCGGTTGTTGTTCGGTGCGTTCTGCATGGCACCTGACGCGTAGAGATAGATGGTCCCGTCGACGTTCAGCGCGGACCAGTCCGCCCCGGTGCGGGCGGAGTTCTCCGAGATCCTGCTGAAGCCAACTGTGGATCGGCTCGCCAGCGTCCGCCCGGACGCTGCCGTCCACGTCTCCAGGTTCAAGCTGGCCGGGATCTGCGACGTGTTCGCGACGTTCGCGTCGGTGGGTGGCATCGTCCCCACGATGTTGCGCACCGCCATCCCCGGCAAATTGATCGGGTTGACGTACGTCTGGGCCATGTCGACACCGGCCAGTGGCACCTTGGCGGACGGGGTTTGCGGTCCGACGCCCGGCGGTGCCGGCGGCGCGGGCTTCTCCGCCGCGGCCGGCACGATCGGTGCCAGTTGACCCACCCCGATTCCCACCAGGAGAGCGAGGCCAATTGCCGCCAACCCTCGACGTCGTTTCCCGGCGGCCCTCTCGATAACCATCAGGTCCCACCTTCCTTCTGGTCGTGATAACGCTAACAACAAACGGCCGTCGCCCGATTTTTCGGACAACCGACTTCGCGTGGTCGGTTGCTGGGTGTGAGGCACCCTTCGAATAGGCAAGAAGGGTGGGAGAAGGCGGGTCCGCTCGACCAGCTGGGCGCTCAGCGCGCACGTTCATGGGCTCGGTCTCGCCCAGCGAGCGAGGATCAGCGACGGGCAGCTGTTAGCGCTAACAAGGTTTCGGTGATGTTAACCGTACTATCTGGAGCCTGTCAAGAACGTCAATGCCACACGGCTCGACTGATCATGGCTTTGGGCTGTTGTGAGGGTTGACTCCATCTCCCCGGACGCCTGCGCCACGTACTGCACGAGACGACCTGTCGCAGCAACCTGTCATGATCATCGGCGGCCCCGGGTGCGTGGTGACGGTTTCGGCCCTCACGGCGGCAGCCCCACCAGCCCTGGCGTCACCGGCATCGCCATTACCACTGAGGAGATATCACAAGGTGCGTAAGACCATCATCGTTGTCGCGGCTGTCGGGGTCGCCCTGCTTGCCGCCGCGTGTGGAACCGAGACCAAGCCCGAGCAGACAACAGCGAGCGCCAGCAGCGCGGCTGTCGCTGAGACGAAGCCTGCTGCCGAGCCGAAGACGGTAGACGCTGCCAAGGCGCTAGCTCAGCGAGAGTTCGACACGTACGCCGCTGGAGACTGGAAGGGCGCGTGGGACCTGTGGACCAGTGAGGGCAAGGCGGCGATTTCGCGCGACGAGTACGCCCGGCTGCACACTGAATGCAAGACCATCACGGGCCTGACCTTCGAGATCACGACATCCCGGCTGGAGGGCGCGGACACGGCGATCGTGAACTACAAGCGGTCGATCGCGGCCGGCTCGTCCGAAGTCCGGTATGTGGACGGCCAGTGGCGTTACCAGCCGGACGCCGAGTCGATGGCGGACTACGCCAAGGGCGTGGACAAGGTCATCGCCGAAGGGCGTGCCAGCGGGCGCTGCGAAAAATAGCTGGAGGCCGGAGCCATTGCCCGCCCGGCCCTCTCGCCTGCGCGCGAGGGCCGGCGGCGTCCGTTACCGCCACCGCCACTGCCGGGTGGCTGCACTCCCGCCGGACACGAAGTCGTGCCCGGAACCGTCGCCGCCCCGTAGGCGACGGTTCCGGGCGTAGACCCTCGACCGCTCGCGTGCCGGTATGCGCCGTCGGTCACCACCAGTCGAAGTAGCGGCCGGCGTGGAAGATCCCCACACCGATGGCGGCGACGATGCCGACCGCGAGCACGACCGGGGCGATCACCACGCTGCCGGCCGCGACGCCGATGGCACCAGCGGCGATGGCCAGACCCGCGCCGATGCCGACGGCGCCGGCCACCACCCCCGGGGTGTCGCCAGCCTCGGCCGCCCGGTTCATGCTGACGTACGACACGGCGGCCAGACCGATGCCACCGATCACCAGTCCAGCGGTCATCGCGCTGACGGTGGCGACCGTGGCACCCGGCACGGCGATGGCGTACAACTCCAGGCCACCGCCGACCGCGCCGAGCGCGTCACCGACGCCCATCTCCCAGTCGCCCTGCTGGTAGTCGCCCCACAGGGCGAACGCCGACAGGCCGAACCCGAGGACGCTGAGCCCCTTGCCGGCCATGCCGGTCCGGCCCGGCAGTCCGCGCACGTGCTCCGGCGCCGTGGCGGTGGCCGGGATCTTCCGTCCCCGTCCCGGGTTGGTCGCCGTGCGGATCGCGTTTCCCACGCTGGCCGGCGCGTCGGTCTCGGTGATGATGACGGCCTGAGAGCGCTTGCCGGCCATGGTGCCGCTCGGGTTGGCCTGGATCGCGGCGTCCGCGTCCCGGGTCGCCTCCCGGGCGATGTCACCGGCCCTGCCGTACACGTCGGTCGACTTGATCTGCTTGACGGTGGTCGCGGTCTCCAGGTCGAAGTCCGCCGTGTTGTCGCGCCACGGCATGCCGTACAGCCATTCGAGGATGTTGCCGCGGAACGTTCCCCGGCCGCCCTTGAACTTGAAGTTCCAGATGAACTTCTCGGCTGCGGGCGCGGTGTGCGCGGCGGCGCCACCGGTGACGCCGGGTGCGGCCGGGGCCGCGCCGCCGGAGTCGGCCGGCGGCGGTTCGGGTGGCGGCTCCGGTGCGGGTGGTGGCGGCTCGGCCGGTGGCGGCTCCGGCGGCGGAGGCGGCGGCGTCGGCCTCGGTCGCGGCGGCGCGGGAGGCGGAAGTACGGCGTGTAGCACCCAGGTGCCGCCCGGGTGCTCGGACCAGGTGCCCCCCTCCAGGTTGAGGGTGACGTTGGGCTGGTAGTAGATGACCGAGTTGCTGTTGTTGATCCGTGGATCGAGCGTCGCGCCGTGGCTGCTGAGATAGCGGCGGAAGTCCTCCACCGTGGGGTTCTCGGACCCGGTGAAGTGCGGCTCCGAAATGGAGATGTCGTGGGTTTCCGGCCCGATGACGGTGGCGGGTCGGAATCCGGACGGATCTGCCATCCCGACCGGATTGTTGCGGCAGTACCGGAACAGGTTGCCCCCGTCGACGAAGCCACCCGGGTCGGTGCTCGCCCACCGGCCCAGCCACGGCACGTAGTACCGCGCCCCGGCATAGCAGAAGCCGGTCTCGTCGTCCGCCTCGTGCCCGCCGAAGCGGTACCGCTTCAGGCTGAGGTCGACGCCCGGCCGGCCGTACCGGTACGCGGTAGTGCCGTACGGGTGGTACTCCTCGTAGGAGATGATCACCCCGGCCGCGTCGGTCTCCAGCGCGGCCGAGCCGAGGTGGTTGGTGAGCTGGTAGCGGATCAGCGGAACGCCGAGCGGGTTGGCCGGGTCGAAGCCGCCGACGTCGACGGTTTTGACGTCCACCTGGGCGACCGGGCCGGTGTCGTCGGCGATCGTGGTGGTCCAGCGCTCGTGCTGGAGGGTGCCGGTGACCCGGTTGCGCCGCCGGAACACGATGACCGCGCCCAGGAAGATCCATTCCAGTTGGACGCTGCCCGGCCGGTCCACAATCTTGCGCAGCCGCTGCCCGCTCGCCGCGTAGACGAACCGGGCCTCACCGCCGCCGCCGAGGTCGACCCGGCTGAGCTGGTCGCGGACGTTCCACTCCAGCGCCGGCAGGTGCGGCATGACGGTCAGGTTGCCGACGGCGTCGTGCGCGTACCCGGCCGAGTAGGGGCCGTCGTCGGGGTCACCGGGGACGCTCGTGGCGGCCAGTCGGTTCGTGGCGTCGGCCGGGTCGTCCTGGTACGCGTACCGGTGGTGCCGGGTCCAGCCGGCACCCACCCCGGCCTGCGTCCGGAACCGGTGCCGGAGCACGGTGAGGTTACCGAGCGGGTCGTACTCGTACTCCTCGGTGTAGGCGCGTACCGCGCCGGCATCGGTGAGGCTGCCGGCCGGCGGCACGTCGGTGTGGTCGCGGATCGCGTCGTTCGGCGCCCCGGCCAACTCCCGCCCGCTCGCCCGGACCAGCTGGTAGAGCGGGTCGTACGCGTAGTCGCTGGCGGCCGGCACCGCCGCGTTGCCGAAGAAGGTGGGCGCGCCCGGCTCGGCCACCCGGGTCACGTTGCCCACCGGGTCGTACGTGTAGCGCAGGTCGCGTACCCCGGCGGTGAGCAGCCGTTCCAACCGGAACGTCATCGGGTCGTAGAAGTATTCGGTGACCAGGCCGTTGCCGTGCCGGGCGAACCGCCGCCGGCCCAGCGCGTCGTAGTCCTGCTCGGACAGGAACTCCACCTCCGCGCCCTGGCCACGCAGCCGCGCGGTCAGCCGGCCGAGCATGCCGCCCTCAAGGTAGGCCGGTCGTAGCTCGGTGGCGTCGGGCAGGGTGACCAGTGTCGGACGGTTGAGCGCGTCGTACTCGGCGGCGGTGCCGAAGACCTCGCTCTCCAGCAGCGGCGCCGCGGCGGCCAGTACCGCCGCGTGGTCGGGCGCGGCGGCAACCGGCGACCAGTCCGGGCCCGCGACGTCATCGGTGGCGAGCCTGCGTTCGGCCCGCCGCGGGTTGCCCTTGAAGTCGACAGCGGGGACCCGCACCTGGCCCGCCTGGTCGAACACCAGGTAGGGCACGCCGTGCAGGCCCAGCGTCGCCGCGTCCGGGTGCCGGTCGCCGAAGACCACGTACTGCACGCAGCGCTCCGCGCCGGCGGACTCCCGGACGTACACGCCCACCGGTCGGTGCAGGGCGTCGTACGTGGTGCGGAACGTCCGACCGTGCTCGTCCCAGATCCGGCGCACCCCGCCGAGCACATCCTGGAACACCCACCGCTCGCCCTTCTCCGCGCTCCACGAGCGCACCCCCGCGCCGTGCATGGCGGTGGCCGCGCTGGCGATGTGCCGACCCAGCGCGTCGTACCCGTCCGAGGACCGGCCGGTGAGGTCTCCGGTGGTGCGTACGCCGAAGCGCTGGCCGGCTCCCCGGTCGGCCACCGAGTAGACGGCCCGACCCAGGCTGTCGAAGTGGACAACGGACGGCGTGTCGGCGTGCGCGGCGGCGAGCCACGCGGCGCGGACGGCCGGGTCGGCCGGTTCCGGATCGGAGACGGCAGGGCTGCCCCGCTCGGCGTACCACTGGCTGTCGAGCACCGTGTCGTTGGCGTCGAACAACCGGTGCGACCAGGCAGTGGACTCGACCCGGCTGAGGGTTCCGTCCGGATACCGGGTCAGCACGGCCCGACCCAGCGGGTCGTAGTAGCGGATCGCGGTGGCGCCGATCTCGCGCAGCGCCGCCGCGTCCTCGTACTCGTGGGTGGTGCTGAAGTAGGGCTGGTACCGCTTCACCGGGTTGCCCTTGTTGTTGACCACCGTGCGGCCGGTGCCGACCCAGCGTGGGTCGGCGTCCACCTCGACGGGCACCCCGTCCTCCCCCACCTCGAGGGCCCTGCCGGGATGCACCCGCGACTTGGTGATCGCCACCCCACCGGTGCCGGTGCTGTACTCGTAGCTCTCCAGCCAGCGCGTGTTGGTCGGGCCGTGCCGTTCCCGGTGCAGGCCCCGGCTGTACGCGGGCTGGCCGTTGACCATCCAGTTGAACGGGTCGTAGGTGAACGTCAACGTCGGATCGTCGAGCGTGTCACCGTCCCCGGCGCCGGGCCGGCCGAGCAGCGCCGAGGCCACCACCCGGCCCAGCTCGTCGTAGCGCACCGCGCGGCGCTGCCCGTTCGGGTCGGTGACGAGGCTCGGGCCCAGCACCCGGTAGTCGTTGACGGCGGTGGTGACCGACCAGGCCGCCTGGTCGATGGTCACCCGCTCGGTGAGCAGGTGATAGTCGTCGAAGGTGACCGCCGTCGCCAGGCCGAGCGCGTCCCGGGCCCCGTTGGACAGGTAGAAGTGCGCGGCCGGGTCGGCGGGATAGCGCAGCTCGCCCGAGGGAATCCACCAGTCCGGGCCACCGTCGAGCTGCACGTATCCGGCGGCGGCCAGGTCCGCGCCGGTGACTGCCGTGCCGTAGCCGGCAGCCAGCGCGGCCGGCGTGAAGGCGAGCTGGTACGTCTGGTGTCCCAGCCCCAGGCTGTCCCACTGCCCGGCCGGCAGCGGCGCCAACGCGTTGTCCCGGAACCGCACCTGTGACCGGGACAGCAACCGCCGCTGCGCGCTGACCCCGTCGGCCACCACCTCGTACCCGATGGGGGTGGCCGCGGCGAATCCGGCGAGCAGTTCGGCCCGGGTGAACAGCGGGCCGGCCGGGGCCAGCCCGGTCAGTTCGTGGCCGACCGCCTCATACGCGGTGCGGAGCCGGTACGCCGGCACGGGCATCGTTTCGTCGATGTCCGGGGTGTAGCTCTGCTCGCCGTACGTGACGTGACGGCGCCGCTGCTCGACGGTCACCTCGGCGGGCAGGTCCGGGTCGGGAGTGGTGCGGCCGTAGACCACCGCGGCGGCCTGCACGACGGAGCCGTACGGGCCGAGGACCAGGTTGAGCCGGTGGCTGATCCGGGGCTCATCCGGCTCCCGGTCGTAGGAGAGGCTGACCGCCTCCCGTTCGACGGCGACGAACACCCGCGCGTCCAGCCGCTGCACCTCATACGTCTGCTCGACCACCCCGTACGGGTGTTCCTGCGCGGCACTGCCGTCGTACGAGTACACCTCCTGCCGCAGCGGCAGGCCGCGCAGCGCCCGCCGGCTCTCCCGCAGCTCCGCGGCGGAGACTCCGACCGGCAGCGCCACAGTGGGCAGGTGCCGGCCGGCGTACCACTCGGCGGACAGGTCGACCGGGGCGCCGGTGTGGTACCAGGTCTTCGTGGTGACCGGTGGCTGGAACAGCTCGGGCGAGGTGTCCTGATTCCCGTCGACCGCCTCGACGCCCAGCACGTGGTCCACGAACGACTCGCCGTCGATCTGCTCGACCATGCCGAAGCCGGCGAACTCCCGCTCGTCGCCGTCGTAGTGCCCGTGGTGGTAGCGGTAGCCGGTGACCAGCCGGGTCCCGGCGATCCGGTCGACCTGTTCCACCTGCTCGACGACCTGCACCGGGAACGGCAGCCGGGTGACCCACGGTTGGCCGTTTCGCCGGTCGGCCAGTTGGAAGGCGGTGGAAGCGGCGTACCGGATGATGGTTTCGCCGCCCAGGTTGTTCACCACCCGGGTGAGCAGGTGGGGCTTGCCGTCGGCGGCCAGGTCCAGATAACGCACCGGACCGGAGGCGTCGCCGGGCAGCGGCGACGACCAGACCAGGCAGCCGGTGCCGGTGCCCAGCAGGTCGGTCACCGTCACCGTCGAGTCGGGCGTGACATGCGGCAGGTCGGGCAGGTCGACCGGGGCGGACCAGCTGTTACCGGACTGGTTGTACCAGAGCCGGATCTCCCATCGGCCCAGGTAGCACAGGTCCATCATGCCGGTGCCGTCCACGTCGGTGAGGAGCACCCGGGCGGGGTCGAACTCGTCCTGCCCGGTGAACCACGGCGCGTCGTCCATCTCGACCTTGGCGCCGAATCGGCCGTAGCCGACGTTGGGCCAGTAGCAGACGGATCCGTCGCGGACCCGGACCAGGTCGGTGAGGCCGTCGCCGGACATGTCGGCGAGGAAGACGCTCTGCCGGTCGTCGGAGCGCAGCAGCCGTGGGCCACGATCCTCGTCGGCGGGCCAGAGCGCGGGTCGCGCCGGGCCGTACCCCACCTCGGCCAGCGACTCGTGCCACGTCAGCACGGTGTCCCCGGTGAGCAGCAGGTCGGGCCGGCCGTCCCCGGTGAGGTCCAGCAGCAGCAGGTCGGGGCTGGCCCAGTCGACGGCGGGCAGCTCGCGGAACGGTTGCAGATCGGACCAGCCGGCGTCGTCGGTGCGGCGGACGAAGCCCGCCGGGACGGTGCCGAGTTGGACCAGCTCGATCCGCCCGTCCCCGTTCACGTCGACCAGTTGCTGGCGTCCGCCGGCCAGGTCGGTCAGCGACGGCACGGTGGGCAGCGCGGCGACCGGGCCGATCCGGCCGGCGCCGAGATTCGGCCGGTAGTAGAGGGCACCCTCGTGCCCGGTCAGCACCCCGGCGAGTCCTTCCCCGTCCAGGTCCACCCACAGCTCGGTGCGCCCGTCCACGCCGGCCGGCAGGTTCGCCAGGCTGTCCCGGTCCAGTTCCCGGGTGGTCGGTGCGATGGTGGCCGGGATGTACTCGAAGGTCACCGGGGGCAGTGCGGCGCTGGTGTGCCCGCCGTCGGCGGCCGGGGAGTAGCCGCGCTGCGTCACCTCGACCAGGGTGGACAGCACCGGCCCGGTGGCGTATTCCAGCTCCACCGCGCGGACCAGGCAGTCCGCTCCCACCTCCGGCTCGTCAGGGAAGTGGTGGAACATCAGGATCCGGCGGCACAGCCGGTAGGTGCGGACCTCGAATCCCGGGCGATAGGTGGAGAACGGGTCCGGCCGGCAGGTCCAGTCCCCGGTGTCAGCCGGGCGCGGGTCGTCGGGGTCGTGCTCGCCGTAGTCGAACACCACCTCGAACAACCAGCCGGCGTCGGCGATCTGGGCCGGCGTCAGGTCCACCGGGCGTCGACCGTCGGCGTCCAGCAGCGGCACCGCGTTGCCGTAGCGCACCGACTTGAGGTAGCGGTTGGTGTGCCGGTCGGTGCGGTGCCGTTCGTGCGGCCGGTCCAGGTCCAGGCCGACGGCGTCCTCGGCCTTGTAGGTGTAGGTGATGGCGTTGCCCCGGTCGTCCCGGGTCTCGCAGAGCAGCCAGGTGTGCACCTTCGCGCCCCGGCCGATCCGGGAGTCGCCGTCGCGGCCGTACACGGCCAGCAGGTTCGCCCCGGACACTGTGCGCCAGTGCACGTCACCGTCGGAGTCCCGGGTCCACCGCTCGATCCGGGCGAACGCCCCCTCGGTCCTCGGCCGGAACCGCTGCACCGTGTGCCCGGCGACCGGGGTGCCGCCGGGCACCGGGATGAGGTCGTCCTCGCCGGACAGCAGGAAGGTGTCGGTGTCGTCGTAGCGGGGCAGGCCGCGGTCGGTGCGCCGGCTGATGGCCGGCACGGGCAGCTGCCAGCCGAGGCCGAACGGGCCGTTCCCGGCGCCCGAGTCGTAGCTGAGCGTCAGGTCGGGTTGGCACCCGGACCGGCTGCCGCTGACCGGGATGGGCACCGACATGCCGCCGGTCCCGGTGACCGGGTGGGCGGCGAACGTCTCGCCGATGGCCCGGATCGCGCCGCCGCCGGTGGGCAGGCTGATCGCCGGTCCGCCGAGCCCTGGCCCGGCCGCGCCCTGACCGGCCGGCGGCGTGCCGGTGCCGGCCGCGTCGGCCGTCGGCCCGCCCGGCCCGAACGCCCCACCCGCCGCGTCGGGAGCGCCCGCGCCGGTCGGGTCGGCGGAGCCGCGCCACCGGGAGCCGGGCCCCGGCCCCCACGATCCGCCGCCGACCGGATAGCTGGTCGTCACCACTCCCCCTCAGCCGTCGAGCCGGTAGTGCAACAGGAGGACCAGGTCGGTGAGGCCGTCCGGGTCGGCCGCCAGCGTGACCGGGGCACCGAGCACCAGCGGATCGGACTGGCCCACACACTGGTGCAGGTCAGCGTCCCGGTTCAACGTCACCGGGTCACCGGCCACCGTGAGGTCGTACGTCCCGGGATCACCGTCCACCCGCGCGTACCAGGTCACCTGGTCCACCACCGGCTGGTGATCGCGGGCCAGGTACGGCAGGTGCTCCGGGCCGATGGTCAGTTCGGTGCTCTGTTGCTGGGTGAGCTGCCACCATTCGTCCGGGAACTGGTGGCGCAGGCTGTAGGCCTGGTACAGGCCCGTCCGGCCGGCGTCGACCAGCATCTCGTTGAGCACCTCTCGTAGGGAGTCCTCGACCAGGCCGCGCAGTGTCGAGCCGCCGTCGCGGGCGGTGTACCGCAGGTGCAGGATGATGTCGCTGATGGTGTCGTAGTCGAACTGGCGGACCGCCGTCGGCAGTTCCAGCCGCCAGGTGCCAACCGCGCCCTTGCCCTCGAACGGCAGGTAGCGGTCGTCGGCGAAGTTCAGCTCGAACATGCCGCTGTCGCTGAGGCCGCTGCTGGTGGCGATCGACTCGATCCCGCCCACGTTGTACGCGAACCGGTCGTCGCCGGGCACCTCGGTGTACTTGTCCTTGGCGCTGGTGGCGCCCTGCCGGGCCGCGGTGCCGGTCCGGTACCGGTTGGCGATCAGGGACAGCTTCGCGGTGACGGGGGTGTACGGGCCGGCCACGCACGGGATGGACAGGCTGACCGTACGCAGCCGGCGGAAGTAGTGCCCCGGGTGGTCCAGGTCGAACAGCGCCTCCGGCACGTTGATCAGGCAACTGCCGGTGGCCCGCAGCTCGATCAGCGCCGCCGGGTCGAGCTGTGCCAGCGAGACGTGCCGGGTCAGCTCGCGCTCGCGGCTGTGCCGGTCGAGGTAGGCCACCTCCATCCGCTTCAGGTCGTGGCGCAGCGCGTCGGCCACGGTCAGCCCCTTGCGCAGGCTGTCCCAGTAGCCGGGTTGCAGGAACGTGGCCTCGCTGCCCAACTCGTGCGCGAAGCACCGCTCGGCCTTCTTCGCCACGTCGAAGGCGAGCTGGTACGCCCCGAAGTAGACCGAGCTGGCCCGGCTCACCATCCACTGGTACAGCTCAGTGTTCGTGTACTTGCCGCGCAGGTACTCCTCGGTGGCCCGGGCGTTGTCGGCTTCCCGGTCGTGCGCTGCCAACTCGTCGGTGAGCATGGCCACGTGCAGCCGCCCGGTGAGGATCTGCTGGTCGAGCTGGGTCAGTTCCAGGCCGGCCAGCGCCGCCTGGTGTTCCCAGTCGTCCATCCGGCGGCGGTAGCCACCCTGGTTGGCGGCCATCCCGGCGGCCTTGTCCAGCGCCCGGGCGATCGCCTCCAGGGTCATCACGGCCGAGTCGGCGGCGGCGCCGACCTTGTCCCCGCCGATGGTCAGGGTCACTGTGGGTGAGCCACCGAAGCCGGCACCGCCGGTGGTGAAGTCAGGTATCAGCTTCAGCCCGCCGGACAGGATGTAGCCCACCGCGATCGCGGCCTCGCCGAGCAGCGACACCCCCGACAGCGCCGTGGCGGTGATCTCCCAGGCGTTCATGTACGGCCGACCGGCGTAGTAGCGTTGCCGCTCCTCCACCACCTTGCGGCTCAGTTCCAGGGCCGCGACGTTGCCCTCGGCCTCCGCGATGGTGGCGAGCTTGACCGCCCGTACCGCGTCGAGCAGGGCGATCTCCTGGCCGGCGCGCAGCCGGGCGAGTTGCTCGGCGTCGCGCTTCTCCATGGCCGCGAGCAGCCCGCCGCCCAGCTCGCCGACGTACCCGACGAGTTCGGTGGCCTTCTGGGCCAGCACCCGGAAGCGGTAGTTCGGCAGTGGTGCGCCGAGCCCGGCCAGGAACGACGAGACGGACATGCCGGCGGCGGCGGCCCGGACCAGTGCCCCCGGGTCGATCGGTGGTGAGAACAGGGCGAGCATGCTCTCCACCCCGTCGATGTTCTGGCAGTTGCGGATCTTGAACAGCCGATCGGCGATCAGATCCCACAGCCGGAGCATCTCCTCGTTGGGCGGGACGCAGAAGTACAGCGCCGAGTAGCTCAGTGGGCTGGGCAGCTCGGCCCCGCCGTGCGGCAGCAGGTCCAGGTCGGGGATCAGGTTCTCCAGGTCCAGCAGCGCGTTGCCGAACAGGTCCACAGAGGCCTGAAGCTGGTTGACGGTGGCCGGAGCCGGAGTGACCAGCGGCGGCACCACGCTCGGCTTCGGCCCGAGCAGTTTGTCGGCCAGGATGTACAGCTGGGTGGCCTGGGTGACGGACTCCCTGGTGAACTGCCGGAACAACTGGTCACCCCAGTCGACGAGGTTCTTCAGGTAACCGAGCACCACGGCCAGCTGGTAGGCGACCGGCCGGCTGCGGGCCACCACGTGCGGGTTGAACGGCTTAGCCCGCCACTGCTCCACAGCGAACTTCAGGTCGGTGATGCTGGCCCCCGACGGGTCCGCCGCGATCGCCGTGAGAATGTCGCCGATCCGCTGGCTGATCAGCTCGGGCGCCCCGGTCTGGAAGAACGGCTTGGTGACCCAGTACTTCTGTGGGGCCGTGGCGCCGTCGGCCGTGCCGACCGGGTTGAAGATGTGGTGGAACCAGTTGCGCGCCTCGGCGAAGCGCTGGTCCCGGTTGAGCCGCATCGCGATGTCGAACGGCAGGTGGTAGAACAGCTCCCAGTTGTAGCCCGCGTACGCGCCGTCAGCGGCGAAGTCCAGGTCCTCCACCGGGTACGGCGACACGACCACCGGCTGCGGCTGGTAGGTGGCGGCGAAGTCGAACCCCGTGTTGGTGAGCTGGGTGCTCCGGCTCAGCAACGCCGACACACCCGAGCGGTAGACGGTGGCGCGGAGGAAACACAGCAGCGGGTGGTAGAAGTTAGCGAACTTCACCCCGTACGACAGGGTGTCGTAGACCTTGAACTCGGCGACCAGCCGGTGGTATTCGGCGTCCTGGGTCATCGCCTGCACGGCGGCAGCGAGGTCGTGCGCCGGGTCCTCGGCGTACCGGCGCAGGTATTCGGTGAGCAGCGCCAGCACGTCGCGGACGAACTGGTCCACGTCGCTGTACGTCTTCTCGATCCGGTCCGTCGGGTCCTCGGCGCGCCGGTCGTAGAAGCCCGGGATGATCACGTAACCGCGGTCGTAGTCGCCGTAGAAGTACGGCATCAGGGTGCCCAGTGGCAGCACCGGCCGGCGGTCCTGGATGCCCCGGGCGTTCTGCCAGATCCCCAGCAGCATGATGATCCAGTCGAGCAACGACATCTGCATGGGGTACGTCACCCGGAACCGGCCGGGCGTCTGCGCCACCAACGTCTGGTACGCGCCCATCAGCGGAGTGCTGATCGCCAGGTCGTTCTGCGTCCGGGAGACCAGCTCGGTGAACCGTTCGGCCAGCAGCTTGGTGTCCTTGAACACCGGTGACAGCAGCAGGCTGCCGGAACCGCCGCCCGGCATCGGCTCCGGATAGCCCCGGCAGCCGGTCAGCGCGAACGAGCCGACGAACTCGACACCGGTGAGCACGCTGATCGCCTGGCCGGCCTCCCCGGCCGCGTACGCGAAGCAGGTGAACTCGTTCGCCGAGGGCAGGTCCTCCTGGTAGCCGCTGGCGGGGTAGTACAGCGCATCCTTGGAGATCTTCTTCGGCTGCCAGCGGTCCTGTGCCCGCTCACCGATGGCCAGCTGGATCCGCCACCGCCGGCGCGGCCGATCCGTCTCCGTGCCGCCCGGCGGGATGCCGTCCGGGTCCGGAATCTGGGAGGTCTGCGAGGTGTCCGTCTCCTCGGTGAAGACCGGCCAGGCCAGTGTGAGCCGGCTGTTGCGGTCGAAGGCGAGCAGGTGGTCGCCCGCGATGTCCAGCGGCACCCGCCGCCACGGCGTCCAGTACCGCTCCCGCTCGAACTGCCGGTGGTAGTACACCGCCGGGTCGCCGCCCCGGGTGCGGGCGAACACGTGCAGGAGATGCCTGTCGTGCTGGTAGTAGCAGGCCATCACGTCCAGGTGCGCCAGGTCGTCCAGCTTCTCCAGGTACGCGATGGTGGCGTTCTCCACCGCCAGGTCGGTCAGCTCGTCCTGCTGCAACTGGTCGTCCAGCTCGCTGAACAACTCCGACTTGTCGTCGCGCAGCTCCGGTTGGATCCAGTTCTCCGGGTACAGGAAGATCTTCCGGTTGGCCTCCCACACCCGGTAGTTGGCCATCCAGTCCCACTGCTCCCAACCCGGGTCCTCGGTGACCGCCGCGACGCTGTCCGGTTCCAGTCCCAACAGGCAGCGCTGCACGAACAGTTGCACTGTGGCGTGCGCCTGCACGATGCGCGACGTCGCCATGCAGGCGCCCATCTCGACGTCGATGAGGAAGTTGTCGTACAGGTCGTTGGTGTCGCGCAGCGCCGGGTTCTCGGCCAGCAGGTACGCGACCAGCGCGTCGCGCTTGGCCACCCGCAGCCGGTCCTGCACACCTTGGAGCACCCCGAGCCACTCGGCCTCGGCGTACCGCGCCTTCAGGGCCTGCCGCATGGTGGCCACGCCCGCCGCGGTGGTGACCGGCTGGCCCAGCGGCACCGCCGCCGCTACCGGCAGGCCCAGCCGGCGTAGCACTGTGAGCGCCTCGGCCAACCGCTGGACCGTCACCGGCGACCGGTACGCGGTGAGGTTCGCCGCCGACAGTTCGAGGTGGGTGTCCAGGTCGGCCAGCGTGGTGACGTCCCAACCACCGAGCTGCGCCAGATGGGTGTGGACCTGCGCGGCGGTGGTGCCGGCCGCCAGGACCAGGTCGAACAGCCCGTACACCGTCCACGGCGCGGCCGCGTCCAGCGGGTTCGCCACCGGCGGGTAGGCACGGGCCAGCTCGACCCCGGCGGCCAACCGGATCCAGTCGGCCAACGGGGCCGGTGGCCGGCCGGTCTGGTACGGCACCCGGTCCGGGGCCAGCCAGCCGAGCGGCGCGGCGTTCGTCAGCAGCCAACCGAGGTCGGCGTCGGGCACCGTCAGGTGGTCGACGAGCCGGCTCAGCACGTGCAGCAGGCGCAGGGCCCGGTACTGCTCGTCGAACCCGGCCGGGGTGACCGCCGGCGGCACCGGCGGCTCGTTCACCAGGTCCACCAGCGCGTCGTCGGTGAGGACCGCGAGCAGCGGCCGGGTCAGCTCCGCACCGGCCAGCACCGTGGTGGCGGCGTCCGCCGAGAACCCGAAGGTGTCGGCCACCGCCGTCGTCGCCAGCTCCTGCTTGGTACGGGTGTACGCGTAGCTGGACAGCGCCGTGGTGATGGCCAGCAGCAGCGTGGTCTGCTGGGCCTCGGTGGGGTTGGCCACGATCGCCGCCGTTATCGGTGTGGTGTCCACCAGGGCGGCGAGCTTCGCGTCGACGAACTGCGCCGGGGTAACCGCCGCATCGGTCCAACTGCCGTCCACGACGGACACGAAGCCGGCCAGGTCCGCCTCGGTCATTCCGGGCACGGTGGCCAGCAGGGCCCGCATCCCCGGCAGGTTCTCCTCTGGCGGCGCCGCCGGGTCGACAGCGGGCCGGGTGCTCGCGTACGCGCTCTGGTAGGCGGCCTGCAACCCGGTGAGCACCGCCGTCAACGTCTCGTCCGGCAGGTCCCGCACGGCCAGGTCGTCGGCTTCGTGCCGGAGCAGGTAGCGCAGATCCGCCGGGCGGATGCCGGTGCCGGCCCGGGCGGCGTCGAACCGCTCGACGAAGACCAGCGCGGTGGCCGGTGCGGTGAGCGGATCCGACCCGATCAGATCCTTCATGATCAGGTACTCGGCGGCGGTGAGCCCCAGCGCCCGGGCCAGCAGCGTGCCGGCGTACACCGCGTGCAGGTTGGCGTTGCTGACGATCGCCGGGGCGGGCAGGTCGGCCACCAGCAGCGCGGTGTCCGCCGTCGTGGCACCCAGGCAGGTCGCCAGGTACGCCTCGTGCGCCGACAGCGGAGCACCCGAGCCGGGTGTGGTCAGCTCCGCCTGCTCGTTGGCGAGCACGTTGGCCGGCTCGAACGCCGCGAGGACCGGGCCGTTGGCCGCGTTGCGGAACACCTCGGCGTAGCGCGACTCGTCCAGCGGCGCGAACAGGTCGACCACCACTGGCAACGGCAGCCCGAGCCGCGCCGCCAGCCGGTGCAGCGCCGCCACCGTGACCAGGAAGTCGTCGTCCAGGGCGCCACCGCCCAGCGCGTCGGCCCGGATCGCCCGGTCCAGCAGCTGCGGCGTCCAGCCGGTGCAGGCCGGCGCGCGCAGCAGGCGCAGGAACCGGTGGATCCGGTCCAGGCGCGCGTCGGTGAGCTGCTGGATCCGCTTCGCGCTGAGATCGGACCCGGTGTCCAGGTGCTTGACGAACATGACGTTCCCGGGATTGACCCAGGCCAACGCCAGCAGTTCGGTCAGCTCCCGATAGTCCAGGCGCGCCCGAGGAAGGAAATTGTCCACCCGGGCGATGCCGCCCAGAGCGCCGAGCGGCGCGGTGTTCCAGATGTCGTCCTGCGCACCCGGGTCGGCATTCACCACCAGGTTCCGCTGCGCTTCGCTGATCCCCAGTTCCTCGGCCGCGATGGCCTCGTCGCTCGGGCCGATCGGCCGCCGCAGCGCCCGCATCAGATCGGCCCGGGGGATCTCGAACTGGGCGAAGTAGCTGCGGGTCTCCTCGTGCGCCAGGTCGAACGGCAGGGCGAACGCGTACCGGCTGCCGGCCAGCACTGTGTAGGCGGCACCGTTCACGTACTGCGGCGCGGCCGCCAACTCCGCCGCGGTGCCGGTGCTCTGGCGCAGTCGGCGCACCAACCACCCACCGGATCCGTCCGGGGTCGCCTTGGCCACCACGCCGGTGTCCCGTACCACGCGGGCCCCGGCCAGGTCCGGCTCATACACCAGGGACCGATCGGTGAACGGCCAACCCTGGCCCTGCAACAGGCTCAGCAGCCCGGGCGACGGCGCCTCCACCGGCTCGACGCCGCCGCTCAGCGGGCCGGCGAACGCCAGACCGGCGTCCGGCGCCACCGCCTCCTCCAGCAGCTCACACACCACGTCCAGGTAGGGCAGCGGGAGGTCGGTGTTGTCACAGCTCAGATCCAGGTCACCGAGGTCCGGCCGGCGGCCGTACAACACGTCCCGGGCGACCTTGGTAGCCGGACCCGGCGTGTCGGCGTCGGTGACCAGCCGGTTGCCGAGGAACTGAAGGACGTCCACCAGGTACGCGGCGGCGCTGTGCACACTGCGGCACGGTTCGCAGTAGCTGGAGTCGGCGAGCCGGAACAGGCTGGCCAGGTTGGGAAAGTCGGCGCTGACCGGGGTGAGGTCCGGAGCCGCCGAACCACCCAACGCCTGGACCGGCAGCGCCCGCGCCGCGCTCTGGAGTTCGCCGGCCAGCAGCCCGCTCGCCACATGCACGTCCACCGCCCGGCGGTACACCGACCGGGCCTGCTCGTCGGTGAACCGGCCGGTGTCCACGGCGGTGGCCACGAACCGGGTCTCGCCGAGGGCGTGGATCCGGGCCGCCGACGGCACGTTGGCCCCCAGCAACGCCGTGGTCTGCCGGTACGTCGGCGCCAGCTTGAAGATCCGCTGTGCGGCCTTGAGCGCCGGTCGCCCGGTGCGCAGCCGCTCCGGGTGGTCGCGCAGCAGCCGCTCCACGTTGCCGGTCGCGAGGTCGAAATCCGGGTTCGCGGTGAGCAGTTCGAGCACCACGTCCCGGTGCCCACCGAAGGCGCGCTCAGCCACGCTGGCCCGCTCGTCGCTGCCGTCGGCCCGCCCGCCCGCGGCGTCGGCTGCCGGGTCGGCGTCGGCTGCCGTCCCGACCGTGGCGCCCGCATCGCGTTCGAGCTGCGCGGTGAAGGCAGTGGTGGGATAGCGCCGCTCCAGCTTGCGGGCCAGCGCGCCGGCGTGCAGGTCGATCAGCTCCGGCCGGACCGGCTGACCGGCGACCCGGACATCAGCGGTGCTGTCCCCCAACACCCGGCGCCAGTCCGCCGGGGCCAGCCGGGCCAGCCGGCGTACGTCAGCCGCCCGCTCGATCCCCTCGCGGTGGCGGACCCGGTCGACGATCGTCTCGTCGTAGCCCAACACGTCGGCCAGCACGCTCGCCGCGCCGGCCGCCTCGGCGACCGACCGGTCGAGAAACACCGCCGCGTCGGCCAGCCGGGCGATCAGCCCGGGCAGGTCACCGGCGGCGTCGGTGGCGAGGAGACTCTGCACCCGCTCGTGCGCCCCGTCGACGAGGAACCGCTCCACCCGCCCGTACAACACCTTCGGCCGTTCCTGCGCGACGTACTCCTCGGCCTCCAACCGCACCCGGGCCAGCATCTCGAGGATCCGGTCCAGCTCGCCGAGCACGTCCTTGGGAACGTACCGGTGGCGCACGGCGTCGGCGACGGCGTTGCGGACGGTGTCCTCGTCGAGCAGAGCGATGTCGTAGTACAGCGGCCGCAGCTCGGTGTTCAGATCGACGTCGAACCGGGCCAGCGCGGCGCCGGTACGACTCGCGGTCAACAGCGTCCGCTCGGCGAGCAGCGCGTAGCCGAACATCGCCGGCAGCTTGTACGACGCCGCCAGCTTCTGCGCCACCCCGAAGTGCGCCAGCGCCGTCGCGGGCAGTCCGGTCTCGGCGGCCAGGAACGTCACGTCCTCGGCCTCGTCGTCCTGCCGCAGCTCGGACAACGGCACCTCGCCGAGCAACGGGACGATCGTGGCGAGGATCCGCTCGTACTCACTGCGTTCCCGCTCCCCACCCCCGGACAGATCCACAGTGAGCACGGCCAGCTCGGGGGCGTTGAACAGCACCGCGCTCAGCGGCGGGTCGGACAGGACACGATCGCCTGCGGACACCCGGACGAACAGGTCAGCGGACTGCTTCTCGGAGCGGGTGAACTGGTCGCGCGAATAGTCGACGCGATACAGCCCGTCGTCCCCGGTGCTCGCCTCGCCGAGTTGCTCGGCGTGCCGCAGGTCCCGGTCGAACGCGCCGACCGTCAGCGCGTTCGCCGGTCGCCCGTCGGCCCAACGCACCCGGCCCACCACCACGAACCGGGACGGCGGCTCGGCCAGCACCATCTGCACCACGTCCCGGGTCGCCCCGTCCACAACGCCGGTCACCGGCAGCTTGTGCGCCCGTTGGAGTTCGGCCACCCCGCGGCGGGTGGTCGGCCCGTACCGGGCGTCGACGAGTTCGTCGGTGGCGATGTCGACGGGCATCCGCAGCAACGCGGCGTGCAGCCGCCGGACATCATCGCTGGGGCGGTGCCGCCGCGAGCCCAACGGGCTGGTCATGAGCATCTCCGATCGTCCAGCAGCCGGCGACGGCGGCTGACTGACGCCGGTGCGACCGGGGGCTACCCGGCATCCTGCGGATCAGAGCAGCTCGGGAGCATCGCACTGTCCGAGATCCGCCTGCCCGTCTGGATGAACGGCGGCGGGCACTGCCGGTACGGCCGGTGGCGGACCTGACTACTGGTGCTCGCTTCGGCGATGGGCTCGACGCGTACTCGCTGACGAAGGGCTCCCCGAGCCGGCGCGGCCTCTCCTGCGGCGACCCGGTCAAACGCGTGGAGTTCGCCCCGGGCTTCCGGACCACAGAACTCGTCGCGTTCGTACACACCGGGGTCTCGCCGGAGTACAAGGGGCTGGTGATGCCTGTTCACATCCGTTTCGACGTAATGAGCGAAACATCGCTGGCACGCCCGTTCCCATGGGCCCTCGGAGCCGCGCGAAACGGCACAAGGCGATAGAAGCAGTGCCGTCCGGGCCAAGGCCGGGAATACCCGCCCTCCCGGGACCACTTTCTGCGACCGGGCCATGCCCGCATCATTGGCGATTACGGTCCTTTGACGTGACCATCATTTGCGTTGTCGCGGTGGCGCTCAGTCTGACCACGCCCGCCGTGGTGCCCGCGTCACCGGCGCGACTGGCCGCGCCGTACGTGCCCTGCCCGGCCGTGAAGCCGCCGGTTGCCCCACCGCCCGCACCGTCTCCGCCGCCGGTCGACCCCGCCGACCTGGCCGTGGGCGGTGAGTCGCTGGCCACTGCCGGGCTGTCCATTCCGGCCGGTGCGTCGAACGCCCCGGCGGTGACCGCCACCTCGTGGCTGGTGGCCGACCTCGACAGTGGCGCGGTGCTGGGTGGCTGCGGACCGCACGAACGCCGCACGCCGGCCAGCGTGCAGAAGATGTTGCTCGCCGCGGCCCTGATGCCGCACCTCGACCCGACGCAGGTGGTCGAGGTGACCCGGGCGGATCTGCGCGATCTCGATCCGGCCAGTTCGGTGATGGGGGTGGTGCCGGGCGGCCGGTACTCGATCGAGAGCCTGTGGCTGGGGCTTCTCCTGAAGTCGGGAAACGACGCCGCCAACGTGCTGGCCCGTGTCGGCGGTGGCAGCACCGGCCGGCAGGGCGGCGTGCAGGCGATGAACGACGAGGCCCACCGGCTGGGCGCGAACCAGACCCACGCGGCGACACCGTCCGGCCTGGACGGTCCCGGCCAGTACACCAGCGCATACGACCTGGCGTTGATCGCGCGGGCCACCTACGCCCGCGCGGACTTCCGGCGGTACGTCGCCACCCGAGTGGCGGAGATACCGGCCGGGCCGGGACGGCCCGGCCTCTCCCTCACCCACGACAACACGTTGCTGGACCGCTACCCGGGGACGCTCGGCGGAAAGACGGGCTTCACCGACCTGGCACGGCAGACGTACGTGGGGGTGGCCGAGCGCAACGGACGACGGCTCGCCGTGACCCTGCTCGGCGCGGAGACCGCGCCGCTGGGCAGCCTGGGCGAGGCGGCGGCGCTGCTGAACTGGGGCTTCGCGCTCTCCCCCGACGCGTCGGTCGGCCGCCTGGTCGGCCCGGACGAGAAGAAGCCTGACCGTCCGGTCTCCCAGGTGAAAGCCGATCAGGCGCGGACCGGACGGTCGGTGTCGTGGATGGCCATCCTCGGCCCCGGCGCCGGCGGTGTCCTGGCCGTTCTGCTCCTGGCGGGTTCCGTGCGGCGAAGGGCGGCGCGGGCGGCAACCAAGCCGTCATCGGGATGAGGGGACCTTCGCCGCAGCTCGGGCCGTCGGCGGCCAGGACCGTGGTTCAGGAGCGGAAGGCGTCGCGGAGAAAGGTCTGCAGCGTACGCGCCGGACGGCCGGTGACGTGTTCGACGGTGTCGGTCACCTCGGCGAAGCCGCCGGCGCGGACACGCTCGAACGTCAGCGCGGAGAGGTCTCGTTCGAAGCCCTCGGAGCCGGCAACGGCCTCGTCGATCGTCACGTCCCGGTGGGTCACGGGACGTCCCGCCGCGGCGGAGAGCAACTCCGCGGTACGCGGCAACGACAGGGCCTCCGGACCGGATATCTGGTACGTCTGACCGGCGTGCCCGGGATCGAGCAGAGCCCGCCCGGCGACGGCCGCGATGTCCCGTGCGTCGATCCAGGCCACCAGAGCGTCGCCGCTGGGAAACGGCAGCTCGCCGGCACCGGTGATCTGGCCGCGGTAGAAGCGCGGGTCGGTGAAGACCTGCATGAACCAGCCCGGCCGCAGGACCGTCCACTGGCGCCCGCTGTCGCGGACCGCGCGCTCGACGCGGGGCGCCCAGCCTGCGGGCCCCGGCTGGTCAGCGCCCGGATGGCCACCGTCCTTGTCGGACAACAGCACGACCTTGGTCCGGGGCGCCATCTCGGCCAGCAGCGCACCGATGAGTTCCGGCGCGTCCGCGCGGTCCGGCCGGACCACGTAGACCGCGTCGACGCCGTCGGTCGCCGCCGCCCAACCGGACGGTTCGTCCCACGAGAAGGCGGTGGGCTGGACGCCGTTGATGCCGGGACGGGACGGATCCCTGGTGCCGCCGCGCACCTCGACGCCCTCCCGTGCCACGAGCAGCTCGGCCAGCGGTGCGCCCGTCTTGCCGCGTACCCCGGTCACCAGCACCCGGATCGCGGCAGCCGACGTTGATGTCCGCATCCTGCGCCCTCCTCCCCGGTTCGGCACCTGCTGGATCGTATCGCCGACCCTGACGATGCGGGGCGGTCCGGCGGCTCGGGCGCCGCCGAACGATGCCCATCGTGATCCCTGTGGCCTTGTCCATGCGTTCCGGGTATAGGTTCGGCGGATGGACATCGTCGCCGCGTGTCGGGCCTTCGTCGCCGTCAGCGGCCACGGCAGCTTCACCTCCGGTGCCGCCGCAGCGGGAATCCCCCAGTCGGTGGCCAGCCGCCGCATCGCCGCCCTGGAGGAGCACTTCGGGTCGCGGCTGTTCGACCGGACCTCCCGCGCGGTCCGCCTGACCCCGTTCGGGCAGGACATGCTGCCGACAGCGCGACGCCTGGTCGACCTCGCCGACGCCATGGCCGACGACGCCGAGCGGGCCCGGTTGCGGCCGCTGCGGGTGGCCGTACCCGAAATCTGCCCGCCGCACCGCCTCGCCGCCCTGGTGGCCGCCGCCCGACGGCAGCGGATCCACCTGGAGGTACGGCCGGCTGGTCCGCAGGAGCGCGCACGGCTCTGCCAGACCCTTGAGGTCGGTACCGGGATCGTGGCGGTTCCGGAGGCGACGGCGCTCTGGCGGGTGCCGCTCGGGCTGGCCGCCCGGACTCCCTTCCCGGCACCGACGGTGTTCCTGGAGACGCTGCGCACCGGCCGCGCCCGAACGCAGGCACGCCGCCGGATCCTGATCCAGCCCGAGGACGACGTCGCGCACCTGCGGGATCCGCTGACCCGCGCCGGCCAGTCGACTGGTCTGGCACCGGCCCAGGTGTCGATCGCGCCATCCCTGGTCGACGCCGCCGCGGCGGCCCTCGGCTCCCCCGATCTGCTGCTGTGCTCCCGTCAGCAGGCCGACGACTTCGGGCTGCACTGGTGCCCCCTCGCCGGCCTGCGACTCGTACGGGGGTACGCCGTCGCCGCCGGGGCACGCGAGGACCTCGACCAGCTCCGCACCGTCCTGTACGCGGACATCGCACGATGCCTGGGTGCGGCCGGGGACGGCACAACCGGTGACCGGCCGGAAGGGACTGCGACATGAGCGCCACCACCGTCGTACGCAACGCGCGTGACCTGCTGGACGAAGCAGGACTACGCGGTGCCTTCCTCGTCCGCGACCTCGACACCGGCCAGGAGATCGGCTTCGACGCCGACACCCCGTACCCGACAGCGTCACTGGTCAAGGTGCCGCTGGCGGTCGCCGTGCTGGAGCGGGTCGGGCGCGGGGAACTCGACCCGGCGACACCTGTCGACGTCGCGCCCGGTCGGATCACCACACCAGGCCCGACCGGGATCAGTCGCTTCCGCCATCCCGCGCGGGTCGCCGTGGACGACCTGCTCTACCTGAGCACCGCCGTCAGCGACGGGGTCGCCGCCGATGCCCTGTTCGACCTCGTCCCGCCGGCTGCGGTCGGCGCCGAGCTGCGGCGACTAGGGATCGAGGGCATCGCCGTGCGGCACCGGGTCGGCGACCTCGCCGAGACGCCGGCGGAACGATTCGACCCCGACGACGCGCACCTGGCGCATTCCCTCGCCATCGGCGCGGCGACGCCCGGGCAGGGCCATCCCGTCGCCCAGCTCGACGTCACCCGCGCCAACGCCGGGTCGGCACGGGCCTTCGTCGACCTGCTGCACGCCCTCTGGCGCCCCTCGACGATCCACGAGAACACCGCCGCCCGCGTACGCGCTCTGCTGGCGGACAACCTGCACCGGCAGCGACTCGCCCCCGACTTCACCTCTGACGCGTCCCGCTGGTCGTCGAAGACCGGCACGCTGCTGCACCTGCGTCACGAGGTAGGGGTGGTGGATCATGCCGACGGGCAGTCGTACGCGGTCGCCGCGCTCACCGCCTCCCGGGTCCCCGCCGTCGCACAGCCCGGCAGCGAGGCGACGATGGCCCAGGTCGCCCGGAGTTTGCACGATCACCTGAGGACGGGCACCCTGCCCTGGTGGGGTTAGTCCGCGCTGGTGGCCGGGCTCGCCGCTCGCGCAGCCAGACCAGCACCACCATGGCGATGTTGACGGCGCCGAGGACCAGCAGGCCGCGTCACCGGAGTCGGTGGACCTACAACGTGCCGATCACGACCTCGGCCGCCTGGGCGATCAGGGCGTCGTCGTAGTCGGCATCCTTCTGGTCGCGACTGGACAGCACCGCGAGGACGATCGGCGCGCGGTCCGGAGGCCAGATCACCGCGATGTCGTTGCGGGTGCCGTAGCCGCCGGCACCGGTCTTGTCCCCCACGACCCAGCCGTCGGGCACACCGGCGCGGATCAGGTCGCCGCCGGTGGTGTTGCCCCGCAACCAACCGTTGAGCACGTCGCGGTCCGCCGGTTCGAGGGCGTCTCCCACGGCGTACGCCCGCAGATCCTCGGCCAGGGCCGCCGCGGTGCTGGTGTCCCGCCGATCACCCGGCCTCGCCTCGTTGAGCTCGGTCTCGTAGCGCGCCGGATCGGTGACCTTGTCCCCCACCTCGCGCAGTTCCTTCTCGAACTTCTGCGGTCCGCCGAGCTGGCGCAACAGCAGGTTGCCGGCGGTGTTGTCGCTGTACCGCACGGCCGCGTCGGCGATCGCGCGCAGCGTCATGCCCTCGGTGACGTGCTGCTCCGTGATCGGCGAGTAGGTCACCAGGTCGTCCGCCGAGTACCGCACCACCCGGTCCAGCTCGCTGTCGGTGGTCTCGTCGAGGATCTCGGCGGCGGCCAACGCCTTGAACGTCGACGCGTACGCGAACCGCTCGTCGGCCCGGTACCGCACGGTGCGACCGGTGCCGGTGTCGATCGCGTAGACCCCCAGCCGTGCGCCGAACCTCTTCTCCAGCTGCCGGAAGTCGGGGCTCGGGTCGGCGGCGGTGGACGCGGTGGCCGTCGCGGCGGGGTCGCCGGCCGGTTGCTCGGCGGCATCGGCGGGGCCGCAAGCGGCGAGGGACACCACTGCCGCCGCGGCCACCAGACGGTGTGTCGCACGAATCATGATCGCTCCTTGTCGGTGTCGTGGGTCCGACGCGGGCGCGCCGGTCGGACAGGACTCGACAGTGGCAGGGATCCGGCATGCGGTCGAAGACGGAAACGACGGTGTCCATGCTGATCTGACATGGTCACCTGCTGGTCACAGCCAGTCGTGTTCGCGGGCGTAGCGGGCCGCTTCGTGGCGGGTCCGGGTCTGGGTCTTGCGCATCGCGTTGGAGAGGTAGTTGCGGACGGTGCCCGGGGCGAGGTGGAGCCGGGCGGCGATGTCGGCGACCGAGTAGCCCTCGCCGGTGACCCGCAGGACGTCGGCCTCACGGTCGGTGAGGGGGTTGTCCTCGGTGACGGCAAGCGCGGACACGTCCGGGTCGATCCAGCGTTTGCCCGCGTGCAGGGTGGCGATGACCGAGGAGATGTGCGCCGGCTCGGCGGATTTACTGACGAAGCCCTGGACGCCGAGCTTCAGTGCTTTGCGCAGCACGCCGGGGCGGGCGTGCCGGGTCAGCATCAGGACGACCTGCTCCGGGCGCGTACGGCGGATCTCGGCGACCGCGCCGAGACCGTCCACGCCCGGCATCTCCAGGTCGATGACCAGCACGTCGGGCTCGTGCCGCAGGGTGGCCTCGACCGCCGTCTCGCCGTCGGACGCCTCGGCGAGAACGGTGACGTCGCCCTCCATCGGCAGCAGCGCGGCCAGAGCGGTGCGCAGCAGCGCCTCGTCGTCGGCGAGCACGATTGTGGTCATCGGCCGTCACCCCGCTCCGTGGCGGCACGCGCGGCGGGGAACGTCGCCGCCGTCCGGAAGGTCCCCTGCTGCTGGTGCACGGTCAGCTCGCCTCCGTCGCCCGCCACCCGTTGCCGCAGCGCCGCCAGCCCGCGCAGCTCCGGGGGCGCGGTGGCGCTCACCCCGTCGTTGACGATGGTGATGCCCGACTCGGAGAGGGTGATCTGCACCTGTCTGGCCTGCGCGTGCCGCAGGATGTTCGTGGTCGTCTCGCGCAGCACCTGGCCGAGCAGTTCGCTGGCGCGGGTGTCGACCTCGGCCTCCCGGGTCACCCGGACCCGGATGCCGGCGGCTTCGAACAGGTTCTTCGCGTTCTCGATCTCCGCGGTGAGGTTGAGCCGTCGTTGTGCGTAGGCGAGTTCCTTGGTCTGCGCGATGGTGTCGCTGACCAGCGCGTACGTCTCCCGTAGCTCCTGCTCCACCCGGGCGGTGTCCCGGAGCAGCAGTCGCTGGGCCAGGGCGATCTTCAGCTTGACCACGTGCAGGGTGTGGCCCTGGATGTCGTGCAGGTCGCTGGCGAACCGCACGCGCTCCCGGACCACGGCCAGCTCCGCCTCACGTTCCCGGGTCTGTTCGAGCTCGCGGATGAGGTCGTAGAACCGCTCGCCCACGATGGTGAAGACCGTCACGAGCATGGTCAGGACGGTCGGGATGAGAACGTAGGTGACCAGGACGTGGCCGATGTCGTCCCGCTGCACCAGCAACCGCGCCGCGCCGACCGCCGCGACATAGCCGAACAGCCCGGCCAGCACCAGCTTCCGGTGCCGTCGCACCTCGCGCATGCCGAGGGAGCCCACCGCGCAGAACCCCCAGTAGGCGTTGGGGCTGCCGCTCACCAGAACTCCCAGTGGCCACACCGCCGCGGCCACGACCAGGCAGGGCAGCACGACCCGGGCGAGGTCGTTGGCCGTCCACCGTTCGAAGGCCACCAGGGCCGCCGCGGCCCCCGGCGCGAGGATGATCAGGTGCCACCAGGTACGCGTGTCGGTGTAGACCAGGACCACCGCGGCGAACACCACCGGCGGCAGTGACGTGGCGAGATTGAGCCGGCGCAGCCTTCCCTGCGTCGACTCGGTGAAGCGCGGTGAGCTGGCGGTCACCAGACCAGTATCGGCCAGCCGGATGCCACGACCAGTGACACCACGTCACATGCGGTGATGACATGGCGCCACTGACGGGACGGCCGCGCCCGCGCTGTCATGGGTGCATGTCCACCACACCAGTCATCGAAGTCGAACGGCTGAACCTCACCTACGGCGACTTCCACGCCGTGAAGGATCTTTCCTTCGAGGTACGCCCCGGAGAGCTCTACGCGCTGCTGGGCACCAACGGAGCCGGGAAGACCTCGACCCTGGAAGTCGTCGAGGGTCACCGGAGGCCAACCTCGGGCACGGTACGCGTCTTCGGGCACCGCCCCGACGACCGGCAGGCGACACGTCCCCGAATGGGCGTCATGCTCCAGGAGAGCGGTTTCTCCCCGGACCTCACCGTCCGTGAGTCCGTGGGCCTGATCGGCCGGCTCACCCGGCGCACCGACGACGTCGACCGGGTGATCGACCTGGTCGACCTCACCGGCCGGGCCGGGCGCAAGGTCTCGCAGCTGTCCGGCGGGGAGAAGCGGCGGCTGGACTTCGCCACCGCGGTCTACGGCACCCCGGAGCTGATCTTCCTGGACGAGCCGACCACCGGCCTCGACATCCAGTCCCGCGACGCCGTCTGGGCGACGGTGGACCGGCTCCGGGAGAACGGCTCGACCATCGTGCTCACCACGCACTACCTGGAGGAGGCGCAGCAGCGCGCCGACCGGATCGGGCTCATGCACCAGGGCGTCCTCCATCGCGAGGGCACCGTCTCCGAGCTGACCCGCACCCTCCCCGGCGTGATCCGCTTCTCCCTCGCCACGCCGGTGCCGCCGCTACCGCTGCAGGCCGACGTGGACGCCGACGGGAAGGTCACCGTCGAGTCCTTCGAGCTGCAGAAGGACCTGCACCTGCTGCTCGGCTGGGCGCAGGCCCACGCCGTGGAACTGCGCGACCTGGCGGCCGGGCCGACCCGGCTCGACGACGTCTTCCGCGCCATCAGCAACTGATCCGCGCATCCCGAAGGAGCCTCACCCGTGTTGTCCATCGCGTCCAGCGAACTGATCCAGATCTTCCGCAACCGACTGATACTGATCACCAGCCTCATCATCCCGGTCGCGGTCAGCGCGTTCTTCGTGCGTCAGCACGAGACGTACGCCGCCCTCGGGAGCCTCGGCTACATCGCCGCGATCGTCACGTTCACCGTGGCCGCGTTCGGCCTCTACGCCACGGCCGTCACCACCCTGGCCTCCCGGCGGCAGAATCTCTTCCTCAAGCGGCTGCGCTCCACCGCCGAGAGCGACCCCGGCATCCTCGCCGGCCTACTGCTGCCCGTACTCGTCATCGCGGCGGTGCAGGTGGCCGCGATCCTCACCGCCCTGGCCGTGGTCGCGGGTGGACCGTCGAACGTCGCCCTGCTGGTGGTGGCGATCCTCGCGACCCTGGCCATGCTGATCGGCCTGGCGCTGGCCACGGCCGGGCTGACGAACTCCCCTGAACACGCCCAGGTCACCACCCTCCCCGTCACCCTCGGGGTCATCGCCGTGACCACCTGGGTGGGTATCTCCGGCACCGAGAACCTCGCCTGGCTCAAGCGGTTGCTGCCCGGCGGCGCGGCCACCGAACTGATCATGAACGCCTGGAACGGCGGCGTCGCCGTCACCGACTCCCTGCTCCTGCTCGCGCCCACGCTCGGCTGGGTCGTCATCGCCGTCAACCTCGCCACCCGCCTCTTCCGCTGGGAGCCCCGACGATGACCACCGCATCCCGCTCGGACACCCCGACCCTCGTCGAAGACCTCCTGCTGCTCCTGTTCCAACCCAGGTCCGGGACCATCGCCGGCGAGAACACCCTCTTCTACGTCCTCGGTGGAGCCGTCCTCGCCGAACTCGCCCTCGACGAGCACCTGACCACGACGGACCGGGGGCGGGTCAGCGGCGTGCCGGGTCACCCACCGTCGGACAGCCTCCTCCGCCCGGCCTACGACTACCTCGCCGAGAAACCCCGAGGGGTGCAGACGGCACTGGCCGCGATCGGTCCCGTCCTGCGCGAGCCGGTCCTGCAGCGGCTCGTCGCGCGCGGCGAGATCGACCAGGAGCCCCGCAAGGTGCTCGGCCTGTTCCGGACGACGGCCCTGCGCGACGGCCGGACCGAACGACGGGCCCGCCTGCTCGCCGAGGTTCGGCAGGTTCTCGTGGACGGTGCGCGGCCGCAGGCCCGGGTCGCCGCGCTCACGGCGCTGCTCTCGGCGAGCGGGACGCTCCCGCAGTTCCACCGCGAGATCCCGTGGACCGCACCGGTGATCAACCGAGCCAAGGAACTCGAACAGGGCGACTGGGGCGCCGACGCCGCGGCGGCAGCCGTGACCCGCACCGTGACGGCCACCGTCGTCAACAGCGCCATCGTGGCCATCTCTGTCCTTCCGCGAAGTTAGCCCGACCGCGTCCAGCTGAGCTGGATCCCGTACGGAAAAGGAGGCCCGCGTGACCGCGCCGCCGCACCCGCCGCGTCGTCCACGACGACGATGGCTCCGGATCGTCTCCGGCATCTTTGTCACCGTCGTGGCCGCCGCCAGCCTCGGCGTCGCCGGCCTGCAACTCGGCCTGCCCTGGCAGATGGACGACGGCGACCGCAACCACGTCTACACCGGTGCCGCCGGGTCGCAGCGTTACCAGGTCCACGTTCCGCCCCACCAGGTCGGGACGGCCGGGTTGCCGGTCGTCATGGCGATTCACGGCTGCGCGATGACCGGTTACGGGTGGAACTCCATGAAGTCCACGACGCAGTTCAACCGCCTGGCCGACCGGGAGGGCTTCATCGTCGTCTATCCCACACAACTGATCTCGCGCAACGTGATCGCCTGCTGGAACTCCGGCGACGCCCGGGACCAACAGCGGCACACCGGCGAGCCGGCACTGCTCGCCGGTGTCGCCCGCCAGGTGGTCGAGGAGTACGACGCGGATCCCGCGCGGGTGCACGTCGCCGGGGCCTCGTCGGGCGCGGGGACCGCCGTCATCCTCGCCGCCACCTACCCCGACGTCTTCGCCACGGTGACCTCGGTGGCCGGCGGGGAGTACGGGCTCAACCAGGTCGACCCGGACGACCCGGGCTCGATGTCGCCGCTGGACACGGCACGTCAGGCCAGGGCCCAGATGGGCGAGCGGGCCCGCCGTGTGCCGATGCTGATCATTCAGGGTGAACGCGACGAGGTCGTGCCGCCCCTGGTCGCCACCCGCCTCGTCGCCCACTGGACCGCGGTGGGCGACCTCGTGGACGACGGGCTGCCCAACGGCAGCCTCGACCCGACCGAGAAGACGGTGTCCGTGCCGGCCGCCGAGGGTCGGCACGCGTACACGCACTCGACGATCACGGCGTCGGACGGCTCTTCGGTCGTCGAGGCGTACCGCGTCCAGGGCATGGGGCACGCGTGGCCGGGACCGGACGGCGACGGCCGCTACACCGATCACGCCGGCCCCGACGCCAGCGCGATCGTGTGGGAGTTCGCCAAGCGCCACCCGATGCGATGAGCCCGGCCGCCCGGACGGTGCCCCTCGGCACCTTCTGGCCCGGAGCCGCGCACCCCTTCGCGCCACCGTGCTACGCCGAGCGGGCCGTTCCCGAACTGACCTGCCGCATCACCCACCTCGTCAACTCCGGCAACGCGGTGGTCCTCACCGGACGCAGCCACGGCTCCGTCCTGCTCGCCGCGACCGTGCCGCAACTGCCGGCACGGGTCACCGACCGGATCGCACTGCTGACCCACGGTTCCCCGCTGCGCCGGTTGTACGCCCGGCTCTTCCCCGCCTGCGTCAGCGACGAGGTCATTCACGAGATCGCCGACCGGGTCGGCTGGCGGTGGGTGAACCTGTGGCGCGACAACGACCTCCGCCGACGGGCGCTTGCACACCGAGGTCAGTCACCTGCTCTCAGGGCGTTGAGTACGGCGGTCACCTCGGGGCGCGACGCGGCCGCTCGCCGGACCCCGGCGGTGATGCGCCGGGTCAGCGGCGGGTTCAGCGGTCGGGTCACCACCCGGTATCGCGGGTCCACCGCCAGCTTCGGCAGCATGGTGATCGAGCGGCCATTCTCCACGTGCCGCAGCGCCAGCATGTAGTTGTTGAACCGACAGATCACCACGGGCTCGAAGCCGGCCTCCCGGCACAGCCGGGTGGACAGCTCGGACATGTACGAGCCCGCGACGTCGAACGTCCAGCGCTGCTGCGCGCACGCCTTTAGGTCGACCGATTCGGCGCTGGCCAGCGGATGCTGCGGGGGCAGCACCAGCACCACCGGGTCGGTGGCGAGCGGCACCAGGTAAATCTCCGGGGAGAGCTCGGCGCCAGCGAAGTCGGCGGTCGTGATGATCAGGTCGACGTCGCCGCGACGCAGCGCCGGCATGCTCTCGTGCGGCTCCAACTCCAGCAACACCACGCTCACGTCCGGGTGTCGGGTCGCAAGACGGGCAAGCGCCGATTCGGCGAGGGCTTGCACGGCGCTCTGGAACGCGGCCACGGTGACCGTGCCGGCCGGCTCCTCGGCGAGGTGGCGCAGCTCTGCCTCGGCCGCGTCCATGGCCGCGAGGATCTCCCGAGCCCGGCCGGCAAGCAACATTCCAGCCGCGGTGAGCCGCACCCGCCGCCCGGTGCGTTCCAGCAACGCGGTGCGGGTCTCCCGTTCCAGCGTGGCCAGCTGCTGCGACACCGCCGACGGGCTCAGGTTGCCGCGCTGCGCAACGGCCCGAACAGTGCCGAACGTCGCCAGGTCGGCGAGCAGGCGCAGCCGCCACGGATTCAGCGTCATGACCCCCGACTGTACGGCTCCGCTTAACAGCGACAGCGAAAATGTGCGATGGACGTACCTATCCGGGACTGCCTAGCGTCGGTCCATGGCTGATTCGTTCTGGTCCGACGCCGATCGTCACCTGGTCCGCTACAGCGGCGCTGGCAGCTTCGTACGTGAGATCATCGACCGCGCCGAGGGCAGTTTCGTCTTCACCGCCGACGGCCGCCGCCTGCTCGACTTCACCTCGGGGCAGATGAGCGCGATCCTCGGCCACTCCCACCCGGCGGTCGTAGCCACGATCCAACGGCAGGCAGCCACCCTCGACCACCTGTTCAGTGGAATGCTGAGCCGGCCCGTGGTCGAACTGGCCCGCCGCCTCGCCGGCTCGCTGCCCGCGCCGCTGGAGAAGGTCCTCCTGCTCACCACCGGCGCGGAGTCCAACGAGGCGGCGATCCGAATGGCGAAGCTGGTCACCGGCCGGCACGAGATCGTCTCGTTCGCCCGGTCATGGCACGGGATGACCCAGGCTGCGGCGAGCGCCACCTACAGCTCAGGGCGCAAGGGGTACGGGCCCGCGGCGCCCGGCAACTTCGCGATCCCCACGCCGAACGCGTACCGGCCCGACTTCACATTGCCCAGCGGCGAGCTGGACTGGCGGCATCAGTTGGAGTTCGCGTTCGAGCTGTTCGACGCCCAGTCGGTGGGCAGCCTGGCGGCGTGCATCGTCGAACCGATCCTCAGCTCCGGCGGGGTGATCGACCTGCCGCCGGGATACCTCGCGGCGCTGCGCGACAAGGTGCACGAGCGGGGCGGGCTGCTGATCCTCGACGAAGCGCAGACCGGCCTGTGCCGCACCGGAGAGTGGTACGCGTTCCAGCGTGACGGCGTCGTGCCGGACATCCTGACCCTGTCCAAGACGCTCGGCGCCGGCCTGCCGCTGGCCGCCGTGGTGACCAGCCCGGAGATCGAGCACACGGCGCACGAGCGCGGTTTCCTCTTCTTCACCACGCACGTCTCGGACCCGCTGGTGGCCGCGGTCGGCAACACGGTCCTGGACGTGCTGGAAGCCGACCGGCTCGACGAACAGGCGGCGCACCTGGGCTCGTACCTGCGCAAGGGCCTTGAGGAGATCAGCCAGCGCCACCCGGTGGTCGGCGACGTGCGCGGCCGAGGGCTGCTGGTCGGACTCGAACTGGTCAGCGACCGGGAGTCGAAACGACCGGCCGACGCGCTGGGCGCCGCCGTGACAGGACGTTGCCTGGAGCTGGGCCTGCACATGAACGTGGTGCAGCTGCCGGCCATGGGCGGCGTCTTCCGCATCGCGCCGGCGCTCACCTCCAGCCACGCGGAGCTGGACCTGGGCCTGGAAATCCTCGACCACGCGCTCGCCGACGTGGCGCCGCGGTTCACACCCTGACACTCCAGCCGGGGTTCACGACGACGACTACGCGTCGCGCGTGCTGTTCCCGGTCAGAAGTAGGCGCTGAGCTGCACAGATACGACCGAGCGATGATCGCCTCTTGTCACTGGTTGCCAACCGCAGGCATGGGGTTGTGGTCGGTGGGGGGAGGCGCGGCTAGACGGTCATCGGCGCGGCCTGCGGTTGCCCGTCGGAGCGTGCCTGGTCGTATGCGTGGCGGCGGACGCCGCGCGTCAGTAGGTAGCCGATCATCCAGAACTCACCGATCGTCGCGGGAGCGACCAGAACGTCGGCGATGGCCTGTGCGTCAGGGGCGAGGTATCCGATGAATGCGCTCAGCAGGTATCCGATGCCGCCACCGACGAGGATCCAGCCGAGCGGGCGGGGCATCCAGTTCGAGCGGAGCACGCAGCGTCCCATGGGGATGAGCCAGAGGCCGAAGAACAACGCTCCGACGCCCCACAGGTTGCCGCTGGTCAGGTAAAGAAGTTGGACGGTGGCCGCCGCGTCGCCGACCGGATCGAGCGCGAGGTCGACGGCCGTGGCGAGCAGTGCCGCGCTGACGAGGACCACGACCGCGTTGATGAGACCGAAGGCGGCGATGGCGCTGGCGGCAAGCCGGTCCGCGGTGCGGAACAGTCGATAGAACCATGCGGCGGCGAGGGCCTGGCTGATGACGATGAGCAGCTCGAAGGCGACTCCGACGCGCGCGAGTGATTCGTGCTGGACCAGGTTGGCGAGCGTCGCGTTGGGGTCCTCGGCGCTGAAGAGTCGCGGCCGGATGAGCAGAAAGCCCAGTGCGCCAGCGAAGGCGAGGGCGAGGTAGAGCAGCCCGGTCACGCGGGCCGTACGGATAAGCGCGGGCATGGTGGCTCCTTCGGGGCCGTACCGCCGTGGTGGTGGTCGCGCTCCGACCATCAACCTTACGACGTAAGGCAACCATACGATGTAAGGTGCTGGCAAGAGGTGGTGGGGCAGGTGGCAGCGAAGGCAGTTCGGCAACCGCTCAGCCGCGAGCGCGTCCTGGCGGCGGCGGTTGCCCTTGCGGACGCTGAGGGGGTCAAGGCGCTGACGATGCGTCGGCTCGCTGCCGATCTCGGTGTCGAGGCCATGTCGCTCTACCACCATCTGCCCGCCAAGGAGGCGCTCCTCGACGGCGTCGTCGAGACCGTGGTCGCCGAGATCGGTGCGGCAGCGGTTGGTGGCAACGCCACGAACGGTGGGGACGAGGACTGGCGGACGCGGCTGCGCCGGCAGTTCCTCGCGGCGCGTCAGATCATGCTGCGTCACCCGTGGATGCCCGGGCTGTTGGGCTCGCGTCGCACCATCCCCGTCGGTCTGTACGCCTACTACGACGGGATCGTGGGCACCCTGCTCGGCGCAGGGTTCTCGCACCGCCTCGCGCATCGGGCGATGCACGCGTTCGGCAGCCTGCCGCTCGGGTTCGCGCAGGAGATCTTCAGCCCGTCGTCGGCTGGCGGGAGCATGGAGGACGACGTTGCGGAGGCGGACCTGGCCGCGATGGCCGAGGCGCTACCGCACCTGACGGCCATGGTGGCCACCGAGATCCACGACGTCACCGACCCCACCCTCGGTTGGTGCGACGGCCAGACCGAGTTCGAGTTCACCCTCGACCTGATCCTGGGCGGGCTGGAACGCCTCCGCGCCTGAGCACGAACCGCCGGCGGCCGAGGCGTGGAAGGCGAACCCGCCGCCACGACTCGGCTGCTCGCATGCTGCGGCGGACCGGCGACATCGGCCGGTGGCCCGATCAGTAGTCGTTGACGTTAACCGACCCGCGATCCTCGCTGGACTTATAAAGGACGCCCACGCTACTCGACCACCGGTCGCGGTGAAGTCCGATACGGCTGCGGCGCCTCAGTTCGCCATGACCGTCGGAAATGGTCACGCACATCGTAATTGTTGGCGAAGTATCGCAAAAGCTCATCGTGACGGAACTGGTAGGCGATTCCAGCGACGCGAACAAATCCGAGCCCACACATTCGCTGCAGAAATCGAGCAGGGGCGAGCGGTAGCCGGAACGCCGAGGCGACGATCATAGCGACGTAGCGCCGCCATAGCGCGCAAGCAACCGTCTCGCCGACAACCGCGCAGTAGAGCAACGCCAGAGGGACACCCAACAGCACGCCCCATTGCAGGCTGAAGCCCCATGCCAGGATCGGAAACATGACGGCGGCCGATAGTCGCGACACCGTCCGCTCCCGGCGCAGGACGCCCAACGGGCCGACGATTTCGGGTCTGGTGTCCGTCGCCAGAGTCTGGCCGAAGCCGACTGTCAAACCGATCGCAAGCCAGGCAGTGACGAAACTTATCAATGCGATCCACGGGCCTAGCACCAGCCATGCCGCCACCGCAATGACCAGTGCGGTGGCGGTCTGACGCAGCGAGAACGTCAGGTCGGTCAGCCGTGACCAGTCCGGCGTAGCGGCCGGCATCCACGGCTTCGTGCTTGTTCGTATGAGCATGGCCGACCAGACGGCGGCGCCGAACAGAAGTCCCCCACGTGCTATCCAACCACGATCCCACAGAAACATGGCCGCCCAGACGAACCCTGGAACAGACAGCAGTACGCACAAGATGAAATCCGTGGCCAACGCCGCCCGCCCGGCGACCGGCCAAAGCCGGTGCAGAATAATGTCGCGCGCAGGCAACGTGCGCCCTGCCACGACCCTCTGCGAAGACCGATTTAGCTCTAAGTACTTAGCGTAATGCGACAACCACCACAGGTCGAGCACGTTTCGCAGTCGTATCGGAAGTGGTGCCCGGACGGTGCCGACGGATTCCACATAGTTCGCTACCAAAGACGCGGCATTGGCAGTCTCTCCCGCCGTGACCAGCGTGCGGCCAGGGTCAGTGCGATGCGTAGCCAGGCGATTCCTGGCCAGTTCCGCGATGAGGCTCAACTGCCAGGGGCTGGCGAGCAGAGCTCCGCGGCCTTCATCCTGCAGTGACGTCGCCAGGTCGAGCGCCTGGGCGAAAACGTCCGCGCCGCCAATGGACCGGGACAGATACCTTGTCGCCTCGGCATAGCCGACGGGTCGGATGGTGTACACCCGCAGGGTGTAATGGTCGCGCAGATTCTGATCGAGGGCACTCCAAGTGGCTCGCCGGCAGGTGGCCAGGAAGCGGGCCGGCTCCTCGCGCAACCGCCACTCGGCGAGTTGGCGCAGCAGTCGCTCGGCAGGCTCGACGGTCGTCTCATCGATGCACAGCTCGTCAATGCCGTCAAGCACTGGGAAGATTCGGCCCGACTCGATGAGGTCTTGGGCTGAGCCACGGGATACGTTGAACTCGGTCGCAATGAACTTTGGAAGCCAGGCGTCGATCTCTTCGCCATCAATCCAGCGGCCAGCCGGGACTACCAGCGGCACGACCGCAGGATCCTGTTTCAGGATCTCCAGGGCAACCTGCAGCGCGGTGTACGACTTCCCGCGACCGGGATGGCCCAGAAGCACAGCACGTTGAGGTCCGCGTAGTGCCGCCTGCGCAAGCGCCTCCAGCTGCACATCCGATGACTCACCGGCGCTCCGGTAACTCAGTGCGATGTGTTCCGATGTACGTCGAAGCTGCCGGAGCCGGGCACTGAGTTCACGGAGGAGCTCCGATCTGAGCTGCTCGATCACGGCGGCTGGCTTATCCCGACGCACCAAGCCAATCAACTGCTGCACCAGAAAGGCGAGGAGGCTGACGGCGCCCAGAATTGTGCCAAGGTATCCAGCTTTGTTGCTCAACGTCTTGTCGGCCATGTAGGCAGGCACGAACGTCGCAGTCGTCACCACGACAATAGCGCTCAGCAGCGTGACCAGGGCACCAGCTGTCCAGCGCAAAACCCGACGCCGGCTACCCGGTCTCATCGACGTGCTCCTTCTGCTGGCCAGGACGGTGTGACCACAGCCAAGCGCATCAGAACAGCGACTTTGGTCGAGCAAAGCTCGCGTTGCTGGTCCTGATTAGAACGCGGAACAGACGTGGTCCGGTCACGACCGCTGCGAGACTCCCACCAGTCACGTCTTGACGGCGCAGAGGCGCTCCGACGCCGCAGCAGTCCCAGCCAAGCCCTCCGCCGCAACAGGCGAGATCGCCAAAGCCGCCACAGGCGAAAGCCGCCAATTCGCCTCGCCAGCCCAGTCCCAACCACCAGCACAGGCTACCGATAGCGATCAACCGACTACAGAGCCGAACGTCCACATCAGACATCCCTTCGTAGTCAGATACCGGGCCGATTCAGGGCGTCATCAAGGTCGACTACGGGCAGTTCCGTTGGATGAGCCGGTACGGGGTGGACGAGACCGACCGAGCGTTATCTGCGACAGAACAGTGCACTGGATCATGCGGTCGATCCTTCGTGTCGCGTGCTCGGTGAGCCGCTGTGCGACGATCGGTCCGTGGTCCGCCGGGAGAGCTCGCGAGAAGGCACCTTCGAGTGCCGGCTCTGTCGACTTCGATTCGGTCCCATCCGTCATGCCAATGCTGTCAGTGGCGCTACTGGCGGCCTGGACCGGAAGAAGGCGACATGTCCGACAACCTGCGGCTCAGCGCAGTCACTCTGGACAGTTCGGATGCCATCCGCTTGGCGAAGTTCTACGCCGACATCACCGGCGGGACGATGACGCAGATCGGCGATGAGTGGGCATGCGTGCAGAGCCCGGCCGGGCGGCTCAATTTCCAGACCGTGCCTGGATACACGCCTCCAACCTGGCCCGACCCCACCGCGTCGATCATGATGCACCTCGACTTCATGGTCGAGGACCGAGACGCCGCCGAGGCGCGCGTGCTCGCCGCCGGCGCAACGAAATACGACTTCCAGCCCAATAGCGAACAATGCTTCGTCTACGCTGACCCGGCCGGCCACCCCTTCTGCCTGACCACCTGGGAAGCCCCGATGGTCTGACAAGAACCCTGCGCACCGCGATTGCCGCAGTGTTGTCGACATCCGCACATCGACAGGTCCAAACACCCAACCGCGCGTCACTGGTTGGCCACCCGTTAGGCAGGTGCAGCACGCAGCGGTCGAGGCGGATGGTGACACGCCGGCCGGCGAGGTGGTAGCGCCGGCCAGACAATCCACGTTCGGCATCGGCCACGCCGCCGGGTTCCGTGGCAGCGTCTCGGGTCGTTCATGCTTGCCGCTAGGTTCTGGTTCTCAGACCAGGGCGGGTGATGACGTGAGCGACGTGCAAACCGTCTATCGTGCGATGCTGCGCGACGAGATTGCCCCCGCTCTACGCGTCCTCGGCTTCAAGGGATCGGGCTCGCGGTACAGCCTGCCGGACCCGGGGTTGCCGGCAGCACCGGCGCGAGGAGCTCGAGTCCTCGGACCTGTTGCGGACTCCTCCGCTCCCGACGCCCTACGCCGAGGGTGACCCGACCCGTACCGGCCGGCGGACCCGGGCCGGCGGGGCGGGCAGAGCCCTGCGGTCGACCTTGCCGTTGGCGGTGGCGGGCAACTCGGGCAGCACCACGTGGCGCAGCGGCACCATGTGGTCGGGAAGCTGCTCGGCCAGGAACGCCCGCAGCTCCGCCTCGCTCACGTCGCCCGCGTCGGCGTGCCGCTCGGTCACCACGTACGCCACCAGGGTCGGGGCCGCACCCAGGTCGTCGCGGAGCAGCACCACGCTGTTCGCGACGAGCGGGTGACTGTTCAGCACCGACTCGATCTCGCCGAGCTCCACCCGCTGCCCACGGATCTTCACCTGCGTGTCGATGCGCCCGCCGTAGTTCAGGTACCCCTGTGGTGACCACCAGGCCAGGTCGCCGGTGCGGTACACCCGCTGGGGACGCCCGGCGACGTGCACGGTGCCGAACCGCTCGGCGGTCAGGTCGGGCCGTCCGGCGTACCCCCGGGCCAGGCAGTCGCCGCCGACCACCAGTTCCCCGGGTACGCCGAGCGGGGCCAGCGCACCGTCGTCGTTCAGCACGTATGCCGTGACGTTGGTGATGGGCCTGCCGATCGGGACGGTGGGGTCCGGTTCGGGTCGGCGGCACGGCCAGGCGGTGACGTCGATGGCGGCCTCGGTGGGGCCGTACAGGTTGTCCACCCGCACCGTCGGCAGGGTGGCGGTGAGCTTGTTGACGAGCTTCGGCGGCAGGGCCTCCCCGCTACAGATCACCCGGCGCAGGGCTGCGCACGCGGCGACCCCGGGCTCCTCGACGAACAGGGCGAGCATCGACGGCACGAAGTGCACTGTGGTCACCGCCTCGCGGGCGATGACGGCGGCCATCTCCTGCGGGTCGCGGTGCGCCTGGGCCTCGGCCGTGACCAGCGTCGCGCCGGCCAGGAAGGCCCAGAGCAGTTCCCACACCGACACGTCGAAGGTGTACGGCGTCTTCTGCAGCACCACGTCGCCGGGCCCGATGCGGTACTCCTCCTGCATCCACGCCAGCCGGTTGGCCAGCGACAGATGGGTCATCTGCACACCCTTCGGCGTCCCGGTCGACCCGGAGGTGAAGATGACGTACGACAGCCCGTCCACCACCTCCTCCGGCGCGCGGTAGCCACGCCAGTCGACGGGCAAGGCGGGCAGGTCGGCACCGGCCAGTGGTCGCACCGGAACGGCCGGGGCTCCGCCGGTGCCGAGCGCGGCCCGTCCCTCCTCGTCGGCGAGCGCCAGCGCGGCGTCGGCGGTGGTGAGCATCAGGTCCAGCCGGGCCCTCGGGTGGGACGGGTCCAGCGGCAGGTACGCCGCTCCGGCCAGCAGGACACCGAGCACCGCGACGACCATCTCCGGGCTCCGCTCGGTGCACAGGGCGACGACTGAGCCGGGGCCCACGCCCTCGGCGCGCAGTCGCCCGGCCAGCGCCGCTGCCTCGTCGAGCAGGTCCCGGTAGCTGCGGTCGCGTCCCCCGCCGCGCAGCGCGACGGCGTCCGGGGTGCGCTCCGCCTGCCGGCAGATCGCCTCGTGCACGGGTGTCCGGGGGGCGGGCGTCGGCGCGGGGTTGAAGCCGAGCAGGGTGGCCCGCTCCCGGGGACCGACGAGCGACGCCTCGCGCACCGGGCGGTCGGGATGGTCGGTGAGCCATCCGCTCAGGGTGTCCAGTCGTTCCTGGAGGTGGGTGGGATGACAGTGGTCGCCGACGAGCCAGACCGGCACCGGGCCCACCGTTCCCACCGCCCCGCCCGGTGGGCCGGGTGTCACCAGCACCACGTCCACCGGGGACAGCTCGGGTGACGGTGTCCGCGTCTGCGCGCGTACCTCTGTCAGTGTGGTGTCCGGGTGCACGCGCAGCGTGTGGTCGCCGTGCGGGCCGCGCACCGTTACCGACGTCGCGCCGGAGAGGCGGTGGGCGAGTACGGCCGCCACTGCTGCGGCGTGTGCCAGGTCGGTGTGGTCGGTCATGCGGTCACCAGCTCGGCCAGGACGCGCGGCGTGGGTCGCGCGGACAGTTTCTCCATCGGGATGCGGACGGCGAAGCGGCGCTGCACCTGGTTGACCATGCGGATGAACAGCAGGGACTCACCGCCGACGGTGAAGAAGTCGGTGTCCGGCCCGATGTCGGGCGAGCCGAGCAACCGGCCCCACAGCTCCACGATCTCGCCCACCACCGTGCTCTCCCCGGCAGCCGCGGGAGGCGGCAACGGTTCGGCGGTGTCCGGGGCCGGTGGCGGTGTCGCCTCCAGCCAGTGGCGGGTACGGGCGAACGGGTACGTGGGCAGCGCCACCCGTCGCGCCGGGGTGTCGCCGCGCACCGCCGGCCAGTCCACCGCCACCCCGGCCGTCCACAGCCCGCCGAGTGCGGCGAGGACATCGGCGGCGTCGGCCCGCGGCGTCGGTCGCGGCTGTATGGCGAACCCGGGCACCCGCCGCCCCTGCGGTGTCTGCCGGGCCATGCCGGTCAGCGCGGTGCCGGGACCGACCTCGACGAGCACGGGGTCGGGCAGCTCCAGCGCGGTCAGTAGGGCGTCGTGGTAGCGCACCGGGCTGCGCAACTGTGCCGCCCAGTAGCCCTCGGCACGCGCCTGGCCGCTGCCGAGCAGCGCGCCGTCGACGCTGCTGACCACCGGGAGGGTGCGGGGTCGGTGGGGCACCCGGTCGGCCGCCACGCCGAGCAGCCGGGCCGCGTCGGTCATCATCCGGCTGTGGAACGCGCGCTGCGCGGGCAGCCCCCGACAGGGCACCCCGGCCGCGTCCAGGCGTTCGCGGAACGCGGCGAGCGGGGCCGGCGGTCCGGCCACGACGGTGACCTCCGGCGCGTTGCGGGCGGCGATGTCGAGGGCGTCCAGGCCCGCGAGGTGTTCCTCCACGGTGCGTGGCCCCGCCAGCACGACCAGCAGGTGACCCTCCGGGGCGTCCTGCATGAGCCGGCCCCGGGTGGCGACCAGGCGCAGCATGTCGTCGTCGGCCAGCTCACCGGCGAGCGCGGCGGCCGGGAACTCACCGACCGAGTGACCGATCATCGCCGCCGGACGGACGCCCCACGACAGCAGCAGCCGGCCGAGCGCCACCTCGTACAGGGCCAGGGCCGGCTGGGTGACGTCCGTGCGGTGCACGACACTGTGCGGGTCGTCGTCGACAAGGACGTCCCGCAGGTCCAGCCCGAGGACCGGGGCCAGCAGTTCCGCCCCGTGGTCGAGGTCGGCCCGCGCCGACGGGTAGTGGTCGTAGAGGCCCCGCGCCATGGCGGGGAACTCGGCGCCCTGCCCCGGGAACAGGAAGACCACCCGGGGTCGGCGGGCCGCCGCGCGCACCCGCGCCCGGCGCAGGCCGGCGAGCGCCGCCGGGACGTCCCGTGCGGCCACCGCCAACCGGTGCGGGAAGTGCCGGCGGTACGTCTGCGCCGTCACCGCGACGTCCCGCAGGGACAGGTCGGGGCGCTGCCGGACGTACTCATGCACCTGATCGGCGGCCTCGCGGACCGCCTCCGGGGTCCGCGCGGACAGCACGATCAGCTCGGCGGGGCCGTCGGCAGCCGATGGCTCCGGCGGGATCGGGCCGTCGGCCTCCTCCAGCACCACGTGCGCGTTGGTGCCACCCAGACCGAAGGCGCTGACCGCCGCGCGGCGCGGACCGTCGGCGGCCTCCCACCGACGGGCGACGGTGTCCACCATGAACGGTGTCGACCCGTCCAGCAGCTCGGGCCGGGCCTGCTTCAGGCCGGCGAGCGGCGGGATCTGCCGGAAGTGCAGGGCCAGCGCTGCCTTGATGAGACCGGCGACACCGGCGGCGGCGTCGAGGTGCCCGACATTGGCCTTGACCGAGCCGATCGAGCACTGTCGCTCGCCGCGACGGAAGACCTCGGTCAGCGCGGCCAGCTCGATGGCGTCGCCGACCTCGGTCGCAGTGCCGTGCGCCTCGAGGTAGCCCACGGTCGCCGGGTCGACGGCGGCGGCGGCGTACGCGCGGGTCAGCACGTCGATCTGCCCGGCGATGCCCGGCGCGGTGTAGCCGACCTTCATCCCACCGTCGTTGTTCACCGCCGACCCCTTGATCACCGCGTACACGGTGTCCCCGTCCCGGCGGGCGTCCGCGACGCGTTTGAGCACCACCAGGGCGACCCCGTTGCCGGGCACGGTGCCGTCGGCCGTGGCGTCGAAGGGCCGGCACGTGCCGTCCGGCGACATAATGCCCTTCGTCTCGTAGAGGTACCCGGCCTGCTGCGGCACGGCCACGCAGGCGCCACCGGCGAGCGCGACGTCCGAGTCGCCGCCGCGCAGGCTCTGGCAGGCCAGGTGCACCGCCACCAGCGACGTCGAGCAGGCGGTCTGCACGGTGATGGCGGGTCCGCCCAGGTCCAGCCGGTACGCGATCTTCGCGGCCAGGTGGTCCTTCTCGTTGCCCAGCACCACCGACAGCAGCCCCTGCGACTCGACCACCTCGGGCTGGGCGAACACGTGGTGCAGCGCGTAGTAGTTGAACCCGGCCCCGGCGAAGACACCGACCCGACCAAACGGCCGCTCGGTGGCGAGCCCGGCCGACTCCAGCGCGGCCCACGCCGTCTGCATCAGCAGCCGGTGCTGCGGGTCCATCGTCTCCGCCTCCCTCGGAGTGATGCCGAAGAAGGCCGCGTCGAACAGGTCCGGGTCGGCCAGGACGCCGCGCGCCGGCACGTACGCCGGGTCGTCGAGCCGGTCGGCGGGCACCCCGGCGGCCAGCAGCTCGCCTCGGGTCAGCGCACTGACAGTGGTCTTCCCGGCGACCAGGTTCGACCAGTACTCCGAGACGTCGGCGGCGCCGGGGAACCGACCGGCCAGGCCGACGATCGCGATGTCGTCGCTCATGAGGGTGCCCCTGCTCTCTCGGTCTGTGCGTGCAGATGCCGGGCCAGCGTCTGGACGGTCGGGAATCGGTAGAGGTCGGTGAGCGGGATGGTCCGGCCGGCCAGCCGCTCCTGGAGCAGCCGGCGCACGATCGCCAGGCGCAGTGACTCACCGCCGACGTCGAAGAACGCCTCGTCGACGTCGAAGTCGTCGGTGCCCAACGCCTCCACCCAGGCGTCCGTCACCAGCTCCTCGAACTCGGCCAGCGACGCCGAGCGCTGGGCGGGAACCCGGGCCGGCGGGTCCGCCGGCGCGGCCGAGGTCTCCGGCGGCGCTGCCGGTTGGGCCAGCGCTCCCAACGCCCGCAGGTCGACCTTGCCGTTGCGGTCCAGCGGGAACTCCGCCACCGTCACCCACTGCTGCGGCCGGGCGTAGGGGGCCAGGTCGGGTTCCACCGCGCGGCGCACGGCGGCCACGTCGAGGCCGTCCGGGTCGGGCTTGAGCGCCGCGCAGAGGCGTACGCCGGTCGTCGGGTCACCGGTGGGGAACACCACGGCGTCGCGGACGCCCGGCTGGGCCCGCAACCGGCGCTCGACGTCGACCGGCTCCACTCGGTGTCCGGCGATCTTCACCTGGCGGTCGTTGCGGCCCAGGAAGCGCAGCTGCCCGTCCGCGCCCCAGCGCACCAGGTCGCCGGTGCGGTAACAGCGTGCCCCGTCGTGTCGCACGAAGGAGGCGTCCGACCTGGTCAGGTCGCCCAGATACCCGTCGGCCAGGCCGGTGCCGCCGGCCAGCAGTTCACCCAAGGCGCCCGGTGGAACGAGGCGACCCGACGCGTCCACGACGGACAGGTCGGTGCCGTGCACCGGGCCGCCGATCGGCAGCGGGTCCGGGGTCGCGTCGGCGTGCTCGACGGAGTACGTGGTGGTGAAGGTGGTGTTCTCGGTGGGGCCGTAACCGTTTGTCAGGCGCAGGCCCCGGCAGGCCCGCAACACCTGGCGCACGTGCGGCGGTGACACCACTCCCCCGCCGGTGAACAGCTGCCGCAGCCCGACGAACGCGTCCGGACGGTGGTCGGCGACCAGGTGGAACACGCCCGAGGTGAGCCAGGCGTGGGTGACCCCGGCGGTGCGCAGGACGTCGGCCAGCCCGCGTGGCGTCGGGTCCTCCGGCGGGAAGACCACCACCGTGTCGCCGGTGGCCAAGGGCACCAGCAATTCCAGGGTGGACGCGTCGAACGCCAGCGGGGACAGCCGCAGCATCCGCATGCCCGGCCGGTCGACGAACATCCCCGGGTCGTCCGCGAGTCGCAGCACCGCCCGGTGCGGCACGACGACGCCCTTGGGCACCCCGGTCGAGCCCGAGGTGAAGGAGACGTACACGGTCCGCGCCGGATCCCTCGGCGCGGCCTCGACCGCACCGGCCCCGACCGGCGTTCCCGGCTCGACGAGTGGACAGTCGACGACTCCCGGCCAGGGCTCGCCCACACCGAGGCGGGCCCGCGCCGCGACGGTCGCCGCCAGATGGGTACGCCACTCGGCGGTGGCGTGCCGGTCGACCGCGACGTAGTGCGCGCCGAGCCGCAGCACACCCAGCACCGCGACCGCCTCGGCGGCCGAGCGGGGCACCTCCACCAGAACCGCGTCGCCGGCACGCACCCCGTGGCCGTGCAGGAGACGGGACTGCTCGACCGCGGCGTCGTGCAGCTCACGGTAGGTGAGCGTCAGCCCGGTGTGCGCGTCGACGAGCGCGGACCGCGCGCCCGCCGACTCCGCGTACGCCGCGAACCGGTGCCACACGTCGTCGGAGGTGTCGTACGTCTCGCCCGAGCCCAGCTCGCGCAACCGGGCGCGCTGACCCGCCGAGAGCGTGGTGACGTCCCGCACCGTCGCGTCCGGGTCGGCGGCCAGCTCCCGCACCGCCGCCTGGAACGACTCGACCAGTTCCCCGGCGTCGGCGGCGGTGAGCAGGGCTGTCGCGTACTCCAACGCGAATCGGGGACGATCCGACCACGACTGGAGGTAGAGCAGGGCGTCGAACACCGCGCCGCCGCAGTGGCTCTCGTGCACCCGCCAGGTACGGTCGCCCACCACCAGCTCGTCGGGCACCAGCTCGTGGTGGGCGGCGAAGCCGAGCTGGGCCAGCGGGTTCCGTCCCGGGTCGGTGCCGGCGCCCAGCGCGGAGACGACCTTCTCGAACGGCACGTCGGCGTCGGCGACCGCCGCGGCCAGGGCGTCGGCGATCCCGCGGACGAACTCCCGGACGGTGCTGTCGTCGGTCGCCGCGCAGCGGACCGGGACGACCCGGGTGCAGAGGCCCACCAGGCGGTCCATGCCCGCCTCGAACCGGCCCGCCGCCGGCACCCCGAGCACCAGGTCGTCCAGACCGGCGCGGCGGGACACTGTCAACGCCCAGGCTGCCAGGGCCACCGACGTGACGGTCACCCCGCACTCCCGGGCCAACCCGGTCGTCGCCTCCGCCGCCGTCTCGTCCAGGTGGAAGCGCAGTCGGGCGCCCCGCCCGTCGGCCTCGGCGACCGGCGGCAGGTCGGTGGGGAGCGTCACCGTCCACGGTGCCCCGTCCAGCCGCGCGGTGACCCGGGTCAAAGCGGACTCCAGCGCGCCGGACGACTCCTGCGCGGCGAGCCGGGTGCCGACCCAGTCCGGTGACGGGGCCGCCTCGGCCGGGCCGTCCCCGGCGTAGAACTCGGCGAACTCCCGCGCGAACAGTCCGACGCTCCAGCCGTCGCTGACCGTGTGGTGCACCAGCATGGTGAGCAGGTCGCGCCGGCCGGTTCGGGTCAGTACGAACACCACGGGTGGCTGCGCGAAGGGGCGCAGCAGACGCGCGGCGGCCGGGCCGTACAGGTCGTGCACGGCGCGTACCGCGTCGTCGTCGGGCAGCGTCTGGTGCAGTAGGCGCGGCTCGTAGGGCGCGGGCAGCACGATCCGGGCCTGGCGGGGGTCGCGCACGAAGTGTGTCCGCAGCGCCTCGTGCCGGGTGGTCAGCTCGCGCAGCGCCCACCGGACCCGGGCCGGGTCGAGGGGCCCGTCCGCCTCCACCGTGAACATCAGGTGGTACGGCGCGTCCCGCTCCAGCAGGTGCGCGGCCAGCATGGACCGCTGACCCGGAAGCAACTCCCGCTCTGCCGGCCGCCGCGCGACGACGGGTGGCGCGGTGTCGACGAAGTCCACGGCGCCGGCGAGGGCCTGGGCCAGCGGCAGCGCCGACAGCAGGCGGGCGCTGTCCACGTCCGCCCGCAGCTCGCGCTGGCCCAGCGAGACCAGGGCGATGGCCTGGAGCGAGGTGCCGCCCAGAGCGACGAACGATTCGGTGGCGGCCGCCGCGCTCACCTGTTCGGGGGTGCCGCCGAGCACCCGTGCGGCGAGCGGCGCCCAGGCGGCGAGGTCGGGGGCGATCATCAGGCGGTCTCCGCCGCCGGACGCTCCAGCGGCACCTCGCTCGCGACCTTGCGCAGGTCGGCGAAGCGGGGGTTCTCCAGCACGTGGCCGAACATCACCGCGAGGTTGAGTTCCTGGCGGATCAGGGTGCTCAGCCGCAGCGCGCTGAGCGAATGGCCGCCGAGGTCGAAGAAGTCGTCGTCGTCGTCGACGGTGTCGACGCCGAGAACCTCCATCCACAGCTCCTCGAACTCGGCCACCCAGGTCCGGTCGTGTACGTCGCGCATCAGTGTCGCCTCTCTGTGGTCGGGTCGGCTCCGGGTGCGTCCAGGTAGTGCCGGGTGGCCGCGAAGGGGTAGGTGGGGGCGGGCAGCCGGCGGCGGCCGGTGTCGTGCACGGGATCCCAGGCGTCGGTGAGACCCAGCTGCCACAGCGCGCCGACGGTCGCCAGCAGTCGGGCGTGCCGGTTGGCGGGAAGCGGCGGCTGGTCGGCGTCCAGGTGCGGGGTGACGCTGGTGCCGACCTCGATCCAGAGCACCGGGTCGGGCACGTCGGGGGGCGGCGTCGACGTCGGGGGACGGAGGGCCGCGGCCCGCCAGAAGGCGCTGTCGTCGGGCCGCCCGTCGATGAGCAGGGGCAGAGCGGCGGGGTGCAGGCGTACCCCGGGGTCGTCGGTGTCGCGCAGCAGCGCCAGCGCGTCCGCGAGCGACATCACCCCGGCCACGACGGCGGCGGCCACCGCGCCGACACCGTCACCGGCCAGAGCGCGCGGGGTGACGCCCCGGCTGCGCAGCGACCGGGTCAGGCCGACGCAGGCCAGCAGCCGGTCGCCGCGTTCCCGGACCGAATCGTCCAGGTCGTGGCCACGCAGCAGCGCGACGCCCTCGTCGACGGTCCGCCGGTACACCGGGTCGGCGTCGTAGTTGGGTCGGTTGCCGGTCACCGCACCGGCCCCGGTGAGGTGCAGCGCCACCCCGCGCGCCCGAGCCGTCGCGTCGACCTTGCGCAGCCGGGCGACCCCGTCGGTCACGCCGGTCAGGACGGCGGCCCGCCAGGGCAGCTCGGCGCGGCCGGTCCGCAGTGTGTACGCGAGGTCGGCCAGGTCCCCGGGCGCGGTTCCCGCCGCGAACGCGGTGACCCGGTCCAGGCTCTCCTGCGCCACCGCGGCGGTCTTCGCAGAGACCAGGACGAGCTGCGGGACGTGTCGGCGGGGTCGGGCCGCGATTGGCGGGGCCTCCTCCAGCACTACGTGGGCGTTGGTGCCGCCGATACCGAAGGCGCTCACCCCGGCGCGGCGTACGCCGTCGACAGGCGCCCAGGGTCGGGCGGTCGTCGGCAGCTCGAACACCGAGCCGTCCAGTCGGATCGCCGGGTTGGGCGTACGGAGGTGCGCGATCGGAGGAATCGTCCGGTGCGTCAGGGCCAGGACCGTCTTGATCATGCCGACCACCCCGGCGGCGGTGTCCAGGTGTCCGACGACCGACTTGACGGCGCCCAGCGCGCAGGGCGCCCGGTCGGGCCGGGCGGAGTCGAACACCTGCCGCAGCGCCGCCACCTCGATCGGGTCGCCGAGCGCGGTGCCGGTGCCGTGCGTCTCGACCAGGCCCACGGTGTCCGGGTCGACGTCGGCCACCTCCAACGCCGCCGCGATGACGGCGGCCTGACCGGTCGGACCGGGCGCGGTGAAGCCGGCCTTGCGGGCGCCGTCGTTGTTGACCGCGGAGCCACGGATCACCGCGTGCACGGTGTCGCCGTCGCGCAGCGCGTCGGTGAGGCGCTTGAGCACCACCACGCCCGCTCCGTCGCCCGGTACCGTCCCGTCGGCGGCGGCGTCGAAGGCGCGGCAGCGACCGTCGGCGGAGAAGATGCCGCCGGGCTCGTGCAGGTGTCCGCGCCGGGTCGGCGGGGCGACGGTGGCAGCGCCGGCCAGTGCCACGTCGGCGTCGTAGGTGAGCAGCGCCTGCGTCGCCTGGTGCACCGCGACGAGCGACGTCGAGCAGGCGGTCTGCACAGTCAGCGCCGGCCCCTGAAGGTTCAGCTTGTAGGCGATCCGGGTGGCGGCGAAGTCCTTGTCGCTGCCGATGATCACGCCCAGGCCACCGGCCGCCTCGACCGCGCGTTCGTTGGGCCACACGTTGTCCAGCAGGTAGACGTTGAGCCCGGTGCCGACGTACACCCCGACCCGGTTGCCGTCGGCGGCGACCGGCGGGTGGCCGGCGTGCTCCAGGGCCGCCCAGGCGCACTCCAGCAGAATCCGCTGCTGGGGGTCCATCAGGGCGCTGTCCGACGGTGAGTAGCTGAACAGCCGGTGGTCGAAGCGGTCCGCGTCGGTGAGCACCGCGCGGGCCGGCACGAAGCCCGACCGTTCCACCAGATCCTTGGGTACGCCCCAACCGACGAGCTGCTCGGGCGTGAAGACGCTGACGGCGTCGACGCCGTCGTGGACGTGTCGCCAGAACCGGTCCAGGTCGCGTTCGGCGCCGGGGACCCGGATGGCCATGCCGACCACCGCCACCGCAGCGCTGTCGTCCAGCTCAGCCACGGCCGGCTCGCACGCTGCGCCGCCGGTCGGCCAGCAGGGCGCGGCCCTGGCGGCGCTGCGCCGCGTTGGGGTCCGCGACGACGGGCGCGGTGTGCTGGAGCGCCGCCGCGCAGCCGGCGATCGTGCCGCAGCGGAAGAGGTCGGTCACCGAGACGTCCAGACCCTCCTCGGACATCCGCTGCTGGAGCGCGATCAGCGCGAAACTGTGGCCGCCCAGGTCGAAGAAGTTGTCGTGCAGCCCGACGTCGGGCCGCCGCAGCACCTCGACCCAGCAGGCCCGGATCCGTTCCTCCAACCCGGTGCCGACCACTGAGGCCGGTGGCCGCGACGGCGCGGTGACCGTCCGTGCCGCCCGGCTGTCGGCCAGCAGGCGGGGAAGGTCCACCTTGCCGTGCGCGGTGAGCGGGATGGTCGCCACGGTCAGGATCCGCGACGGCACCATGTACGCCGGCAGTGTCTCGCGCAGGTGCGCCCGCAGGTCGTGCTCGGCGTCCGGGCCGATCCCGTGGACCACGAACGCGACGAGTTCGTCGTCCTCGGCGGCCACGGCACACGACCGCACCGCGGCGTGGGTGAGCAGGGCCCCCTCCACCTCAGCCAGCTCGACGCGGTAGCCGCGCACCTGCACCTGCGTGTCGTTGCGGCCGAGGTACACCATGCTCCCGTCGAGACCCCACTTCACCACGTCGCCGGTGCGGTACATGACCCCGCCGCCGTACGGGTCGGGCGGGAACCGCGCCTCGGTCAGCTCCGGGTTGTCCAGGTAGCCGTGCGCCACGAGCGCGCCGCCGCAGTACAGCTCGCCGGGCACGTTGAGGCCGGTCGGCCGCAGGTCCTCGTCGAGGACGTAGCAGCGCGCCGACGGCAACGGCACGCCGATGGCACCCTCGGGGACCCGGGGCACGTCGGCGGCCGACGCCTGGAAGATCGTGACGTGGATGGTGCCCTCGGTGATGCCGTACATGTTGACGAACACCGTTTGCAGACCCGGCGCGTCGGCGATCAGCGACGCCAGCCGCGACCAGCTCAGCGCCTCGCCGCCAAGGACGACGTAGCGGATGCGGGAGGTCTCGTCTTCCTCGAGCGCCCGCAGGTACGGCGGCAGCAACCGGTAGAGCGCGCCCGGGGTCTGGAACAGCACGGTGACGGCCTCGCGACGCACCAGCCGGGCCAGCCGTTCCCGGTCCACCAGGTCGACCCGCTCGGCGATGACCAGCCGGGCGCCGGTGGTCAGCGCGCCCCACATCTCCCACACCGACGCGTCGAACGAGAACGAGCTGGCCGCCAGCCACACGTCGACGGCCGTGACGTCCAGGCCCGCCGGGGTCGGGCTGTTCAGCGCGTCCAGGCCGCCGTGCCCGACCAGGACCCCCTTGGGTACGCCGGTCGAGCCGGAGGTGTAGATGACGTACGCCGGGTCGTCCGGCCCCGGGAAGGTCTCCTCGAGCACGGAGATTCCGTCGAGGGTGTGCGCGTCGGCCAGGGGCGTCCCGCTGTCGCGGGTGAGCGCCGCGGCCGCCTCTGCGGTCTCCGGGTCCACCACGAGCACCGCCATCCCGGCGTTCGCGGCGATGAGTTCGAGGCGCTGGCGCGGGTAGTCCGGGTCCAGCGGCACGTAGACGCCGCCGAGCTTCCACACGCCCAGGATCGCCGCGACGACCGCCGGTGAACGGCCGAGCAGCAGCCCCACCCGGACGCCGGGGCGGACACCGCGGTCGGCCAGGCCCGCCGCGATCCGCCCGGCCCACCGGTCCAGCTCGGCGTAGGTGATCTCGACGTCCCGGTGGCGTACGGCCACCGCGTCCGGGGTCGCCGCCACGTGGTCGGCGAAGCGACGCAGCACCGACGGGTGCGTAACCGGCGCCGACGCGAGCGGCGGGTTCACCCCCTCGGTGAGCTGCGCCCGCTCGGCCTCGTCCACCATGGACGGCTCCCGCTGCTCCTCGTCGACGATCGACCGCAGGAACGTCAGGTAGTGCGTGAGCAGCGTGCCGACGGTCTCCGCCCTGAACAGCTCGGTGCTGTACTCGGCGCGCAGGAACGGCACGTCGGTGGAGACGTCGAGGGTCAGGCCCAGGTCGAACTTGGTGACGTCGATCTCGACGTCGACCTCGGTCAGCCGTACCCCGGCGAACTCGGGAAACGCGAACGGGAAGTTCTGCACCGTCAGCGAGGTCTGGAACAGTGGCGCGTGGCTGAGCTGCCGCTCCCCCACGGTGGCCCGCACGATCTGCTCGAACGGCACGTCCTGATTGGCGAAGGCCGCCATGCTGGTCCGTTGTGCCCGGTCCACCAGCTCGGTGAAGCTCGGCCGGCCGGACACGTCGAGCCGGATCGGCAGCGTGTTGACCAGACAGCCGACCAGGCGCTCCTCGGCGTCATCCATCCGGTTCGCCACCGGAACGCCGACCACCACCTCGTCCTGGCGCGCGTACCGGGACAGCACCGAGGCGTACGCGGCGAGCGTCACCGCGAACAGCGTCACGCCCCGCGCCCGCCCCCACTCCCCCAACCGCCGCACCAGTTCCGGCTCGACCGGGCGGCGCAGCACCGCGCCGGTGGTGCCGAGCACGCTCGGGCGGGGGAAGTCGGTGGGCAGCGCCAGTTGCGGCACGTCGACCAGCGCCGCACGCCAGAAGTCGAGGCCCGAGCTGTCCCGTCGCCACGTCTCGTGCTGCCGTTCGGCGTACGCCAGGTAGGACTCGGCGGGCTCCTCGTAGGCGGCCACCGACCCGTCGACAGCGGCGTCGTACTCGGCGGCCAGGTCGCGCAGGAGCAGACCCACCGACCACCCGTCGCAGGCGATGTGGTGCACGAGCACCGCGAGGCCGTGCTCGTCCGGGCCCCAGGAGCGCAGGTAGGCCCGTACCACCGGCCCGTCGGCGAGGTCGAAGGGCTGCCGAGCCTGCTCGGCGACGAGCGTCCGCAGGTGGGTCTCCTGGATGGCGCGATCGACCCACCCGTCGGCGGTGATGTCGACGTCCACAGCGGGCGTCGACGACACCCGCTGGGTAAGGACACCGTCGACCACCGCGAACGTGGTGCGCAGCGCGTCGTGCCGGGCGACCACCCGGGTCAGGGCCGCGCGAAGGGCCTCGGGTCGCAGCGCACCGCGCAGGTGCACCGCGAAGGCCACCACGTACGCCGGGTTTCCGGGCTGGAGCTGATCGAGGAAATAGAGACGTTCCTGGGCGAAGGAAGCACGACCGGTACGAACCATGCACCGATCGTGCGGCCCGGCACGTCCCGCGCGGCAGAGCACGTTCTCCTGCCCCACCAGGAAAAGCTCCCGGTCGCGTCGGCGACACGTCGACTCGGTCCCCGGGCACGGCGCGGCCCCGGCCCGACGCGGGTTGCCGTCAGACCGGGGCGGTGGTCGGCCGGTCAGTACTCGCCGCGCCCGAAGGCCGCCAGCTCGGCGGAGTGCAAGGGATTGCTGACGTACGTGGCGCCGATCGGGGCCGTCACCCGGCACCAGGCGTCGAGCCGGCCCACGTCGATGCCGGCGGCGCTCGCCAGCTCGTCGCGGCGGCGCACCATCTCCGCGCGGTCCAGACCCTCCAGCACGTAGTCCACGGCGTCGAAGCAGGGGTCACCGGCGCACGCCATCGGGTCGATCGCCACCAGGCCCCTGCCTCCGCCATTGAGCACGTTGCCGAGGTGCAGGTCCCCGTGCAGCAGCACGGTGTCGGTGGGCACCGCGAAGAGGTCGTCACGCAGCCGCTTGGACCCGCTCAGGTCGGCGCCCCGGCGCGTCGCCGAGTTGAACAGCACGTCGATCCAGTCCGTCAGTTGACGGGGAGCGGCAGCCGGGTCGCCCGCGCCGTGCAGATCGGTGAGGAAGGCGGCGTACTCCCGCGGTGAGGGCGGCTGCGGCATCTTCTCCACGAGGGTGCCGGGGTGGATCGCTTCGAGCAGGACGGCGCCCTTGGCCGACTCCCGCACCGCCGGCACCCGTTTGCTGGAGGCGAACTGGCGCAGCATGTCTACCTCCTCCCGCACGGCGTAGCTGTCCGGGGACAGTTTGAGCACCGCGTCGCCGAGCGGGCCCACGCACCGGAACACCACCGAGGAGTTGCCGGACTTGAGCGGGTCACCGAGAGTTAACTCCCACTGCTCGACGAGGTCGTCGAGCCGCTGGCGCAGCGTGCCCACCCAGCGGTGCGCGGCCCGGCCGAACCGTGGCTCCAGTCGGTTGGCGATCGCGTCCAGGTCCAGGCTCATCCCGCTCACCCCCGCACCGACCGCGCGCCGGCGTACGCGGCCGCGCCCGGCGCCACGACACCACGCCTGCCGGTCAGCAGAACGCTGCCACCACGCACCACTGGTGAATGGGAGCCGGGCGGCCCGGGGCGCCCCAACCGCGCCCGGCGGGCGACCTCGATCGCCTCGTACCGGTCAGAAACGTTCAATTTGCTGAAGATGATGGAAATATGATTGCTGACCGTTTTCGGGGACAGATTCAGCTTCGCGGCGATCGCCACGTTGCGCATACCCGAGGCAATCAATTCCAGAACCTCCCGCTCGCGGGCTGTCAGCTCCGGGAAGAGCTGCTGATTGCGGGGCTCCAGGCTCAGTTGCCCGATGAGCTTGTCGGCCACCCGGGGGCCGAGGATGACCTCACCCGTCGCGAGGCCCCGGATCGTCCGGACGATGCCGTCGCCCGGGCAGCTCTTGAGCACGTAGCCCCGGGCGCCCGCCCACATGGCCGCGAGTATCGCGTGTTCGTCCTCGACCGCGGTGAAGACCAGCACCGCTGTCGAGGGCGACACCCGGTTGATCTCCTGGATCGTCACCCCCGCCTGGAACCCCGGCAGCTCGACGTCGAGAACGAGCACGTCGGGACGTGTGGCGGTGGCCAGCGCCAACGCCTCCCGCGTGGACGCCGCCTCACCTGTCACGGCGACCTCAGCCGACGGCGACAGCAGGGCGTGCAGGCCCCTGCGCACCACCGGCTGAGCGTCGGCCAGGACCACCGTCACCGCGTCGGGTTGTGTCTCCGCCGCGACTTCCTCCGGACACCGCCTCATGTTCCGAGTCAGTTCCGAGACCGAGCCAACGCTGACCATCTATCCACCTCACCCCGTCCGAACGGCCCGCGGTGTCTTAGTCGCGCGGGGAAACGCCGCGGTAGCGCCGACCCCGCGTCGTGATGAACATCTACTCACGGCCAACAGAACAACACAAGAAGTGATCCCGGGAACGGGCTCGGTCAGCCTTTTGACGCATCGAAAAACCGAACCAGACTTTCCGTCTTGGCCCTGACGAAGCCGTCCACAGCGGACCTTTCACAGACGGTCGACGTGCCGCCGGCCCCGGGAGTCCACGGGAGAATTTCCCGGCCGATCCGGGACGTCGTCCCGTACGCACTACACCTGTCGCCCTGTCCGCCGGACACCGCCGTCGCCAGGATTGACCCATGCCCTTGTCACGAGTGACGGACGTTGTCGCCGGCCTGGTACCGACCGACCCGCTCCGCAGGAAGCTGATCGCGATTCGACTGGCCGAATCCATCGGCAAGGGAGTCTTCCTCAGCGGCAGCATCGTCTACTTCACGCTGCGTGTCGGACTCGACGCCCGGCAGGTGGGCCTGGGCCTGTCGGCCGCAGGCCTGTCCGCCTTCCTCTCCTCGGTCCTGTTCGGTGTGATCGCCGACCGGGTGGGCGCCCGCCGCCTGCTCGTCATCCTGTTCGCCGCGCTGGCGGTCGGATTCGGGCTCTACAGCCTCGTCGACAGCGCGACCGCCTTCTTCGCGCTGGTGGTCACCGTCGGCTTCCTCGAGTACGGCACCGGCCCGACCAACGGGGCCCTCATCGGCAACCTCGTGCCCGCCGAAGAGCGGGTGAAGCTCAAGGCCATGATGCGCTCGGTGTTCAACATTGGATTCAGCATCGGTATCGGCGTGGCGGCCGTCGCCGCCCTCAGCCAACGGCTGCTCGTGCTGATCCCCCTCACCACTGCCGCGTTGATGGCCGGCGCCGCGCTCCTCGTCACCCGCCTGCCCGACGTGCCGCCGCGTCCCGCACCGGTCGGCTTCAGGCGTTTCGCCGCAGTCCGCGACCCACGCTTCCTCGCGGTGATCGGCGTCTCGACGATCCTCGCCTCGCACGTCAGCATCATCCTGGTGACGATGCCGCTCTGGGCGCTCAACCGCACCGACCTGCCGCACTTCCTGATTCCTCTGCTGCTGATCGTCAACACCGCGTTCGTCATCCTGTTCCAGGTACGGGCCAGCCGCGGCGCGGACACCGTGCACGGCGCCGGTCGGCTCGCCCGGCGCTCCGGCTACTGGCTGGCCGGCGGCTGCGCGGTCCTGGCGGTGACCGCGCTCGACGACAACGTGATCCTGGCGTCCGTGGCGATCGTCGCCGCCGTGCTGATCCTCTCCGTGGCCGAGGTGATGCAGGCCGCCTCCGGTTGGGGGCTCGCGTTCGGCCTCGCCCCCGAGCACGCTCAGGGCGAGTACCTGGGGGCGTTCGACCTGCACGTGATCACGCAGAACATCATCGGCCCGGCGGCGCTCTCCGGCCTGGTCATCGCCTTCGGCTTCTGGGGATGGCTGGGCATCGCCGTCGCCGCGCTCGTCGCATCGTCGCTGATCATTCCGGCCGCCAACCACAGCGCTGTCACGCTGGTCCGCGAGACGGCCCCGGCCTCCACGACCTGAGAGGGTGGTTCGGGAGGTGCCGTTCGGTGTGAAGAGCCCGGCGAGGTCCTGCCAACGGTGATGGTCGGCGTAGCGGACGTACCGGGCCATGACGCCCGACACCTGCGGCTCGTGCCCGAGCAGGAGGGCACCCTCACCGCGCACCAGCACGTCCGCAACCCGTTTGCCGGTCGACGAGCGGGCCCCCAGAAGCCGGCCCGGTCGGAGACAGTCGCGAGCCGGTCCTTGAGAGCCTTGTGCTTGTCCGACTCGACGCCGTCGGGTGGTCCCTCGCGGCGGAGCGGTTGAGGTGTACGGCCTGGCGAAGCCCCGGTCCCGTCCGGACTCCCCTGCATCCCCCCGTTCACCTTCGTCGCCGGTATCGGGCCGGCCCTGATCTTCGTTCGCGCCCGGTCACGAACGACCGCGCGCGGGCCGCCGTGTGATGCAGTCCGGGACAAGGCCACCTCGACTTTCGTCCGAGCGCTGGCCCATGGCGGGAGGAGTTGCCGGAGTAGCCCTCTACACGGATCGGATCCAGGTAACGGACCGGGACGCGATCGTGGACCGTGATTGTGCTGGTGCCGGCGCAGGAAACGCGGGTGCCCAGGAGCAGGATGTCGAAAAGCTCGCTGGTGGCATTGACGCGGAACTTGCCGTCGCCGGTGCCGACGAGGCCGGAATGGCAGTGGACGCAGCGGTACGCGAGCAGGGCAGGGGGCGTGCGCCGATGGGTCCAGGACGAGACGATATGAGGATGCGTAGACATGATCCCTCTGAAGACCTGACGGAAGGCATGGGAGAGGAGCCGACGGCGACGTCGGCGACCGATGCACGGGGAAGGTGTCAGGGCTAAAGAGCAGGCGGCGTCACGCGGGGTGAAGTCCCTCCGTGAGTGGGTCGGAGAAGAAGGATCCACGTGCAAAGTAGGGCGGGACGGGCCGGCGAGCCACCCTTTTTTCATGATGACCAGCACTGCGGGTCGGGGGCGGCGAAAACGCGAACTTCGCCTGGGACTTCCAGTCGCCGCCCGGTTCGCCGAAAGGGACCACAAGAACATCGTGTCCTGGCACGTGGACGACAAGGGCAGCCACTTCGCCACGCACGGCGCCCCCGACCTGCTGGTGAGCGACATCCGTGGCTACTTCCGCCAACTCCACTGACCCACACCCAGCAGGTACGCCCGCCGCGCGTACCCCTGATCTCAACCCTCCGGGAAGGCCACCCGTGCAAACCCTGACCCGCCGCGCCCTCAACCGCGCCACCCTCGACCGGCAGTTGCTCCTGCGCCGCGCCGACCTCACTCCGCTGCAGGCCATCGAGCACCTCGTCGGCCTGCAGGCCCAGACCCCGCACACCTGGTACGTGGGGCTGTGGAACCGGCTCACCGAGTGCCGACCCGAGGACATCGGGGCGCTGCTCACGCAAGGACGGGTAGTGCGGATCGCTCTCATGCGCTCGACGGTCCATCTCGTCAGCGCGTCCGACGCGCTGGCGCTACGCCCGCTCGTACAGCCGGCGTTGGACCGCGACCTGTTCGCCAACCACACACACGGCCGGTCCATGCGCGGACTGGATACCGCAGAACTCGTCGCTGCAGGCCGGGAACTCCTCGACGAGCAGCCGCGCACCCCGGGCGAACTGGGCCGGTTGCTGGCTCAGCGGTGGCCAGATCGGAACCCCGCCAGCCTCGCCTACGCGGTTCGCAACCTGCTGCCGGTCGTGCAAACCCCGCCGCGCGGCGTCTGGGGCGCCAGTGGCCGAACCGTCCACGCGCCGCTCGAATCGTGGGTCGGCGCGCCGCTGCGCACCGACCAGCCGATCGACCAGATGCTCCTGCGATACCTGGCCGCGTTCGGCCCGGCAACCGTACGCGACGCGCAGACCTGGTGCGGTCTCACCCGGCTGGCGGAGGTGCTCGACCGGCTCCGGCCCCGCCTGGCCACGTTCCGCGACGAGAACGGCGTCGAACTGTTCGACCTACCCGACGCACCCCGACCCGACCCCCAGGTCAGCGCGCCTGCCCGGTACCTGTACGACTTCGACAACCTGCTGCTGTCTCACCACGACCGGTCCAGGGTGGTCACCGACGGCCTCCGCCAGCAGAACTTCGTCCCGCACGGTCCCGTCCCCCGCCTGGTACTCCTCGACGGCTTCACCGCAGCAACCTGGACGTTCACCACGGCACGAGGCGCGGCGTCCCTGACCGTGCACCCATTCGAACCACTGTCCGCAGCCGACCGCGAGGCATTGACCACCGAGGGCAGCGAGCTGCTGGACCTACTCGCCCCCAAAGCGTCACACGAAGTCCGTTTCGCCGCACCGACCTGAGGACCGCACTGCCGACAATGGAGGACACGCTGCCGCGAAATGCGGCAACCCGGGCGGGCAAAGCCGTGCACGGGTCATGGGTCGTTCCTGAGACCGGGGCGCCGAGGCTGACGCCTTCGCGCGCGCAGGACGCTGCACCCACTCTGACCTGTGGAAACCTGGATCTTCGGCAAGGGTGGGTGCGGTTGATGCCGTGGCCGATTTTCAAGGCCGTTCAGGGCACCCGGCTGCTCCCAACCTGCTCCCCCGAATCGCGGGGACCACCGACCGCCGAAGGGTCGTGAGCTGCCGAACGTCTAGGGCTGGACGTCGGTGGAAAGGTTGATCCGGATCCCCGTGTTGCGGACAGTGCCTGGCGGAACGTCAACGCGGTGACACGGTTCAGCTTTCCCACACAGTGCGAGCTCATCACCGCGATGGAAGCTGGCTGGCCACGCGGAGGAGTCAGACGCGACGCGCTCGACGCCGAGCTTGCTGATCGCTACGGCGCCACGCGTACTCCCAGTTTCTGGGTGGCAAGAATGCTCGCTGCGGTCGAGCCGTACCGTCATCCGTCTTGATTGCGCCCAGCGCGCTGAGGTGTCGTGGCCGCGGACTAGGCAGTCGCGGCCGGGGCATACTCGGGCTCGCGACCGTCGCTCGCATCCGTGGCGTTGTTGCGGTCCGCTGTGGAACGCCGTACCACCAGCGCCAGCCCGGCGAGGACGATCGCGGCTGCGACCAGCTCCGTCGGGCCGACGGGCTCGTCGAGCAGCAGCCACGCCGCGCTGAGCCCGAAGACCGGCACCAGGAGGCTGAACGGCGCCACTCTCGCGATCGAGTACTGGGCGATCAGCCGGTTCCAGATACCGAAGCCGACGAGGGTCGACACGTACGCGACGTACGCCACGGCTAGCAAGCCGCGCCACGACAGACCGGTGATCGCACCCAGCACCGCCTGTCCGCCGTCGACAACGCCGGCCAGGCCGAGCAGCGGCAACGGCGGCACCAGGCTCGACCAGACCAGCAGCGAGAGCGGTCGCGTCTCGTCGCTGGCCCGCATGACCAGGTTTGCCAGGGCCCAACTGGCCGCCGCGAACAGCGTCAGCACGAAGCCGATCACGGAGGCGTGGCCGCCGCTGTGGACCGCCAGCAAGCCGATCCCGACCGATCCGACCAGCACGCCGGCCACCTGCGCCCGCGCCGGCCGCTCGCCCAGCACCGCCGCCGCCAGCAGCACCGACATCAGGGCCTGCGCCTGCAGCACCAGCGAGGCCAGACCGGCCGACATGCCAGCCGCGAGCGCCGTGAACAGCGCGCCGAACTTCAGGACGCCGAGCACCAGCCCGTAGGCGACCACGTAGCGGAGCCGGGCGCTGGGGCGCGGCACCAGGAAGACCAGCGGCACCGCCGCCGCGACGAAGCGCAGCGCGGTCAGCACGAGCGGCGGCAGGTCGCGCAGGCCCAGCTCGATGGCGACGAAGTTGACGCCCCAGATCGCGGCGACGAGCAGGGCGAGAAGTCGGTGTGATGCTTTCATGCCGGCTACGCTGCCCGAGGCAACGCTTAAGGACCAGTTCAACGTTCTTCATTGCTGCTGTAGCGTGGCTACATGGATCTTGATGTACGCCGGCTCCGCGTGCTGCACGAAGTCGCGCTGCGCGGCAGCGTCACCGCCGCCGCCGCGGCGCTGCACGTCACTCCGTCGGCGGTCTCTCAGCAGCTCGTCCAGCTTTCCCGAGAGGCCGGGCACGAGCTTGTCGAGCGGGCCGGGCGCGGGATCGTCCTCACCCCGGCCGGCCAGGTTCTGGCCAGCCACGCGAAGGACGTGCTGGGCGCGGTGGAGCAGGCGGTGGCCGGACTCGCCGCGCTCCGCCACGGCGTCAACGGTACGGTGCGGGTCGGCGCGTTCGCGTCCGCAGCCGGCGCGCTGGTGGCTCCCTCCGCCGCCCGCCTACGGGCGAAGCACCCGGAGCTGGATGTGCGGGTGATCGAGGCCGAAGACCAACAGAGCCGCCTCGACCTGCGCTCCGGCACCCTCGATGTGGCGGTGCTGCAGGAATACGACCACGTGCCCGCGCCGCTGGTCGACGACCTGGACCGGCATCCGGTCACCACAGACCCGATGCACCTGATCACCCCGGTCCGGTGGCGTCGTCACACCGGCCGGCTGACCGAGCTGAGCGACGTGCCATGGATCGCCAGCGCCGAGCACACGCCGTGCCTGCGGTCCACATTGCACGCTTGCCGGCTCGCCGGCTTCGAGCCGGACATCCGGCACCGTGCCGTCGACTTCGCGCTCACGCTGGACCTCGTCGCGGCCGGGCTGGGCGCCGCGCTGGTGCCGGAGCTGGCGCTGCGCCACGTGCCACTCGGGGTGCACGTGGAGCCACTGGTCGAGCCGGTCACCGAGCGACGGATCTTCGCAGTCACTCGCGCCCTCGGCGGCACGCCGCAACGGCCCGCGGTGGACGCCCTCCTGGCGGAGCTATGCGGCTCGGCCGGCGTCCCCCGTGGACAGCGCCGGCCGATCATCGCCTGATGTACGGCTGATCTTGGTTCCCAGAACGGCGAAAGGGTCGACCCGATTTGGCGCTCATCACTCCCTGTCACCCTTCGTCAAGGATTGGGCGGGGTTTTCGGTGTAAACGGGGGTGCCACACAGAATCCCGCCAGGTCTGTTCGCCCCCGCTGGCCCTGCCGCCGTGTGGCGCCTGCCTCACGGCATGGGTGCTGACCGAGTCTGTGGCAGCCCTTCCTCGGTCAGCGCAACCGTCAGCCGACTTCACCGACCCGACCACCGCCTGCCTGGTTTAGTGCGGTCAGCAGGTGCACCTGGGTCCCGGTCGGCCCACTGCCGCGCAGTGACTTGCCGTCGACCGCGATCACTCGCCTGCCGGCCCCGGTCAGAACCGCCCGGCTGAGCAGCCAGCGGCACACCGCAGTATCGAGGGCGCCGGCGTCGATACCGGTCAGTACCCGGGACAGGGTGCTGTCGTCAGGCACCCGCCGGGCAACGGTGAACGCGTCGCGGGTTGCACCGAGACGATCCCACGCCGCGTCCGGCAGGTCGGCGGCCCATTCGACGATCTCCGCGACGCGGCTCGATCTCGAAACCACCGCCGCGATCGCGATCGTGAGCAGTCCCGGCAGCGGATGGATCCGGCCGCCGGCGTCCCGCGGGTCCGGAACCCGGGCGAGGGCCTGCAGCAACCCTGGCCTGTCCTGTTTCGGAAGCGGCGAGATGCGCCGCTACACCGATCGCGACTCCTGCGTGACAAGACGCCTTGATAAACAGCGTAAGTCCCGGCTACCAGAACGGCATTGATCGAGGTCTTGACTCTATGCGCCGCCCTGCTCATGATTTACTGCGGCGGTTCAACAGTGAGGGTCAATGTGATGACGCAGGTAGAGCCACCGGCAGGAGGCCCCACATCAGCCGCCACTCTCAGCGAGCTTGGAAAAAATGGCCGACTCGCGCGTGCCGGTTCAGGCACGAGGAATTGGCTGACACGTGGGGCCCATCGGCGGGAACTGAGCATCGCGGGCCTCGGTTCAGTGCTCCTCGCTGTCGCGATGATCTGGCTGATTCCGCCGTACGCGGTTCGCGCGATGACTGCCGGCGCCAGGACTGCGCCGATCGCCGACCCGGCCCACACCATCGTCGGTGACGCGGGTGACCCGACGGCCCAAGCATGGCTGGTGGGATGGGGTGGCCACGCTCTCACCCACGGCCTGCGTGGCCTGTGGGATACCAACGCTTTCTATCCCGACAAGTACGGTCTGGCCCTGAACGACAGCCTGCTCGGCTATGCCCCGGCAGGGCTGATAGGCAGCGGTGTAGTCGGCGCCGTGCTGCGCTACAACATCCTGTTCGTGCTGGCTTTCGCGCTCGCCTTCCTCGGCGGCTACGCGCTCCTGCGCCAACTTGGCGCGAATCAGGTCGCCGCCGCGGTAGCCGGGGCCGCCCTCGCCTACGCGCCTTGGCGCTACGGCCACGCCGGCCATCTGAATATTCTCTCCACCGGTGGCATCACTCTGGCCCTGGCGATGCTGGCGCGCGGCCACGGACTCTCGTTCACCCGCGGCTACCTTCCCGAACGAGTCCGACCGGGATGGGCGTTCGCTGGCTGGCTGGTCGCGGCCTGGCAGGTCAGCCTAGGCTTCGGCGTGGGGCTGGGATTCGTATACGTCCTCGCCGCCCTCTCCCTGATCACACTGACAGCCTGGCTGATCCACCGCCCACGCCTTGGCCTCCGGCTGATCGTCAGTGATCTGATCGGGGGGCTGGTCTTCACCGCGGTGACCGGATACTTCGCTTACGCGTACCAACAAGTCCGCGAGCTCAACCCCACTGTCACCCGGGACTGGGACTACGTCGCGTACTTCTCTCCGACACTGCGCGGACTTCTCGTGGCGCCGCAGTCCTCCCTGCCCTGGGGCACCCTGCACAACGACGCCCGCATCGCTCTTGGTGGGGCACCGACTGAGAAGGTGCTGCTGTGCGGGTACGCACTGTATCTACTGGCCTTCGCCGGCCTCTTCCTGTCCCGCTGGTCACCGACGCAACGGCTTCTGCTGCTGCTTGGGACGGTCGTCGGAGTGCTGCTCGCGCTGGGCACGAACGGGCCGATCTACCGCCTGCTCTATCTTTACGTGCCCGGGTTCGATGGATCCCGTACACCAGGACGGTTGATCTTGTGGCCCACTCTCTGCCTGGCCATACTCGCGGCCGGCCTGGTTACCCACCTGGCCGACGTGGCTCGCAGGGGCGCCAAGCCGAAATGGTCGGTGGGAGAGGCACGGCTACTGACCGTTCCGTTGCTGGTCCTCGTGCTCGCTGAGGGCCTGCCTGACCTGGACCACCCCCAAACCCCAGCCAAACCGGCCGCGATGGCGCTAGCCTCCGCGCACGCCCCGATCATGGTATTGCCATCCAACGACGGCATCGACCTCCACGTCCTACTGTGGTCGACCGACGGTTTTCCCGCCATGGTCAACGGTGCGGCCAGCTACACCACACCCAACCGTCAGGCGATCCGCGACGTCATGACGACCTTCCCCAGCCAGCCGGCCTTGGATCAGTTGCACCAGCTCGGCATCCGCAGCGTCGTCCTGCTGCGCGACCGGGTCCAGGGCACCCCATACGAACCACTGCTCAACATCCCCGACGTACCCGGCATCACCCGCCATGACGTCGGGCCAGACGTGGTTTACACCATCGACACCAACACGAAGTGATGTTGGGCGTGCCCTCGCCGTGGGCTTCGGCCTGGCCGGCATCCAGGACGAAGACCTGATCCGTATCACCGGGACCCGGCGGGCGATCGAGGAGTGCTTCCAGGCCGCCCAGACCGAGGTCGGCCTGGACCACTACCAGGTGCGTCGATACGACGCTGGTACCGCCACATGACGCTCGCTCTGTGCGCCCACGCCTACCTCGCCGTCACCGCCGCCCACGCCAAAAACGGGGCGCCGAATCCAATCACGGCCTCATACCCCTCCCCCTCGGCGAGGTCCGACGTATCCTGGCACACCTGATCACCACCAACCGACCCATCGACCACACAGATCGATGGCCATGAGGGCGACGCCGTCACCAATACCGCGCCAAACCCGCCCACTACCAGCGAAGATTCCAACTCCACCAGGTACGGCTGGAGTATTACGGCAAGGACCAGGGGCCAACTGGCGGTCCTGCCGCAAATCGAAGGCTCATCCGGCCGCCCGATGCAGCGACATCTGCAGCGCTTGACGCGCAATCAAGAGCAGACCTGCCGGTGCGTGCCAAGGACTCGTGGAGTGTCGAGTCGTATCGCAGTGCCGCAGCCCGCTGCACGACTACTCGATCGAACGCCGTCATGCCCCATGGGTGACGTCCGCCGACGTCCAGGCGCTGAACCAGGTCGCGGCGGCGGTGGTATCCCAACAACCCGGACTACCGGATGTGGCGAACGGATCTGCCACGACGGAACCACCCACCGCACTGCTGGAGATCACCTCAATCGGGCCACGAAACGACTGGTTCTTCCCACCCCGGGAATCGGTGGAACGGCTTCTGCTCGCCTTAGCCCTGCACGGGCACGAAGTCGGCGCAAGCGTCGCCACCGAGGCAGGGGTGCCCGCCTGGAACGGCTCGGGACGGTGGAGCGGCCCGATCCAGGCCCCGGCCGGATCGCATCACCCGGTGACTTTGACGGTCGAGTCACTCACCGTCGCTGTCACCACGGCCCGTCGCCTCGCCGCTCGCTGCCACGAGAGCAGGCATGACGGGGTGAACGGCAACTACAGGACCCGTTCGAGCACGAGACCCGCCGCACCGACCCGCGCTGCGACGGGGCAAGACGCAGCATGTGACAGGCCCAGCTATGCACACGTAGCGCGCGTCTGTTCATAGGAACAGGCTGGTGCTGTGAAGCGACGTTGGGGATGGGAAAATAGGAGGGCGCAGTAGCCTCAGGTAGCGCGGATCGGGAGGGAACTGAGAGTGGATGTGAACGTGCCGGAGTCGATGACGCCTTGGCTCCGGGGTCAGACCGATGAGGCAGCGCTTGAGCAGGTGTCGCAGGAACTGACGGTCGGTGATGTGGCGTCACTTGTCGGCGTTACCGTGCGGACCTTGCATCATTGGGATGCAGTGGGTCTGGTTCAGCCCCGAGGCCGCACGCCGGGAGGGTATCGGGCATATTCAGCCGTAGACGTAGGGCGCATCCATCGAGTGCTCGTCTACCAGGAACTCGGGTTCGCCCTGACGAAGATTGCCGCGCTTCTAGACGATCCCGCTGTGGACGAGACGGAACAGCTTCAGCAGCAACGGCGACTGCTCGAAGAGCGGATCACGAGGCTTCGGCAGATGGCTGACGCCGTCGATCAGGTCTTGGCATCGAGCACGGCGGGAGCCACGCTCACCGCGCAGCAGCAGGCGGAGATCTTCGGTCAGGGCTGGCGTGAGGATTGGGCGGAAGAAGCACGCGAACGCTGGGGAGACTCCGACGAGTGGGCGCAGTTCGAGCGGAACGCGGCGGTGTTCTCGGAGGACGACCGGAGACGGATGCAGGCCAATGGTGATGCCCTGTATTCGGAACTCGCGGCAGCGAAACGCTCTGGTGTCGCACCCGGCAGCGATGAGGCCAACGACCTAGCGGAGCAGCATCGAGAGATGATCGGTCAACTCTTCGCCTGCACCCATTCGATGCAGGTGTGCCTTGGACAGCGCTACGTCCAGGACGCACGATTCAGCGCCTACTTCGACGCGCGAGAACCAGAGCTTTCCTCGTGGCTTTCCGAAGTCATCGATGCGAACGCGCTGCGCCACGGCGTCGATCCTGCCAACGCTCGGTGGGAGTAGGCGCGCGCCCTCCCGCATCTTGACCCCGACGTCGCGTGAGGGCCCACGCTTCTGCGCATGGAGGCAGCGACGATTGCGAGCGAGACGCGTGAACCGGCGACGGTGCAAACGATCGACAGCACACGCCACCCGGTCGTTCGGCGCATCGCCGACGTGCTGCGCAACCGCTCCGAGAGACCGAGCATCTTCGTCCTCGACGATCTGGAGAACATCGAGCAGGCCATCGCCTGCGGGGTCGAGGTGGACACCCTGTACCTCTCGGCCTCCGCCGACCCTTCTACGTTCGTCGGCATCGACGCAGACGTGCCGCGCTACGTCCTTGACGACAGTGTGGCGCGAACGCTGTTCGGGGAGCAGAAGCGTTCGCGCGCCTTTGCGCTGGCGCGTGCACCGAGACGTCCCAGACTCCGCGACCTGATCGGAACGACGGGTGACATCATTATCCTCGACGGGGTGCGGATCGTCGGCAACATCGGAGCGATCACGCGGACGGCCTGCGCGCTCGCCGCGGCGGGCATCGTGCTGGTCGACAGCGGCCTGCGCACGATATGGGATCGCCGCCTGATCCGCGCCAGTCGCGGATTGGTGTTCGCGACCCCTGTCGTGCTCGCGACTCGCGCGGAATGCGCCGAGTTCATTCGGCAGGAGGGGCTCGTGCTCGCCGCGCTCTCGGCCGATGCTGTCGAACCGCTGAGCTCGATCCGCACGGCGCGAGAACGTCTCGCGCTCGCGATGGGCAGTGAGCGCGAGGGAGTGTCGCGTGAACTGGATGCGCTGACCACATACCGATACTCGATCCCTATGGCTTCGAACGTGGAGTCCTTGAACGTCTCGGTCACCGCAGGTATCGCCCTCTTCGAGCACAGAACCGGGGAGCACCAGGACTCCCGATTGCGCGAGGTCGGTGGTCGTCTGTGACGGGTCGATGGTCCTTGAGAGCAGTGATCGCGGCTCACCAGGATGTCAGCGACCTCCCGCTCAGGCCTCCGGGGTCAAGGCAGCACATTCCCGAACCCAGCCCGTCCCCGCCCGCATGAGCAAACTAGTCGAAGAGGCCCAGCTCCCGATGGTGGGCGCGAGCCCTCGCATCCCCAAGCCGCACGATGACGCGGTAGTCGGCTTTCGGGATGCTCCACAGGATGCTCTCCGCTGTCGTCGTCATGTTGCGCGCCGCCCTGTCGCTCAGCTCCGGCGCGTGAGCACGGCGATCCGCGAACTCGTGTCATGGGGATTGGTCCGCACGATCCCACAGCCGGGCAGTCGTCGCTTCCTCGTCGAGGCGGCCGACGGATTCGAGCAGCTCCTCGCCGCCAGCCATCAGCGCACTCGTACCTTCACCCGCACGCTGCGTGCTGTCGAGGAACTCACCGAGAACGCTCAAGCGGCGGACCGCCCTCGCGACATCACGGACCTGTTCACGTCCTACGTCGACGCCGGCGAACAAGTCCTCCGCCAACGTCCGCAACGGCACACGAACACACAGGGAAGCTCATGCTGATCTTCATCACCGCCGCCGTTCTTCTCCTCATCGTCGGGGGCGTCGCCTTCGCTGCCCGGCGGACGATGCATCCGCCCGTCCCGCGCCCGGCAACCGGCAAGATCACCGTCGCGGCGATCGGCGACAGCAACACCTATGGCGCAGGTGTGCTGCTCAAGGGCCGCAACAGATGGTCCTATCCGGCCCAGCTCGCCCAGATGCTCGGCGACCGGTACCAGGTGCTCAACTACGGACTGAATCGGCGCACACTTCAGCGCAACGGTGATTGGCCCTATGCCGCGAACCGATTCGCCGAGGCGTCTCTAGGAGCGCGCGCCGACATCGTCCTCATCATGCTGGGAACGAATGACGCACGAGGCGACAATTGGAACGCGAAGGCGTACGAGTCGGAACTCGCCGACTTCGCCGCCCGCTACAGCGCCGACGGCACGTCGACCGTCTACCTCCTGACGCCGCCGGTCGCGTTCTCCAATCGCCGCGCCGTTTCCGAACGCATCGTCGCGGAAGAGGTCGCGCCGATCGTGCGTCGCGTCGCCGAGCAGCACAGCCTCCCGCTCATCGACATCTTCGATGTCACCGAACGAGGCGTCACAACTCACCGCGACGGCATCCACCTTGACGCCGCCGCAAGCAGACTCGTCGCGGAAACGATCGCGGCTACCATCGGTCCCGAACAGGACCGCACGAGCGGATGACTCATCAAGCCTCCCGAGAAATGGTGCGTATGCCTGCTTGGTTGTTCACCCTGCTCGCCGCCGCGTTCGTGCTCTACACCGACGACTACGTGATCGCCGGAGTCCTGCCCGAACTCGCCGCCGATCTGGAAGTCAACGAAGGCCAGGCCGGGCAACTGATCACCGTGTTTTCCCTGAGCGTCGCCATCGCAGCACCGGTCACAGCCGTCGTCCTCGCGGACGTGCCTCGCCGAAGACTGTTCACGACCGCGTTACTGGTCTTCATCGCCGCGAACATCGGCGCAGCGACCACGGAGTCGTTCGCGGTCTTGACGACGCTGCGCGTGGCTGCTGCGCTCGCGGCCGCGGCGATGACCCCGGCGCTGTTCGCGTTCACCGCACGCCACGCACCACCGCAGAAGGTTGGCAGGTACATCGCCATCGTCTCGCTCGGCGTCACCGGATCGATCGCCGCCGGGGTGCCGTTCGGCACCTGGATCGGCGGCACCCTCGGATGGAGAGCCACCTTCGCGACGATGGCCCTCGCCGGTACTCTCGTCCTCATCCTCTTGCTCGATACCCTGCCCCGCTGCGAGGAAACCGACGGCGCGCCACGGCTGGCCGATCAGTTCCGCATCCTGCTGCGGGCTCAGATCTCACTCGGATTGCTGGCGAACTGCCTGCTCATGACCGGCTCGATGATGATGCTCACCTACCTCGCCCCATATCTGTCCGCGACCACGACAGCAGGCATTGAGCAACGCGCACTCGCATTCAGCCTCTCCGGAATCGCAGGCATCGCGGGCATCTGGCTCGGTGGAATCGCCACCGACCGCCTCGGCGCAGACCGAACCCTGTTGATCGGTATCGGTACGATCGTCGCCGCGATGGTCGTGCTCTGGGTGCTCTGGACAGCCAGGCCCGCTCCACTGCCGCTCGTGCTGGTCACGGCGACGCTGTGGGGCGGTATGGCGTTCTGGAACTCGCCAGCAATCCAAGCCCGCCTGCACCACCTCGCCGGTCCTGTCTCCGGGCAAGCCTTGGCGCTGAACACTTCCGGCACTTACCTCGGGGTATCCATCGGAGCCGCGACAGGAGGCACCATCCTCACCACCGCCGGAGTGAGCGCCCTCCCGCTCACGGCAGCAGGCTTCGCGATCGCTGCACTTCTTGTGCTCACCCTCGCCCGCAGCGCTACTCGAATCCCCGCGACTGGCTGATCGTGAGCAAGCCACCTCGTGCGCGAACGACAGCCGCCACCCGTCAAACGCGCAGACCGCTGGTTGACGACCTCGAAGCCACCGAGACGGCGGCGTTCACCAAGCCGATCCGGGCGCTCAGGCAGTGGAATCCAGGCGTCAAGAATCCCTATTGCCGCGAGAATCCGCACGGTTCCGACTCGTAGCCCATGAAGTCCCCCCTGCCGCAACACCACGACGGTTGCGTCGGCCTCACGTCCCTTCGTCTGGTAAAGGTTCATCAGCTGGACCTCGCGCGGGTTGAGCGACCTGCGGGAACTGAGTGCGCTTCACCTGCACTGGCTGTCCGCATACGACCCCGAGCAGAACGGCTCCGCGCCGCCGGGCTGGCATCGCGACTTCGCTGACGCCGGCAGCGGCTCCGTGACTGGGTCGCGGCCTCGGGGACCCGGCGCCCCGGCACAGACCCGACCGGCCGGCTGCGGGGCATCGCCGACACCCTCGCCTCGGCGTTCGCCATCCACACGGGCCGCAACCGGCTCACCCACCGCGCCCGAATGCCCGCCCCGGTGGCAGTCCTCGCCGCCCGCCGCCTCGGCCCCGGATTCCTGACCTCCGCCCCGGAACTCGCCGCCCTCGCCGCCCTGCCGCAGGACCTCGCCGTGCCCGGCCTCGACCGGGCGCGGGCCGCGTCCATGCCGGCACCGGTCGCCGTCCCCGGGCTCCGGCAAGACCACTCTGCTGGTCAACATGGCCCTCGACGACATCAAGGCAGGCCGCGGCACCGTCGTCATCGACCCGCACGGCGACCTCGTCCTGGACATCCTCGACCGGCTCCCCGCAGGCATCGCCGACCGCGTCGTGCTCTTCGACCCCGACCAGGACAACCCGCCGACGCTGAATCTCCTCGAAGGCGACGACCCCGACCTGGTCGTCGACAACCTCGTGTCGATCTTCGGGAACATCTTCGCCAAGGCGTGGGGGCCGCGGATGGACGACGTCATGCGAGTGGCCTGCCTGACTCTGCTGCGCCACAACAACGTCACCCTGCAGCACATCCCCCCGCTGCTCAACAGCCCCCAATTCCGCTCGGCGATGACGGTGGACCTCGACGACCCGGCCGGGCTCAGCGGCTTCTGGCAGTGGTACGACAGCCTCGACGACAGCCTCCGCTCGCAGGTCATCGAACCGGTCCTCGCCCGGCTGCGCGCGTTCCTACTGCGCGATTTCGTCAAACGCACCATGCGCTACCCGAAGTCGAGCTTCGACATGGGCCGCGTCCTCGACGGCGGAGTGCTGCTCATCCGCATCCCCAAGGGCGTGCTCGGCGAGGACACCAGCCGGCTGCTCGATGCTGCTGCGCGAGGTGATGACCCCGACGCCGCTGCGCGACGAGTGGAGCGAGGACACACGGTGGTGCTATCCGGGGATCCGCGCACAGGTCGTGGTGACGTGGCTGCGAAAGAACTGGCGGGTATGCAGTACCTGTTGGCCACGAGACCCTGGCCTCGGCCCTGGGTCCTCCACGGGTAAGGCCGGGAACGGTAGACCGAATCGGCCGGAGAGCAATGACCTCCGAGATGCGCGCGGAACACCGCCTCCGGCCGTTCGGGTCGGCGTGGCCTTCCGATGTCAGATCCGGGTCATGGTGGAGGCGTATCCGCCTCCACCGGGGTAGGTCCATGCGCCGGTAACCGTGGTGTCGTCGGCGCTGAACGTGCCCTCGTAGTAGGCGGGACCGCCCTTCGCGCCAGCCCAGATGGTCAGCTTGTCGCCGACGAGTTCGTAGACGTAGTCGAAAGTGTTGCCGGCCGCGTCGTAGAACCGCGACACCACGTCCGCACCGACCGCTCGCCGAACGGGTGTAGGTGTCCGATGACCTCCAAGCCGGTGACCGGCTGCCCGAACTGGCTGAGTTCCACGTGCTGGAGCAGGAAGAACCGGCCGGCCATCCACTCGTACCGCACGGTTCCCTCGGCGCCGCCGGTCACCGACCAGGTGCCGACCAGACGGTCCAGGGCCTGCAGTTCGACGCTCGGCTCGGTGTTCTCAGACATCGTGTCCTCCTTGGTGAATGCTTGCCGGTACCTCGAAGGCGGCACCCACGCTTTGACACCCACTGGGCGTAACTCAGGTCACATCGTGGTCGTGTCGGAATCCCCGGATCGGCCACGAGGTAGCGGCAGGAACTCACCAAGGAGGAAGTCATGGCCCCCGTCGCCGCCACCGTTCCCGCCGTCCGCCGCTCGTCTGACCGGCTGCTCCTCGCCGGCGCCCTTGCCGGGCCGGTCTTCTTCGCCTCGGCCGTGACGCAGATGCTCACTCGTGAGGGCTACAACATCACGCGGCACCCGATCAGCCAGCTCGCCACCGGTAGCCTCGGCTGGATCCAGATCACCACGTTCGTGCTCGCCGGTCTCGGCGGCCTGGCGCTCGCCGCCGGTATCCGGCGCACGCTCACCGAGGGAACCGGCCGGCGTGTGCTGCCGATCTTCGTCGGGATCTTCGGTGCCGGTCTCGTCGCGGCCGGCGTGTTCACCATGGATCCGGAGCGCGGCTTCCCGGTCGGGACCCCCGACGGGCCGGTCGACCAGATGTCCTGGCACAGCATCGCGCATTCGGCCGCGGCCGCCATCGCCTTCACCGCACTGGCCATCGCCGCCATCGTGCTGACCGTCCGCCACGTCCGTCGTCGGGCCGCGCTGCCGGCGGTGCTGAACGGCGTCGCCGCGCTCATCCTGCTGCTGCCCATGTCGCCGAGCCACATGAGCATCCAGATCGCCGTGAACGGCCTGGTCGCCTTCACCTGGACGACGGTCCTCGCCCTCTCCCTGCACCGTTCGTCCTGACCGGCGTAACGTGATCTCCCGCGCAACAACAAGGATGACCATGAAGTATCTGCTGCTCAGCTACACGCCGGCCGCCGCCTGGGACGCCGCGACCGCCGACACCCCGTCCAAGGAGGCGCTGGCCGCGTTCGCCGCGTACCAGCAGTTCGAACAGGAACTGATCAAGACCGGCGAGTTCGTCAGCAGCGAGGGTCTTGGCCACCCGGCCATCAGCACGACGGTCCGCAAGAGCCCGGCCGGCGTGGTGGCGACCGACGGGCCATTCATCGAGCTCAAGGAGGTCCTGGCCAGCTTCGCGGTGATCGACGTGGCCAGCCAGGAACGCGCCGTCGAGATCGTCTCGAGGATGGTCGAGGTGCTGGGAGAACCAGTGGAGATCCGGCCGATCATGGGCACGGACTTCGCGGCATGACCGATTCAGCTGAATGCTGCCATCCGGAAGCGACAAACCGGGAGGGCACAAGAACGGCAGACCGGCGTGACGCCGGACGTCGAGCACCTGCTGCGCACGGAGGCGCCGCAGGTGCTCGGCGCGTTGGTGCGGCGCTTCGGCCACTTCGACATCGCCGAGGATGCGGTACAGGAAGCACTGCTCGTCGCGAGCCGGACGTGGCCGACCAACGGCGTGCCGGAGAACCCGCGCAGCTGGCTGATCCGGATCGGCTACCGGCGAATGGTCGATCTGCTCCGCACCGACCAGGCCCGACGCCGGCGCGAGCAGCACGCGGGCATGACCGAGCTGGCGATGCAGGACCCGGCCCGCCAGGCGCACCCTCCGCTGGAGACCGACGACAGTCTCACGCTCCTGCTGCTGTGCTGCCATCCTGCGCTGAGCCCCAGCTCCCAGGTGGCGCTCACTCTGCGCGCGGTCGGCGGCCTGACGACCGCGGAGATCGCACACGCCCACGGGACGACCGAGAGCACCATGGGTGCGCGGATCAGCCGCGCCAAGCAGCAACTGGCCCGTGCCGGCGCCCGCTTCACCCCGCCCACCGACGCCGATCGGGACAGTCGGATGAACGCCGTGATGCAGGTGCTGTACCTGATCTTCAATGAGGGCTACACGGCCTCCACCGGCGACGAGCTCGCCCGCATCGACCTGACCCGCGAAGCGATCCGGCTGACCCGCATGCTCCGCGACTCTCTGCCGGACGACCCCGAGGTGATCGGTCTGCTCGCACTGATGCTGCTCACCGAGTCGCGGCGCACTGCCCGTACCGACGGCGACGAGCTGGTGCGGCTCGACGAGCAGGATCGGACACAGTGGAATACCGCTCTGATCCGCGAGGGCACGGAACTGATCGACAGCGTCTGGCACCGACGCGAGATCGGCACGTACCAGTTACAGGCGGCGATCGCCGCCGTGCATGCCGCGACCACGTCGCCGGAACAGACGGACTGGCCACAGATCGCGGCACTGTACCTGTGGCTCGAAAGGCTCAACCCGACCGCGCCGGTACGTCTGAGCCGGGTGGTCGCGGTCGCCCACGCCTACGGGCCGGCCCGAGGACTGGCGCTGCTCGACGACCTCAACCGGCGCTACCAGCTCGATCAGGAACCCCTGACCCGACAACGGGAACGCGCCGTGCGCGCCCACCTGCTCGAGATGACCGGCAACCCGAGCAGCGCGGCGGCACGGTACCGCGAAGCAGCGGCCCTGACGGAGAACCAGGTCGAACGGCGATACCTCCTCGGCCGGGCCCACCGCCTCGGCTGACCGGTCATCGGCCCCGGGCTGCGACGGTGGGAAACATCGGCAACCCTCTCCCCGCCACCTCCGCAACGGCCGCCGGAAATGCGGCGTCCGGGAAGCGACGTTCACTGACACAGTGTCTGCAACGTCCATGCCACCGGCAGACAATCGCGGGGCGGATGGTCGTCCTACCCCGGTTCGCCGTCGGCATGATCATGGCCCGCAAGCTCGTCGCCGCCGACAACCCCCACGACGCGATCTTCGCTTCCCGGCGCGGCACCTGTCTGTCGCCCAACAGCGTCCGCCGTCAGTGGCGTGAGGCCCGCGCCGACACCGACCTCGCCTGGGTCAGCCCCCACACCTTCCGCAAGACCGTCGCCACCCTCATCAAAAAGAGACCGACACGAAAAGCGCCGCAGCACAGCTCGGACACTCCAGCGAGGAGGTCACCGCCACGTACTACATCGCCAAACCCGCCCAAGCCCCGGACGTCTCGGACATCCTCGAGCGACTCGGCAGCGACCGCAGGCGCCGCCCCACACCCGCACTGCCCAACGATGCGCAGGGATGACGAATCCGGTTCCCGACCCCGGCAAATGGGGGGTTTTCGGGGGGGCGGTTCAAAACCCCATAGACAAACTTAAAGCCCTGACCAGCATTTCCGCTGGTCAGGGCCTTCTTGTCTGTCGGGACGGCCGGATTCGAACCGACGACCCCTTGACCCCCAGTTTTACAACGATTCTGTCACGGCGTGTCGGAACAGGCTGATAGGTCCTCCAATGCGGACAGAACCGCATCTCCTAATGATGCCCTCTGCCGACTCGTGTCAGCCACTCCTCCGCCGCGGACCTCGATCCGTTACCGAAGTGGTTACGGCGGTCAGTCAAGAGTCCGCGCTGACGTCGAGTCCAGGAAGATATGGCGGACCGCACTTCCCGCACGGCGTCCTAGGACAATATTGATGGCGGGTGACCACAAAGCCCGAGCCCTGTACGGCAGGAATGGGCCTCTAGGACTTTCCGTCCTGCCTTGCAGCCACCCAGCGAGCGCTGCCGCCACTTAGTCCGCCTCAGTCTTTCGAGACCATCGAAATCCCACCCGATGCCAGCGAGAAGATCCGGGCAAAAGCCCTCCGAACGTCTAGATCACGATCAAGTCGGTCCAGTGATTCAAACCTTGCTGGGTCAAGATCGATCGTGACAATTCCGCCAGCATCTCCACCATCCGCGGAAGAGAACAGCACGAGACACCGATAGGCACGCACAGCTTCCCCCCGCTCCTCGCGCATCAATGACTGGAGGAGCACTGCTTCTTCCTTGACTTGTCCACGGAGTGCATCCACCGAGGTCCAGCGAGTTGCCAGACCGCGCTCCTCTGCCTCTATCTGGATTTCGAGTAGCGTATCGAAACTGATTCGACAAACGCGGAAGTCGTTGTCAGATGACTGAATCATAGGCATGAATACTACTCTCCGTCGCGTACCTGGATCTTGATTTCGGTGTTTGGGTCAATGCGCCCGTCTTGAATCCGTGTTTGGAGCTCGTCCCAACGGTGATGACCGCCAAGGATCGTGCCGTTACGCGAAACGACGATTCCATCACCCATTGGAGCGTTGTTGATCCCGTCCAGGAGTTCGTCGTTGCTCAGATACTCGTGGTACCACTGAGACGCCGGATCCCGCGTGGACTGGCCCGGCTTATATCTCCCGGCGAGGCCACTAGCCGTTTCGGCCGTCGTCGACCAACACCCAGTGTTATGCACAAGTACAGGAGTCGTGCCAGCCAACACATAGTACGTGTGAATATCATCGACTGTGAGGTTGTAGGCGCTTGCTCGGTGGGCGGTCGTCCAGTCTATCCCGTTGGCAGGGAGTCGCTTGCCGGTGCCCGTGTAGAGACTATCTCCGTGGTCTAGCTGTTGGCTTTGCTGCCATTGCTTGTCCGTTGCGTTCCAGAACGGGTGGTCTTCCGTGGTGGTGATGCTTGTGCCGTCGGCGAGTTTGAGTGCGACGAGTTGGTCGTCGTGTACCCAGACGTGCGTTACGATCCGCGGGCCTTCTTCCCCGGTTTCGGGGTCGGTAGCAAGAACCTCGTCGCCTGGGGTGATCTCGCTGATTGGTTTCGTGGTGCCGTCGGCGAGGAGGACCTTTGTCTCGGCGGAGAAGCTGCAGGCCTTCGCTGCAAGGTTGGCGAGCCTCTTCGCGCCTGCGGCTTCTCCGATAATGGGTAGCATCGCAGCGGCGGATAGTGCGGCGCCTTTCCAGTCTCCGCGTGAGAGGGCGATGGCCGCGCTGAGGCCGTCGGCCGGCTCACCGACGACGGGGAGAAATCCGATGATGGTGAGGAGCGCTTCGAGGTCGCCGCCGCTGGAGTAGTACTGCGTGATGCACATGCTGTCGCCGCCACAAAGGACTTCGATGGTCGCCTGGTCGGGGTCCATCCGATTGCCTTGGACGAGGTTCCGCATCATTTCGCAGTTTTTACCGAGGTAGCCTGCGCAGACATAGTGCCTTTCGGTGAAGGTCGCCAGGAAGGCCTCTTTCGCTTCTTGGCGGGCTTCCCCTGCGTCCTTGTGCGTCGCCGCGATGCTCGTGTCGGTGTGGGGACTTGAAGGAGGGGGCGAGGTTGTATTGCCGGGTGTAGGCGCTCCCCAGGTGTCCGAGCAATGGCCGTTGTCGCAGGCTTGACCGCCCCCGGGGTCGAGTCCGCTGGGGTCGGAGAGGGTGACGGGGTTGTTGTTGGCGTAGGAGTAGCCGCTCCAGTGTTGGGGGTCGGTGAGGTCCATTAGGGGGTCGACGCTGATGAATCGACCGATGGAGGGGTCGTATTCTCTGGCGCCGAGGTGGGTGAGGCCGGTGGGGTCTTGGGTGCCGCCAACGAAGCCCTTGTCCATACCGGCTGCCCAGGTGCCGATGGTGGCGCCTCGTTGTTCGCCGTAGGGGGTCATGCGGCGTTTGGCTACGGCGAGGGTGGTGGCGTTGATGGTGAGTTCGGCGGTGCCGTGGTGGTCGCTGGTGATCCAGTTCAGGCCGGTGGCGGTGCGGATGGCGATGGTTTGGCCGGCGTGGGTGTAGTAGCGGGTGGCTTTTTTGGTGGTGCCGCTGGTGGTGTAGCGGACTTCGGTGCCGTCGGGGAGGTAGAGGGTTTTGCCGGTGGCGTCGGTTCGGACGAGTCGATTGCCGTCGGCGTCGTAGATATAGCTGGTCGTGGTGGAGTCAGTGGAGCTCAGGACCTTCCCTTCGCGGTCCCAGGTGAGGGTTTGTGTGGCGCCGGTGGTGGTGGGTCGAGTTTTGGTGTTGCCAGCGTTGTCGTAGGTGTAGCCGCGGGTCCAAGTGCTAGCGCCGCTGGCGCTGACACTGGTGACGGCGTGCGGTCGGGCCGCGCCAGGGGCTGGGTAGGTGTAGGTGAAGGTGGCGTTGGTGCTGCCGTGCCGGATGTCGGTCTTGCGGTTTCCGTCGGGGCTCAGGGTCCAGGTGCGCCAGTACGGGTAGGCGGAGCCGTCGACCTGCGTCCAGGCGGTGGGTTTCGTGGTGCAGCTACCGCTTTCCGGGGACCACGCCTCGGTCAGGCGACGCAGGTAGTCGAGGGTGAAGCACTGGTTGTCGGCGACGCCGCCGACGGGGGTGTCGTGGATCTCGGTGATGTTGCCCGCGGGGTCGTAGCGGTAGTTGTAATTGGCCGCTTCGGCCTTGAGTTCGGGTACGACGTTGGTGCTCGTGAGGCGGCGGGTGGGTTCGTCGATGGTTGAGGTGACGGCGACGCGTGAGCCGTACGCGCCGAGTTGCCGCTGGGTCAGCTGGCCGAGCTTGTCGTAGATGACGGAGTAGACGTAGATCTGGGAGGCCGACAGGAGGGTTCCTGGGTCGCCGACGTCGGTGTAGCCGAACGTCAGCTTCTCTGAGGGCAGGTCGGCGGCGGCGGGCATGGTGACCTGGTAGGGCTGGCCGTTTGCCCGGTAGCTGGTCGTGGTGGTGTAGGTGCAGGTGTTGGGGGTGGCGGCGGCGCACAGGGTGGACTCGCTGGCGGGCAGCACGACGGACGTGACGGTGGGTCGACCGTAGGCGTCGTATTCATCGATTCGGGAGTCGTAGCGGTTGCCGTTGGCGAAGCGTGAGGCGGACGAGATCTTGCCCTTGCCGTTGGCCCTGGTGTCGTACACCCAGTTGCTACGCAGAGCGCCGGTGACGGAGTCGTCGCGCATGCTGATCTTGCGGCCGAGCTCGTCGTAGGTGTAGGCCGTGGTGGCGGTGCCCGTGCCGGTGCCGACTTGAATCTTGGTGGTTGCGATGTTGCCGGCGACGTCGTAGGTGGTCTCGGTGGTGCCCTTGTCGGGGTCGACGGCCTTGATCTGGCGGCCGCGCAGGTCGTAGGTGTAGGACCAGACGTTGGCGCCGGTCGCGTCTGTGAGGGTCTTGGTCTGTCCGAGCAGGGTGTAGGTGTAGGTGGTCTGGTCGAATTTGGTCGTGTCGTCGCTGCCGACGTCGGCGGGGTTCTTGTACTGCCTCAGGGCGGTGGTGCGGCCTTGGGCGTCGGTGATGGTGGTGGTGGCGGTGCCGCCGGCCGGTGGGGTGGTGTTGACCCGGTCGCCGCCGTATGCGGTGGTGGTGCGCCACTTTTCCGCGCCGTTGGCGAGCAGAATCTGCGCGACCTGCCGCCCTGCGCCGTCGTAGGCGTAGGTAGTGATGGAGGGGATCTGGCCCTGTGGTTGCGCGAGGGCCGTGTCGTTGACGGCGGCGTTGGTGCTGTCCGAGTAGGGGGCGGAGGTCCAGTCGGTGGCGCCGAGGCTGTTGGTTCGGTTGTCGGTGATCGTTCGCCCGCCGACGGTTGCCTGGAGCTGGTTTTGTCGCAGTCGTAGGAACCCGTCGTAGAGGTTCACCGATTTGCGGTACGCCGTGCCGGTTGGCAGGAGGATTTCGGTGGTGACCGCTGATGGGGCGCCACTGCGGCGCAGCTTGTAGGTGAATTTTGCGCTGGCGGTCTGCGTGGCACTGTCGCGGCCGGGTACCCAGGCGTTGGTGAGCCGGCCGAGCCCGTCGTAGGTGAGGTTGGTGACAGCGCCGTTGGGGTCGGTGACCTTGGTCGCGGATCCCCAAGCCGGTGCGATGGCCGTCGTGACCGTATGGCTCTTGGGGTTGGTCACCACGGTCTGGGTGACCAACCCGCCGTTGGCCGTCGTGTAGCCAGTGGTCGTGGTGTAGCCGCGCGGATCGGTGACCGATTGGAGTCGACCGTTGGCGTCGTAGGTGCTGCTCGAGAGCCGGGTGTAGACCGGGGTGGTGCCGCTGAACTTCTCCAGCTGCTCGGTGCGGACGACGTTGCCGCGGGTGGGTGCCTGCCCGAAGGAGCTGTCGTCGACGTAGGTGTCGAAGAAGGTGCGCGACCGATTGAGGACGGTCGACGGTTCCGCAGGGTTCGGAGCGCCGGCACAGCGGATGGACAGGGTTTCGCTTTGTGAGACCTTGTCGATCATCCAGGTGCTGTCGTTGCGGGCGTAGGTGGTGCGGGTGCAGGTGTCGTCCGCGGTGGTGGACTCGTCGCCCTGGTCTTCGACGGCGGTGGTGAGGCCGTCGGTGTTGAAGCTGACAATGGTTTTGGTGTAAAGGTGGCCGCCGACGGCCCGAGCGGTGCGTGTGCGGGTGATATCGGTGTTGGTCATCCACGCCCGGGTGGTGATGCCTTCTCGGTTACGGGTAGCGGTCGGCCCGTTGATCCACGGATCGTTGCGCGTGGAAGAGGTTTCCGCGCCGCCTCGACCGTTGTAGGTGATGGCTTGCAGCTCGAAGCCCTGCAACGCTTCGTGGTCTTCGACCGTGCCACCCCAGGTGTCGCTGACCCATACGTCTTTGACACCGTCTGCGGCCTTGTCACCGTCCAAGCCGCGCAGGTAGCGGTGCTCGACGGCGGTCTGCTGCCCGGCCGGGTCGCCGTGATAGACAACGACTTTGCCGTAGCCGCGCCAGTCGCTCCAGGTGCGGTACTTGTCCTTGGTCAGCTCATCGTTGTTGTAGGCCCAGGCGGGGTTGTCGTAGGCGTACTCGGTGACCTCGGTTGGCTGGTCGGTGACGGTGTCATCAAGGTCGATGCGGGTGACGACGTACTTGTGGAACCAGTCCAGGCTCAGTTCCTGGCCTTCGGGCGCGTAGTAGGAGGGCATGCACCGCTTGGTGTTGCTGGCCGGTGAAGGCAGGGTCGTGCGGGTGCAGTCTGGTCCGGAGTAGCTGACGATGACGTCGCCGCCGCTCTCGGTGTGTACGGTCTTGATTCGCCAGCGATTCAGATCCGAGCGCTGGTCGGAGGGTCCGTCAACCCGGTTGGGCAGCGGTTGGGCGCCGGTGTCGAAGGTGATTTCCGGGTCGGAGACGGCGGCGCCGCCGGCGGTGGTGACGTGGCCGGTGCGGGTGATGCCCCGCAGCCACATCGGGGTGGACTCGCCGGTGCCGGCGTTGATGAACTCGTGCCGCAGCGACCACGATTCCACGTCTGCGTAGGTGGACGTGCCGTTGCGCACCTGGGTGGTGACCTTCTTGAGCCGGCGGGCGGTCCAGTAGGTCGGGGCGCCTTGTTCGGTGCATTGGTCACCAGAGTTGCAGTACTGGTCCCACGGGGTGTCGAACCATTGCGCGTTCACCGGGTCGGAGGTCCATGCCGCGCCCGTCCAGCAGTTCGACAGGCACCGCTCGGCGGTGTCGAACACCACTCGCAGCGGCGCGGCCTGGGCGTACTCGGCGTCCTTGCGCATGCCGTACTCAATGCGCTTGAGGTAGCCGCCGCGGTCGTAGGTGGTGCGCTTGGCGGGGTCGTTGTCCTTGGCGTAGGCGCCGCTCTCCTTGCCGTAGAAGTAGGCCATGGTGTTGGAGTTCGGGTCCACGACGTAGTCGAGGTTCCACCGCCACGCCTGCGTGCAGAAGGCGTTGACGAAGGTGGCGTCGTAGCAGGGCTCGCCAGAGTTGTTGCCGTTGACCGGGACGGTCCACACCGAGTCGGTGACCGGGTTTCCGCTGACCCAGTTGGGTAGCTTGTGGTAGCCGAAGAAGTACTGGGTCCCGTCGGTGGTGGTGACCTTCCAGTACTCGTTGTCGTTGTCGCCGTTGCCCCGCGCGGAACTCGCGAGCTTCTCAATCTTGGTGCCGTCGTCGTTGCGCAGCCGCCACACTGCCCCGTCCTTGATCAGCTCACTGGCGTGGCCGTTGAGTGACAGGGTCGCGTTGTCCGTGAACCAGCACTGGTCCCCGGTCTTGTGGTTGGGGTTGTCGTCAGCGCACGACCGGTATGTGCGTTCGATGAAGCCGGGCCAGGAGTCCCAGCCGTCACCGATCCAGGAGCCCTGGTTGTTGGTCAGCGCGGTCTTGCCGTCGATGCTGCCGGAGGAGTAGGAGAAGCTGACATTGGGAGCGGGACCGCCGAGCGCCGGCGGCATCCTCAACGGGTGGGACCACGAGAAGTCGCCGCTCTGGGTCGATACCTGCCACTGGCCCGCCGGGGACAGGCTGGTTGCGGTGTAATCGCCGCTGTCGCCGGAGGCACCGGCTTCGGCGGCGAGCAGCATGGGGCTGCTGCCGGTAAGGGCGATGTCGGTCGACAGGAGGCTGTCCGGAGTGTCGTTGACCGTCCGCAGGGCGCTGCGTTTCTGACACGACGACATTTCAGGGGTGGTCAGTGCACACGCGGGTAGTGCCACCAACCGCAGCCGGGAAGCCCAGTCGCCGCCATAGGCGTCGGCGAAACCGGCGTAGTCGATCTGCAGACCGGTGCGTCCTGCCGCCGATGCGCCGTCGGCACCTTCGACCGAAACCAGAAGGCCTTGCACACCGGCCTTCTCCGTTGTCGATCGGTTGTGCACGGTCACCTTGACCGCGTCGACGCTTGCAGCGGCACTCTTGCTGAAGCCCTCGGCAGGCGGAGATATCGTCACCGGCAGCGCCCCGGCGCGGGCGCGCACCGGGCCGGTAAGACCCGCTCGAGTACTGGCAGCCTTGGCCGCGGCTGCCTGCGCCTGGCTGAGGTCGGCCGTAGCGGTGCCGGAAGGCCAGGTGATTTTCTTGGCCTTGGTCGTCACGCTCGACGCGGCATGCGTGGAGCGGCTCTTGCCGGGTACCGCGTCACGTACCACCACACCGGTGGCTTCCTTCGGCGTCGGCGCCGTCCACTTCGGTGCGGCCTCAGCTCGCTGTGCTGGTTGCCCCAGCCCGCTGGCCAGCACGGCGATCGACAGACCGCTGGCGAGCAACGCCGATCGCCACAGCCGCCGATTGAAGAAGGCCACTCGCGCTCGACCGGAACCAGTTCCACTCACCAGAACGCTCCCCATGCGGTACAGACGACAGAGTCGACCGGCGTTGGCCGGTGTCTTGCCAAGCCCTGCGGTGGGTGGCACCGCCACCCGCCTTGTTGCTGCGCCGCCACGGCCGGCGTCTCTCCGGGCCGTGGCGGCCTTTAGCTGGTTACTGCGAAGCTTGTTGACAGATCTCCGAGTCCGACAGGACTCTCTGATAGGCGCGCACGTCGTCGATGTCGCCGCTGAAGTCGTGCCCGATCCTGAACGGGGCAGTGGCCGACCAGGAGGGCGGCGCGGTTGCCTCGGTGACCTCGCCTGCGCAGGAGTTCGGGTCGCCCATCACGTAGACGCGCATCTTGCCGGTGACCCGGTCGTAGCGGCCGGCCACGTGGGCCCACTCACCGTTGGTCGGGATACCGACGTTCTGGCCCGCGCAGGAGATGGTCTTGCTGGCGCCGGTAGCGTCCGCGCTCGACAGCGTGAAGCACCAGCCGCCCCGGCCGCCGTTGGCGTCTTGGCGGTACTGCAGCTGGAACCGCGACATCCAGGACCCGTCCTGGGTAAGGAACGTCTGCAGGGGGCGCGCCGACAGGCTGCCCGGACGTACCCATGCCATGACAGTGAAGCTCTTCGTCGTGTCCAGTACCGGCCCGCTCGTCACCGCGCCGTCCCCGACCGCACCGGACACGTGCAACGCGTTCTTCAGATAACCAGGCACGAAGTGCGCACCGCCGGTGAGCGTCCCAGGATTGCGCGCGCTGAAGCCGCTTCCGGTGTCCGCCGCAGTCTTCGCCGGGTCCGTCTCGTCGAACGTCCAGTGCGAGTACGCGTTAGGGACGGGAGAGACCCAGAACTGGTAGTCGTACGTGCTGCTGGTGTTGCCAGCGCTGTCCTTCGCCTTCACATGAAGTGTGTGGACCATGTCAGTGGCCGGGGTGTAGGTCGCCGACGCCGACGTGGTGGTGGTCGCGCTTCCGCCATCGATGTCCCAGGTGTACTCCGCGGCGCCGGCGGCCGTGAACGCGAACGTTCCCGCCGTGCCCGGCGTGGCACCCCACGACTTGAACGGATACTGGGTAGAGGTCACGTTCGACACCGTCGGCGGGGTGTTGTCGATCGTGAAGCTGTACCAGGAACCCCATCCACTCCACAGCCCGGCTTCATCCATGCTCGTCGCGTGCCAGTAGTAGGTGACCCCGGCCACCAGCGACCCAGCCGGCACCTTCGACGTAGCGACGCCCGTGGCATTACCTACCGTTGTCACGGAGGCGAAGGGCATCGTGGTGCTGCTGACCGCGATCGTCCCTGTCAGGCTCGCCGAGGTCCGGATCTCGAACGCGGTCCCCAACACACCGCCGAAGCGGTCCTGCACCTGTGCCCGCAAGGTCGGGGTGAAACTACGCAGCACCGCGGGTGACGCGCACTGCCGGTAGCAGTCCGTCGTGGTAGTGAACGCCAAGCCCACAGGCGGGTTCGGCTTCACGTCGAACGTGGCCACCAGGTACGTCCTGTCGGTGAAGAACTTCTTCCACCGGTCTTGAGCGCTCTCCCATTCATCTTCCTGGTTGCAGGCGCACAGGCCCACCCAGTAGGAGTTGCTGCTGCCCACTTGCGCCTGCACGTCCTGCAGAAGGGTGCCGCCTTCGAATACCGCGTCGGAGTTCTGCTGCTGCGACCCGCACCCGCCCGCTTCGTTGGCGTTGCCCTCCCAGGAGTCCAACCAGGTGGCCGATGATCCAAGAGGATACGAGGACCAGGCCAGCCGGTTGCCGCTGGACGCCGTCCAACTCCCGGTGCGGTACAGGTGCACCCAGGTTGGTTCACACGACGAGGAGTGATCCAGCTTCATCAGGACCTTGGCGGTCAACACCGTTGTGTCACTCATCGCGGAGGTGTCGAAGCTGAAAAACGAGCGGTAACGGGCACCCGACTCCGGACTCAGTCCCACCCGCGCGGAGCTGGTGTCGTTGTTCTCCCCGTTACTACTCGCATACGCCCACTTCGACCGCAGTTTGCTGAAGGCCGGATCGATGAACAGCGGGAACGCCGCCGGCGACGCAGCCATCATGTTCGGGTCAGGCGTCAGCGTCAGGTCGCTGCCGGAAACCGCCACCTCTACCGGAGCTGACGCAGCCAGTACTCCCGGACGCTGCGCGGTCGAGACCAGATCGGACGGTACTGGCACCTCAGTGCCGGTCCCTGCCTGACCTGTGTCCTCTGGGCTTGCCACCCGTTCCTGCAGGCCGGGTGTGGGCGTCGAGATCGACGAATCCCACATCACTGCCGGCGACGCCTGCAGTAACTCCTCACCCGACGCGTCCGCCAGACTCAGACCGCCGTCGACCGCGCGGGTGACCCTCATGTCGCCGCCCAGGCCGTAGCGAACCTGCCGCAACGCCGGATTAGTCGCCGCCTGCGGCGTCAACACCTCCAACACATGCCGGAACCCAGCCCGATCCGCCGTGACGTGCAAATTCACCCCCGGCAGAACATCGTCGTAGATCGCCGTCGCCCCACTCACCCGGGGCACAGGCAGCGATCCCGGCCAGCTCAGCTCGAACGTGGCAGCGCCTTCCCGCCAGGTCACCAGCGCGCCTGTACCACCACCGGAGAACGTCATGTCCGCCGTCGAGGCCACCGGCGCGAGTCCACCAGACACAGGTCGCAGCGCCAGATCAATATCCGCCCACGTGCCGTCCTTGCGATGCACCCGTTGCGGCACCACCGCCGACTCCAACCGCCCCACACCTGACGCGTCGACGAACACCTGCGTGGTCTCAGAGCGCTCGCCGAGCACCTCAACGCTCTCGTCACACTCGGCAGCGAGCAGCGCCGCCGCCCGGACATCCTCACGAACCAACGTCGCGCAATCCGCCGGGGCCGCAGCGGCCTGATCCGGCGTCGCTATCAGCGGCACCACCGCGCCAAGGCTCACCGACAGCAGCACAGCGGCGAACGATCCGAGCCCGCCCCAATGCCTGCCGCGCCTACGCGGCTCAGCTCCGAAGCGGAGACATGCAGCAACCACCCAAGGCCCCCGTTGATCACACCCAATGAGTGGCCGAACTGTAGGAGCCCTGACAATCGCCTGTAAAGATCAATCACAACTTGAAAGGATCAAAGGGACAGTAGGACACCTGTCCGGCAGCAGCCTCACCTACAGTGACTCGTTCCGCATCCGCTGCTGTTCAGCTCGTCGTAGCACCTGATCGTCTCGTCCGCAGTGGGTGGCAGCAGCCCTTGCTTCCTTAGAGCGCGTTTGGTTTGTGGGTTGGTCGGGTGTGTCGCACAGCAGGTCCGATCGATGAGGGTGACTCGGTCGGTAGACGGGTATGGATCGAGTGCGGCGGTACCCCTCTGACCTGACCGACGCCGAGTGGGAGATCATCCAGCCGATGCTGCCGTCTCCGCAGTGGATGGGCAGACCCGAGAAGCATCCCCGCCGGGCCGTCATCGACGCCATCTTGTACGTGGTGCGCACCGGCTGCGCGTGGCGGTACCTGCCGGTCGACTTCCCGCCGCGGCAAACCGTGTACGCCCACTTCACCCGCCTCAACGACCGGGTGTGACCGAGCGGATCCTGACCGAACTACGCGAGCAGATCCGGGTGACTCACGGCCGCGAGCCCGAGCCGACGGCGGGCATCATCGACTCGCAGAGCGTCATAGGCGCCGACACCGTGCCGCGCGACTTCCGCGGCTACGACGCTGGCAAGAAGACCAACGGCCGGAAACGGTTCATCGTCACCGACACCCTCGGCCTCCTGGTCACCGTCTGGGTCCTCGCCGCCTCGTGGCAGGACCGCGACGGAGCCAAAGGCGCCCTGCTCGCCACCTACGCAACCACCCCGATCCGGCACGTCTTCGCCGACACCGGCTTCGCCGGTCGCCTCGTCGACTGGGCCCGCGACCTGCTGCGCACCACCGTCGAGATCGTCCGCAAACCCGCCGACCAACGAGGGTTCGTCGTTCACCCTCGCCGCTGGGTCGTCGAGCGAACCCTGGCCTGGATCACCGCCCACCGCCGCCTGGCCCGCGACTACGAAACCCACCGCGCAACGTCAGAGGCCATGATCCGATGGGCCGCCCTCGGCGGCATGCTCCGCCGCCTCGCCCGCGGCGAACCCGCCACCCGCCAACAACGCCTCACCTTCAACACACCCGACTGACAGCAATGTGAAACGCGCTCTTAGGCAGGCGGCAGCCGCAGGACGACCCATGTTGAGCTCACCGTGCCCAAATCTGGTTCCAGCCGACCGACGAAGCGACATCTGGCGGCAGCTGTAGCACTTGACGCGGAATCAAGAACCAAACTGCCGCTCCATCCAGTACGCCGACGAAGCGGCAGGCCAGAGCGATCTACAGCACGCGCGCCGACGGCCAACCATCCACGCCGTTACCGCCGAGAAAGATCATCCGTTACCGGATGTTACCGCCGTTACCGGAGAAGATCTTCATCTCCCCAGGTCAATCGGTCGGGACGGCCGGATTCGAACCGACGACCCCTTGACCCCCAGTTTTACAACGATTCTGTCACGCTGTGTCAGAACAGGCTAAAACGTCCTTAAAAACGGATAGTAACGACGCCTTCAAATGCCGGTTCATGCCGGTGGTCACCGCCTCATCCGCCCGTTGCGATCCCTGCCGTTACCGGGCTCGTTACCGCGGATCGTCAAGCGCTTCCCATGCCAGGCAGTCCGGACGAACTCCTCCCTTGCGCGACCATCGGCGGCCCACCAAGCGTCGATCGGCGGACCGGATGGGTCCCGCGAGATTGGACGCGCGGTGTCGCACGACCGTTGCTTCAAGAGATCACCTGCGGCACCATGATCGCGATGACAAAGCACCTGGACTGGGTAGACCGCTACGTCGCCGGGCAACAAGATCGGGTATGGCATGAGATGCGGCAGCTGGGGAGCCGTGTCCGTGAGCCAGCCTTCGCCCCGCAGGCGCAGGCGGTATGCGACGAGATGGCCCGCCGAGCCCGGAGCAACATCGAAACACTGGTCACGCGACTGCGCGAGCAGGGCTACCGATTCCACCAGAACGACGACGACCAGACCCCGACAGAGCCGCACACGCCACCCGGCCCGAAGGCGGAAGAGCTCCTTCACTGGCTGGAGCAGCGTCTCGGTCCGCTCCCGATGGTGCTGTCGTCCTGGATCCGGATCGTGGGCGACGTGTGGTTGGTGGGAACACACCCGCAATGGCCCAACTCGGCTGCGGCCGACCCCCTGGTGCTGGAGTTGGCGGGTTCCCGCTACCCGAACAGCGACATCCGCGAGTACTTCGCGGAAGAGATCGAGGCGTGGCAGGAAGACCAGGAAGAATTGGACGAACCATTCCTGCTGCCCGTCGCACCCGACCACTACCACAAGGACAACGTCAGCGGCGGCGGCCCCTACGGCATCACCCTGCCCGATGCATCCGCCGACGCGTACTTCGTGGGCGAGGCCCGCATGCCCCTGGTGTCATACCTCAACTGGGCCTTCCGGCACGGCGGCTTCCCCCGTCCCACGGGCGACCAGGCACAGTGGGACGTCATCCGCCAATTGCGGGACGGCCTTCACCGACTCTGACGGACGCAAGCGAACACCTCCCCGACTGCAACCCAGACCACAGACGGCAGGGGTGCTGATGCCTCACAACCTTCGGCACGACCAGTAGCCACAGACCCGCCAGTCGCCATGCCACGCCGCCGTACGCGCGCCACCGTGCGATGATTTGCGAGCTCGGCGCCGAACAGCCGCCGCAGCCGGTATAGGAGATCACCGTGGGATTCTTCGGCACCTACCTCTTTGATGGAGGCCGGTGGACGGCGCATGGAGCTAACGAACAGCCGGCCCTTCCGGAGCCGTGGCTGCTAGTCGATATCCACGACAGCGACATCGCAACGCTCACCTACCGCCCGGCCGGTCCAGGCAGCGGCATCGCTTACCTGGGCTACACCCCGCGCACGTACTTCGAGAATCCGGACGCCTCGGCGCCAACTGACGTCGTGCGTGAAGCTGCCGGCCTAAGCGTCTGGTGGGCACAGCAGCGCGGTGGGGCGAGCGACATCGAGCGCAGCGCGAAGGAAGGCGAACTGACCGCCTATCTCGCCGCGGATCTCGACCCGGCAGACATCGGCCCCGACGACGAGGATGACGACGACCTGGACGATGCCGAGATCTTCGTCGAGGTCAAGGCCGCACGGTTCCTCACGGCGCTGGGCCTGCCGACGCCCGACGCCCTATCCCACTGACCAATCCCGCCGTCCTCGACTGCACCGCTGAGCCTCGGCATCGGTTTTCCAGCTCGGTGCTGGCTCTCGGTTCAGAGCCCAGTTGGTCGACGTGCTGGCTGTTCTGCTTCAACGACGGCGGCGAAGCGACGGCCAACTCCGGTGACGTCGATGGGTTGCCCGGCGAGGCGGGCAAGGAACATGTCGAGAGGGTAGCGGGCCAGCACGTGGTAGCGGGCGAGGTACATGACGACTGCGGTGACCAGATGGCCGGAGCCTGGTGCGAGAAGGGCATAGGCCAGCACCTGCTCGGCGAGTGCATCCAGCTGATAGGCATCGTCGAAATGGCCCGTCTTGTATTCGACGATGGTGGTGCCGGCGAGGAAGTCGGCGATGCGAAGTCCGCCCAGCAGGCTCAGAGAGGCGGTGACGGGTCCGCAGCCGCGCAGCGCGTTGCGGAAGCCGCTGGTGTAGCTGGCCCAGAAGGCGGCGAAGGCAGGGCGAGCGGCGTGCGCGGCGGTCGCGTACGCGGTGATGGCCCGCCGGTCGCGCAGCACTGCCTCGATCACCTCCCGCGCCTCGTCCGGGTTCGCCCGGCGTGCATGCACGGCCTTATTGAGGTCGGGGAGAAGGCTGCCCACCGTGAACAGTCGAGCGCCGGGGATGTGGTCGGTGGTCTTGCGCCACGGCCCGTCGGGAGTGTCGGTGGTTGGCGCGTATCCGGCGGTGGCGAGCAGGCGCCGCCTTCCGGCCGCAGGCAGCTGCTTGATCAGGTGCAGGTATGGCGGTGCTTCGCACAGGTCAAGGGCGAGTGTCCGTTCCATCGCCTGGCCGAATCGGTCTGGCTCAGGTGCGCAGGCGTGGATGGCTGCAGGGGCGCGGCTGATACGACCCTGCAGGTCGGCGATGAGCCAGGCCCGATGCGGAAACTGCTGGGCGAGCCAGCGCATTGACGCTGGCGGTTCACTGCAGCTGCGGATTGCGTACGAGGTCATGAGGGCACTCCTTCGCAGGTGAGGGCACACCGGAACGTCGTGGCACCTAACCGGCGTGAGGCGGCAGCGAGCCAGGCATTGCCCGATGCGGAGGAACACGCAGCGGGCTCGTCGACGACTGCAACCAAAGGGATCCGAAGGCGCGCCGCAGGCGGGGTCTTAGCCCGTTGGCATCGATGGCCGACTCATCGGGCTCCGCACAACTGGGCGGCATAGCAGCAGGCTCAGCAGCTGGACGAGGCCAGCTTTACGACCGACCGTACGCGCCGCCGTGACTACGGACAAGCCACCCGGCGATGTTCTGCCCGCTACTCGACAGGCTCAGGCGATCGGCATTGGCATAGATCAGCCGGTAACGTAGGGTACCGACGGAGTTCCACTTATCATCCCTACCTCGCGTTCGTGGGCCCACTGACCGCGCTCGTAGGTGGCGAGCGCGGACGTTACCTTTGCTCAGCCGGTAGACGACGCTGGCCGTCTCACTTGCGCCTCACCAACTACGCTGTAGCCGAACTCGCTTGCCCTCCGGATGCCTCCTTGCACTAACAGGCACCGAGACCGAGTAGGATGATCTTGCGGAATCTAGTGAATAAAAACCGCGAAGTCGATCTCTAACGCCCCAGGTCAAGAAGTCTGCTCCCCGCGCACGCGGGGGTGATCCGGCTGAAGACCCGAAGCGGTCGTGGGAGAAGATCTGCTCCCCGCGCACGCGGGGGTGATCCCCGCTCCGACGCACCCTGAACCGACCGGGAATCCTGCTCCCCGCGCACGCGGGGGTGATCCGAGGACGGTGGTCACCTCGGCCTGCGCGTCGACCTGCTCCCCGCGCACGCGGGGGTGATCCCGTCGTCACGTTCTTCCTCGCGCTCGCCAAGGCCTGCTCCCCGCGCACGCGGGGGTGATCCGCCCGCCACCGTCCGCGACTGCGACGGCAAAACCTGCTCCCCGCGCACGCGGGGGTGATCCCCTGGCATCGGTGCCGGCGTTCGCCCGCGTCTCCTGCTCCCCGCGCACGCGGGGGTGATCCGCTCGTCGACGCCGCCACCGACGGACCGTGGACCTGCTCCCCGCGCACGCGGGGGTGATCCGATGAACCTCAACCAGGACGCCTCGGAGTTCTTCTGCTCCCCGCGCACGCGGGGGTGATCCCACAGACAGCCGCGCCGTCAACCCGGCCGGCGCCTGCTCCCCGCGCACGCGGGGGTGATCCCCGCCACACGGTCACCCGGTAAATGTCATACAGCTGCTCCCCGCGCACGCGGGGGTGATCCCTGCACCATCTCCATCTTGAGGCCGGCGCCGTCCTGCTCCCCGCGCACGCGGGGGTGATCCTCGGCGGTAGCTTCGTCGGCGTCGGGGTTGTCCTGCTCCCCGCGCACGCGGGGGTGATCCCGACACGGGCGGCTTACCCGGCGGGCGCATGCCCTGCTCCCCGCGCACGCGGGGGTGATCCCGCTCCCAACAGCAATAATCCACCCAGGACAAGCTGCTCCCCGCGCACGCGGGGGTGATCCCAGCAGCAGGCAGGCCAAGACAGAGCCAACACCCTGCTCCCCGCGCACGCGGGGGTGATCCGAGTCGCCGCACCTGCTCGTCTCCGGCGGCAGCCTGCTCCCCGCGCACGCGGGGGTGATCCCGGCCGTCATGCGAGCCCGGCACGACACGGCGACTGCTCCCCGCGCACGCGGGGGTGATCCGCTCTCCTGCCGCCTCGCGGCGCTCGCTCACCTCTGCTCCCCGCGCTCGCGGGGGTGATCCCCAGGAGGACACCATGGCCAACGTCTACACCGTGCTGCTCCCCGCGCACGCGGGGGTGATCCCGGTCAATGACGCTCGCGCAGACGGCGATCGTGCTGCTCCCCGCGCATGTGGGGGTGATCCGAAGTTGTCGTGGATGTAGTTGAAGACGTCCCGCTGCTCCCCGCGCACGCGGGGTTGATCCCCAGGGTGACGCCCGCTCGGTGGTGCTCGCGTCCTGCTCCCCGCGCACGCAGGGATAAGCCGAATCCACCATCTGCCGAACCTAGACAAAGTGGAATCCTCGGCTTATTGCCGGTCATCGTCATCGCCGGCCATCGTGTCCGACGGCCGTGGCAAACGAAGAGCCTGCCTCGTGGCCATGCTGGTACTCGTATACGGCTGAACGTCTTACAACGACCATCGATCGGATCATGACCGCCGACCCCAGCGGTACCTAAAGTGGTGAAGTGTTAACCCTCGGCGTTGACCTCGCAGCCGCAGACGAACATACGGCGACGGCCGCGATCGAGTGGCTACCAGGCCGGGCAGTGGTGCGGGAGATAGCTCTCGACATCAGTGACGCTCGGATCGTCGAAGCGAGCCGGCACGCGGACAAGACCGGGTTGGATTGCCCGCTCGGTTGGCCGGAGCCGTTCGTCGCCCTCGTCACGACCCACCAGGTCGGCCATGTGAGGCCCCCTGACGGCGAGGGCGGACCTTGGCGGCGTCACTTGGCCTATCGCCAGACTGACGAAGTGGTGCGCAAGGAGACCGGAATCATCCCCCTCAGCGTGGCTGCGGACCGCATCGGGCACGCCGCCTTCCGCTGCGCCGGTTTGCTGGCGATGCTCGCCGCCGATGGTCAGGATGTCGATCGTTGCGGTGACGGCAAGATCGTCGAGGTGTACCCGGCAGCGGCCCTTAGCCGTTGGGGCTTCGCGCACCGCGGTTACAAGGGGCGCCGTCAGCAGGTCCAGCATTCCGAACTCGTCACCGCATTGTGTGGGGCCGCGCCCTGGCTGGAGCTTGGAGCGTTCGAGGCGTTGGTGCGGCGCAGCCATGACGCGTTCGACGCGGTGGTCGCATCGTTGGTCGCCCGTGCCGCAGCGACCGGCAAGGCGAGCAGGCCGGATGACGAGCAGCGGGCAGCCGCGCGTTCCGAGGGATGGATCGCTCTGCCTACCTACCCTCTCGCCGGGCTGCTCGGCTTGGCAGCGGCGTAACCGGAAGGTAACCATGGCTTCAGGACTGAGCTGGCTGGACAGTTCCCGCGACGATCAACATCGGATGCGGGAATTACTCAAGCTCTTCAGCGACACGGAGAGCCGGGACGAGTTGGGCATCGGCCAGGTCCGGGACGCGTTCAGTGACTTACTTTTCCCGGGCACCTCCGTTTTGCAGGCCCGGGCGCGGTACCTACTGATCGTGCCGTGGTGCTACCAGGAGGCGCAGCGGCGTGGACTGCACGGTGACCGTCTCACTGCGCAGGTGGACCGCATCGAACGAAAGGTGATCGCCGCGCTGCTGAAAGGCGACGACACGGATGGCGTGATCGGTCGTCGGGCTGGTATCGGAGTGCAGACGCTGCCGTCGAGCATCTATGCGGCGGCGTTGCTCGAGTACGGCATCCGCACTGGTGACGATGAGGGCGCATCGAACCGCCGAGTGGCCGGACTGACCGACGCCGATGAGCTGACGGAGCGAGCGAGCGGGATCTGGCACCCAACGCTGCCGGCCCGACCGTCGAAGTTTCCAGACGAGGTTGAGGGTGGATTGAGGCTGACGCCGGATGAGGGCCGTTGGCTGCGAGAGCGCATCCTCACTGCGGCGCCCGGCACATTGTTGGCGTACCTCCTTGAGCCCGAGCATCGACCCGGTTGGGACAGCGACGCACCATGGGAGGAGCCTGCGGCGCTGACCGCGCCGGAGCCGATCGGCTCGCTGGTACGAGACGCGGCACTGTTCTCACTGGCGATCCACGGCGCGGCGTTGCTGTACAACCTCCTCGTGGCGGAGCGGTACGAGGAGACCGGTCTGACCGAGCGTGAGGCGCCGGTGGACAGGTACCGAGACAAGCTGTCGCGCTGGAACCAGCGCGTGTCGGCGGAGCAAGGCCTCAAGGGCTGGGCTCGGTCGGACATGTGGGACCGGTTGATCGAGAGGAATCCGCGGATAGCGTCGAACGTCGCTGCGCGCCGGTTCATTGACCGCTGGCTCGATGCAGTCGCAAGCGGAGCCGCGGCCGCGGCCGCCGCGGACCAGAGCTTGCGCAATCTCGTGGCCGAACGGGAGCGGACGGTGAAGAAGGGGCAGTCACGGTTAATCAACGACAAGCTGCTGCGTACGTGGAGTGGCGCCTCCGGCAGCCGACGGCTGGTGTATCGATGGCCTCAAGTCCGCCGGATCCTCGTCGACATCCACGAGGGCTGTGCCGCTGACTCGGAGGTTGCGAATGCTCGCGCCTGACTCTCGTTCGCTGCTGCTCGATGCCTTGCGCCCGCCACCGGGTATGCGGCTGTCCCGCGCCGTCGCGTTGACCTTCACCCTGGATCTGGAGAGTCTGCTGGTCGCCCCGCTGGCCTTCGCCGCACACGGCTTACGCGAGACGACCGACCCCATCGCGGTAATGGAGGGTGTACGGCAGTGCGCCGACCGGATCGACGTGTTCTGCCAGGCTGGGCAGATCGCCGTACCACCGACGAAGTCGGCGCTGCTGGCGTTCGTTGAGCCGATGGTGCACCAAGTGCGCCGGCCCAAGCCGGGTCGGCTGTTCCACCCGAAGCTGTGGGCGCTGCGTTTTGAGGACGAAGCGACCGGGGAGACGTCGCTGCGGCTGCTGGTGCTCAGTCGCAACCTGACCAAGGACCGCAGCTGGGACGTGTGCCTGCGCCTCGAAGGCTACCCAGGCACCCGCCGGGTGGCGGGTAACAGGCCCTTGTTCGACCTGCTGCAACACACGCTGCGACTCGCGGTCGCGCCCCTGCCGCCGGATCGGCAGGCGGCGGTCGAAGCGCTGGGCGAGGATCTACGTCGAGCCGCGTGGGAGTACCCCGACGGCGCCCGGGAGATGTTTTTCCATGCGCTAGGAGTTCCTCGTACCTCGCCACCGGACTTCGCAGGGACGCGTCACCTAGTGATTTCCCCATTCTGCACCCCCGAGGGTCTGGACCGGTGCGCACCGAGCGGCAAGCTGGCGTTGGTGAGCCGGCAGGAAACTCTCGACTGCCTGCCCGAAGAGAGCCTGGCCGGTTCCGAGACGTTCGTTGTGAACGCCTTGGCCGGTTTGCCAGCTGAGGAATCGCCGTCAGGCCAGGAAGTACTCAGCGGGCTGCACGCAAAGGTGTACGTGGTGGAGAAGGGCCATCAGGCGCGGGTTTTCCTCGGCTCCGCAAATGCCACAGGCGCGGCGTTCGACGGCAACGTCGAGCTGTTGGTCGAGCTGGTAGGTGGCCGTGCTCAGTGGGGTATCGACGCTCTCCTTGGCCCGAAGGCAGCGCTTCGCGAGATCCTCGAACCCTACGAACGCCAGAACGCCGCCGAACTGGATCCCGAAGCGGACCGCCTCCGCAATCTGGTCCGCGACCTCGCGGCGACCCCGCTGCTAGCTACCGTCATGCCCGAGGCAGACAGCTACCGGCTCCGGGTGACCTCCCAAGACACTGTGCCCGAAGTGCCAGGCGTACGGATCACCGCGCAGCTGCACACTCGTCGCGGTGAGGCGACCGTGCTCGCGTCGGGACAGCCGGTCGACGCCGTGTTCACCGGGCTTGCGCTGGTCGACATCACCCCGTTCATCATCGTTTCCGCTGAGAACGGCAGCGGTCGGGAACAAGCAGTCGTCCTCGCCACCCTGGTCGGCGATCCCCTGCACCGCCTCGATCACGTCATCGCCCAGCAGATCGACACGCCAGAGAAGTTCCTACGGTTCCTGCTTCTGATGCTCGGCCTCGGCACTGATGCCGCCGCGTTGGTTAGCGGTGGCGCTGAAGCGGGCGGCGCATGGCGTACCAGCGGAACTGGGATTTTCGAACTGCTCCTCAACGCTCTCGTTGACCGGCCGCAGCAACTCGACGACTTGGCCCGGCTCGTCAGCCGCATCGAGGCCAGCGGCGACGGCAAGCGACTGCTGCCACCCGGCTTCACCGAGCTGTGGCAGGTCGTCACGCAAGCGCAGGTAGCGATGACAGAGGCGGTGCGCACATGAGCCGGTACGACGCCGGCCCGGTCATGGCCGGCTTGAAAGACTTCCAGCGCGCCACCGTCGCGCACGTCATCGACCGGTACTTCGGCGCCAACCCGACCCGCCGATTCCTGGTCGCCGACGAGACCGGCCTCGGTAAAAGTGTGGTCGCCCGCGGCGTGATCGCCCAGACCCTGCAGCGGCTGCAGGACGACGACAGCGTCGAGCGGGTCGACGTCATCTATGTCTGCTCCAACCAGGATGTGGCGCGGCAGAACATCGGCCGGCTGCGGGTCACTCCCGACGAGACCGTCACGCTGTCCAGCCGGCTCACCCTGCTCGCCAAGCACACGGACAAGCTCAACGCCGCCACGGGTGCCGCCGGCAAACCAATCAACCTGGTCGCCTTCACCCCCGGCACCTCCTTCGACCAAGGCTGGCGCACCGGAACGGCGGAGGAACGCGCACTGCTGCTCTTGATCCTTGAACGGGCGGGCTCGTGGAACGGCTGGCGCACTCGGGCCGCACTGCGCGCGTTGCAGGCGGGCGTCGCGAACCCCGAGCGTTTCGAAGACCAGTGCGACCGGCTGTGGGAGAACCTTGGCGGAAAGATCGATCCCACGATCACCACGGAGTTTCTGCGCCAGGCCCGCCAGCGGGGACTCCTCGACAGATTCAACGCACTGCTCGACGGCATCGGCCGGCGTCCGAAGCTGCCAGACGCACTACGAGAGAGTGCCCGGAGGCTTACCGGGGATCTTCGTTCGGCGCTGGCCACTGCGGGTGTCGAGGTCCTCGAACCAGACTTGATCATCCTCGACGAGTTCCAGCGTTTCCGGGAGCTACTCGACCCGAACGGCGGCGAGGGCGCCGAGCTCGCCCGGCACTTGTTCGACTACCGGGACGCACGGGTCCTGTTGCTGTCCGCCACTCCGTACAAGCCGTTCACCTTCGCCGAAGAGGCAGTTGCCGGCGAGGACCACTACAGCGACTTCCGACAGGTACTGCGCTTCCTCAACGACGACATGTCCTGGCATGCCGATGTGGCGAAGGCGTTCGAGGCGTACCGGGAAGCTCTGGTCCGCGGCGAGCCGTGCGCGGACCTGCGCGGCTGGCTACGCGATCTGCTGCTACCGGTCATGTGCCGCACCGAGCGACCCCTACTCGGGCAGGACGGGATGCTGCGCGAGCACATCACCCTGGCCGACGACCTCAACCCGCAGGACATGCGCAGCTACGTGGCGATGCGCAAGATTGCCAAGTCCGTCGGCGCTCCCATGACCGTCGAATACTGGAAGTCCGCACCGTACTTCCTGAACTTCCTCGACGGCTACCAGCTCGGCACCAAGGTCCGCGCGGCGCTCGATGACCAGGCAGACTCAGAGATACCAGCACTACTGGCCCCCGCGCAGTTGCTTGATGCCGGGACGATCCGCCGACGCGAGCCTGTCGACCTTGGCAACAGCCGGCTACGGCAGCTCGCCGCCGACACCGTCGACCGAGGCTGGTGGCAACTCCTGTGGCTGCCACCATCGCTCCCCTACCACGCGCTCGGCGAGCCGTTCGCGACCGCAGCAGATGACGGCATCACCAAGCGGCTGCTGTTCTCATCCTGGAACGCCACGCCCACCGCAGTGGCAGGTCTGCTCAGCTACGAGGCCGAACGCCGACTGGGCGCCGCCGGAGAGGGACACCGGCACCTCGACTACCGCCTCGAAAACGGCCGCCCGGCGGCAATGAGCGTCCTCGCGCTCTTCTGGCCCCATCCCGCCCTGGCCGAGGTGTGCGACCCACTAGCACTAGCTCGACAGCGACCAAACGACACTGCGCCCCTCGACGCCTTCGAGCGAGACGTCCGCGAACTGCTCCGCGCTCACACATCCGCTGATGCGACGCCAGCGCTGACAGGTCCGGCCGAGCCGTGGGAGCTGCTCTTCCAATGGCCCGGCGCCGATCCCGGCATTGAGGATCCCGCTACCGCCCTCGGGTCCTCCGCGGACGAGGGGCCGGCTACGGGTCTAGACGGGCATGTGGCCCGAGCCCTCGACTTGGCTCACCACGCTGCCTACCCGACGGAGGACCAACTGGACGGGCTGATGGACAGCATCACGGCCATCGCATTGCACGGTCCCGGCAACGTCGCCTGGCGTGCGCTGTCCCGGCTGATCGAGCCGGGAAGCCAGGTCACCCCATCAGGACACTGGCGCGCCGCTGCGCTCCTCGCCAGCGGACTGCGCTCCCTGTTCAACCGGCCGGAGTCGGCACAACTCCTCGATCACCTGGCAATGGGCAAGGTCTACTGGCGGGCGGTGCTGCGATACTGCGCCGCCGGCGGGCTGCAGGCCGTTCTCGACGAACACCTGCACACGTTGCGCAGCGCGGCCTCGGACACCCTGCTCGACGACGACGAGCTATGGAAGATCGCCGACGAGGCGCGGCAGGCGATGGCCAGCCGACAGTCGACGTATGAAGCCTTCGACCCGCACAACCCGCAGCGGCCAATCAAGCTGCCCGGGCGCTTCGCCCTGCGCTACGGCGGGCGCGGCGAGGAGCAATCTCAGGTCGACCGCAAGGTGGTCGTGCGGCGTTCCTTCAACAGTCCCTTCTGGCCGTTTATTGTTGCCACCACAAGCGCCGGCCAGGAAGGCATCGATTTTCACCAGTGGTGCTCGGCCGTCGTGCACTGGAACACACCTGCCAACCCCGTCGACTTCGAGCAACGTGAGGGGCGGGTGCATCGCTTCGGCGGCCACGTCGTACGGCGCAACGTCGCCGCGGCACACCGGGCCGACGCCCTGCGTTCGTCAGAACCGGATGTGTGGAAAGCCCTGTATGACGCCGCCCGAGCAGAGTCCGGAGGGCTCGGCGACTTCGCGCCGTACTGGGTGTTCCCGGGGGAAGCAAAAGTCGAGCGGCACGTTCTGCCCTATCCGCTCAGTCGCGACCAGGCGCGGTTCGACCGACTCAAGGCGGACCTGGTGAGGTACCGACTCGCTTTCGGTCAGCCACGACAGGAAGACCTGCTGCTGCTTCTACAGCGGCCGATCGGCGAGATCGATGTGCCTGAGGTCCTCGATCTACGGCCCAAGCCTGATGGAAACCAGCCGTAGATCCTCATTCAAAGTGGACTATCGTAGGGTCGATCTCTAACGCCGCAGGTCAAGAAGACTGCTCCCCGCGCACGAGGGGATTTCAAAGGCTCAACGTGGGCCGGGCCCTGCTCCCCATCCACGCGGGGGTGATCCCGGGAGGTCGTTGCCTCGGCCGGTGCCGAGGATCTGCTGCCCGCGCATGCGGGGATGATCTCAGGACCGACGGCGCGGTGGACTGCTCCAGCGCGCCGACGGGGTGATTTCGCATACCGGACTGCCTTGCCGTTCGAGCGGCGTACTCCCTGCGTACGCGGATGATTCTCCGTGGCGGTGCTGACGTACCGGCTCGCCGGCTTTCGGCGCCAGCGTTGCTATCTCAGCCTCGCCGATGCGCAGAAGCAAGGGCCAGGTGCTAACGACCGCGGACATACGCCTTCCGGCGGGACCAATCCCCGGCCCGACCTGATCGCACCTCGGAGTCCATCCACGATCCGACGTGCGGCACCTGCTGAATATCGACGACCGTGGTCCAAGCGTTAATTGCTCAGGACGCAGCAGACCACATGCCGCAGACGATCGGGCTTCGGTCAACGCGACAGGCACAAGACTCAGCTTGCGGACGTGAACCACTAGAACTACGAATCGCAGGGTGCTGGGGGTCTGGTCACGAGCTGCAGGTGTTGAGCATGCTCTGCAGGGCGGACTTCTCCGACGACTGCAGGGTCAGGCCCCAGCTGTACTTCACTGTGATCCACATCTTGCTGTAGGTACACCGGTACGACGACAGAGGCGGCTGCCAGGTGGAGGGGTCTTGGTCGCCCTTGGACTGGTTGACGTTGTCCGTCACTGCGATCAGCTGCGGGCGGCTCAGGTCGTTGGCGAAGCTCTGCCGACGGCTGGTCGTCCAGGAGTTGGCACCGGAGCGCCAAGCCTCGGCCAAGGGGACGACGTGGTCGATGTCGACGTCGGATGCCGCGGTCCAGGTGGCGCCGTCGTACGGGCTGTACCAGCGGCCGGAGGTGGCGGCGCAGGAGCTGTCGACAACGACAGAGGTGCCGTCGCGCTTGAGGACCTGCTCACGGGTGTTGCAGCTACCGCTGATCGTGATCCAGTGCGGGAACAGATCCCTCGAGTAGCCGCTGGTCGAGCCTTGGGTTGCCACGGTCAGGGCGTTGAGCTGCGATTGGGCCGTTGCCTTGGACGGGATACCGGGAGGTGCGGCCGACGCCGGCTGCGCGCTGACGTCAACCAAGCAGGCGACAGCGGCGAGGACGACTGCGCCGGCGTGGCGCGTGACGCGTGGGAAACGGGCGGAGAGTCGGACTACCCGCATGAGGGCCTCCTCGGAACTGGATGGACGACAACCGTCTCCGACGATCATGTACATCTATGTACCCGATTGTGAAGAGGTGGGGAAGCAGTTACGAAACTTCGATGAGCTTGAACGTCACTGGTTCGAGGGTGTGGGCTGGGGGTCGGGTATTCCACCCATGCCTCTCATTGCGCGTTCCGCCGGCACATGGTCCGACCCCTACCCTCAGCCAGGCAATGCAGCGCTCGCTCGTCGTATGACACAAGCCTCACCCGCTAGGCTGTCGCCAGGCTCGCTCGCCTAGATAGCCCCACGCCAAACGAGACCGAGTGGAATGATCTTGCGGAACCTAGTGAACAAAAACCGCGAAGTCGATCTCTAACGCCGCAGGTCAAGAAGTCTGCTCCCCGCGCACGCGGGGGTGACCCCTACTGGACCCGTGCCGAGTGGCTCAAGCGGGTCTGCTCCCCGCGCACGCGGGGGTGACCCGGCGACGTGGCCGACCCGGTTCACGTGGCGGTCCTGCTCCCCGCGCACGCGGGGGTGACCCCGGTCGTAACACCTACCCCCGGGTATTCCTGGGCTGCTCCCCGCGCACGCGGGGGTGACCCTCTGCCGCATGTCGGCGTCAGTGGATGCCGGGGCTGCTCCCCGCGCACGCGGGGGTGACCCCGAGGATAACGAGATCACCATTCCGGCCGACGCCTGCTCCCCGCGCACGCGGGGGTGATCCCTGAGCAGCTACGGGGGTAACGTGCCCGACACACTGCTCCCCGCGCACGCGGGGGTGATCCCTGCCACCGGGTATCCCTCCTATGTGGGCTGTCCTGCTCCCCGCGCACGCGGGGGTGATCCCTTGGTGCAGGGCGGCCAGGGCCGGGGGCACGGACTGCTCCCCGCGCACGCGGGGGTGATCCCTCTCGGCCTCGCGGACCGAGCATCCGGTCAGCCTGCTCCCCGCGCACGCGGGGGTGATCCGGATAACGGCGTCTACATCCTCTGGTACAACAACTGCTCCCCGCGCACGCGGGGGTGATCCCGTCAGCCCGGCGAACCTGGCTGGCGCGCAGGTCTGCTCCCCGCGCACGCGGGGGTGATCCTCTCGGGCGTCGGCGTCGCGGTCGCGGCCGTCGCTGCTCCCCGCGCACGCGGGGGTGATCCTCCGGCAGACCCGACGTCGCATCCACCGTCACCCTGCTCCCCGCGCACGCGGGGGTGATCCCGGCTCGGACTGCTCGTAGAGCACCGCGCCGCCCTGCTCCCCGCGCACGCGGGGGTGATCCCAGGCCGAGCAGTAGCGACAGGCCGGCGCGCTCCTGCTCCCCGCGCACGCGGGGGTGATCCCAGACGAAGAATGGCGGCGATCAGGGCGACGGCCTGCTCCCCGCGCACGCGGGGGTGATCCGTACCTGACCACGGCCGAGCTCGACGAGATCAACTGCTCCCTGCGCACGCGGGGGTGATCCGAGTTCATCGAGCTGTACGTGCCCGAACCGAAGCTGCTCCCGGCGCACGCGGGGGGGATCCCGACGCCTGATACAGGTCGGTGTGATACACACCCTGCTCCCCGCGCACGCGGGGGTGATCCGAGCGTCGCGGCGCGGCCGATCACGTCCCGGTCCTGCTCCCCGCGCACGCGGGGGTGATCCCTCCCCCTTCTCGTCGCTGGCTCGAATGGTCGACTGCTCCCCGCGCACGCGGGGGTGATCCCTGGGGCGGTCGTCTGGGCGGTCTACACCAACGCTGCTCCCCGCGCACGCGGGGGTGATCCCACGAGCAACGACGCCTCGGCCGAGGAGGAGGCCCTGCTCCCCGCGCACGCGGGGGTGATCCGCCGAGAGCCTTGGGCAGGACGAAGTACCCGAGCTGCTCCCCGCGCACGCGGGGGTGATCCCTTCGAGCGGGTCAGCCTCGACGAGGTGGACCCCTGCTCCCCGCGCACGCGGGGGTGATCCGAGGTCCGCGTCGGCACCGGCTCGGGCGAGCTGCTGCTCCCCGCGCACGCGGGGGTGATCCCGGGCTGGACCGCATCGCCGACGAGCTCGTCGACTGCTCCCCGCGCACGCGGGGGTGATCGTGACGAGTGGGCGCAGTACTTCATGACCGTAAGCCGCTCCCCGCGCACGCGGGGGTGATCCGTGTCGGCGGCGGGCTGGCCCAGCGCCTTAGCCTGCTCCCCGCGCACACGGGGGTGATCCGGACTGGACCGTCAAGCGGATCCCGGGGCTGTACTGCTCCCCGCGCACGCGGGGGTGATCCGCTGCGAGGGGCGGCGCGCGATCTGATCCGTAGCCTGCTTCCCGCGCACGCGGCGTGATCTCGACGCGAACCACTGGGAACCGCAATACTCGGTCTGCTCTGCAGCGCATCCGCGGGTGAGCCGTGGCCGACATCAATGCGGCACTCCGACTCCATCTGCCTGCTCCCCGCGCAGCCATCGGGGGTCCTAACGATGGGATGGACAAGAACACCGCGAAGGGAGGTTCTCCCGCGCACGCGAAGAAGGTCAGAACTCCCCGGCCGCCGGATGCAAGGGCGAAGGTCAGCTCCTCGCGCCTTGCTTTTACTACGCCGGTCGTCCGCGCTTCCCAAACCGGCGGCGCCTTGCTGCTTTGCTCCAGCCGCCGGGTATCGCAGGATTGACGATCGGGTCAACAGGGCGACGCATTAAGGTCACCCCATCGAGATCCACCGGCACCCAGTGATGGTCGTGGGCCACGAACGAGAGCCGCTGCTCACCGGGGACCTGGTAGACCAACAGAGCGCGGCCAACGCCTGCCATCTCGGTCACCCGAGTCCACAACCTGTCTCGCACTCGGGTGCTGACGTGCCCCACGTACACACCGGCAGTCAACTCCAACAGCCACTGCGTCAAGTGCCCACGCAGCCCAGGTGGGCACGCAGTCAGGATGATGACGGTCATCAGAAGTCGACCTCACCGATGTCGGCGTAGTTGCGGCCCGCAGTCAATTCGATGCCGCTGTCGTCCCAGAGGCGGAGGGAATCCTCGTCCTCAATCTCACCGCCGGGCTGCGGCTGGAGGAGCAACATCCGGATATCACGGACGCAACGCGCGAGGATCGCGCCGTCATGAACACGGTCGCGTACGGCCCGTCGGGTGTCCGCGCCGATGTCAGTCGAACCGCTCGCCACCACGTCGAAGGCGACGGGGATGGTGATCTCCGCCTTGTAAAGGTCAGCGACGTCGTATACGAAGGCGCGCTCATGCCCAGTGTGCACGAATCCGAGCCCGGGCGCGGCACCAAGCGCGACGATGACGGCGTGCACGATGCCGTACAAGCAGGCGTGCGCGGCTGATAATGCCTGGTTGATGGGGTCGCCAGCAGCGAAGTCGGCCTGGTCGTAGTCACGGTGACTCCAGGCGACCCCGCTTCTCTGGGAGTGTTCACGGTAGGTCCGGCGGACGCGTGCGCCTTCCTTGCCACGTAGTTGCTGCATGGTGAGATTGGCGGTGCTCTCGCCCGGGAAGCGCATCGCGTACATGGTGCGGGCGACGGCGAGTCGGCGATCACGGTGACTGACCGCAGCGGCCTGTGCAAGAAGCAGCCGGCTGGAGGCTGCGAGTGAGCGACCGTGGGCGTAGTAGCGCACGCCCCGCTCGCCGACCCAAATGGCAGTAGCACCGTGGTCGGCGAGCAGGGCGATGGCCTGGTGGGTGATGCTGGTTCCAGGTCCGAGCAGCAGTACGCCCACTGATGCGGCCGGGATGTGCACCACGCCTCGGTCGTCGGTGGCGGTGATCGCGTTGCTGTCTCTGTGGATCACGCTGCGCTCGAGGTAGAGGAAGCTAATTCGGTCCTCAGCGCGGGTCAGATCGGCAAGCTCGGCTGGCGGCACACCTGGGATCTTCATTGGTCAGCCTGGCGTCAGCTGGTGGGTGCAAGCGTGAGCAACCCGCAGCCGTACGCCTTTGCATGCCCGATCCCGCTGGTCAGCGTTCGGCGGAAGGCATCCGCGTCGGTGATCTGGAGGATGCCGTCGTAGGTGACAGTGGTCAGGGTGACGGTGCCCATGCCGCGCTTGAAGGCATGCGTCTGGCTGCGGTGCAGCCGCACGTTTGGACGTCCGTCCTGCTGATGTGCCAGCGCGAACCCGTTTCGGTCGGCACGGCTTGCCAGCCATTGCATCTGCGCGTCCTCGCGCAGGAAGCCGAAGCGCTGCGTCTCCTTCGAATCACTGGTCTTGCGGCCGCTGTGGGTTGGGTTGGCGGTCAGTCGGAACGCCCACTCCTGGCCCGTGCTCAACGAGAGGAGCAGACCGTCGTAGTCGCGGGTCACCCACGTCTCGGTAGTCGGCCAACCGGCCTGCTCGACGAGATGGGTGAGGTCGGGACGGCCAGGGCTGACGACGTAGAGGTAGACGGTCGCGGGCGCTGACGTGTCGAGCCGCCACAACGTACGGGCGCCGTCCCGCTCGTGATCCTCGGGGTTAGCGAAGGCCGAGCGGACCGCGGCGTGCATGGCATGCGGTGATGACAGCAGCTTCCGTGCGCCCCTGCGGGCCGGGTTGATCTGAAACCGGGTGAGGAACAACGTCAGCCTCCCAGCAGGCTTAGCGGGTCATGCTCGACAACGTCTGCCCGATCCGAGCGATCGTTGGTGACGTCTACGTGCCGGCGCAGAACCGACCGCCACGTGTGTTGCCGATGCGCTGGATCGAAGCTGACCGGCTCGTCAGGCACGGTCTCAGTGACCGGCTCGCCGGGTCGGGCGTCCCTGATGATCTCCAGCCGGACCGTCGGGGCTGCCTTGCGTCGGTACCAGTCAGCGGCGAGCCAAGGCCATGAGGCCAGGGCATTGTCGAGAGTCTCCTCGTGGACGCCGAGGCTGATGGGCCCGATCGGCGGGCAGGAGCGGCGGCCAAGGTACAGGGGAAACTGCGGCCGGCTCAGTGCCTCCGCCAGGCCGTGCAGCAGCTCGCTCTCCCCGCTGACGGCGGCGAGGAAGGCTGCGTCTGACAGGTAGAAGCGGTAGGTCAGTGGCGCGCTGAGACGGCCGTCGAGAGAACGGGCAGTCTGAAAGTCCCGCAGGATCTGCCCCGGCTGATCGAGCCGTACTCCGAACTCCAGACCGAGCAGGTCGGTGAGCGGCTCGGTACGTCGTACACCTCTGGCTGCCGCGAGCAACCCGATGACGCCGCTCTTGGTCGGTGCGACCTCGGTGCCTCGGCGGGCGAAGCGGCTGGACGACCCCCACGACTGCAGTGGGCCGGCCAGCCTGAGCAGCAGGACGCTCATGCTGGCTGGCCGAGCGCTACGGCGACGTGATCTCCCACCCCGGTTACCAGCTCGCTGAAGCTGACAGCCTTGCCCAGGTCGGTGAGCACAGCGGTCTTCTCGCCGACTTGAGTGACCCAGCTGGCGACCGGCCGCTCACCGAAAGCGTTCTCGACAGCTGCGGTGTGCTTGGCCAGGGCAGCGGCGGCCAGTTCGACGCGGCCCGCAGCGTTCGTCTCACGGATGGGCGTCTCGAACGCACCGACGAGATTGATCGGCTGCGAGTCGCGGAGCCTCACCAGCACCGCGTCGGGCAGCGTCCGGTGGGCGAACGTGTTCTGCTTCCCTGACGGCATGCTGCGGGCGAACGCGACCAGGAACGCCTCGACGGCTGCGCGGGTGGCTTCCGCGTCGCCGAGGGTGCGGTGCAGGGCGTCGACGTCGATCGTGGCGTACCGGTAGAGGGTGGACGAGTTGAACTCGATGGTGCCGATCATCCCGGCACCGGTCTCGGCGGCATCGGCCTTCCGGTCGTCCACCGCAGTGAAGTAGTCGAACTCATTGTCGACGGCGTGCACGCTGATGGCGTGGGAGACCTGACAGGCAGCGTCGACGTTGATGTCCGTCATGTCTGCCATCATTCGGCCGAACATGGCGATGTCGATCGAGTGATCGGTGTTGGCCAGCGCCTTGAACCGGGCCTTGTCAAGCGGAGTGCCGGTGCGCGCCGCTTCGAGCGCAGCAGCGGCAAGGTTGTCCAACTGCTGGTGGCTGAGGAAGAGTAAGTAGCCGGACTCGACGTCCTTGACCTCGCCCTTCTTCTTCTCAGCCTTGGCGAGGCCGGAAGCGACGAACACCTCGGCGGCCAGCGCGGACGCGGTCTCGTCGGACTGACTCGGGTCGAGGGCCTTGATTCGTGTCGCGAGCGACTCCCCCACGCGCTTGGTTCGCTCGCCGAGCTGGGAGCGGTCCAGCAGGTCGGCGAACGCCAGCCGGACGGCTCGCTTCCAGGCTTGACTGGACACGCGTGCGCGCCGCACGCCGCCATAGACAGCGGTCTTGGGTGAGCCGGTGTCGTCGCGGTTGAGGTTGCTCGGCGGCACCGTCTGCAGGGCGTAGACGTCGATGATGGTGCGACTCATGATGGTTCCTCCTCAGGGGCGTCGGTGTCGGTGCTGGGTTGGCTGCGGAACGACTCTCGGCCCCAGATCGACTGGATCTGCGTACGGCCGCCAGGCTGGCGGAGGGTGTATAGGTCGTCGGCGAGCAGGCCGTAGTCGACGGGCACCTGGTGCTCGCGCAGCATCGTGGTGAGACTGCGCAGGTGGTAGATGCTCTCCTGGTACGTGGTGGCGGTGCCGAGTGCGGCGAAGCGGCGACGTACCCCCTCCGGGCCGTTGGACTTACGGACAAGCTCAGCCATGGCGAGGCCAAGTCCGCGTCCGTTCACGTGCATCCGCTCCCGACGCGACTGCTGGTGCAGCGCGTAGAGGGTCACCGCGTCGTGGACCGCGTGCTCGGTGTCGGCCGCCTCTGCATCGTCGGCAGGTCGATAACCCAGCAGGTGCTCCGGCACCTGCAGGTACCGCTCCAGGGTGAAATCGAAACCCGGAGCTCGGCCGATGCCGCGTCGTAGCCGCGCCAGGGCGCTGACGGCCTCCGGTTGCGAGGCGTCGCTGAGCAGTCTTGCCTGCAGGTTGGCGATGGTGCGGGCAACGTGGTCGCCGAGGTCCTTGCGGCGCCGGACCCACGGTCTGCGCGCCGGCGCAGGTGAGGGATCAGTTTCCACCATGGTCATGCTGGTTCCTCCTGCCGTTGTTGCGGAGTTTCGGCCGCCATGGGCAGCGCCTTGGCCAGGCCGGCGCGGAACCACGCCTCGGCCTGCGAGCTGGAGTAGTGAACTTCTCTGCCGTTTCGGTCGACGCCTGCTCGGCCGATCCAGGCCGCTGGTCCGGTTGCGGCCATCAGTTCGTCGCGGAGCCGAAGAGCGGCTCGACGCACCAACCGCTGCCACGAAGCGCGCTCGCCCGCCGGATCGCTGTCCGGACCGAGTCGCGCCAGCCAGTCGCGAAAGTCCTGGTCCAATCGGGCGTACGCCTGCTCGGCGGCCCGTTCTGCGTCGCCGCTGTCGGTATCCCGGCTACCGGCGGCCTTGGCCAGGTTGTCAGCGAGCCGACGCAACACCTTCACCGCGTTCTCGGCGTCGGCTGCGGCGTCGACGGCTGCCGTGCGCAGCTCAGAGTGTTCGACCAGCAGCAGCACGTTCATGGTCAGGGCGTCGCTGAACACCTCGTCGACGACTGCCTGTTGGGTGCCGTAGGTGACGCTGGTGGCCCTCGGACGAACCCGAAAGTCCGACCCGACCACCCCGGTGACAGTCAGTCGGGCCAGCCACTGCACCACCATCGGTGAGAGCCGCTGTGGCGGTTCGGCACCGGGTGGTGGTGGCGCGGGGAGCAGTGTTTGCAGACCACGCCACAGGGCGCGACTGTGGTCATGCGGCCGCGGTAGGTAGATCGGGGTTCGCTTCTGCTCGCGCTCGCGTGGCCCGCTACGGCCCCACACACTCATCGGTTCCAGCAGGTGCCGATCCTGCCAGTCGAACCTGTCCCCGATGGCGATCATGGCACCGGTGATACCACTGACGTCGCCGAAGAGCCGGATGCGGCGCGACTGCCAGGTATACAGACTGAGCAGTCCGTAGGGGCCACGGGTCGCATCACTCTCTTCGGAAGCCGTCTGCGGCTCGCGCTCCCACACCGGTAGGTCTCGATCGTCGGCGTTCTGCCAGCCAGGGGCGACCGGGACCAGGTTGAGCAGCAGCGTTTCCCGCAGAGTCGAACCCTCAAGGTGGACGCCACCCAACGCCCCGAGAGACGCCACCCCGATCGGATATCCTCGCCCGCCCTTGACCCGTGGGTCTCCGACGGCACCCGTCTTGATACCGGACGGGTCGAAGGCCTGGCAGTGCACCAACCACAGGGCCGCCTCGGCCGGCGAGATCGACTTCATTCCTTTCCCGGCGCGGGTGGTCAGGAACGGAATGCCATTGGGCACGTCAGCGATGATCCGTTCGAGCCCGAACGTGTTGTTCTTGGCCGCTCGCAGGTCCGCGACCTGGTAGAACGGGTACTCCGGATGGAGCAGATCAAAACGGTGACGGAACGCTCCGAGGTAGTCGGCGACATCCGCCACCGGGAGCTCAGGGGCACGCCACAGTTCCCGCCACGCGCCGTCGCCGGGCGGGCCGCCCGTCGTTCGGTGCAGGACGGCGAGCGCGAGTCGCAGGATCGCGAACGACTGCGTGGGCAGTTCGCAGGCGATCATGCGGAGGTCGCCGGCCTGCTCGAAGAGGCCGAGCAGCGACACTTCGCGACGTTGTCCCGCACCGTCCAGCACCGGGATCCACGCCTCGTCCACGAGCGAGAACCCGGCTGATTTCGGTGAGCCTGTCACGGCATCACCTCCTTTGCGATCGATGTAGATCTAGGCGCTGGCGCGTTCGACGCGCAGGCCGTCATCCGGGTCGTATTGCAGGTTGAAGCCAGCGATCGTGGCCCTCCCGTCCGCGTCCAGGTCCAGCACGAGTTCACCTGCCAGCCAGTGACTGTCCTGCCAGGAGCGGACATCGGTACGCCCTTCCAAGTCGGCGATGACCTCGTCAATGACGTCCGCGTCGGTCATGGTCCGCGGTAGCGGCAGGGTGCAGCGCGCGATCAGCCGAGGTAACGGCCAGCGCGGGACGCTAGTCGTCGTTACGGGAACTGCCCCGCCATCGATCCAGGGCGGCAGGACCAAACCGTCCGGTGTCCGTACCAGCAACAGGACCTCGAGAGTTTCGCCGTCGGTGTCGCGGACGTGGCCTTGCGTTACACGCTCGTCCGCACCTGCGACGCCGCCGGAGAGCCAGCTGATCAACGGGGCCCCCGGCTCGCCTACGCGGGCGAGGCGGAAGCTGTCCGCCTTCATCGACTTGGCGGCGATCTCGTCTCGCTGCTTCGCGTCCGCCTCAGCCATCGCCGATTGCCATGACGGTGGACCGAGTGGCTCGCCGCCGTAGGCGGACTGGGTGAGTGGCGCGATGTCCGACGGAATTCGCAGCGGGGCGCCGTCCACGTGTGGCAGCAGCACCGCCGCACTGCGCAGGAGCATCGCCGGTTGGTAGACGCGACGCGAGCCGGCGACCGGCTGCGGCGGTTCCGTGCTCCAATCCGCACCAGTGACCCAGCACTCCGGCGTCTCGAGCCGAGCGGGGCGGCCGTCACGGGGGTGGCGGTGTAGTCGGCCGATACGCTGCAGCACCAGGTCGATCGGGGCCAAGTCGGTGATGAGCAGGTCGAAGTCGATGTCAAGGGACTGCTCGGCGACCTGGCTGGCCACCACCACGTGCCGGTGAGGTCGGTTGCCGCTGCCCGGCGGGCCGAAAGTGTCGCGTAGCCAACGATCCTTCGTGGCGCGGTCGACGGCCATGAACCGGGAATGTGCGACCGCTACTGGGGTGTCTGGCCCGAGTATCGCCCGGAGGGCAGTCGCGGTCTCCTGGACGCGTGCCACGGTATTGCGGACGACGAGGACGCAACCCCCGTCGGTCAGCCGTTCGCGCAACAGCTCCCCCAACGCAGGCAGATCGTCGTTCAGACGGCGCATTTTGACTTCGACGTTGCGCCCGGAGTCGGAGCAGCTGGTGGCTGCGGCACCCCGATCAGTGCTGGAGACAGTGACCAGGGGATATCGCAGGTCGGTTCGGAGGGCGGCGTATGGGTCCGCCTTCGTCTTGCCGCGGTCGCGCCAGGTGAGTGGGGGCGGGGGTCCGAGGCGGCCGTTGTCGTACGCCTCCATGAGCTCGGCCCGTCGGTGGGCCGGGAGTGTCGCGGAGAGGACGACGACCGGAACGCCGTACGCGCCCAGCCACTCCAGCGCCCGGTCTAGAAATCGCCCCATGTAGACGTCGTAAGCATGTGCCTCGTCAATGACCACGACCTTTCCGGCAAGGCCGAGGTGGCGCAGCACCAAGTGCTTGCTGCGCAGCGCTGCGAACAACAGCTGGTCGATGGTGCCCACCACGAAGCTGGACAACAGGGTCCGCTTCGATCCGGCGAGCCACCGGTGTACGCCGATGGCCGCGCCGCCGGTGTCCTCGGCGATGCCGCTCGGCAGGGATGTCGTCCGCAGCTGGTCGTACTCGGGGTTGAGTGCCGCCTTGCCGTGCGCCAGCCGTACGTCGCGGTCGCCGCGACCAACCTGGGCATCGGGTAGCCGGCGCAGCCAGGAGAGCATCCGGGCGAACATGGCGTCGCTGGTGGCGCGGGTAGGTAGCGCGAGGTAGCAGCCGGATGCTCCGGTGCGCCGAGCCAAGATCTCCACCGCGGCCAACGCCGCCTCTGTCTTGCCCTCCCCCATTGCGGCCTCGACGATCATCAGCCCGGAGGCAGGCATGGACGCGGCCAGTTCGGCGACCGTGCGCTGGACAGGGCGCGGTACCGCGCCGGCGGGTAGCTCGAATCGCGCGTCGAACAGTTCGTTGACGCTCGCCAGCGGTGCGGCTGGCAGCCACGGCATAGGCAGGTCCAGCAGCTCCCAACCGACCGTCAACCGGTCGGCGTCCGCGCTGTCCAGGACGTATGGGAAGAATTCCTCGTTGCTCGCGATCCAATCAGCAACGATGACCAGGCCGGTGAGGGCAGCCTGCACGGGCTGCGACAGCGGCACACTGGTCCAGTCGACAAGCCGGCCTGCTGCACCGGACCGCTCGGCCATCCAGGTCAGGATCTCGTGCTGCACCTGCTGCCAGGCCTGGTCACCAAGCAGGTGTCGACGCACCTGCGCGTCGAGAAGGCTCTCATCGGTGGGTGGGGTGCCGTGGTGGCCACCGACGATGACGGCGTACGGATGCGGATCGTCCCAGTCTTGCTGTTGGAGCCAGTCGGCCAGAATGAGGTGGCCAGCGGTGGCGTGGGGCGCGTACTTGCGGTCGGCGCGAATCAGGTCCCGGTCGTAGCGGAGCCCATGGTCACGCATCCGTTCGGCTAACGCGTACGCCTGACAGGCGAAGGCCGGGGTGGCCTTGCCGATGTCGTGTACGCCGGCGATCCAGACGGCCAAGGTGCGGGCGTCTGCGTCACCGCCGGGCAGTTCGTCGGCGATACGCCGACGGACTGCCGGGCTCAACCAGTGATCCCACAGCCGTCCGGCGACGTCGGCGGTGTCGGCGAGGTGACGCCACAGCGGTAACCACCCGACCGGCGAGGTGCCCGTACGGTCGGTCTTACCCCAGACTGACCGGGCCGCGTCTCCAAGCTTCGGAGTTCCGGCGGCGATGCGGGTACTCATCGGGCCGCCGGCAGGAGGGTGCTGGGGGCGCCGCTGTGCGACAGATAGAGCACGTCACGAGCGCGGGTCAACGCGACGAACAGGAGGCATCGTTCTCGCTGCAGATCCTGCTTGTGGCCGTGCGGATCCTCCGTCGCCGTGGCCAGCGCATGCGGTGCGGGCAGCACCCCTGCGTCCAATCCGACAACCGCGAGGCACTGGAACTCCAGGCCTTTCATGCGATGCATGGTGGCGACGTGCACCCCGTCGACACCGCGTTGGTCGTCGGCTACGGGGATGTGGGCGTCGCTCAAGGTCTTGCTGATGGCCTTGACGAGCTGACCCGTACGGACGGCTACGCCGATCGCGTGCGGCTCGACGTCCTGATCCAGCCAGGTCCCGACGCGCTCGATGAGCGCTTCGAACTCGCTGTCGCGGTCGTCGCAGGCTACGACCTTGGGTACGCCGCCGCGAGTGAGCGACCGGTAGCCCCGCAGCGTGTCGCCCTCGCCGTCTAAGCCGACGGCGGCGTCGCCGCTGAGGACCTTCACTGAGAGGTCCAGAATTTCGTGGGTTGTGCGGTAGTTGATAGTGAGTCGCCGGGTTCGGCCACGTACCTCGATGCCGAGCTGCGCGAGAGACACGTGGTTGTCGTAGATGCGCTGGTACGGGTCAGCGAGCAGGAACATGTCGTTCGGTCCGGGCGCGACCAGTGCGCGCAGCAGCCGCCACTGCGCGGGGTGGAGATCCTGCCCCTCGTCAACGATGACGTGTCGGTACGGGGGCGGTGATTGCCGGGTGATCGTGGCGGCGTCGTCGGCGAGTTGGGTGTGCGTGCTCAGCCGCCGCTTCGTCAGGTCGCGCCGCACAGCTTCGATCGCGCTCCACACCTGCTCGCGCTGGGTCGCACGCAGCCCTTCGCCGCGGCCCTTGCGTGGGGCGTCGCGGTAGGACTCAAGGGTGGTCAACTGCTGGGCCAGCACCACTTGCTCCCACTCCCGTCTGAGGAAGGCGGCACTGAAGGTCCTGACTTGGCCCGTCCGGCTCACGTACGTCGGACCAGCCTTGGCGGTTGCTTCCCACAACCGATCCGCGACTTCGCCGTCGGCGACCGTGATCTTCCTGCCGCCCCGAGTAGCAATCTCGTAGGCCAGCTTGTCGACGCTGACCACATCGATACGAGCCCGGACCGCCGGGTCCGTGGTGAGTCGGTACAGCTGCCGGCCCAGGGAGTCCGCCAGCGCACGGGTGAAGGTGGTCAGCAGCACCTTGCCGCCGCCCTCTGGCAGCCGCTCGGCGAGGAAGACCGCCCGATGCAGACCGGTAACGGTCTTGCCGGTTCCGGCACTGCCGGTGACCAGCGCGGGACCGCTGTAGGTCTCCCGGTAGGCCACGTCGCGTTGCGTCGGGTGTAAAAACGTACGCCAGACGTCGAAGGGGTGAGCGAGAATAGCCGCCAGCTCCACCGGGCCGGAGACGAAGGCGATCCGCTCCGGAGTACGGCGTGCCGCAGTCAGTAGGTCTTCGGTGTCCACGCCGGACACGATTCGGTCGGCCAGCTCTGCCCACACCTCAGCCACGGACAAGCCACTGGCCAGCCCGTGCAGGACGTCGAGCTGCACGTCAGGCAATCGTGCGCCAAGACTTTCCAGCTGCTGATCGGTGGTGATGACCCGCAGCAGTGGCACCAGGTCCTCGTCCACACCGAGTCGCACTAGATCGGCAGAGGAGACACTGTCGAACAGACCGCCACTCGGCGATGCTGGAGGTTCGGCTCGGCTGAACTCCTCAATTCCTACCTGGTCGCGCATCTCCAACACGCCGAGTGCCTGGTTGACCGTGAAGCGGCGGCTCACCGCGAAGGCGATGGCATCATCGTGTGGCAGGACATTGAGCAGAGCGTATTTCTGCTCTCCGAGGGCAAGCACGACCCCGCGGTAGAACTGGTCGATGCGGATGGTGCGGATATTCGGGTCACGCGCGCCGGTCAGCTTCTCCAAGTGCAGACCAGCATGAGTGTGTTCGGCGAACCTGCTGATGGCCGCGATCACGGCGTGTTGCACCCGGCGCTGCAGCCTGGCGTAGGCGGGAAGGAACCCCCGCTCGATGGCCAACTCAGCCACACCACTCACCTTCCTCGTCGCCCGGGTTCGACCGGAGCGCAAGCCAGCACCGCAAGCCCCGGGACAGGGTGGGCGGCGCCAACCACCGTGTGCGCCCCGAACCGGCCGCAGCGCCAGTAGACCACCTTGTGAACACTGCTTGCAAGAGTCCTGTCGTTCTGAATATTCACCAGATCGGCTCGCTGCCGGCGGCGTTGGTGCCCAAGGCAAGGCCACCAGGCCCGTTATGCTGGGCCTCGTGGCGGCGGGCACGATCCTCAAGGACCGGTACAGGCTGGGTCGGTTTCCCCTGGCACACAAGGGCATGGGCGAGGTGTGGGCGGGACAGGACACTCTGCTCGATCGTCCGGTGATCGTAAAATTCGTCAACACCGCCACGCCGGACATCGACGTCGTCCGACGATTCCGCCGCGAGGTCCTGCTGACCGCACGCCTCGATCACCCCGGTGTGCCCGCCATCTACGACGTTGGTGAGCACGACGGCCGCCCCTACGCCGTCCTGCAGCAGATCCACGGAATCTCTCTGAGCGACCTCGTAGCAGAGCAAGGTCCACTCTCAATCGGCTGGGTAGCAGCCATCGGAGCTCAAATCAGCTGCGTCCTGCTCGCCGCTCGACAGATCGGCCTCGTGCACAGGGACATCAAGCCGAGCAACGTGATGCTCGAGAAGAGCGGCGCCGTGAAGGTGCTCGACTTCGGACTGGCCGCCATCCCTGACGACGACCGCTACTCGCGGATCACCCAGAGCGATCAAAGTCTCGGCACGGTGGGCTACATGGCACCCGAACAGATCCTCGGCGAGCCCACCGATCACCGCACCGATTTGTACGGCCTCGGAGCCACTCTCTTCGACCTGCTCACCGCACACCCGCCATTCGATGGGGTCACCACCACAACCACGCTGCGACATCAACTGGACAACCCACCTCCACGCCCGACCCACATACGATCGGAGACCCCGGCCGCGCTCGATGACCTGGTCCACGCACTGCTGGCGAACCACCCGCAGGACCGACCAGCCACGGCCACCGAGGTCTACAGCGTGCTGGCCCCACTCGCTCAAGACCTGGTGCCGATTCCGGGGGTGCTTGATGACCCCGCCGGGGCCGTACGGGCCTATGCCGCCATCGTCGGGCGAGCACCACTCCAGTCTCACCCCATGGCTGCGCCCGTTGAGCCGACCGAGTTCGATGTTGAACGGACCGCCGCGCAGGCGGAGCAGTCGCACGCCGCTGGCGAGTTCCGTGCTGCCGCGCGACTGTGGCGACAACTCGCCGACCACCTCGCGCGGCAGCGGAGCAGTGATGATCCTTCTGTCTTCGAGTTCCGACTGCGTGCGGCCCGCGCGCACGTACCACTTGGCGAGCACGACCGCGCCATGCGCCAGCTCAACCTGCTGCTTCAGGACCGCATCCGGGCCGACGGACCCGGGCACGCCGCTGTGCTGGACCTTCAGCAGGAGATTAAGCGACTCGGCAAACAACGCCCCGCTCCGCGGCAGTCCTCGCGACACGAGGCAGAGTCGGATCGCTGAACCACCGAGGTAGCAGTGCCGCCTTCTGCTCGGGAAAGCGGGCACCGCGGTAATGAAAGTTCAGGGCACAGTTCTGCCCGCGCGTTTCGGTCGTCAAGGCCCGCCGCGCCAGCGACGAGTACATGCTGCCGTGCTTCAACCATGCCGCTTCTTCGCCGTGCCGGTCGAAACCACGGCCACTCGCGGCATGCCCGAAGACATCGTGGACCGCCCGGAACATGTCGTTCTCATCGTCGGTGAGGTACGGGTGCGGGTTGCTCGTGGCTGCGCTGGCCCAGACGTTCAACCTGCGTCGCCGCACGTCTTCGACCATGGTTCCAACGTCCGCGTACGGATCCTCGTCGACGATCCGCACCGACAAACCGAGACCACCGAACTCGACTCGGCCTACTAGGAATTGGTACTGCTGAACAGTCTCCCGACAGAACGCGGCGTACGCAGTGCGGGCCCGATCGTCTCGGACGGGCGCGGCCATGTACGCGTCCGCGATGGCCATGCCGACGACCGGGTCAAGGCGCACTTTCGCGTACGCGTTCGGAAGGGCAGTGCCCACAGAGCCCCAGCGATACCGCCGTGCGCCCTCGTGCACGTAGGTGACCGGCGTAAAGGTCGGGGACGGAGTTGCCAGCAACGTGGGTGCGAGCAAGGGTGTTCATGGTCCTCCTTCGATAGTCGGGTTGGCGGATCAGATCAGGTCAGCGAGCTTCTACGCCCTCTCGCGCAGCGCGCGCCTCCGGACCCTGGTTGGGCTGCGTGCGCTGCTCGCGACGCAGCATCTCGCCGAGCACGCGGATCTCCGACGCTCGACGGTTCTGGTACAGCTTTGCGAACTTTCCGATGGTCGTGCTGTGCCCACGACGCGGCATGGGGCCCCCTAAGTCAGTCGTGAATCGAACCATCAACAACGTACACGCCTGTGAACTGTGTGCACAACACCCAACCTGATGGTACCGTTCACGGGTGATCCGAGAGCCGAGGACGGCCCCCAGCGACGCCACCCTGACCGCGAGCGGCATCGCGCGGCTGGCCAACGTCGGCCGGGCCGCTGTGAGTAATTGGCGTCGCCGCTACGCCGATTTCCCGACACCCGTCGGCGGCACCGCAGCAAGCCCATCCTTTGACGCGCGCGAGGTTGAGAGCTGGCTTCGTCGTCACGGCAGGCTCCATGAGGCTGGGGCTGAGCAGTGGGCCTGGCGACACATCGAGAGCTACCAGCCCGCTGCACGGATCAGTGATGCGCTGAGCATCGCCGGCGCGTACCTGCTCATCCGGTCCTACCGCCCCGCGGACGCCGGCAGTCTGCCTACTCCACGAAAGCTCCTCACGCATCTCCGCGCAATCGACTCCGGGCTGGCCGAGCTAGTCGACGACGTGCTGCCTAAGCAATGGACACCGCAGCTCACCACCTTGCTGAGTGCGGTCGACCAACTCAGCCGGGAACAAGAGCCGGAGTCCGCCTTCGAGTACCTGCACAGCCAGTACGTCGCCTCGGCTCACTCGCTTTCCGGCCTTGCCGGCACACCGGACGGCGTCGCGGAAGTGCTGCTGAATCTCGCCGGCACCGGAGCCCACACGTTCGACTTCACCAGCGGCACCGGATCAATCCTGCGGATGGCCGCCGACCGGGCACTCCAAGACGCTAGCGTCACCCGGTGCTACGCACAGGAAATCAACCCGCAGTACGCCCTGATCACGCTGCTGCGGCTCTGGTTCGTCCACATACGCGCTAGGCGTGCCGGGCACGCAGCGGACCCTCCCGTCGTACACATCGGCGACAGCCTGCTCGCCGACGCCACGCCCGATCTGCGGGCCGACGTCGTCGTGGCCAACTTCCCGTTCGGCATTCACGATTGGGGCCACGATCGCCTCGCCTATGACCCTCGCTGGACCTACGGGCTACCACCGCGCACCGAGCCCGAACTCGCCTGGGTACAGCACGCCTTGGCCCATCTCTCCCCCGACGGCACCGCTGTTGTTCTCATGCCCCCGGCTGCCGCAATGCGTCCAGCCGGCCGCCGTATCCGCGCCGAACTGGTCCGCCACGGAGCGCTACGGGCGGTCGTCGCTCTACCCGCCGGTCTGATGCCACCAACCGGCATCGGATTGCACATCTGGGTACTCAAACTGCCCGACCTGCGTCAGCCACACGCCGGAGCCCTCCTCGTTGTCGACACCACCACCGCACCGACCACTCCGGCCATCGCCGACCTCGCGGGAACCGCCTGGCGCGCCTACCTGTCCGGCCAATATGCCGAAGAGCCCGGCGTCCACCGTGCCGTACCCGCAATCGAGGTGCTCGACGACCAAGTCGACCTCACGCCACAGCGCTACCTGCCCCGACCCGACGAACTCGCCACCAACCCGGCAGAGATCATCGCCAAGATCGACGACTTCGATCAACTACTGGAACAGGTACGACGCAGCCTGCCAGCGGTGCAAGAGGTGGACACAGCAGCGCTTCGGCTCGCCCCCCAGGCCGACATCGCGGACCTACTTCGGTCGGGCGGCATGTCCATACATCGCGCGGTTTCCCGTAGCCGATCAAGCCACACTCCCGCGAGCGCCTTAGTGCTGACTGGAGCCGACGTCCTGACCGGCGCCCCGGCCACCGGCACTGCGACCCGTGCCTCCGACGACGACGCCGGGCCGGAAGTACAAGCCGGAGACATCCTCATCCCAGTTGTCGGACGCAAAATCAGCGCCCGAGTAGCCACTCCAGAGCAAGTCGGCGCCGAGCTCGGACCCGGTGTACAGCTGCTCCGCGTCGACCCTGCCCGATTCGATCCGTGGTTTGTCGCTGGCGTCATCTCCCGCACAGACAACCTGCGCGTCGCGGGTCGCTCATCGAGCACCGGCAGCGGAGCCCTGCGCATCGATATCAAACGGCTCGCCATCCCGGTACTGCCGCTAGACCGGCAGCAGGCGTACGGGAAAGCCTTTTGCCAGCTTGTTGAGTTTCGGACCCGACTCGATCGGGCCGCAGCAACCGGGGCCGCACTCGCCCGCGAAATCGGCGACGTCCTGACCGCCGGCACCCTCGGTCCCCCGTCCTAATCAGACCGTCTACGTGCGGCCCACGTGTTCGTGTCCCAGCCGCGGATTCGCTACCGCTTCTTAGGCGCCGGTGTACGTGGCCTCACCTCCTCCCCGCGCCGGTAGGGCAGCCATAAGCGTCGCTAGTCGCTGAATGGGAGACTCATCAACTACGCTGCAGTAGGGGTCGTTTGCGCTCGAGGACATACTCCCTCAGCCAAGACCAAGTGAGACGATCTTGCGGGCCTAGTGAATGAAAACGGCGGAGTTGATCTATAGCGCCGCAGGTCAGGAAGTCTGCTCCCCGCGCACGCGGGGGTGATCCGGGCGTGGACAGGCTGTGGGTGATGTCCAGCATCTGCTCCCCGCGCACGCGGGGGTGATCCTGCCCGACTCCAAGCCCATGAGCAGCCCACGGACTGCTCCCCGCGCACGCGGGGGTGATCCCGCAACCTCGCTCAACATCACCGCCGCGCCGCTCTGCTCCCCGCGCACGCGGGGGTGATCCGGGCGTCGGCTTCGGCAAGGTCTACGGCGGCGGCTGCTCCCCGCGCACGCGGGGGTGATCCGGCGGGCGCGATCTACGGCGAGTTGCACGGGCTCTGCTCCCCGCGCACGCGGGGGTGATCCGGCTTTCCCCTTCTCGTCGCGCTGCACGACGCCCTGCTCCCCGCGCACGCGGGGGTGATCCCGAACAGGCGTGGCCGGTGTGCGTGCTGGTCACCTGCTCCCCGCGCACGCGGGGGTGATCCGGTCGACGTCGAGGCGATCGAAGAGGCCCTCGCCTGCTCCCCGCGCACGCGGGGGTGATCCGGGTGGGCGGGCTCAGAAGGCATGGCCGGAATACTGCTCCCCGCGCACGCGGGGGTGATCCGCGCACTGGAGTTCAAGCGAATTGACTAATCCCCTGCTCCCCGCGCACGCGGGGGTGATCCCCGCGCTTCCGGGCGAGAATGCCGCCCAACTTCCTGCTCCCCGCGCACGCGGGGGTGATCCCTCTTTCGCGTCCACGGGTAGATCCTCTCCTTGCTGCTCCCCGCGCACGCGGGGGTGATCCTCAGGTAACGCTGACCTTTGCCGGCGACGACGCCTGCTCCCCGCGCACGCGGGGGTGATCCCGTGTCGAACACCTGTGCGCATCGCTCCAGCGCCTGCTCCCCGCGCACGCGGGGGTGATCCCATCCGCCCCGGGCGCTCGACCAGGGGCCGGAACTGCTCCCCGCGCACGCGGGGGTGATCCGGTGCTGCTCCCCGGATGCCCGCACCGCGACCCCTGCTCCCCGCGCACGCGGGGGTGATCCGAGCGCACACACCAAGATCCCCGCGATCCTCAGCTGCTCCCCGCGCACGCGGGGGTGATCCACTGACAGACCCCGCTTTCAATGCGCGGTCTATCTGCTCCCCGCGCACGCGGGGGTGATCCGGCTCGGCAGACCTCGGCGGATCAAGCGGCTACCTGCTCCCCGCGCACGCGGGGGTGATCCCGAACCCGCGTCGGGCTCGTTCCAGGCACCCCGCTGCTCCCCGCGCACGCGGGTGGGGGTGATCCGTGTTCGCGTCGTCGCCCGCGGCGGGTACCTCTCAGCTCCCCGCGCACGCGGGGGTGATCCGGCGGCCCCAGCCTGACCGGTCTTGACCAGTGCCTGCCCCCCGCGCACGCGGGGGTGATCCCAAGGTCACCCCGTCGGGGGTGGTGGCTAGGGCCTGCTCCCCGCGCACGCGGGGGTGATCCCTTCGGATCGGCCGCGAGAGCACCCGAGCTGAGCTGCTCCCCGCGCACGCGGGGGTGATCCGTAGCGCTGACGCTGCCGAGCCTTGTCGCCCTCCTGCTCCCCGCGCACGCGGGGGTGATCCCTGCCGGGCCACATCGCGCAGGCCGCCGCCGCCCTGCTCCCCGCGCACGCGGGGGTGATCCCGCCCGCGACGCCCGGGCAAGGCCTGGTCGACCCTGCTCCCCGCGCACGCGGGGGTGATCCCGGGCTGCCGGCGCCCCGCGTCAGGTTCGCGGCCTGCTCCCCGCGCACGCGGGGGTGATCCGCCGAGGTGTTGCGCCATGTCGCGTCGCCACTGCTGCTCCCCGCGCACGCGGGGGTAATCCTGCTGACGCGGCCGGCGCCGACCCCGCCATTCACTGCTCCCCCGCACACGCCGGGGGTGATCCTCAGGCCGCTACCGTTCAGGGTCCACCCCGCCGCCTGCTCCCCGCGCACGCGGGGGTGATTCGCGCACCAGCGCGTGCACGTGCGCGCGGATGACCTGCTCACCGCGCACGCGGGGGTGATCCGGAACCGGAGCCGACCGAGTAGGAGCAGTAGTCCTGCTCCCCGGGCAGGCGGGGGTGATCCGTTCACCAGCGCGTCGGGCCTGGTCGGGCCCCACTGCTCCCCGCGCACGCGGGGGTGCTCCCCGGACCCCACCACCCGGCGTTGAAACCGATGTCCTGCTCCCCGCGCACGCGGGGTGATCCCACGCCCTCGACGCGTTGCGCGAGTACCGACGCCTGCCCCCCGCGTACGCGGGGGTAGTCCCGCCTGGCCACGCCACCAGTCGAAGTGCTTGCCTGCTCCCCGCGCACGCGGGGATGATCCGCACGGCACGTTCGCCGACAAGGCGTATCAGCACTGCTCCCCACGCGTGTGGGGGTGATCCCGCCACGGGGTTGACTTCGTGGTCTCGGGTACGGCTCCCTGCACATGCGGTCCGCCACCGTGTAGTTCGGAAATGTCGTCTACCGGCCGCCGTGGCTCCGAGATGCTCGCCTTCCACATGTCAGCGGGCCCTTCCCATTCGATCCTTCGATCGCGTTGACACCGCTGATTGAGGGAGGTCGCTCGAGGCATCCACTTGGCGCATGCCAACCCAGGAACACCCAGCATCCTGTCTGCCATCGACCCGCCCATCGGGGAGCGGGCCGCCGCCCGGTCCGCCACGGCCCTCGAACCTCGACGCCTCGGTCGTACGCTGGCGGGCCGGGCGGCGGCCTGCTCGGCTTGCCCGGGTCGATGTCAGACAGGATGCCCTCACCGCAGCCACTCACTTTGCCGGCGGCCGCGGACGACCTCCGGCCATCCTGGAGCCGGAGCACCCCCGCCGGAGGCGCCGTAGCCGCGGCCCTCGCGGCGGCCGACCCACGGTACGAACGCCTCGTGGTCCTGGGTAGGGCAACCTCTTCGATGGTTCTGCCGTGGGCTGCGGACAGCCCTCCCCGCAACCCCACGGACGCCGGAACCACGCTGAGAGTATTCGCGCTACTGCCGGTATGGGCATCGGTGACCCCTGACCTCCGTAGATAAGGCCAGGCCGAACACTGCGCCTCACGCGACTGGGTCAACGATGCGCTCACTATGGTCCGGTCGGAGGGTGACACGGTCGGTCCGCAGGGTGCAGCAGGTTGTCGCCAAAAGATCCAGAGGCGGAGCGAACAGAGTTTCGCCAGCAGGCGCTCTCGCGTTAGATGGATGCGTCGTCGAAGGTCGCCTGTTTGGCGGCGCGGGCGAGGGCGGCTTGGGTGTTCGCGCGGACTCCGAGGCGGTTCATGTGGAAGATGACGTGCATCGCGATGATGCCGCGGATTCCTCGGGTGAGCTTGCCCGACTCACGGAGGGTGCGCAGCGCCTTCCCGGTGTCTTCGAAGGCTCTCAGCCAGCCGCTGGCGATGCCGCCCGTGCGAGGTGAGCCGAGTAGGAGACAGCGGACGTCGGCGGTGAGGTCAATATCCGATCGCGGGTCCTGGGCGCGTCCAGGGCTGGCCAATGCACCGCGCTGATCGGCGATCTTGGTCCATACGTCGCCCTGCTCGTAGATGTCGAGGCCAACGGCGCGCATGAGCGCAGTACAGAGGATGAGGGCGTGTTCCCGCCGGTCGTCGGGGTTGTCGCTGAGGTAGTCCAGGAGGTGGCGGCTGTCGCGGTGGAACAGAGCGTGGGCGGCGTTCATGCTGGCGGAGCCACCGAAGGCGTGGATCTCTGGCTCGTAGATGTCGGTGGTCCAGGTGACGCCGTCGGTGAGCATCAGGTGCGCCAGGTCGCTCGTGGACGTGGCGGGAAGGCAGCGGATCCGCCACGGGCCTTTGCGAATGAACCACCACGAGCTGATGAGGCCTTCGGCCTCGGCAACCGGTAGCACGCCGGCAAGGTGTTCGACGGCTTGCCTCTCCCGTTGGTTGGGGTCGGGGGCTGGAAAAGGCGATGTTCACCTGCTTCCAGGGGCTCTGTTCCACGAGTGCCGTCCGATCCGTGTAGGCGGGTTAGCAGAGGAGCAGGCAGGCATCCCATGAGGTCCGCGTGGCCCCGGTCACGGCCAAGGCGGTGCCGGACGCCCCGTCGAGGAAGCCCGCGGGTCCGTCGGCCGCGTTCGGTGCCTGCCGGTGGAGACGCTGCAGTGGCGCGAAGGGTATGGGTGTCACTGAGTCGGCGGCGACGCGACGGGTGGTCGCGAGGAGTCCGGCGGTTCCGTGGCACAGGCTGCGGTCGGTGAGTTGACCGATCTGGGCCGGGTCGTTCAGGCAGGCGATGAGTGCGCCCTCGGCGAGGTGTTGACGTGTGGTGTCGCCGAGGGCGAGCGCGGCGAGTTGCTGGGCGCGGGCGATGCCGGGGCTGCCGTAACACCAGGATGGTCGGAGTGGTCTGCGCTGGCTCGGGTCGCCGCGGCGAAGGTCGTCAAGCGTGAGGGTTTGCGGCCACCACGGTCCGGCGCTGGTGTGGCGTTGCCAGGTGTCGAGCCACCCGCAGATGCGGTTGATTGCCTGGGTGTGTCCGTCGACGGTGGTGCCGTCGCGGAGGGTGAGCGCCAGGAGCGCGAGTGGGCCGGCGATGCCGTGGGCGATGCCGTGGTTGCTGTGACCACCGGCGGGTGCCACCTCGGTGCGGTTGGGGCCGTGTGGGCACCACCAGCCGGGGAGCGCGCCGATGGGTTCGGTAAGTCGTACAAGGTAGGTCAGTACCTCGCGCAGGAGGTCGAGGTGCCCGATGCGGCGCAGGGCGACACCGAGGCCGGTCAGGCCGCGGATGAGGTCGAATTCGGCGTACGCGGGCTGTTGCCGTCGGTCGATCCGGCGGTGAGCGGCGCCCAGTCGTCGGCGGGTCACCGTGGCGGTGCCGGCGGCTGCGACTGCTTGGGCCCGGGTGAGCGCGGGCCGGTTGGAGGCGGAGAGGACAAAGGCGAGCGCGGGTACGCCGTAGTAGAGGCTGGCGTTGTCGGTGGCGCTGACACCGTCGGCGCAGGCCGCCTCGAGCACGGCGTATGCCGCCTCCCACCTGCCGGCTTCGAGGTGCCAGAGAGTGGTGCCAACTGCCCCGTCGGCGAGCGACTGTCCGGACGTCATGATCGGCCGCAGATGAGGGCGGTGTGGGCGACGGCGCGGGCGAGGCGGAGACAGTGCTTCTCGGAGGCGAGGTCGACGCCGATCATGCGGGTGTGCGGCTGCTGGGAATGCCGACTTATGGTCTGACCTTACGGTCCGATCTTAGGCTTAGCTGCCCAAACTTCCGGCAAGGACGTTTCTTCACCCGCCCGTCGCGGTGCCACTACGGAAGCAGGCATGGGTGTGGACTGTGACGGTGGGGATCCGTTGTCGGATATGCGTCTTCTGGATCTTTGGCGGCACACTGTTCTCGCCCGCAGGCCGAGACTGCCACTGGTATCGGGCAAGTGGTTCTACAACGCGCAGGGCCACCTTGTGGCCATAGCGGATGGCGCTGACCCGCCAGGACGGTTAACCTGCTCAGGGCCGCGCCGAGCACCGCCGCGCGACGCAACGATGCATTAGCTTGGGTCGCCACTGGCCGCCCGTTCATCCGGCGCATGGCGTTCACTGCCCGCCGGATCCCAATGCTGTTCCACATGTAGACGGGCATACTTCAATGCTTGATCTTACCGAAGGACGCCTCGCGTGATCTTGGAGCCTGTGTGATATACAGCTCCAACAGATTGCGCTTACACGCCCCGGAGTCCTCGATGACCGACCAAGCTCCAGAACGTCAGTCCGCGCTCCTGTTGGACGGCAATGAGGAGTTGTACGTCGCGGTGAACGCACAACTGGAGACCGCGAACCTAATAAAGAGTGAGAATGGACCAGGCGGCCGTCCTTATGCGAGGTTCTCAACTAATGAGGAATTCTGGTTAGCAGTGTTCCGCGAACAACTTCGCAGCGGATCGATCGTAAGGCTGGACAGCTTCGCCATTTCGGAGTGGTTCCCGCGCTCGCCCGGATTGTTTCACACCGTGCATGGAACGACGAACCGGGAGATGGCCCAAGACCGCCTATATCCTGCTTATAGCCATGAAGTCGAAGCATTGCGCGAAGTGGACCCAACACTGTCAGTGTTCACTCTCGCCGGCAAGAGCGCGATGCTAGACGGAGGGTTCGGATGCGTTCGACTACGCAATCGACCAACTGACCAAGGCCTTCTATGGTTTATGTCGGCGTCCGCAACGGGGGTCGCCCATGAAGGCATACCCATCGGACTTCCTGATAATATACGCGCTCAAGTAAGTGACGACATCGCAAATCAAGGCGCTGCATTCGGAAACCTAGTGGGGCGACTGTTATTTGTACCGACAATTCTCAATCCGCTGTACGCCGACTACACCGGCGTGCCTCAGCTTTACCTGCTAGTCGAAGAATTCAGCCCATCTCTACACGAGTCACCGCTGCCTGTAATCGCGAGTGCGGCAGTCTCATTCCGGCGGGCCAGGCATTTTCAGAACGAAGAGCACTCCTCGTACGCTGCAGCGTACGTTCCATTCAGCCCTGGAGTCAACGGCGACCTAGACCGCCGCCTCGAATGGCTGGAGGCCTACGTCGATAGACATGGCGGAACCGTCATCACTGACTTCGACGAACATCGATCAAGATTTCGGCACGCCCCATTCTCGCTGAACAAGGTAGCAAATGGCGAAATTGACGAGTCTGAGATCATGGACGCGCTGGGCGGAGATAGCTACTGGGGCTGCCGACACCGTGGACCGTCCTTGAATATCGCTGTCGATAAGCTGATCATAGAACAAGGCAGGCTTAATATCGAACGAGCACGAATCCGGGAGGTCCTGGTGGGCGACGTATTTTCTAACGTCGGAGCAGGCGCAACTATTATCAACCGCTCGACCGTCCAGAACGCGCTGAACCGATTCACCGGCCCCGACATGGAGACCGCTAAGGCACTCGAGGCCATCATCGATCATGTCGGAAAATCGGGGAATTCGGACGCCGCCGAGAACCTTGAGGGATTCATGGAGGAAATTGCGCGCGATCGACCCCGAAAAGCTCGGCTCAAGACCTTCTGGGATGGCCTCGTTGCCGTCTTGCCAAGCGTCGCGCAACTGGGGGATTCCACAGGGAAGGTTCTCGATCTCTTCATGTCGTAGGGGCCTGCCAACCCTGCCGACCTTTCCGCGCGAGGTCAATCCTCAACATTAGCGGTGCCGATTCGACCAAGTTGCCTGCGGGATCTGGCGCGATCCAGCACATAGAAGCTTGCTAGACGACCAGCAGAGATCAAGGTTAGGCATGGCGAACGCGATCCGCGGGCCAGGGGTCGATGCTTAGGGCGAACGCTCCGAGTTGACCGCTGTGAGGTGACGGCCGAAAGCTTCGGCCAGGCTGTCGAGCAGCGCGCGTCCCTTCTCTGCGGTACCGGCCGATGGCTGGCCGATGACACCGGTTTTGGTGTAGGCGCTCATGCCGTGGACAAGGAGCATGTCCCGCTCGTCGGCGAAGTGGTCGCCTTGTTCAAAGCCAGCGCGGACAGCCTCCGGCCAGCAGTGCAGTAGAACCGAAACCTCCAGCTCGCCCGCATGCATGTCGCGATGCCCGTCAGTCTGGAGTCCGGCGGCGCCTCGTGCGCGGTCCCAGTCGGCCCGGCTCGGAAACAGCGTCATCGTCCCCGGGTTGCGCGCGTTCGCAGTCTGCACGATGTTGCTAAGTACGTAGTTGCCGCCGTGCCCGTTGACGATCGCCAGCCGCGTGATCCCGCTGCCCGCCAGCGAAGCCTGGACGTCTTCGACCACGGCCGACAGCGTCTGATGGCTGATGCTGACAGTGCCGGGCCAGGCGGCGTGCTCGTGCGAGCAGGAGATAGTGATCGGCGGCAGCACCAGTACGTCATGCCGCGCTGCAATGGAGGCCGCGATTGCTGAGGCGACGACTGTGTCCGTCGTCAGGGGCAGGTGCGATCCGTGCTGCTCGAAGCTGCCGACCGGAAGCACCGCAACGCTGGGTGTGCGGGCAGTAACCTCCGTGCTGGTGGTCATCGGGATCAGGTCCACGCACCCATCTTGTCACCGACCGATGACCGCGATGCGATGAGCGTCGACGAAGGCCCTCACGGGAGCGAGCGTTCGGTGTTGGCGCAACGCGATCGCGAGTGGCTGAGACGCCCGGACCGCACGAAATGAGCCAGTCCTGCCAGCCATGTCTAGTGCGCTCATGCCGTAACTCGCCGCCCGCTCAGGGTCGTCGCGCAGGTAGCACTCGCCGAGGTAGGCATACCAAATGCCAGCGTCGAGCAGGGGCACCGCGTCATCACCGGCTAGGAGTTCGTCGAGAATCGCCACGGCCGAGAGCGGGTCACCCAACAATTGTCGACAGCGCGCCTCGGCGGCAGCGACGTAGCGCAGGTCGCAGTGGCTGGCGAACTCGTCCTCGCCGTCGTCGGCGGCTAGCTGGAGGGCACGGCGGGCGGCAGCAATCACCGTATTGGTGTCGTCGTCACCGCTGGTTGCCAGCGCTTCAGCCAGTCGCGTCAAGCACAGCGAGTGTGTGCGGGGCGGCACAGGGCGATGGCCGAGTGATCGGCGGGACAGTTCGATCGCAGCGCGGACGGCACCGTCGTCGAGCGCGCGCTGGCTTTGGCGCATGAGGATATATGCGCCAAGCAGCTGGTCCCCAGCTTCCCCCGCGCGGCGCTGTGATCGGTCCAACCACGACCCGCCGTCGGAGGCCCCAATGTTGTCAGCGATCCAGCTCATGAACTCCGACAACCTGGCATCTATGCTCGCTAGTGGCGATCGGCCGCCCTTGCTCTGCAGCTGGTCGAGGATCTCGAGATGTCGGCGGACCTTGATACCGAGCTGCGGGGTTACGTAGGGGTGGGCCTGCTGTGTGAGGTGGTGAAGTTCGCGTAGCCATACCTCGACTGCGTCGGGCCGGCCGGTGATGAAGGAGTCATCGACGCGCGAGTCGGCCAGCGATGTGGCTGCCTCCGGCAGTAGAGCGCAGGGCTGGGACATCGCGTCAGCCGAACGGCGTGGGCTGTACAGGCCGAGTCGAGCATCGTTGGCGGCGGTCAACACATCGCGGAGGGCAGCGCGGCGCTCGATACTGGGCCACCGGTGCTCGCCGCGTTCGAGCTTGCCGACCCAGCGAGAGTCGACGTACTGGGCGGTCATGTCCCGGCCCGGATAAAGCCGGTCAAGGCTACTGTTTACGGCATCGGCAAGCTCAGCACGCGACATGTGCTGACCACGCCGATTCGGCGACGGCCAGGACCTTCTAGCGTCACTGAGAAGAGTATTCGGTTCGATGATCGCTTCAGGGTGGCGCGGCACAAGCTACCTCCACGACACATGAGCCTCTATCAGTCTGTGATGGCGCGATGACGCTCTGGCATTCACGTTCAGCATCCCAGCACCAGCATTCGCCGCGCGACCCCGCCACCAAATCACACGCCAGCCAGATCCTTGTTGGATCAGCTGACGCTGCGCCATAGAAGCGCGACGCTCGCATGTCGCAAGCTGATCCAGCGGCTCATGGACAGCCCCAGAGCCAGGATCAGCGGCAGAACGCGCCGGCGCGGAGCCCGCCAGTGAAGGCGCTCCACGTAACCGTGCGGAATTCCAGTATCGGGCCGGTGACGTCCTTCGAGTCGCGTACACCGATGGTGCCGTCGACGGCGTTGGCGACCTCGAAGCAGTTGCCGTCGTCGCTGCGGGTGGACTTACGCCATTTCGTGTATCGCGGGGTCACGCGGAGACTCCTTTGATGGGTGACAGGCCCTGCGCCGCGACACGGAGCAGGTGAACGCTGATGTCGGGCGCAAGCGCGGCGGCCTTCAGCCGACTGTGCAGGCTCAGATAAGGCTGGACCTCGTCCGGCTCTGTGTAAATCAGATCACTCGTGAGCGTGTCGGCGGCGACAGCTACCGAGTCCGGCGTGTCGCGGTAGCGGTAGATCGAGTACGCGGACCTGGGTGCGCTGTGGCCCTTGATGGAGGCGCCAATCGGCAGCACGCGGACGGTGACGGTTGGGTGTCCTGCGCAGACGGCGACGATGTGCCGGATCTGGTCGGCGACGATGTGCGGGTCGGCGGCGCTGCGTTGAATCGCGATTTCGTCGAGCACGACGTCGTAGCGCGGTCCGTCGACCGCGAGCAGCAGTTGCTGCCGGTACGCCCGGGCGGCGACGGCTGCTGCGGGGTCGAAGGTGTCGGCGTGACGGGCCGGGTCGCTCCGAAACCGGGCGTCCGCAAAGGCTGTCGTCTGGAGGAGGCCAGGCACCAGCGCCAGGGCGTACTCGGTAATGGTTTTGGTACCGCTCTCGAGATCGGCGTAGGTGGCTTGCCGGGTGCCCATCCGCTCCGCGTCAGCCATCCACCAACCGTGTGCCCAGCCGTCGGTCGCGGCCTCCATGATGGCGCTCCGCCGCTTGGCGCCGACGGACAGGTAGTCACAGATCGCGCTGACCAGGTCGATGTCGGGACCGAGGTGCCCATTTTCCAAGGCGCTGAGCTGTTGTCGCGGAAAGCCGACGGCGCGTGCGAGTGGTTCGGCCGTCATGCCGTGCTCGTTGCGTAGGCGCCTGATCTCGCGTCCAAGCCATCGCCGTCGGACAAGCGGACTGGGTTTGGTCACCGGCAGCCTCCACGGCTTCATCTCGAGCCGCCGACCATGCGACCGGGTCGGTGAGCCCAATGTAACCCCGATAAACGGGAGAAGGATCTTCGCTGTAGCCCTGTGCAGGCACGAATGTCCAGCTCAGAGCGCGGTCGGACCGGAGGTCGGTACACGAGGTCGGACCAGAGGTCGGCATTCCCAGGTGTGCAGCATTCCGTGATCGTTGATTCGCAATCAGTTATCCGCCGGTCGGCCACAGCCCACTTGGCGGTTGCTCGATCGCCCGAGATCCACCGAGGCAGGTGCCTGCGACGGCACCACTCGGTCGAGCAGGGTGCAGGGCCCGTCACGTCCCCCCGTACGAGACGGTCCCTGCACCCGCCGGACAGGTGCGCGGCAGGGCCGGGGAGGGTCCGGCCGCGCACCACCAACTGAGGGGAGATGACGGTGGCGAAACGATTCAAATGGTTCGTCCCGGCCCAGGACGGTCGGCAGTACCGGCCGTTCGGCATCGACTGCGAGGGCGCGGCGACGCTGTTCGGTCACCGCGGCGGATGGAACCGAACCGGCGTGGGTGGCCCGGATCAGCCATCAGCTCGTGAGCTCGCCGCTGAAAACCGCGCCTTCTGGGCCGGTTCTGGTCTGCCGCCCATCGACCAGCAGAACACTCTCGGCTCACGCGCCGGCGAGAAGTTCTCATCGTGAACGTCCCCCGCACTCTGGCCGCCATGGAGCCCGGGACCCTCCTGAGGCTCGGCCCCGACGATTGGTCTTTCGGGCGGGACCTGACCCCTGGCACGCCTGTCGACGTTGTCGTCGCCTGGCTTCGCACTGACCTCGCGCACCTAAGCGACGAGTGGGTGTGGGTGCGCGGCCATCAACCCCAGTGCGACTACCCACAGGTTGATCTACACCCGGCCTGTATGGAGCTACGCGTCAGCGTCGCCGCGCTGCGCCGGATTGCGGAGACGCTGTGACCGGCACCGACGAAGGCGCCCGCCCCGTCGACCGTTTCGAGTCGGCCCGTCTGACGGTGCTCCAGCACATGGGTGACGGCACCTGCTTCCACTGCAGCGACAGCGAATGCCCACAGCACGCCTGGGCCGTGGAGGAGCTCACCCACCACGCCGGGGGTCGACACCTCCTCTGCCAGCTCGGGCTCCTGCCCGCCGCCGATAACTCAGCTCTGAGAGGCGAGCCGCGGTGAACAGACCACCTGACGCAGCCGATGAGCAGGCCATGCCCGCCCAAAATGAGCCGGCACCGCCGCGTCGGCCGGTAAGAGCCATCGGTACCGCTGCCGCAGTCAGCCCTCGCATCGCCGACGAATTCTTCTACATGGCGCACGACGACCAGACTGGCCGGCCCCGCCTCTTCGACACGGCACTGGCCTCGGGCCTCGCCGCCGCGCTGATGGTCGAGCTGTACTACGAACGCCGCATCACGTTCGAGCACGGGAAGGTCGAAGTCCTCCAGCGTTTCCCGCCGAAGGACTGGCTGCAACACCTCGTCCTCGACCAGTTGATCACGCAGCCACAGCACACCGACACCCGAACCTGGCTGGCCTTCCTAGCCACCACCGCCTACGAGCAGGTCGCCACACGCATGTGGCAGGTCGGGCTCCTTCAACAGACGCAGGTCAGCCGGCTCTGGCGGCAGCGCACCGTCTACGTCCCGACAGACATCAACACTGCCGCCTGGTCGTGGGCCCGGCTGTCTCAGCAGGTGCGCAACTACCGCCAGCTCGACCACTTCGACATCGCGCTGGCCGGCCTGACGCTGCACACCCAGCTGGACACAGCCCTGCTCGACGGCGCGCCATACAGCGCTCAGGCGCACCTGCGCCAACTGGTCAACCAATCGTGGCTACCGCTACGCGACCTCCTCGCCGACCTCAGCAGCGTCATCGGCGCCGGCGTTCTCAGCCACCGCACCTCCTGACGTGCGTGCACAGATCACCCCGAACGAAAGAGAACCCATGCCTCACTCGAGACCTGACACGGTCACAACTGTCCTGGCGCGCGGCCGACTCGGGATCCCCTCCGTGGTGTTCTTCGTGATCGCCGCAGCCGCGCCACTCACCGTCATCGCCGGCGGAGCAACCACCGGGTACGCCGTTACCGGTGTGACAGGCATACCCGTGTCGTACCTGGTCGTCGCCGCCGTACTCGCCATGTTCGCAGTCGGCTACGTGGCCATGTCCCGGCGGATCGTCAACGCCGGTGCCTTCTACACCTACGTCACCCACGGACTCGGCCGCCCAGCCGGCGTCGCCGCAGCCATGGTCGCGCTACTGGCCTACAACGCCATGCAGATCGGTCTGTACGGCGGGTTCGGCGCGGTCCTCGCCCAGTTCCTGCAGAGCCGGTACGGCTGGGACACCACCTGGTGGCTTTGCGCGCTGGTCGCCTGGGCCATCGTCGCCGTGCTCGGTCTCCTGCGCATCGACCTGAACGGCAAGGTCCTGGCGGTGATGCTCGTCGCCGAGTGCGCCGTCGCCCTCGTCTTCGACGCGGTAATGCTCGGCCACCCCGCCAGCGGGACGGTCGCTTTCGACACCCTCGCCCCGTCGCACATCTTCGCCGCCGGGATTGGTGCGGCACTGGTAACCGCGATCACGGGCTTCGTCGGCTTCGAGGGCACCGTCGTCTTCAGCGAGGAGACCAAGGACCCCCGACGGACCGTACCGCGTGCCACGTACATCGCCGTGGCGCTCACCGGCCTGCTCTACGGCCTGTCGGCGTGGGCCATGTCCGTAGCCACCGGCCCCGACAAGATCGTGGACGCTGCCCGGGCCGACGGGACCGACCTGATCTTCAACCTCGTCTCACCGCACCTCGGCACGAGCGTCGTCACGATCGGCCGGATCCTCTTCATCACCAGTCTGTTCGCCGCGCTGCTGTCGTTTCATCACACCGTGGCCAGGTACCTGTTCGCCCTCGGGCGTGAGCGGGTGCTCCCCGCCGCACTGGGTCGGACCAGCCGTCGCACCGGCGCGCCGAAGATCGGCTCGATCATCCAGAGCGTCGTCGCGGTGGTCGTACTCATCGGCTACGCGGCGGCGAATGCCGACCCGATCGTCCACCTGTTCTTCTGGGTCACCGTGACCGGTGGTCTCGGTGTCCTGGCCCTGATGACCGTGACCTCTGCCGCGGTGGTCAGCTTCTTCGCCCGCATCAGGCACGGCGAGGGGCCGTGGCGGGCCGTCGTCGCACCGCTGATCGCTACGATCGCGCTGACCGCGATCCTCGTCGTCACTCTGCAGGAGTTCGACACCCTCCTGGGTGTTCATCCGCACTCGCCGCTGCGCTGGCTCTTTCCGGCCGCGTACGCCATCGTCGCCCTCATCGGCGCGACCTGGGCGCTGATCCTCCGCGCGGCCAAGCCAGACGTCTACAGCGCCATCGGCCTCGGCCCGGAGAGCGCCACCGCATCCCTCCGCAGCCCGACCATCGTCCGCCAACCGGCCTGACCCCTGCCAGGAGCTTCAATGACCGACATCAGCACCGGCGTGACGATGCGCCAGGCAACCCTAGGCGACACAGAAGGCTTGATTCCAGTTCTCGCCGAGGCGTTCTTCGACGGGCCCGTCGCCGACTGGCTGGTCCCTGACCCCAACGACCGCCGGGCCGTCTACCGGAGGTACTTCGAGCTGGCCCTCAACCACGCCCTCGACAATGGCCACGTCGACACCACCGCAGACCTGTCCGCCGTCGCGATCTGGTACCCGCGCCCCGAACGCTCGCCCAAGGGATCGCTGGAGCACCCTGCCTCGCTGGAAGCAGCCACTGGGGTGTACGCACCGAAGTTCGCTCTTCTCGACGCAGTGTTCGAGGCATATCACCCGAGCGAGCCACACCACTACCTCGCCTACGTCGCCGTCAACCCCGAGCAGCAGAACCGTGGGATCGGCGCCGCGTTGCTGAGCCACCACCACCGCCAGCTCGACGCGCTCGGCATGCCCGCGTACCTCGAGGCCAGCAACGTCCGCAACCGCGAGCTGTACGTCAGACTCGGGTACCGGGCGGGACCGCCGATGATCCTTCCCACCACCGGGCCGACGATCTGGCGGATGTGGCGCGGGCAACCGAATGCCGCCCGGCCTGAGGGCTTCGCCGGGAGTGGATTGCTCCCGCGCCGGAGTGCCAGGTGACCCCCGCGGTGTCGACCCTGCTCGCACGACCCGCTCAGCCCAGCGATGTAGCGGCGATAGCCGCTCTGCTGACCCGAGGTCTCGCCGAGGACCCGGTGGCTGAGTGGCTTGTGCCCGACCCAGCCGAGCGGCAAGGCGTCTTCCAGGGACTGCTGGCGATGGAGGTCGACCACGCCGTCGAGTGGGGCGATGTTGACGTGTTGCCGGACATGAGCGGCGTGGCTGTGTGGCGCCGTCATCCGGCCGACGACGCGCCCGTCTTGTCGGATCATCACCTGGGTGCCTTCACGAGGGGAGGCATGCCTCGGTTCCGGCAGCTCAGCGCCCTGTTGAACAGCTATCAGTCCGACGCGCCCCATCACTGGTTGGCACGGCTCTACGTGGCGCACGACTGCCGCGGGCAGGGCGTTGGCACCGAACTGCTCGCCCGTCACCACCAGGTCGTCGACCAACGCGGGTTGCCAGTCGACGTAGTGGTGACGAACGAGCGCGCGCGGGATTTCCTGACCTCCCACGGCTACGTCGCCGGGCTGCCGCTGTACCTGCCCAGCGGGCCACGACTCTGGCCACTGCGCCGGTCCGGTCTGAAGAGCGCGCGGTCAGACCACGCCAGCCGGATTGAGGAGGCGTGATCTGCCGTGGCCGAGGACATCAATCGCATATCCGCCGTCGAGGTTGCGATGCGCCGAACGCCGCGCCACCTGTTCCTCCCCGGCGTACCGATGCGGCAGGCGTACGCCGATGAGACCGTCGCCGCCAAGACCGACGCCCACGGAACCTCGATCAGCGCGCCCTCACAGCCGCGGATCGTGGCCATGATGCTCGAACAGCTCGCCGTACGCCCCGGCCAGCGAGTCATGGAAGTCGGGGCCGGCACCGGCTACAACGCTGCCCTCCTCGCAGCCATCGTCGGTGACGCCGGACGTGTGGTCACGATCGACGTCGACGAGGACCTCGTCGAGAAGGCGCGCAAACACCTCGCAGCAGCGGACGTCACCAACGTCGACGTGGTGCACGGCGACGGGGCACTCGGCTACGCCAAGGGCGCCCCTTACGACCGGATCATCGCGACCGTCGGTGCCCATGAGGCACCGACGGCTTGGCTAAAGCAGCTCAGCGCCGGCGGACGACTCGTCGTCCCGCTACGCCTACGGGGCGCGGCGTCGCGTTCGATCATCTTTGAGAGGTCCGACGGCGGCTGGCGTGACCAGGGCAGTGAGCTGGCCGTGTTCACGCCGCTGCGCGGCATCGGCGACGACGCCGGCCGACTCGTCTCCCTTACCCCAGAGCAGGACGTGATCCTGCAGGTGCACAACGATCAGGACGTTGATGCCGCGGCACTCGCCGGCGTACTCGAAACCGAGCGTCGCAAGATCTGGACCGACGTGTTCTTCCCGCCGATGGTGCCGTACGAGTGGATGGACCTTTGGCTGGCCTGCCGCCTCGACAACGCCATCATGCGGATGAACGTGCAACCCACGGCCGTGGAACGCGGTGTCGTCACGCCGATGTTCGGGTGGGGCGCGATGGCGACCACTCGCGGCGCGGACCTCGCCTACCTCACGACCAGGCCGACGCCGGCCAGGCCAGACGGCAGCAGACTTTACGAGGTGGGCGTCATCGGCCACGGGCCCGCCGGGCGGGACCTCGCACACCACGTCAGCGCGGAGATCCGCACCTGGAATGCCACCTACCGCTCTCGGAGAGTCTGCTTCGGAATTCCTGACGCTCCCGTTGAGCCGGACCCCACGGTCGGACGGTTCGTCCTGGCCCGCTCGCATCACCCCATTACCGTCACCTGGGAATGAGCCGGACGCGCACAGATGCCGCTGTGGCGCTTCCCGCTCCCGCTCCTCGCCCGATTGCCGGGCATCAGATTGTTGCGTGGATCTTGCAGTGGCACGCGTCCGCCTAGCAGCAGGTGAATCCACAGCGCCACTGCGCCGTGAGGAGCCGTCGCCGAACGGCCCGTTCGCACTCGCCGCCTGTCGGTGACCACTGACGCGCCGATCGTGGGACGCTAGAAAGATATTGCGGCAAATCGTTCGTCACGAGACGATGACGGTCGAGGTGCCGGGGCGAGAACACGGTTCGCCATCAACTTGAAGGATCAAGGACCACAGTGACCAATACTGCTCCGCCCGGCGATACTGCGGCCGAGCCGATCGACCCGGCCTGGTGGGCAGCCGCGTTGGGGGACGATAGCAGTGACGCTGGCCCGTCACTTGACCATCTCCAGCTCTCGATCGACCTGACACGGCTAAAGGCGCAGGCCGAGTCCGAGGTTGGTAAGGAAGGCATCCGCACGCGGGTTCTGGACGTGCTCGCGAAGGCCACCTCGCCAATGCTCGTCCCGGAGAACTGGAATGAGCCGTACGTGCCTGTCTTCCAATTCGGAGAGGGCCGTTCGGTCGCTCCATCCGACTTGGAAGACGCGGATTTGCAACTGCTGGCGCGGCTCGTCCCTTTGATCGAGGCCCCGGCGCTCAGGGCGAGGGTCGCGGACATCGCATGGACGTATGGCAACCGGGGCGAGCGCGAGCTACTCGCCACCGCTGTCGAAAGTTACCGCGCGCATCCATTGGACCACGGCACGTGGTATCACCTCGGCCGTGACAGCTGGCGCCGCGCATTGGAGCTCTCACTACGCTGCGGCATGCCGGGGCGCCCCGCAGTAGAGGCAATCGCGGCGGATCTAGTCGGATTCTTGCGCGTGGAGGACGCTGGCGCCGGCTTCATGCTGACTGAGGTCGCCGCGCTACTCGCACTGATCCGACCGACCGCCCGGACGCACGCTCGTGAAGTGGCCGACCGGTTCGTGGTCGTCGCCGCCGACGTCAGCGGCAACCATCGGCTCCAGCGTGCTTACGAGCGCGCAGCAGCCGACTGGTTCATGCGATCAGGGGAGACTGAACTTGCTCATGCTTGCGTGCATCGTGTCGCCTTGGCCTACGTAGAAGAAGCCGCCGAGCGGCTGCGCGAGGACCGTGGCGCTCTCACGGTTGGAGTCTTCCTCGAAAAGGCCGTTGCAACCCTGCGTGGGATCCCGCGGGCGTACCGTGCCGCGCACGGCCTCGACGCGCTGCTCGCACAGCTACGCGAGCAGCTGCGCGACGCGCGTGAACTGACCCTGGAACAGATGGTCCGCATTCAGTCGGATCCGATCGATATCGCTCGCTACATAGAGCAGACGCAGCGAGCGGTCACCGGCAAGTCACGCTTCGAGGCGCTCGTCACTCTCGCTGGCTTCTTGCCAATCAGTGATCCGGCAGCACTGATGGCCGATGGCCGTTCGCAGCTGCAGGGCAGCCTGTCGCGGCTCTTTGGCAGCTCGACGTTCAGTGCTGATGCCCGCAAGGTCGCCACCCGCAACGGCAGCGGAACCGAGACGATCACCGATGACGAGGTCTTCGCTCATGTGGTCCGATCATTTACGTGGCGCATCGGGCTCCTCACACAAGCTGTAATCCACCCCGCGCTTGAGATGCTCCTGCTGGAACACCGCTTCGATCTCGCCTTCCTCGCCGAGATCTGCACCGACTCGCCGCTGGTTCCGCCCGAGCGCGAGTACTTGTGGGCGCGTGGTTTGTGGCACGGACTGTCCGGAGATTTCCCGTCGGCCATCGCGCTGCTGGTGCCGCAAGTCGAGCAGCTGTTACGCCACCATTTCAAGACGCACGGAGTTTTCACACTCTTCGTAGACGACCACGGCATCGAGTCGGAAAAGAGCATCAGCGCGCTGCTGGAGATGCCTGACGCCGAGCGTCTACTCGGGGCGGGTTGGACCCTGGAGCTACGTGCCCTGCTATGCGAGCAACTCGGTCCGAACCTCCGTAACGAACTGGCGCACGGACTGCTCACCGATGCTCAGGCATGGGGTACCGCCGCCGTCTACGCTTGGTGGCTGTGCCTGCGGCTGGTGCTGCTGCCCTATCTGCATACCGGCACCGGCCCGCCACCTGAACGGGCAGATCCGACAGAACCGGGTGAGAATCAGCAGCGGCCCTGAACCACATCCTCCCGCTCGTTCAGACGGCTGGACGGTCCGGCCGAGGAGCCCACTTGCCGCCGTCCAGCCAGGCGTTGGCTCCTACCTCGGCCTGCGGGAACGGCGTCGTGTTGTGGCCGCGGGTGCCGAGGTCGGGGCGTTCTTTGCGTTCCTGCTCGTCGATCTTGATCAGGTCTGACATGGCTTCGACGTGCCGGCGCTCCGCGTCCAGCAGGAAGGTCACGAAGTCCTTCACCACGGCCAAGAGGGCCGCTTCCGGGTTCGAGCAGGACGAGAAGAGGCCGTTGACGGCTTCGATGTAGCCATTGAGGGCTTCGATGAGCTTGCCGATGTGCTGGTAACCAAGGCCCGCGTACGCGTTGCGAAGGCCTTCCAACATGCTCGCGGCCTTCTTGCCCTCCTCGGCCAGCCACCGCGTCTGGGTCTCGAGCTGGAGCAGGTAGGCCGAGGCGCGTTCGGCGTACTGGCTGAACGCCTGTGAGGCGCTGCCCTCCCAGTACAACTTGAGGTTCTTCAGCTCACCGTCCATCTCGGCGCGCAGCTCGGCGTAGGTGCCGGCGGCCGAGTGCACCAGGTCGGCGCGGTTCCAGATTAGCTTGGGCGCGGAGCGCCAGGCGTGGACCATCAGGTCGCTCAGCGGGAGGCGCTGGCCGGTGCCCAGCTCGATCAGGATCGCCTCCAGCTGGAGCAGCGTGTCGCGGTGCTCGTGGATGAACGTGTCGAGTTGGTCGCCCTCACCGTTCTCGTAGTGGGTGGTCCGGCCGCCGGAGAAGCCCAGGTTGTTGCCGTCGGTGCTGCCGATGGTGATCGGCTCCTCGACCACGCGCGTGCGCGGCAACCTCTCGTTGCGGGTGGCACCCAGCCGATCGTTGCCCTCCGGGATGATCAATACTGGCTCGTCGCCGGGGAGGTGACGCTCGCGTGGCTGGGAAAGGATGCCAGCACCGCCCGGACGCACCCGTACGCTGCTGCCGTAGCCGTCGCCGAGCGGCAGGTATGGGCCCAGGTCCCGGTTGAACACGTCGAAGTTCGTGGTGACGTCCAACTCGGTGCCCTCGTAGTCGGCGGCGATCTGCATCAGCCCGTCGGCGATGCGCTCCATCTCGTTACGGGCAATGTTCGCCTCCGACAGCCTGCTACCCAGGGCCGTCGCCCAGTCTCGGTTGAGCTTGTCGGATATCCCCTCGAGCGTGCCCCAGGCAGCAACCGGGACCGCACCGACGTCGCCGAGGTAGCGGCGAACAGCACTGTAGGTCACGGCGTCCTCGTAGCGCTCGACGCCGAAGGCCACCAGTGCCCGTGATTCGACCCGCAGGGCCGACGTGTCCGTGGTCATCCCCCGTGCCTCTCCCCCTGTGTCGGCTCGACCGGCGTGAACAGCTCCGCGCCGAGGGGCGAGCCGAAGTAGTCAATGCGCAGCTGGCGGTACTGCCGCCGGTGATCCGCCACTGCCGCGAGCAGGGCCGTCCGAATCTCGGACGCCACCTGGTCTGGACTGCATCGACGCAGCATCCCGGGCCGAATCTCGACCTTCAGATCGGCGTCGTGGTCCCGAACGACCGTCACCCAACCATTGGCGGAGACACCTTCGGCCCTGATCCGGGCCACGTCCGCGAAGTAGCGCTCCAGCTTGCCCACGGCGTGCTCCTAGTCGGTCGACGTGAGCGTCATCGCCCGGTCGGTGATGCGCTGCGCGCTGGTGTTCGCGTACGCGACGACCTGCTCGACCGCAGCGCCCGGGTTGCTGAAGTCCGCGTAGACGTGCGCGTACCTGACCTCTGAGGCCACGAACACGCCCGCGAAGATCTTCTCGTTGATCTTCTCTACGCAGGAACGCGCGACCCGGTACTTGGCAGCACTCGGATACGGAACCGCCTCGCCGTTGCAGGGTCCCTCGGCGGCCGTCTGGCGCAGATACGCCTCGTCGTCGCTCTGGGTGAGGCTCACAGCGATCGTGCCCGTGTACGAACGGTCAGCCGACGAGTAGTCGAACTCGCAGCTGGCCACAGACTTGCTGGACTCGCGGTTTGGTTCAGCATGGGTCAGGGTCCACGCTCCCTCGACGACGCTCGGCAGGGCCTCAGCCAACTCACTGCACGAGGGAACGGCCTCATCCTCGCCGAACGGCCCCCACCGCCAGGCGCCGAGCAACGCGAGAGCTACGACGACAACGCCAGCCACGGCGGCCAACATCTTTCTGCTCATTCGACGGCTCACCAACCGGACCGCTGCTCGTTCACGGAAGGGTCCACGTCGCGTACCGGCGGTTGCAGTGACGCCAACGCGACCCTGGCCGCGGCCCGCACCTGCCGGGCCAGCGAATCCTCCGTATGCCGGTGCAGTCCATCGACCTCGACCGCGATGTCACCCCGACTCGTCGCGGCAATGCGAACGGAGCGGTCCGGCGAGTAGACGTCTATGTCAGGGCCAGTGCCGGCGTCCGGTGCCTTACGCGATCCGGGGATCATCGGACCGATCCTTTCCGGACAATATTGCGGACCGTCGCCATCGGGGTTCCCGCGAGCACCCGACCGGCGCGCCCCCGTCGAGCGCCATCATGGCGACGACCCTACCAACGGGCGTCACCGGCCCGCCGCCCTCAGTGATCGCCGCAGACCAATATGCCATCGCCGTGCGAGGCAACGTCAGCTCCGAGTGGCTTCTACCAGCCCAGGCCTCACCGCGGCTGCTGCGGGTAGCCACCAGAGGAGACTCGATCGAGGCGTTCGTCCCGCGCTTCTGCTCGAACATCAACCTCTCGGCCGCGACGGCGACGGCTTCGGATCAGAAAGATCGCCAGGGCCAGCAGGATCAGCAGCACCACACCGATTCCGACAGCGATCACGGCAACTTGCTGATCACTGGGGCCGCCCTGATCGCCGTACTTGGTCACGTCGAAGGTGTCGTCATCGGCTGCCTGGGCGGTGGCGTCGGCCGAGGCCGCCGGACCGAGCAACGGGTTCTGGGAGACAGCTGGCACATCTGCCGTCAACGCGGCCACCGGGTCGATTCGGCCGAACCCGTACTGCGGGTCGCGGCCCGCAGGGCCGGCGTCGTGCGCCGTCTGAATGATCCTGTTGATCACGTTCGCTGCGCTCAGGTCTGGATACTTCGACCGGACCAGCGCCGCAACGCCGGAGACGATCGCCGCAGAGTCTGAGGTGCCATCCCCCCACCCGTACCCATGGTCCGGGCCGATGTTGAGGATGCCATCGCCGGGGGCCGCCACCACCGCCTCCGGCCCCTGTACCGAACCGGACCAGAACGCTCCCCCACGGGTCGTGCCCGTTACCGCGATCACGCCTGGAATGTTGGCCGGCGAGATGACCGCGCTCTCCCCCTTGGCGGTGTTGCCGGCGGAGGCCACCACGACGACGTCGCGTTCGAGGGCGTACGCGATGGCCTGCTCCTCCTCCGGCGAGGCGGCGCCCGGCCCTCCGACGGACACGTTGACCACCGTGGCACCACCGTCGACGGCCATTCGGATTCCCTGGGCCTGCGCCTGGTCGCTAGCCGGACCCTTACCCTTCTTGATTTTGATGGGCAAGATCCTGGCGCCCGGGGCGATTCCGTCCACGCCGTCGGTGGCGGCGTTCGTCGCTGCGATGATGCCGGCCATGTGGGTGCCGTGGCCGTCCTCGTCGGCGCGGCCGTCGCCGGAAGCACCGTAGCTTCGACCACCGGGCAGCACCTGTCCCTGCAGATCCGGGTGGCTGGCGTCCACGCCACTGTCCACCACGGCGACCGTGACTCCACGTCCAGTCGACAGCTTGTGAGCCTGATCGATGCGGAGTTCGTCCAGGTACCACTGCTCGGCGCGTTGAGGTGCGGCAACGGCAGGTTGTGCGACAACGCCTGTCAGGAGTACGGCCAGCACACACGCCGCGACAGGCCGGAGCAAACCATCGTTCACACTCATCTGCCCGTCCTCATCGCAGGATGCCCGGAGAACCGGTGTCGTCGGCACGCCACGGTTCGTCGTCCTCAGTCAACCACGACGACCCGGGACCGGATTCGTCGTTGTCGTCGGCACTGCCGCCGCCAGTGCCGCCGAGCAAACCACCGGCGCTACCCCGCGAACTACCCGCGCCGGCACCGGTCGCGTTACGCACCGCCCTGGCTGCACTCGTCACCGGCGGCACCCTGCCGTTGCCACCGCCGACCATGCCGGGGATGCCGCCCGCACTGATCCCGCCACCCCCGACAGGGCTGCCCGCACCTCCGGCGCCGAGACCGCCTCCAACAACCCCGCTCGGCGAGCCAGGCCCGAGCCCGAGCCCGCCACCAACTCCGAGCGGGCTTCCGAGCGGGCTATGGCCACCAAGGCCCAGGCCCGCCGAACCGCTGTAGCCGCCGCCGACGGTGGTCGGAGCACCGGCCCCTGCCAGGCTGGTGGTGCCAAGGCCGAGCTCAGCTCCGGGGGCGTCGACGCGCGGCGAGGGTGTGGTGTACGAGCCTGTAACGCCGCCGGTGATGTCGTTACCGAAGCTGCCAGCGGTGGACGGCACTGCCGCGGCCGAGTGGCCACCGCCGTGAGCGGCGCTAGCCGCGGCCGAGTGGCTATCGCCGTGAGTGGCGCTGCCACTGATGCCCGTGCTGTCGAGACCAGAGCTGCCACCGAGACCGGAGCCGGTAGCGACAGATGCACCTTCCGTGCCGCCGGGGGTGTAACCGGCCGGAGGAGTTCGTGGACGGTATTCGTCGTGACCTGTGACATCGTTCGCTCCCGGCGCGACGAGTCGCGGTCGCTCGACCTCTATCGCCTTGCTCAGTGGAGCGGCAGCACTGTTGGCCGCCTGCTGGTTGTCGCGGTACCAGTTGTTCAGATGTGAGCTGGTGTCCCAGAAGCCACCCCGCTTGTTGTCGTTTGCCTGGCCGTCGACCTTCATGGTCGCTTCCAGGTCGTCGGCCTTCTCACGGAACGCGCCGTCGGCGTACGACGTCGGGTCGCTCTGGTAGTCCTTGCGCAAGGCGGAGAGAAAGGCCGAGGCGCTCTCGCCGTCCTGAGCACCATCGAGCTCGCCGCCGTTGGGCAAGCTCCACTCGTTGATGCCGAAGTCGTCCCCCAACGGAATCGGAATTCTCGCGACCGCCTTGCGGATGTCACCTTCGATCCGCGACAACGCACCGCTGACGTTGCTCGCGGTGGTGGTCAGGTCCTCGATGCTCCGGCCGATGCCGCTCAGGTGCTCCCGGTAGGCGTCTCCGCCGCTGCCCTTCCAGCCGGCGAGCATGCCGGGGAGGCCATCGGTATGCGGGCGCTCGGTACCGGGCGCGATCGGGCCAACAAACGACCGTCCGACCAACGCGTCCCTCAGATGGCCCAGCGAGGTGGAGAGGTTGTTCCACCCTCCGCTCAATGCACCAACCGTCTCCGGATCCGCCGCCAGCGTCACCTCGCGGACGCAACGCTCCCACGTCCCGGTCATGACCGGCCCTCTCCGGTCGTGTAGGGGTGAGTAGAGATGCCCGTAGCCACGCGCCAAGCGCCTGATTTCAGCAGCTCATCGGGAGACTTGTGCACGCTCAGGGCCGCATTGCCGAACAGCTGCAGATCGACATGGAGCTTCACCACTGAATGTCCTCCCCCGAGTTGACGCGAGCTTACAGTAGCCGCTTCACCCCGAAGAGCGATGGAGCAGGTTCCGTCGATGGCTGGACAGTTGCGATCGCGCGACTGGCTTCTCGTGCATCGGCCGCTGCGCGAGTCGCCAACCCGGCCATCGGAGGCAGCAGACACGACAGGCCCGCCGCTACGCTCCCCGCGCGTCCACCGTCGCTGGCTGAGTGAGGGCATAACGTGGTTGATCTCTGACAGTTATCGCAGGTCCCTAGACGGCTGGCATCTCCAACGCAATTGGAAAGTTACGGCCGAGGGCAGTCCGCCTTGACTCCTGCGCGAGGATCACCTCGTGACCCAACGCGACGTTACCTCGCCGGATCGCGTGTTGTGCCGCCGTGATTACCATCCGGATCTGGCCGATAAGCGCACTGGGATCTGGTCGAGTCGCTGCGGGCCGAGCATTGTTCAGCGCTCGTCCTGGATCGACGCTCGTACCGCGGCCCGTTCCGCCTCTGACAACTCCATCCGAGCGTTGACCGTCAGCCGCAGCACGTTGCCAGCGAGCTCCGAGGCGAGGGTTCCCCGCGTCGTGCCGTGCTTCCCGCCAGTCGACCCCGCTGTACTTCAGGCCGATGAGAACGGAGTGGATCGCACTCCTCGTGACCGTATGTCCCGCCGGCTGCACGCCTCCCGGATCACCTCCTCCGCCTGCGCCTGTGGTAGGGCGGGGTCGGCGCGGCGTTCGGAGGCCCGTCACGTGTTCAGCATCTGCCGCCCGCGGGGGCCGCGAGCGCGTCCGGCACTGTCAGTAGCTATCGACCCTAGCGCGTCAAGAGCCAGGCGCATCCGAAAGAGCCGAATCGAGTGCGTTCGCCAGTTGCACCTATCGCGGACCAAGCGTAGAGAAAATACTCACCCTACTGTTCCGCCCGAACTCATGGGATGATACCGCGCATGGCAATTAACACCCTTGCTCGAAAGCTGCTCTGGGGCCGAGCCGGAGATTGTTGCGCCTGGCAGGGGTGCAATCAATCCCTGACGGCCATTGCAGGCGACGAGGAAGCAGGCGCGCTCGCAACGCAAGGACTGATTCTAGGAGAGGAGGCGCATATTCGGTCCTCGAAGGCAGGAGGCCCACGACACGACCCAGCATATCCTGAGGACCAGCTCGACAATTATGTCAATCTGATCTTGCTGTGTCCGACTCACCATACCATTATCGACAAGGAGGGCGGGAGGGGTTGGCCTATCGACCAGATTTTGGCGATCAAGGAGGCACATGAGCTTCAAGTTCGCCAGAGTCGGGGGTTCGGCGACCAACGCCGCCAAAAGCTTGAAGAGCAAATATTCGCCCAATTGGCGGTGTGGGAGCATAAGCTTGGCATCGACGACGAAGGCGAGTGGACTAACCTTACATTCGGTCTTAACCAGGCAATCCCCAGCATGCACGCCGACCGACTTGAACGCCTACTAGGTCTCGGCAGTTGGCTACTCTCGCGTTCATGGTCGCCGGAACTACCGAGGGTTCGTATCGCCTTCGATCGCCACTTTGCGGTCGTACAAGTTCTACTATCCGCCATCACGGAGGAGATTTTTGAAAAAGTAAACTCACACTGGCGCTTGGCGCGACCATATAAGCATCTCGGGAATTGGGACGCCGCCGAATACGAGAGACTCCTTCGCGAAACAAACGTAAACGCCACGGCAATATGGTATTTGACATGCGAGCTGTCCCGCAGCGCCAATCTCGTAATCGATGCGGTTCGAGAGGAGCTCGATCCACTATACCGCCTCGACAAAGGAATGGTGCTAACTCGTGATGGAGACGGAATTCTGGTTGACCTGATCCGCCGCGACGAATATTCGAACTGGAGTTGGGAGTCTCCACCCCCGGCTCCTTCACTGCAGAAAATCCGCGAGGTTGTAGTTGCGGCGGCAGAGCCGAACGACACCCGGGTCCAGCACGTCAATCCGCGAACCCTGAGCTGCGACAATTAGTGTTGAATCCAACGAAAGCTCCCACTCATATGCCGCGACGAGGGCGGGAGCCTTTCGTTGCAGGGGCTGCGGTGGCCATCATGGTCTCTTATGAGGGTCGAGGCGCTCGTCATCGTGGACCTGGTGGGCCGGCCGGCGAGCTACACGTCGGCAGCCGAGCCTCCCTGGAAGGCCGCGGTCCGCCGTCAATCTGACTTCACCGAGACCGATGGGCATCTCGCCCTGACGACGGCTCTGCCGGAAACCCGAACGGCCCCGACATCGAGGCCCTCGCTCGCGGCGGGTTGGGAAACGTCCTGGCCGAACGACTCGCTTGCACATGATCTATATCTGCATCTTGCCGCTGCAGGAGAGCACGGGCGAGATCCCGCACGACATCGTCGCCTCTCACGGCGGGACGCCAGCGCTCTGCCGCGCGGAAGACAAGGGAGCCGGCGGGGCGTTGCAGCACCCCCTCGTCCTTCACGAACAGGTCACGGCGCTGCAGGGCGACCGAGAGCCCTTTGTGAAGGGTCGCCGCCATGAACGGAAGCTCCGCGTTGAGGCGCGCGATCTCCGGAAGATGCCGGTCAGCCGACTCGCCACGGTCGCCCGTACCGAGGGATCGCAGCCAGCGCAGGACCTCTGTCAGTTCGGCAGCAGTGTCGCGAGCTGGGCCAACCGGAGGGGTGGCACGCAGGTCAGCAGCCGCGATGGCTGCTTGCCGCCAGCCGCCGATCATCTCCGGGTCGCCGGTGCTGGAGAGGATATGCACCGCGAGGCCGAGTTGAGTACCAAGCTGCAGGTGTGTGCTCGTCAATTCGCCTGCGTTCTGCCACATCCAGGTACGCGCCGCGCTGACGGCTGCGACCGCATCGTCCACAGTCCTGACTGCCGGTGCGGGACTCAGCGGAGACCGGGCAACGTCGAGTCCGTGTAGCTGCGGTTGCCCACGGCCCAGGGCGATCAACTCACGGGCGACGACGCTCAATCGGCTGCTGGCAGTCCACCTCGCGGCTTCCGTGGCCGGCCGGTAGATCTCGGTGAGATGGCCCCGCCTCTGGTCGAGCCATCCCGGCAGCGCGATGTCGATCATAATTGCGGCCGATGTGAGCCTGGCGATGTCGGCAAGGCCGGATTGGACGCCACCGCCAGCTCGAATCGCGAGACCCTCCGGAGTACGAGGTGTCTGTCCCGGCGGAACGTGACTGGCGAGGATGTCCCCGATCACGCCGATCGCGTCTGCAGCCCGACGCAGCGAACGCGCCGGCCCGGCTACCACGGCTGCAGGAGAGGGCGGGTAGCTCCGGTCAAGGACCGCAGCGCCCTGAAGCCCAACGTACAGCTGGGTCAAACCCTGCCCACGTCTCGCCAAAATGGCGGTGGCGCGGGCCCGGTCTGGCGCCTCCGCTGCCGGGCGGCCGCCAACCAGCAGGGCCGACGCCCGGGCCAACTGTGTGTAGATGGCTGACCTGGCAATCACGGCGGCGTTGATGTCAGCCGCCGACATGGCACGGCTGTGACCCATTGCAGCAGACGCGGTACGTAAGGCCTGGTACGCCTCGTTGTACCACTGACCGACGGTCATGCCAGGGCCGCGACCGCGCGTCGTAGCTGTTGGGCGCCGGCGTCATGGCTGAGCCTTCGAGCCAAGTCGCTTTGATCGTCCGAGGCCAGACGGTCATGGTGGCGCGCGAGTTGTTCCAGCAGCGCCGTCACAGCGAGGCGGGTTTCCGCGTCGTCCCGGACCGGCACGTCGGCGTCGACGAGCACGTCGTCGTGATCCGAGTAGAGCCTCGCTCGGACGTCGAGGAGCTCCAGGCCGAATCGGTCCCAAGCAAGGTCGGTGCCGGCAAGGCACTTCCACGCCTCGATCGCCATTTGGATAGCTCCTGCGGCAACTACGTCATCACCGCCACGCGCGAGTCGTGCTGCGATCTCTCGTGCCGCCTCGGCATAGTTCATGCCCTGACCTTGGTGCGAGCTCTGCATCAGGTTTTTCTCCTCGTGATTTGGCGTATCGCGTTCAGACGAAAACCGCCCGGTGCGACTGGTCGTCTATCCGGCTCCACTGGTCGCCGACAGCAGGTCTGGCAGGAGTTCGCGCAGCAGCGAATACGTGACCGGTGTGAGGTCTTCGGGCACTTCGGCTTCTCGCACACGCATCAGCTCACCTAGAAGATTGCGCAGCTCGGCAGTATGTCCCTCGGTGTGCGCGGCTCGCATGATGTCGTGCCAGGGCCCGTCGTCGCCGCGCTCCGGATCGGCCAGCCAGGCCCGCTGTACAGCCCAGCGAGCACCCGTGGTGTCGCCCGCATCGAGGTAGAGCTCGGCAAGTTCGTGGGCGGTGTCGACGACAGCCGAGGTGATGTGGCCCGGATAGATGTCGGATTCTGGTAGCCAGGTAAAAGGGTTGCGAGTGCCGGTGGCGTAGGCGCGGTCGGCTCCGTCGAGAGGGGCACCCCGAACGAGCTCCAACGCGGCTCGCAGGTCCTTCACGCCGGCAGGACCACGACTCTCACCGCGACTACGCAGCCGGCGGAACAGATGCCAGTCCAGCAGGTAGCCGGAAGCCAACCGATACAGCCGGTCGGATCCCATCTCGGGCAGCCAGGCATTGCCGTCTGCATTTTCTCCCAGCCACCGGCGGGCGCGGGTGATGGCCACCCGACGGCTAGCATCTTTGACCTGCTGATCGGGCCAGAGCGCATTGGTGAGCTGCTCGGCGGATGCTCCTCGGGCGCCCCGTTGAGCGAGGTAGACGATGAGTTCTGCATGGAAGCGGCGACGCTGGTCGGGCACCGGGCCGGGCGCCTCGACGTCGACCGCACCGAGGACGCTGATCCGGGGCCGGTTCCTGTCCTGCTCGCGCCAGGCCCGCAGATCCGCATCGAGCTGCGGATCGGCTTGGCGGCGACGCTGACGGATGGCGGCGGCAACCTCGCGCGGCGGAACCGTGGCGACGGTAAGAGCGTCTTCGATCCGGGGCACGGCGACGATGGGGTCCGCCGGAGTCGACATGTTGCCGACGCCGATCGCTGCTTCGTCGGATGTTGGCGCCGTCGGTGCGGGGGGCTCGCTCGTGCTGAGGAGGTCGAGCACTGAACCGGCGGCGTCGGTGTGTTCCGCCCACGGCTCCAGCTCCCTAGCCGGCGGGGTCGGCTCATCCGCGGCTGCTCGTGCCTGCGTCATGATCTCAACGAGCGGTTCCAGCTCTCGTACGGGTAGTCCGGCTGCGGCACCCTCGACAGTCAGGAACGGCAGGGCTAGGTGCAGCAGGCCGTCCTCGCTGATGACGGCGGTGTTCGGGCCGGCGACAGAGGCCTCCCTGGTGGTGCTGGCCACCGCGACAGCCGACCGCCCCACATCCCGCAGGTCTGTCCCCAGCTCGGCAAGTAGGCCGATGTCGCTCGGATCGGGATCGGCGACAAGCAACACTTGAGGTACCCAGGCTTCGCCGACGTCGAATATGCGGCCGGCAAAGGTGTCTGCCGCTCCGGTCGCACTGAGGGCAGCCACCACGGCTGCGGCACGGCGGCGAAGCCGTGTGACAGCCTCACCGACTGACGCGACCGCCCGCATCCGGTCCGGGTTGAGGGCGACCAGCAGCTCTGTCTCCAACACCGGGAAACCGGTGACCAGCACCTCGACGTCGTCGGACCATGAGTTGCAGGCCAACTCACAGGCGAGGTAGCGCAGCAGGGCGATGGCACGTTCGTTGTCACCGGCGATGGTGAGGCTGCCAAGACGTTCGAGGTCGATCAGCAGGTGTCGGCCGGGCTGCGATCCGACGGCGACGAGAGCGGGTAACGGTGCTAGCTGCTCATTGACCGGCGGGATGATGGCGTCACCGGGCAGGGTCCAGGTCCTTCGGTCTCCGTTCCATGGTGCGGGAGGTTCTGGGTTGGGCTCGCTGAGCGCCACCGTGACCTCGCGGTCGGCGATCCAGGCGGCGGCGATGTCCGGCAATGCCTGTTCCCGCTCCGCCAGAGCTGCGGCGAGGCTGCGTAGGGCGAGGTCGAGCCGGTCGACGTCGGCGGGTTGCTCGGCCACCCGAAGAGCTCGCTCCGTGGCACCACCTCGAGGATGTGGCAGCCTGCGGCCCGGCCGACGATGCTGACGTTGGTGGCGTCGGCGACGTACCACGCTGGCGACCAACAGCGCGGAGAGCAACCCTGCGCCGGCCAGCGATCCCAGCACGATCGCCTCGTCGAGGTCGCTGTCGTCCGTCGAGTCCGTGGGCTGGTCGTTCCATGTCGAAGGGTCTGCTGTCGCCCCTGCTGTGGTCGACGGTTCGGCCGCCGTGGACGGGCTGACCGAGGCGGTCGGCGTTGCGGTGGGAGGTGTTGAAGGAGCCGGCGGCGAAGCTTGTGCGCCTGGCTGATTCCCGCCAGTGTTCGGTGGGCGGGGCACGGTGGGGCCGTCGACTTCCGGTGCGCTCGAAGACGGTTGGTCGGGGTCGTCGGCCACGAGCTCACCCTGGGCGTGACCGGCAGGGCCCCGATCGTGAGCGTCCTTGGGCAGGGTGACGCGCCAGCCACGCTCGATGTGGTTCGGGAATCGGTGGTCACGTCGTTCGAGTTCCGGATTCACAGCGGCGATCTCGGCATAGCGGTCGGCGTCGCCGAGGAAGCGTTGAGCGACACCGGCCAGCCAGTCATCGCGCGCTACCTCGTAGATCAGCGGTCCGGCCGTTGCGGCTGAAGCCACCGTTACCGCTTTGGCTGTCAGGGAGGCATCAACCGGGATCCGCAGCCTCCAGCCCGCGTACACCCTGGTGTTGCCTGGTTGGAGGCTCCGCCCGTCTGGTTGCGCAATGCCATGGTTGGCCTCGGCTAAGTGCTGCCAGGAGACGTTGTACTCCTCCGCGATGTCGAGCAGGCTCTCCCCGCGCTCCACCGAGTGTTCGAGGTAACCGACGGCGTTCGGACCACTCGCCGGTACGGCCGCGAGTGAAGCGACCTGCTCCGGGTTCACCTGCTCGGGTGCGACCGAGGGAGGGCTGGCGATGGCGGCGGGCACTGATGCCGATGCGAGAGCCGGAGCCGCGAGCGCACCAAGGATCGCGGCGACGAGCGCGGCCGCTGCGCGCTGCTGCAGTCGTATGCCGGGGATGCGAGTGGTATTGCGCGGGACCCGACCGCGCCGACGCCCGCGCAGTTGGGCGATGGTCTCCACGACCAGGGCAACCAGAAAGGTGACCCAGGCCCACGCCGCCAGCACGACGGCAACCCAACCGATCAGCGCCAACGCCTGCAGGAAGAGGTCCCCATCGTCCCGGCTGCTAAGGCTGAGCCAGACCTGGGAGGCGGCTGCGCTTGGATCCTCAATCAGGTCGGTTAACCATGCTCCGAGGCCGGGAACCGGGTTGCCGGCGGCCCAGACAAGAAGAGCCGGCAGGCTGACGATCAGGGCGACCACGGCGAGGGCGCCGAGGCAGTCGAGCGCCCGCCTACCCCGACCGATCGTCGGTACGGTCCGCGCCACGCTTACTCCTTCCCGGTCTTCTATTGAGCGATAAGGGTTGCGGTAGCCCGGCCGGTCACCGTCGTGCCTGCTCCCCCACCGAACAGGTCGAGCAGGATCGGGTTGTAGGTGACAGTGACGGTCACGGTGAGCTGCTGGGCCCCGTCCACCGTGACGGTGCCCGTGACTCCGTCGAGGTCGCCGAGGTACGCCTGAACCGCGTTGGCGGCCATCGTGGCGTCGATCTCCTTGGCACCGCCGCCGATGGCCTGCCCCGCCTTGATGGCCTGTCCGCCAGCCCGGGCCGCCTCGGCGGCAATGTTGTCCGCCCGTTGGTACGCGCGCACCTTGGCACCACCGTCGACGACCAGGCCAATCAAGGCGAGAGACGCCGGCGCGAGGACGGCGAACCAGATCGTGATCCGACCGTGGTCGTCGCCCAATCGGCGCCTGCACGTGGTCACTGCCGGCTCCGGTACGTGTCCAGCGGGCTAGTGAAGGAAGCTGTGAGCGGCACGGTGCCGGGCATCCCGGGCAGTGCGACGTCGGAGAAGGTAGCGGTGCAGCTAACTGTGGCGGTAACGGTGGCGGGTTGACCCACAGGAACGCCGAAGCCTGCGGTGGAAACGGTGACATCCAGGTCGGTGCAGCTGAGCCCCTGGGCGTCGAGGGTGGAGTTGGCGGCGGCCAGCGCCTCCGCGTTCGCCTCACTCGCGGTGCGTTCCAGGGATGCCGTACGGGCGGCGTCGTAGGCCGCCGCCTCAAGCGCCTGGCGGGCGAGGTTGACCCGGCCGCCGATGAGGACACCGGCGAGCAGCGCCAGGATGGCCGGCGCCACCACCGCCATCTCGATGCTTGCCGAGCCCCGCTGATCGCTGATCCACCAGGTGTTCATGGCGTGGTGGGCCGCTCGACGGGTCCGTGGGCGGACTTGCTGATGGTCCAGCTGAACCCTGGTAACACCGTGATTGCGTGGCCGGTCACGGTAACGTGCACCTCTGTTCCGGTGCGGGTGACGTCGACCTGCGGGTCCTCCAAGCCCACACCAGCCGTCGACAGGAAACCGATGGCTCGTGTCTCTCCGGCTGCGGCTGAAGATTGGTACCCCCGGGCCGCGTTGACCCCCTGTGTGGCCGCGCCCAGCGCGATGGACTGGGCGAAGAAGACCAGCCCGGCCTGAACGACGGCGAAGGTCAGCAGGATCATCGGCAACGCGATGATGGCGAACTCGACAGGTGAGCTGCCACGGTCGTTGAGCCAGGGACCCGTCTGCCCGCGTCTGGTCGGGCGCGGGCAGACGGTGGGCTGCCAACGGGTCACGGCTGGGTCGGGATGAGGGCGACCCAGCCGTTGGCCACGGCCACGATCGCACCGGCGACGACCACAGCGCCGGCGACGAGGATCGCGGTGATGACGGCGGTACCGACTGGGCTGTCGCCGCGGTCAGCCTGAGCTGGATCGGTCAGGTACTGCCAGCGAGTCACCAGACGGGTGGTGATGCCGTGGATGGTGAACATGCGGGGTTCCTTCCGTGGAGGGGTGTCGGTTCAGCGAACGAACAGTCGGGCCATGAACGGGTAGCCGATGAGGACAAGGAGTACGAGGATCAGCGCCGCAGCGGGGATGTCGAGCTTGTTGGTACGTAGCTCGGCCTGGGCGAGGGCCTCGGTGCGGATCCGGTCTCGCATCGAGTCAGCGCGAGCGCGGAGTGTCTGGTGGACGTTGGCGCCTTCGCTGCCGGCGGTGCGCATGATGTCCGCTAGGTCGCCCAGCTCGATGACCTCGATGTCGCGGGCGAGGACCTTCAATTCGTCCCACGGCGGTCGCAGTTGCAGCTGGGCGCTGAGCAAGGCTTCTCGGATGCGGGCGAAGACCCAGCCGTGGCAGACGCTAGCCGCGCGGTCCAGCGACTCCACCGGGCCATGCCCGCCAAGAACCTGGTGCGCCGCAAGGTCGAGGTAGGTGCACATGGCCCTGGTGAACTCAGCTCGAGCGACCGTGGCCTTCGATACGACCTCACGGTGGGCCAGTACTGTGCCGGCCAGCGCCGCGGCGATCGTCGCGCCCACGGGGATGAACACGGGGATTGGCAGCGACAGCACCCCAACGGCGACGGTGATCAGGGCGGGCAGGATGAGGCAGAACAGTGCTGACAGGCCCAAGGTGAGGAAGTACTGGTCGGTGCTGCGGTCCAACAGCCGCAGGTCGGCGTACGGCACCGTGAAGCGCCGCCGAAGCCAGCTGATGCCAGCCGGAGTGTTGCTCGCGGTGCTCAGCGGGTGGAGCCGGTGAAGCGCGGGACCTAACGCCGGCGGAGCCGGAATCAGCTGTACGAGCAGCAGGAACACCCCGAGCCCGGCCATCGCACCGGCGAGGACCATGGCGGCGAGGTAGCTGTTGCTCATGCGCTCGCCGCCAGGTTCTGCACCTCGACCGGAAGTAGCAGTCGTTCCCGCTTCGGTGGCAGGCTGAGCTTGCGGACCGAAGTCATGAGCACGACGTACAGGCCTGCCAGAAAGAGCAGCACGAGCTGCCCAAGGACGCTGCCGTACGGCTGCAGGTAGTGCGGGTTGATCACCCCGTAGGCCAGCAGCAGGATGGTCATGCCGGTCAGGAACCGAACGGCGAAGCGTGGACCCTCGCGTTTCGCGTCCACCGTCGAGCGCATCTCGATCTCGGCGGCGATGGACCGGCTGATCCCGGTCAGCACCTCGTGCAGACCTTCACCGCGGTCGGCGACGTGCAGCATGAGCGGGGCGATGACCTGGTCAGCGGTGTAGTCGTTGAGGTCGTCGGCCATCTGCTGCAGGGCGGCGATCGGGTCGGCGCTGCCCTGCAGACGCGCCGCCAGGTCGCGGACCTCCTGCTCGATGAGCTGCGGTGCCGTCGCGGCGGTGGCGACTACAGCCTGCTGCAGGCCGATTCCCCGGGCGACGATGTCGGCCAGTCGGCGAGTCCAGGCCTCCACGGCCTCCAGCCGGGCAATCGCCTGCTTCTCCGCGCGACCAGCGGCGAACAACCACGGTATGCCGGGTAGGGCAATGCCGATGATCACCCCGGCGGCGGGCCAGCTGGTCAACAACCAGGTCAGGGCCCCGACGCCAATCGCGATCAACAACTTGGTCTGGCGGGCGCGTTGCTCCCGACGCGTACGTCCCGGTCCGGTCCACCAACGGCGGGCCTGCTGGTGCAGTACCGACGGAGGCCGGGGCGGACGGGTGGTCCCCGCAACTCCGACAACGCCGACGACTGCACCGGAGACAGCTAGCATGCCCGCCAGCACCGCAGCGAGGTCGAGCAGGCTCATCGCTGCCTCTTCAAGGTGTCCAGACCGGCCGTCCAGGCACCATGGTTGTGCTCTCCCTGCTGGATGTAGGCGGTCAGGTGGCGTGTGTCGTAGCCGATACGCAGCAGAGGTTCGAGTAGTCGCTCCGGCAGGTGCCGGGGCACGGCGCGGCCATCCGGGCCAGGCCCGAAGACCTGGGTCGTGACGAGTTGGTCTCCGCTCATTCCGCCCACTTCAAGAACTTCCGAGACGTAGCGGTGTTTGCGCCCACCGAGCTTGGTCTCGTCCTCGACGTTGACGTACACGATGAGGTCGATGGCGCCGCCGGCCATCCGCCGTGCCAGTTCGGCGGTCATCTCGGGCCCGTGCTGCAGCGCCAGCTCGATGACGCGGTCCATCACCGCCCGGGGGTGCCGGGCGTGGATGGTGCAGAGCGAGCCCTTGCTGGTAGCCATGGCCTGCAGCATCGGCACGATTTCCCGGGATCGAACCTCACCGACGATGATCCGCTGCACGGACATCCGAAGGGTCAGCGGGATCATGTCCATGATCGTGACCTCGCCGGCGGGCCGACCGTCGGCGCCGCGGGATCCGTGGCCTTCCCGGGACTCGAGGCTCATCGCCCATCGGTGCCGTCCGGTGGTGTGCAGACCGAGCTCGCGGGACTCCTCAAGAGTGACGAACTGCTCCCGGTCGGGGATCTCCCGGGCCAGACCACGTAGCAGGGTGGTTTTGCCGGCATCGGCCAATCCCGCGACCATGATATTGAGACCGGCTGCCATGGACGCCTTGAGAAACTGGCAGATCAGGTCATCCATGGCGCCATACCGGTCGCGGAGGTCCTCCAGGCTGACATCCAAGAGGGTGTGCCGGCGGATGGCCGCGTAGGGGCGCACCGCCACCTGCATGAGCACGGTGAGACGGCTACCATCCGGCAGCTGCATATCCAGCCACGGCTTGGTCGACGACAGCGAGCGCTCGGTCGCGCCGGCGCGCATCGCCAGGACCTGGAACATGTCGATGAGTTCCTTGTCGGTCTCGGCGACCGGCTCGCCTACCGTGATCCGACCGTCGGTGTGCTCGATCCGCACGTTGTCGCAGCCAAGAATGTGGATGTTGACGATGTCCGGACGATCGAGCAGCTGCTGCAGACGGCCGAGGCCGAACATGTCGGCCGCGACCGCGTCGAGCAGGGCGTCTTCTTCGGCCTGCGAGATTGGCTGCCCGGCCTGGTGCAGCGCGTCGACGTGCTCGCGTACCAGCCGAGCGGCGATGCGCTCGGCTTCGGCGTGGCGGTGGGCGTTGGAGACGTTGGGTGTCTCCCTGAGTACCGCCGTCAGCTCCGCGCTGACCCGGGCGCGCAGCAGTCGCACCGCTGCGTAATCGATGCTGACCGGCGCAGAGTGATGTACGGCGGCGGGCGAGTCAGGCTTTGACCCGAAGGCTGCAGCACTGCCATTCGTCGGCCAGCGGTGACCGTTCGTGGCAACGCGGTCGACCGATGCCGGCCATGCCGGACCTCTGGACGGATGCTCATCAGGCACGGCTACTCCTCCTCGATGACGCGGGTGCCAGGTGTGCGCGCCACCGTGCGATCGCGTCGCGTACCGCCGGCTCCGCACTGGCTGCGGCTCGGAGTAATCGCTCGCTGCCGCGCAGTCGGCCACCGCCGTCGCTCAACACCTCGGCGGTACGCCGGTCGTCGGGAAGCTCGATCGCGGTGGGTAGCTGCAGTCGCTGCTCGATGTCCCGTCGGCCGTAGGGGCCGTCGCCGACCAAGGCGAGAGCGAGTGCGCCGGGCCCTTGGCCGTACTGGGTCAGTTCTCGCCGGAGCATCTCCGCCGCTCCTGCTGCCGGTGCGATGGTCCGCAGGCTCGCCACGCGTACTACGAGGAGTAGGAGATCGGCGCGGAGCAGCAGCGGCCACGGCGGTGCGCTGGTGGCGAGTCGGCCGCAGTCGGCGATGACGTCGTAGCCGGGCTCGCGATGCTCCAACTGGCCGAAGAATGCGGTCAACGACTCCCAGGTCGGTCGGATGGTGCCCGACTGGACGGTGTCGGTAATACCCGGCAGGACGAGACGCTGCCCAGGATCTTTGCCGTCGAGGTCGACGAGCTGGTGAGGAAAGGTGTCGGCGAGTTGGTCGCGGAGGGCCGCCGCGGCCAGCGGCAGGAGGCCGATCGGTGGGATCTCAAATCTGGACAGGTAGCCGCTCAGGATGCTGCCGCCAGCCGGGTCGCACTCGGCAAGGACGGTGCGTCCCTGCCAGGACAGGGTGCACGCCAACGCGGTGGTGGTGACGCCGGGCGAGCCCTTGGCCGAAACCATCGCGATGATGGCCACGTCAGCGCCCCGCGGTCAGCGCGACGACGATACGACCGGCGGCCGCACGGGACGCAATGAGCGGTCCATCCCGATCGGGGACAGCGACGTTGAGGAGCGTTGTTCCCTCCTTGGCGCCGGCCCGTACGTCCACCACTGTCGCCCTGATGCTGATCGGCGTTGCCGTCGACTGCTGTTGACTCGAGACCGGACCGTCGTCCGCGGTGACGACGAGCAGCACCCGAGCACCAGCCTTCACCCTCTCGGCGGGCATGCGCTCCTGCGGCAGGCTGACCCCCACCAGCTGCTCACCCTGCTTCGGTACGGCCGTTTCGGTAACCTGTGCCCTGGTCAGCAGGGTGCCGGATACCAGCCCGACCGCTGCGAACTTGCCGATAACCTCGTTGGCAGCGCTGGCCCTGATCGGCTTGAGCGCTGGGTCGACGGTGATGCGTACCGCGCGGAGATCCGACCGATCGATGGCGGAGCCGGCCTCGACCGCGCTGTTCACCGCCAGGTACTCCGCAGTGGTGCCGACCTTGCGTAGTACGGCAGCAGCAATCAGTCCACCGGCCGCGACGAGCGCTACCGCCATCCAGACGAGTGCTGGCCGCCAGCGGCGTTGCGGTGCAACCCGCGGAACGGCGTACGGTGCAGCAACCGGCGAGGCAGTGCGGGAGGACTTGGTCGGTGCGCTCATCATGACGTGATCACCTGCAGTTCGTCGATGTCGATCGTGGTCGTGGAGGACAGGTCGACGGTCTGGGATCCGGTGGTACCGCCTCCACCGCTCCACGTGACCAGCCACGACGTGGTCGCGGTGACGGCGTATCGACCTCCGGCCTTAGTGCTGCTCGGCCGGGAGTAGCCGTCATAGCCGCAGTCCGGCGACTTCTTGTTGCCGTATGCGGCCTGATAAGGGGTGCCCGGCGTGGTGCAGGTGACCGAATTGCCGTCGCCCATGCTCCAGACGATCTTCTGCGCCCTGGCCGTGGCGGTCACTGACCGTCCTGGCACTGCCGCTGTCCGCGTGATCGAGCCCCAGGTGCTGGGACTCACCCTGTTCCAGAGCCAGATGGGCAGTCCGACCAGGCCGGCGCCGTCTGTCTGAGGAGCGATTCCGATGTTCGGGCCGTCCAGGTTCATCTGGGCGATCGCTCGTTGAGCAAGTTCCTGGTAGGACGGCAGAATTCCTGCGGGCGGATCCGCCGACCAGGTCGCCGGCGTCTGCGAGGCGATACCTCCATAGATGCCGCACGTGCGGATGCTCCAGTAGCCATCGGTCCGGCCGCCTGGCGGCGGGGGGACCCGACTGACGTAGCAGGCGCCGTCCCAAACGCCGAGTCCATCGACCACGCACGGCACGGCCTGGCCCTCGTAGCTGCAGCCCTGACCGGCGCCGCCACCATTGTTGTCGCCTCCGCCGCCGTTACCGCCGCCTCCGGTGCCGGGCTTCTCCACGACCCAGTAGCAGTTGCCGAGTGCGTCGCAGTGCTCGTAGTCGGCGTACGCCGCGTTCGGTGCTACGAGACTGCCGCCGCCGACCGCGAGGATCAGGGCGGTGAACACCCTGCGGATCAACATGGCCTCTCCCGCTGAGCGCTGACCTCGCGGATACGCCACTGGCCATCGTCGAACAGTTCCGCCTTCGCGATCACCACGTACCTCGTTGCCTGGCCCGTGGTCCGCACCGACTTGCCGGTCTTCTTGGAGATCACATCCCACGCACTGGTGTCGAAGCAGTCCTCCACCTCTGCCGTGAAGGGACGTCGGCTCGTGTCGACCGTGCTCACCTTGGGGGTTGAGGTGGGTTCCCCCTTCGTGACGAGTCCCTGCTGAAACTTGATCAGCAGGTCCTGGCGCACGGTCAGCAACGCAGGCTCAGCCACGAACCGGTCAAGTTTGGCGTTGTAGTCGCCCTTGTTCGACGCGGTGACATAAGCCCCTACGTAGTTTCGGTAAGCGGCCAGTGTGGACGCAGCCGCATTGGCGTCCTCCGCGTCGATGCTGGGAGCCGGTTGCGAACTGACCGGTCCTGCATCCGGCGTGGCACCGCCATCGTCCGAGGTGCATGCCACCAGGTTCAGGGCTAGGGCAGCTGCGATGGCGGCGCGGCTCGTGATCAGTTGAATCTGACGCAACGACGCTTCCCCCCTTTAACTAGGTGTCCAGCCCGTGGCCGTACTGCCGGCAGCAAGGCGGGCTCTTCCGCAGCCCCCGGCATTGGGATGACTGGGCCAGGGCCTGGGCAGACGCGGCAGGTAATAATGGTGCTGCAGCCATCGCGGAGGAGCGCTCTGGCAGCGGGCAATGACACTTCAGCCCCCGTGGCCACACCCGCTGCCAGAGGTTCGTAATGTTACGCACACACCGCGTAGCTATGTCAATGCTTGATTCCATCAAGGACCGTCGTGTAAACCTTGTGTTCCAAGTCGCAAGGAGTCCCGATGGTTGAGGCGGACGATTCAGCCGGCGAGACGTTCGCCGAACGGCTCGACTGGCTATTTCTCCATGTCACCGACCCTGCGGGCAAGCCCTACAGCGTCCGTTACGTCGCGAACGAGTTGACGCGGCGAGGTTGCAAGATCTCCCACACTCACCTGAGCAACCTCCGACAGGGTCGATCGCCCGACCCACGGCGTTCGGTTGTCGAGGCCATTGCAGCCTTCTTTGGGCAGCCGCCCACCTTCTTCGCTGAGACGTCAGAAGATCAGCATGAGCACAGACTCACCCAGGCCCTGTCGGATCCGCATATCAAGCAGGTAGCCATGCGCCTGATAGACGCCCGACTATCACCAGAAGGCCACGCGGCAGTCGTCGCCATGATCGAGCAGGTGCAGCGACTTGAGGCTGCCGCCCGTAGCCGGCTGAAGAACACCGATCGGCAACCATGACCGACGTTCTCCAACAATCAAGCCACCGGCCGCCGGTCACCGCCGGCTGCGTGCGGCTACAGAGCTGGTGGTGGTACGACGACCGGACCACAGCGTGGAAAGAGCAGCAGATTCGCCGATGCGACGAGGTCCTGCACAGCCTGACCCTGCCAACGTCCTTCACGGTAGGCGAGTTCTGCACGGAACTGGAGCGGGCCCGGGGCCGACCGCTGGTGGTGAAGGCTGTCCAGACGCGCCAGGCAGACGCCCGCGCCATGTGGTGCCGCGGCGCGACGACGGATCACATCCTGATCGTTTCGGCTCTACCTCGCCTCCATCGGGACCATCTCGTTCTGCACGGCATCGGCCATATGGTTTTCGAGCACGTTGGTAGCCCCGCCGTCGACCGCGATATTAAGAAGGCGCTCCATGCAGTTGGCATGGCCAGCCTGCGGCGGGATCTCAAGCGCGTCGTCTACACCCATCGCGAGGAACACCAGGCCGAGGTGTTCGCCACCCGGGTGCTGCAACTGACGAATGGCTGGGTAGCACCGAAGCCATCCTCAGGACCCCAGACACAGATGCTGGAGCAGCTCTCCTCGGTTCTCGAGTACCACGCGGGCAGGGCAGCGCGGTGAGGCCGCTGAGTGCTCGCCAGGGGACCAAATCATGCTGAAGCCCGATGAACAGGGAATTCGATGCAACCTCATGCCGATAGCAGCGTGAGCCACCTGCGACAGCAGGCGACGCAGCTGCTCGCCGCACTCAAGCTGCCCTCGACCTTCACCTTCGCTCAGCTGCACGACCGGGTCGAGCATCGCCGCGGACGGCAGGTTCACCTCATCCCCCGGCATTTGCCAGCCCTTGCCCCCCACGGCCTCTGGGTAGCCGGCGAACTGGCCGACTACGTCTTTTATGACGCCAATGCCAACAAAGTTCGGCAGAGCCTCATCATTGGCCACGAATACGGGCACATGATGTTCGACGATATCGCCATCCCAAATGATCTCGAATGCCTTGCGGCCATGCTCATGCCGTCGGTGGATCCATCGGTACCCGAGATTGCGCTGGCGCGTCTCGCGTATGACGAGCCGATCGAGCGCCGGGCGGAGGTCTTCGGGACGGTCGCCGTGCAACGCGCCGAATCATGGTCCACGATTCCGACCTCCGCGCCAGCTGATCCTCGAGTCTCCGCCAGGCTGGTGGCGACGTTGGAAGGCCGGGCCGCCCGATGGTGAACCTCGCTCACGGCGTCATGATCGCCGTGACGCTTGTCTGCTGGGGTATGAGCCTCTATAAGTTGCGCGACCTGGCGCGGGACCGAGACAACCGCCCTCTACGGGCACTGTGCCTTGCCCTAATCGCGATCACCATATCGATGACCATTCAGCCACTCATGTCAAAGATCGACGAGTTGTCCGGGATCCCGGACGTCACTCGCCTGCTGTCCAACTGCCTCTCGCTGGTGTGCGCCACAGCGGCGCAAGCATTTCTTCTCTACATGACCAGTCGCGACGTCAGTAACCGACGGCGGGTACGGCGGCGGACTATCGCTCTGGCGCTCACCATCGCTGTCATGATCGTGATGTTTGTCGCAACACTTCTGGACGGCAGTCGTTCCGATCCGCGCGTTCGCGCCACCGAGTACGACGGCGGGCCTTCCCACCCGCCATTCCAGTTCGCGTACCTGACCTACCTGTTCGTGTACCTGGCTTACCTGGGCTGGTCACTGACGCAGGTAGTGGTCCTCGCGAACCGCTACGCCGCCATCGCACATCGGCCGCTGTTGCGCTTCGGCCTTCGAATGATCACGGCCGGCTCGCTGTGGGGGCTCGCATACGTGGCCGCCAAGCTCGTGGCCATTGCCTTGGCGAACAGGTCCGCCGATTGGGCTCAGATTACGGATGCGGTAGTGGTGCTGGCGTTCAGCACGTCGATCCTGCTGGTCCTGATCGGCTCCACAATTCCGTCCTGGGGTCCTCGCGTCGGCCTGGACCGCCTATGGGCAGGGGCCGCAGCCGCTCGTGACTACTACCGGCTGTACCCGCTATGGGCACGGATCCATGCCGTACTACCTGAAATCGCGCTGCTTCCGCCGCCGTCAGGCGTCCGCGGCGCTCTCTCGGTCGCCCGGGACGCGTCCCTGCGACGGGTCAGGATCACCGTGGAGATTCTCGACGGCTACGCCGCCCTGCGGCCGTGGATGTCGGCATCGGTCGCCGCCCACGCGCAAGATGCCGCCCAGAAAGGTGGCCTCCTCGGTGACCAGCAAACGGCCATGGTCGAAGCCGTCGTCATCGGTGCGGCACTGGCGTCCCGACTCGATGGCGCGCCCCCGTCGGGTGAGGCCACCGAAGCAATCGCCCTACCGCTGGGGCCGTCCCGAGATTTGGCCGCTGGTGACGTCGGCGCCGCCGACCAGGTGACGTGGCTCGCCCAGGTAGCCCGCGCTATTGAATCCCCGATGGCCGCAAAGATCATCACGCGCGCCACATCCGAAGCGTTGTCTCTTGATACGCAGTCGTCCGAGAGGTAGAACCCCATAGTGCCCGCACTCGTTGACCTGCCTGCCAACAGCACCTCGCGAGTGGCACGGGTCGTCACCGAAGCATGTGCGCCGGCCGTCTTCGCAGCCCTGATGCCGCTGATCATCGCTCTGCACAGCACCGCCCCCGCCGTGGTGACCGGCCTCGGCTGGGCACTGCTCGCCATACTGTTCTGCTCCGCCGTTCCGTACGCCGTCATCTGGGTTGGAGTACGACGGGGAAGGCTCACCGACCACCACATCGGCGTACGCGAGCAGCGTCGCATGCCCCTGGTCTACGGACTGCTGTCCGTCCTCGTCGGTCTCGCTGCGCTCGTCCTCGCCGGCGCGCCCCGGCCGCTCGTCGCTATGGTCGTGGTGATGTTCGCCGTACTGCTCATCGTCACCGCGATCAACCAGCTATGGAAGCTCAGTGCACATGCTGCGGTCGTCGGCGGTTCGATGTCCGTACTGACCATCGTCTTCGGGCCGGCGCTGATCCCATCGCTGGCGATCGTCGTCCTGGTGGGTTGGTCCCGCGTGCGGCTGGGTGATCACACGATTGGCCAGGTTGTCGCAGGTGCTCTGGCTGGCATCCTCATCGCTGTGCCGACGTTCATCCTCATCGCGTGAGCGACGTGGAATTCAGAAGATCGTCGGCAGTTGGCGCCCCGCCAGGCTCACTGCCGTCGGGCAGTCAACCGTCGGGCGGATCGCGGGTACCACGCTGGTGCGGGTTCAGGCGTCGCTGCACCAACCCCATGGATGGCTTTGAACGTGGGAACTTCACTCGTAAGGCATTGAGCACGAGCGGAGCAGGGGCCGAAATTTAGACCCGGAGGTTTATCACTCAAGCTCGGATGGCACTCGTCAGGACTGCTCCTCTGTGAGCCAGTCCTTCGCCTTCTGTGAAATCATGCCCGGACACCTCTTCTGAACAAACTCCAAGAACTGCTGCATGCCTGCCGACTGGTCGTTGCCATACGAGTCCTTTGTCGGTAGATCCAGCAGGCGGTCGAGGTCAGCTTCGGTTAGCTCGTCAACCACGAGCTCAAGCCGCATCAGCACGATGTTGCTGTGGTCGTAGCTCCGGGTGAAGTCAGCCTCCTCCAGCCACTTGGTCTTGAGCACCTTCCGTACCGCCGAGGACTGAAATTTGGCAGGGAGCATCAGGTTTCGCAGCCACTTGCCGTCCTCGAAGTCACGGTAAAAGGCGCCTGCGGTTCGGTAGCTCTGGCGCTTGGCGAGCACCAGGTCTTCAAGCTCCTTGAGCGTGTCTTCGCCGACGTATCGCGTGATCAGGTCGTAGGCGAGGCTTGCCAGCGAGATGTAGTGCACGGCAAGGTTGGGTTCGAGAGGTGTTGCCGGCGTGTGGGCCTTCTCGTTTCTTAGATGCTGGACACCCAAGTGTAGGTACCCGATACCTCGGAAGAAGTCTGCCTCCGCATCGTTGGCAGGTGTCGCCTTACCGAATAGAGCTTCATAATGTGCGATGTTCTGGGCGCTGTTGTTGAAGACGTCCGAGGCCTTCTCCTTGCCCGTGATTTCGCGGAGCTTCCCGCGCACCAGCTTGTAGGACTCCTCGACTGCATGGAAGTAGTCCCCGGTCGCCAGGTACTTCCCGATGTGGTTGTAGATGTCACCGTGGATCTCGATCTGAATCTTGTTCTTTGAAACCGTCGCTTCGGTAGTGAAGATGGCGGGTGTGGGGCCAGCTACGTCGTCGGTCGACGTTGTCTGCTCGATACCAGCAAACGGTGCACCATCGATCTCCGCCGCGATCCTTCGGATCCGGGCGATCTGGTCGTCCGTGATCTCCTCACGGAAGCCTGAAAAGCCTGGAGCAGCCTGCTTTGCTTCAACGTAGTCAGCGAGGGTCCCGAGCGTTGATGCGACCTCGGAATCTGAGCCGATCTTCCACAGCGTCCTCAACCTGTTTGCCTTCGACACCCCGTACTCGGCGTACTTATCCTCGTAGATGTCGATGGCGAGGTCGTCGAATAGCTGCGCCAATGATGTGTTTGTGAGGTCAAGGACACATCCACCACTCATACCCAGTACGGCCTCCAGGAAGGTCTTGTCTGGCAACGACAGCTTGCTCACGACTCCTTGCTCCTTTACTCGACCTGTCGTTCCGTAGTGAGCCAGCATGATGGCGTCTGCCCGTCGGCACGACCGAGCACAGGATCATCGTCAAGATCGGGTGTGCTGTCATCGGCACGGTCGGACATCCGACACCACAACCTCCGGCATGCTCGTAGCGAGCGGTTCACGCAGTCCGGACGCAACCGGGCCAACTCGGCGTAACGCAGTGCAGCGCGAGGATCGCGGCAGATCAGTGTGTCGTCAGAGCCGTCTCACGACACATTACGCGAGGACTGAATCCCGGCCACGGTTCGGAGCGACGTTGGCGCCTGCTCGTAACTGTCAAGCTCGATTCCTGAAATATAGGCGAGAGCCTGCGCCGCTATCCCACTCTCGGCACTAGCACGCGCGCAGCGATTGATTACCGCTGTTACGAGCGGAAAGGCCGCCCTGAGGACTCCGTCCCGCAGCGGCGCATCCGTAATCCCGCCATGCAATACGAGATTACGATGCCGATAAAGGGCGCGGAATGTTCGAACTAAGGACAATCGTGTGCCTTTCATAACGTCAGGACTGTTCAGACGGGCGACATTCGCAAGGTGTACCTGCATCCTCGCAGATGCGACCGCAGAAAAAACTCCAGCGATCAGGTATGCTTCCGCAGCATTCACTGTCGCGTCATTATCCATTGGATAGCTGGCGCGAAAGTTCGGGTCGCCGGCGTTTGAACGCAGCATTCCAATGGTGTTTTTAAGTTCGTAGCGGACGAGAGCTGTAAGACAAACATCCGCCGCCCGCTGGGCGGTTACCAGTTTTTGCTCGTCGCCAGGCGCTGCAAAGAGGCTCTCCATAGCGGCCCACAGCATACCGGCTGCCGCACCCACTTCGGATTGATAAGCGGCGAGCAGGAATTGCGTAGCTACCTCAAGGCGATCATCGGAGCTTCCCGGCGAGAATACAGGCGCCGGGATACTGTAGGCGGGCAATAGATGGCGGGTAGACCTTGCCCCGACAAGGCGCCGAGGTTTCGGAATTCCCTTTACCCATAGCCAGTCATCGAATATCGGGTATCGCCCAGAGTGAACGTGTGCGCGACTCTTTATGCGCTCTATTGCTGCGCTCGCCTGCTCCGTAGCACTTTCAAGGTCCCATGCGAAGTCGCTGAAGAGTACGGCACCGTGAATAGTCCGCGGAATCCTAGGTGAATCGAGGTGGCCATTATCTTCCAGCCACGCCCTTGTCTGTACAGTCGAAAGCCAGCCGTCGGCGGCGCGCACACTCGGCGATACTGATTGCCTAAGAATTACAATCGCCTCTATTGGCCTATATCTAGTCGCTATTAGGTTGACAAGATCGTCCATGAAGTCAGAGAGATCGACTTGCCTGGGGTCATGGCTGCGCCGGTAGTCGATCCATCTGGCTAGATAATTGCCTCCGAGGCCACGGCCCAGAAGGAATGATGTTATCAGTTCGGCTACACGGCGAGGGGAGGGAGTGTTGACTTGGCTTGGCAGGGCAGTTAGTGCAGTTCGCCACTCATTTAAGTAGCGTTCCTCGAGCGAGGGAATGACGGCTTTCAGGCCTAGGTGGAGGTGTGAGGTTGACGCGAATTCGTCGGCGCTCTTTGGGAGATTATTCGCTAGAGCTCCCCGTCTTTGGATCGTACCGAAACCAAGATCCTCCAGAAGTCGTTCGCGAACCTGTCCTTTGAGATCCTCGAAGCTCGCTTTTGATAAGACCTGTGCATGCGTCTGCGCGCCGGCTACAAGTAGCTCTTTTAGTAGCTGAACCGAACTCTGCGTCAATAACGTCGCTCCCCAGCCGTTCGCCGTAGTCAAGAACCGGCTCATTTCGCTGGCAACGGAGACCAGGTAGCTGTCGCTAAACATTCCCCTCCTTGGCATTAAACGGCCGACGTGTAGGAATCTGATGTGTGGCAAATAGTACACGGATAGCGACGCCCGTGGCGTTCATGCGGGCGCTCATCTCGGCAGTTCAGGATGCCCGCTCGACTCCGAGGGCAGCGACCCTCGGTGGCCCTCTTGATCGGTCACCATGCCCGGGTGGCGGCAGCAGCGGATGCCGGTCGGGGGGCCGAGGCGGCCGTCCGAGTAACTTGACGCTGGCGGTGGTAGGGCTGCAGGAACCGCCGATCGCTAGCGCAAGACCGGGCTACCGCAGGTTGGCCCATTCATCCATGGTGGTGGCTGCCTCGGCGATGCACTCGTCAATGGCTTCTGCGAACGTCCCGGCGTCGAACGCTGGAAAGTAGATGGGGACAAGTCCGAACAGCGGCGCTCCGATGGTGACCCGTGATTTGTCCACCTTGGGGTTCAGGTTGTAGTGCATCAGGGTGTTGCGGAACGGCTTGGCGGCGGGTGCCAAGATCAGCTGGGCTTCCGGCGAGCCGACCAGCTTGTCGATGAACTGAATGGATCGGCTGGTGAGCGTCCGGAGCTGATCGTCGCGGAGGATGCGGAGGCTGCCGAGGACCTGGTACAGCGTCAGGAAGCGAATCTTGAACGCGGAGTAGTCGGTGGCGCCAGATCCGGCGGCGTTGGCGATATGTGCGAAGTTCAGCATCGCCTGGAACACCGTGAGCAGCGCGTTGAGATCTGGGTTGGACGGGCCGTCGAAGACCTTTGGGTAGTAGCGCTCCGAGCGGATGTCCTCCTTGTGGGAGTTGAACTTGCGGGGGTCTAGGTGGCTCACAAACGTCTGGCCACGTGTGCCATGCCGGCCGCCCAGTGTGGCGACGAAGTGACCGTACTCCTGGTAGATCGCCTGGATGTCGGCCCCGGACATGGTGAGGAGTGCCTGTGGGTCCTGACCCATGTGGAAGTTAGCGGTATGGGTGGTGCTTATCAGGCGCCCGTTATAGCGGTAGAGGCCCAAGTCGGTTTCAAGGAGCCGGAGCAACTTGAAGCGCACGTTACCAAGGAAGCGGCCCCGGTGCGCCGGCATGAGCACGTCGCGGAAGTAGGCAAGTTGCCCGTCGACCCCGCGCTTGGTGTCCTCGAAGAGCTTCAGGCTGTGACGGGAGCGCGCCACGATCTGCTGGACGCCGCTGGAGAGCAGCGCCGACGTTGCGGGATCAATGGCCTTGAGTTTCGCCAGTGACTCATGGATGTAGAGAGACAGGTAGGGGCTGACGCACAAGGGCAGGCTGCTCGCGCCACCGCCAGCAATGGCGTGTATATCCGTAGAAAGGTGACCGGCGTAAGCGGCGTCGCTGGCCATGCCCTGCCGTATCACTGCCTCTTCAAGGGTCACGCGTCCATCATATGACGAGGCGCAAATGCAATAGGTGTACCAGCGGTCGGCCGGCGGGGACCCAGCTGGGGAGATGTTTCAATGCTAATGGAGCCTCCGCTATCCCCCACGGCGCGGATGGTAGGCGCGCCGGGGCGCGTGTGCGGCAACTCCGCCATTCGACTAACCGGCCTATCTCGACACGCGCCGGGCTGCAGTTTGCGGGGCTATTTCATTGAAGTTCTGCAGTAAGCGTCACCTGCCTGAACGTGACGAAGGCACCTCCGGGGCGGTATGGCTCACGTTCATATGATCAGTCACCATGTACCTAGCACGAGCACAGGGCAGCCGTTGATCAGGTGCACGCTCCTCGGCAGAAGCGGATCGGCTTGACCAAGGCGCTGCTGGACACGCCCAGCTTGTCCCCATGCGCGCTGCAGGTCATCCCGGCCGAGTACAGGACTTGTCACGGCTTCGGCCTACGGATAGCAGCAACTTGGTGGCTCCAGTTGCTGACCGCGACGACCTTTACGACGTCGCCAGTCTTGGGTGCCTGAATGAGGTACTGCCGCCCGCTCCGATCAACGCCGATGTACATACCGACGTGGCCAGGCCGGGTCATCGTGCCGTCCGAACCAGGGATGAAGATCAGGTCCCCCGGTCGCATCGCAGCGAGGGACGAGACGGCGACGCCGCTGTGCACCTGGTCGGCGGTTACCCGGGAGATTCGCACACCGGCTTCAGCCCACGCGGCCATCATCAGGCCGGAGCAGTCGTAGCTGTCCGGCCCTTCAGCCCCCCAGACGTACGGTTTGCCCCGCTGGGTAAGGGCAAAGGAGACGACTGCCCGCAGTTGCGGGTCAGCCGGCAGAAGGAAGCCGTCAAGAAGGCCGGCGTCGTCCAGGGGCGGTAACCCGTCCCCGCCGTCGCTGGAGCAGACGATGTTCATGCCTTCGCTGATCAGGGCGACCAGCTGCTGCGCCTCGGGCTGCCACTTTGCGTATGCGTCGGGGAACGCCGACCGCTGCACGGCCTGCGCGGCCCGGGTGAGCGGCATGGTCTGCCAGCCATCTACCTTGACCAGACGCTCGTAGAACTTCCGGGCCGCATAGCGAGGGTCGAGGATCTGTTCGGGGGTACCCCAGCCTTGACTGGGCCGCTGCTGGAACAGTCCAAGCGAGTCATGGTCGTTGTCCTCGCCGAGGTCACCAAGGTTACGCAGGGTGGACTCCTGGATTGCGGTGGCGACCGCGATTTCCCATCCATAGCGCGGCAAGTGCAGCTCGGCGCCGACAGTGACGATGGTCGCCGCGTTGCTGACTTGCTCGGAGTTCCAGGAGCCCTGATCGGGCCAGCCCGCGGGTGCGGCCGTAGCCTCGGGCGAGACGCTGGACGGGCTTATGGTGCAGGCCATCGCCGGGCTCGCTCCAAGCATCGCGAGGGCAACGAACACGATCAGCGCAAGCGGCGCGAGGACCACGACAGCAAGCCCGCCAGAAAGTACCGGCCACGGCCTGCTCATCGCAGGCCTGTCTGGCGAATCTCGTACTCCGCAACTCGCCAGCCGGATCCGTCAGGGCCTCCGCGGCGCAGGGTGCAGTCGACCAGGCTGTGCTCAGTCCAGCCGCGCCAGCCGTCTTCACCGAGGGGCGTCGCGGTCACCCGGACCCTGCGCCGGGCGGCGATGGCCGTATCGAGTGGCTGCAGCACGTCAACGAAGGGCTCCACGACGGTATCGACGTACGCGCGGTGTTCGGTCCAGGTCGCCCAGCGGCCGTCCTGCCTTGCGGCGGGGCTCTGCGCGGCCAGTGTGCCGCTGGCGTAGCGGATGGCGCGGTCGTAGGCGTCGCCCGGTCCGGCGTCCCGCCGGGTATCAACGCTGTAAAGAGCCACGGTGAACCGAGTGCACACCTCGCCGGGGTCGCCGTACGAGAACCCGGCCCGCGATGGCGGCGGCACCGGGGCGGCGACGTCAGCCGGGGCGGGCAGGGCCCTGGTTGTGCTCGGCACGGTCCGCGGCGGCTGCCTGCCGACGGTGCAACCGCTAACGGACAACGCCAGGGTGAGTACCGCCGCTGTTCGAGTTCGCGCGTTCATGGCCACGACGGTGCCGACGCGCCAGCGCCGTTACCGCTGCCAGTCGCGGCTGGTAGCGGCGGTAACGATGGCAGCAATACCAGCATCAACTCCGCCGTCAGCCCTACCCGGCGAAGGTCCAGGGCAGATGCCCAACCGAGGGCGTCATGACCTTCGGGAGACTCTTATGTTCGCTTACTACCTCGCTGGGGCTGCGCTCGACGCCCTCGCAGCCCCTACTCCCCCGCCCGCCGCCCCACCTGGCCTTGAAGCCACGGGGAATTTGTTCATCGGTTGGATGAAGTGGATCCTCATCGTCGCTGGCGTCGGTGGCCTGCTTGTCTGCGGGATCATGATGGCCGTCGGGCGCCGGAATCGGTCGGCGTTCGCGGCCGACGGCGCGGCTGGCATCCCATGGGTGCTGGCTGGGCTCACGTGCGGCGCGGTTGCGGCCGTGGTCGTCGGCGCAGTTCTGCCGGGCTGAGCCATGACCTACGACGTCATCACTCGCGCCCGCCGCACCACGCGCCGCCGGGTCACCGCAATTTTGGTCGCCGCTGTGGCGGCGGTCTGCGCCGTAGCGGCAACGGTGAGCATCAGCGCAGGCCCGGATCGTTCAGCAACCTCACCCATGGGTCCAGTACTGGTCCGTCCCGAGACCACCTCCGATGGACAGGCGGCCCTGCCTGATGACTTGGACTGGATTGACGTCGCGGGGGTCTCCGTGCCCGTGTCGAAACAGTCCGGTCCTCACATCACCAGCAAGGGGCAGGCTCGCGGGTTCACACATGACCGTGGCGGCGCTGTGCTGGCCGCCGCACACATCGTGGTGCGCACCAACCCACAGGTCGGCCCGACCGTTTTCGAGCCCACGCTGCGTACCCAGGTCGTCGGAGCCGACGCGGCCTCCATGCGGGTCCAGGTTGCGCAGGCGTACGACGAGTTACGCCGCCAGACGGGCGTGGCGGATGGGCAGCCCGCCGGGCGTCTGAACGCTACCCTGCTCGGCTACCGGATCGTCAGTTACACCGACGACGAGGCCGTTCTGCGCCTGTTGACCGAGGCACCGGACGGCTCGGGTAGCTCGCTCATGGTCAGCACCGAGGTGCGCATGCGGTGGGCAGGGTCGGACTGGGCGTTGCTGGCGCCCGCCGGCGGCACGTTCGACCAGGCCGTGACGGTCGTCCTGGATCCCTACACCGCCATGTTCCTACCCTTCAGCGCAGGCAGGTGACCCCATGCCCTTCTGCAACCCCTTCATGCCGACGACCTGCAGCGGCGCCATCGCCGGAGGAATCAACACCGGCATCGCGGCCCGCGACTCGATGGTCAACACGATCCTCGACGGGCTGGCCAGCGCGGTAAAGGACGCCATCCAGTGGGTCGCCGGCCTGCTGACCAGTTGGACACTCATCCCGTCGAACAGCCTGTGCCCGACCACCGGATCCGACCCGGGGCAGTGGGCCACCGACTGGGTGGCCCAGTGCAACGGCGCGGCCGGGCCTGCGCAGCAGCTGCGTGGGTTCATGCTGCCGATCACGATCCTGGTCCTGGTCGGTGGATTGGTGTGGCAGGGCATCACCATCGTCATCAGCCGTAAGGGGGCGCCGCTTCTGCAGGCGGTCCGGGGAGTCTGGAACACCGCCCTGTGGGGCAGCGTCGGCGTCGCCGGCACCCACCTTGTCCTCAAGGCCGGGGACAGCTACTCGATGTGGCTGCTGAACGAGGCGATCTTCAAGGAGTCCAATCAGCCACCCAACGAGGCGATGAGTGCCGCGCTCGGCGCGCTGCTGCTTCCCGGCGCGTCGGTGGCTCCGTTCGTGATGATCCTGGTCGGTGTCATCGTCATCCTCGCCGCCGTGGTGCAAACGATTCTGATGGTCTTCCGCGAAGGCGCCGCGGTCATCCTGGCCGGACTACTGCAGCTGGCGGCGGCAGGCTCCACCACCCGAGGCACCAGTCCGTGGCTGCACAAAACCCTCGGCTGGGCGCTGGCGCTCGCGCTGTACAAGCCGGCTGCGGTGTCGGTGTACGGCACCTCGTTCGTCATGATGCGCGGTAACGGACGGGACTGGCTGATGGGCCTCGGAATGTTGGCGTTGTCGGTGATCGCCCTGCCCGCGCTGCTGAAATTCTTCACCGTCTTCACCGGCGGCGTCGCGTCCGGGGGCGCAGGCCTCAGCATCGTCGGCGCAGGCGCGGCTGCAGGCCTGCACGCCGCGTCCTCGACACGTGGAGCTGTCGGCGGTCACAGCGCTGGCGACCACGCGCGCTACATGGATTCACGCGGACCTGGTAGCGGCGGCGGTAACGGACCCACCGGGGCCATGCCGAGTCCGTCCGGGCCCTCGCCCAAGAGCGGGTCCGGTGGGGGTACGACCGGTAACGCGCCGACGGTGATCGACGGTAGCGCCACGGTGGGCGGCAGACCGGGTCCGGTAACACCCACGACGACCGTGCCCGCCGGTAGCGGTGCCACCGCTACCGTCGGCGGTAGCGCTGTGGCCTCGGGCGGCGCGGCAGCCGGAGGTGGGACGGCAGCAGCCGGAGCCGCGGGAGCCGCGACCGGACCGGCGGCACCGGTTGTCATCGGCACCGTCGTCGCTGCAGAGGCCGGGTCCACGGGAGCGCAGGCGGCTGCGAACACGGCCAACTCCGCGATGCGGGACGCGAGTACGCCGTCGTGAGCAGCGACCAGGCGCAAATCCGCACCTACGGAGGTTGGCGGCGGGCGCGGGGCATGGGGCTGTTCGGCCTCGGACCGATGCAGACCTTCGCCCTCCTCGCGGCGATCACCGTGCTGATCGTCTCCGGATCGATAGGGCTGCAGACGCTGGCCGTTGCCGCCGGTCCCTGTGTGCTGCTCGTCGCGCTGCTGGTCCTCCGCTGGGACGGGGTGCCGCTGTCAGCCGGAATCGCACAGCGACTGCGATGGGTGATCGGCACGAGCCGCGGCTATACCTCGTACCGCTCCGGGGTGATGGTGGCCGGCGAGCACGCTTGGCAACTGCCCGGTGTGCTCGCGCCGACCACCCTGCTGACCGTCGAGGACGAGGGTGCCGGCGGGTACGGGGTGGTCTACAACCGCCGGTTGGGCACTATGACGGTGACGCTGCGCTGCGCGGCCACGTCAACCTGGCTGGCCGACCCCGACGCGAGCGCGGCGTGGGTGGCCAACTGGGGTGGCTGGTTGGCGAATCTGGGCTACCTGCCGATCGTCGACCACGTCGCGGTCACCGTGGACACCGCGCCGGATCCCGGTTCCCGGCTGGCCGACCACGTCGGCCGGCGAATCGTCCCGCACGGGCCGGCCTCCGCCCGCCGGGTGCTGCAACGACTGGTGGAGGTCTCCCCCGCAGCCGCTGCGGACGTGGAGACCCGGGTCTCGGTGACCTTCAAGCCGGGTGCCTCCCCCAGCAAACCTAAGAACCACGACGAAGCTCTGGAGGAGATCAGCCGCTCCCTGCCTGGTCTTCAGGACGCGCTGGGCAGCGCCCTCTTGCGGGCTCACCGTCCTCGCCCGAGCCAGCGCGCAGACCATCTCGGCCATCGTGCGGACGGCGTTCGACCCGGCCAGCCGCGGTGACGTGGCCCGGCTGGCAGCGACTCCGGGCCTGGATCTGAGCCGATGGTTGGACTGGGACACCGCCGGGCCCGTGATGGCCGAGGAGCACCTCGACCGGTACGTGCACGACTCCGGCACCTCGGTGTCTTGGGCATGGCATGAGGCACCGCGCCAGCACGTGCACGCCGACGTCCTCGCCCGGCTGCTGGCACCCGGCCCATACCCCAAGAGGGTTTCGCTGCTCTACCGGCCCTTCCCCGCCGGGGAGGCCGCGCGGATCGTGGAGAGCGAGGTCAACGCGGCGGCGTTCCGGGCGGCGTACAACCGGGCGCAGAAACGCGACGAGTCCGCCCGCGACCATGCCGACCGGGAACGGGCCGTACAGACTGCGCGGGAAGAAGCGATCGGGTCCGGGGTGGGCCTGATGTCGCTGTTCGTGACCACCACCGTTGTCTGCGCGGACGACCTGGGCCGGGCCATCGCCGATGTCGAGTCCCGCGCCGACGTTGCCAAGATCCGGCTCCGGCAGCTGCGGGCCAGCCAAGCGGCCGGCTTCGCCACCACCCTGCCCTGCGGCGTATGCCCGCCGCAGCTGGCCCGCCACTGGCCCCGCTGAAGCCAAATTTCAGGAGAAATCCATGAAGAGCATCGCTGCAGACGCAGTCACGTCGGCGCCAGCATGGGGTGTACGGGCACCCGGCGCTGGACGAGCCAGTCACATCTCCCCCGGCATGGAGTACCAGGGCACCACCGTCCAGCTCTGCGGACTGTTCCCCTTCGTCGCCGGATCCGGCGCACCCACCATCGGCGTACCGATCGGACGGCACATGCTCTGGGGCGAGGCCGTCTGCCTCGACCCCCTCGAATGGCTCCGCGCAGGCCTCATCACCAATCCCGGTGTGTTCGTTCTCGGTCAACCCGGCGTCGGCAAGTCCACGGTGGTCAAGCGACTCATCACCGGCATGACCGGATTCGGCACCAGCGCCCTGATCCTCGGTGACACCAAGCCCGACTACACCCGGCTCGTCGAACACCTCGGCGGGCAGGTCATCCGGGTCGGCCGTGGCCTGGACCGACTCAACCCACTGGACTCCGGCCCGCTGGGCAGCGCCCTCTCGCGGATGGGCAGTGCCGACGCCCGACAGCTGAGGCTCGAGATCCGGGGCCGCCGCATGTCGCTGCTGCTGGCGTTGTGTGCCCTGGTGCGCGGACAGTCGCTCAACAACACCGAGGAGATCATCCTCGGGCGCGCGATCGACGTACTCGCCGAGCGCCTCGACCGCGACCCTACGGTGCCGGACGTGCTGAGCCTGGTCGAAGCCGGCGCCGACGAGCTCCTCACCGCGGCCCGGGCACGTACCGGCGGTGAGTACCGCCGCCGCGTCGACCAGCTGGTACCCACCTTGGCGCTGCTGTGCGAGGGCAGCCTGCGCGGTGTGTTCGACGGCCCGACGACCAAGGCCCTGGATTTGGACGCGCCAGCTGTCAGCGTCGGCATCTCCCAGGTCGCTGCTGCGGGGGACCAACTGGTGGCCGCAGCGATGCTGTGCACCTGGGCGTACGGCTTCGGGATGGTCGACGCCGCATCCGTGCTGGCCGACCAGGGCCTCGCGCCCCGCCGGCAGTACCTCGGCGTGATGGACGAGCTGTGGCGGGCGCTGCGCGGCGCGTCCGGGCTCGTCGAACACGCCGACGCGCTCACCCGGCTCAACCGGCAGCGCGGCATGGCCAGCGTGATGGTCACCCACTCCCTCGCCGACCTCGACGCACTGCCCACGCCAGAGGATCGGGCCAAGGCACAGGGTTTCATCGAGCGGTCTGCCATCAAGATTCTGGCCGGGCTGCCGCCGCGCGAGCTCAATCGCGTCAACGAGGTCATCAAGCTGTCGGGACCCGAACGGGAGCTGGTGGCGTCCTGGGCGGCACCGGAGGCGTGGTTCGCCGGTTCGGTGCATCCGGGTCGGGGCAAGTACCTGATCAAGACCGGTGAGCGCAACGGTCTGCCGGTGTCGCTGACCCTGGTCGGTGACGAGTGGGAGCTCTACGACACCGACGCCGCGATCCGGCAGGTGCAGCCATGAACACCCGGCCCGTCGAGCCTGGCGGTAGCTCCGGCGGCCCGCTCACCCCGTTCCTGGTGCTCGGGCTGGTGTGGGCGGCACTCGCCCTGATGTGGCTGTCCTGGCTGGCCGGACGGATCGCCGCCGCAGTGACCGGACGGCCGGCCGCAGGCCCGAGCTTCGGGTCGGCGTACCTGGGACATTTGCTGCGTACCGAATGGTCGGCGTTGTGGCCCGGCGTGTCCCCCACCGTTATCGGTATGGTCTACGCGGTCCTGCTGCTGGTTCTGGTCGGCCTAGTCACCCTCGCGGCGGCGTGGTGGCAAGGGCGCAGGCCCGACGCCCAGGACCCTTTGCCAGCGCTGGCTGGTCCGGCCGAGGTACGGGCGATGACGCTGCCCGCGGTGGCCGCCAAGGCTCGGGGCCTGCGGCGCAGCCTGGCGAATGCGGCGGTGAAGGAGATCTCGGCCGAATCAGCTGGAGTCGTGCTCGGCGCCCATCGGCGACGGCGCGGTTCAGGTCCTCGGCTCTACTCCTCCTGGGAAGACGTCATCCTCGCGGTAATGGCGCCACGCGCCGGAAAGACGACCGCTCTGGCCGTGCAGTCGATCCTCGACGCGCCGGGGGCGGCCCTCGCCACCAGCAACAAGCCCGATCTGTGGGCGACGACGGCTGCCGTTCGCGCCGAGCATGGCGGCGTGTGGGTTTTCGATCCGCAGTCCATCGCTCACGTCTCGCGGGCCTGGTGGTGGAACCCACTAGCAGCTGTTGAGGACGTCGAGGACGCCCGGCGGTTGGCGAACCACTTTGTCCAACAGGTTCGCAACTCGCAGGGCAGCGACGACTTCTGGATACAGGGTGCCTTGGACCTGCTCACGTCGCTGATCCTGGCTGCCGCGTTGGAAGGCCGCACACTCACGTCAGTGCAAGCGTGGTTGTCGGACTCTACGTCGCGGGAGCCTGCGACGATCCTGAAGAGCCACGGGTTTGGTGCCTCTGCGAGGGCGATGTCCGGCCGGCAAGCCGGCGCACCCGAAACCCGCGAAGGGCTCTACGAAACCGCCCGCACCGCAGCCGCGTGCCTGGCCAACCCGACCATCATGGCCTGGGTCACCCCACCGGACCTACCGCTGCCGGCATTGGACGTCGAGGTGTTCGTCGAGAGCACCGACACGCTGTACCTGCTGTCCAAAGACGGCGCCGGAGCGGCCGCACCGCTCGTCGCCGGTCTGACCGATCAAGTGCTGCGTGCCGCAGTGACGCTCGCCGAGGCCCACGGCGGCCGACTCGACCCACCGCTGGTCGCCTGCCTTGACGAGGCGGCGAACGTCTGCAAGATCTCGGACCTCCCCGAGCTCTACAGCCACTTCGGCAGCCGGGGCATCATCCCGCTGAGCATCCTGCAGTCCTATCGGCAAGGGACCAGGGTGTGGGGTGAACAGGGCATGGACGCGCTGTGGTCGGCGGCCACGGTCAAACTAGTCGGCGCCGGCATCGACGACGCCCGGTTCGCCGAAGACCTGTCCCGGCTCGTCGGCGAACACGACGTCACCGTGGCCTCCCGCACTCGAGACGGCAAGGGCCATGCCTCGTACCAAACGTCGGTGCGCCGACAGCGGATCCTCGACCCGGCTCGGATCCGGGCTCTGCCGAAGGGCTCGGCGTTGCTGTTCGCGACCGGCGTGAAGGTGGCGATGCTCAACCTGCTGCCCTGGTACGACGAGCCAAACGCCGAGCGGCTGACCGCGGCGGTCGCCTCCTCTGCCGCCGAAATGACCCGTCAGGCGCGGCGCAACCGCGCCGCCCGCCGGGATCGGATGGCACTGCGCACCTGGCGGAGACGGGCCGGCTAAAGCTAGCTTGGATATCGGAGGTAGGCCATGGGCGCACCTCGGCTCAACCAACCGACATCCTCGGTGCGCGGCACCGGGCTCGAGACCGGACGGCTGCTGGCAGCCGTCGAGGCCGCGGTGACGTACTACCGTGCCCAGCTCAAGGACGCCGACGGCCCCCGTGCCTACCTCACCGAACGCGGCCTCGGTGTTGTTGTTCAGCGGGAGTGGCCGTGGCGCGTCGGGTACGCCCCACCCGGCTGGAGTTCGCTGACGCGCCACCTGCGCGCCGCCGGCTTTACGCCAGAGGAGTTGGTTGGCGCGGGCCTGTCGACCCGCACCCGGACGGACCCGGACCGACTCATTGACGTATTCCGTGACCGGGTCATGTTTCCGGTACGCGACCCGGACGGATACACCGTGGCATTCCTCGGCCGGTCCGGCCCTGATGCCGGAAAGGACGTGCCGAAGTACATCAATAACCCTCAGACAGCGATTTACAACAAGAGACAGCTGCTGTTCGGAGTCGCCGAGCAGCAGGACCGCATCACGGCACGATGGACCCCGGTTCTCGTCGAAGGGCCGGCCGACGTCCTCGCTGTCTGGCTGTCCTACTCACGGTCTCGCTGCGCCGGAGCGGTGGCCCTCGCACCGTGCGGCACCAGCCTGACCGACACCCAGGCCACAATCCTGCGGAAGCTGCCCGGCGCCACGCAGGGCCTGGTCGCGGCATTTGACGCCGACCCGGCGGGCCGCGCGGCGGTGGATCGGGCGTGGCACCTGCTCCGACAGCCTCGTTTTCCCGGCCCGCTGCTGGCGGCCGCGTTCAGCGCCGGTGCCGACCCGGCAGACCTGCTGCGCCGGCCGTACGGCAAAGCTCAGCTGCGAGCGGCCCTACAGCGACAGGCACAGCCCATGCTCGACAAGATGCTCGACCACCGCCTCGCCCAGCTCATCGAACGCCACCCCCGGCTGCTGGAGGACATCGGCGGCAGGTGTGCCGCGGTACGCATCCTGGTGCCGCTGGTATTCGAGGCGCCAAGTCCGCACGAGGCCACCCGGGTGGCCCGAAGCATCGCCGCTGCAACAGGCGTCGGGGTCGACACAGTCGCGATCGCTGCACTCGCGAACCTAGAGGACGCGCTATGCGACCTCCACCTGTCTAGCGAGCCTGCCCGGATCTTCGACACGACTTGAGGGCGCAGCCGAAGGATCATCTGGATGGCGGCCGAGCTAGTGATCGAGCCGGTGGTACCTATAACAGAGCGTTCTGCCGCACCACTTCACGAACTCTAACCCGCCGGCCTCAGCAGTAAGGCGGCCGGACGCAAAAGGGGCACGGCCAGCGGACGCCGAGCCTGCCTGGGATGCCGGTTCTAGTTAGCGTCATAGGGTCATCGGCATGCGCATGCCGCCGTTGCCGACGCCGTCGCCCCCGCTCACCTCCGACGGCCTCGCCGCCGGAGCAGCAGAAGATCGAGCCCGGACGTTCCGGTCTCGGCGGTCTTTGCCCTCCCGCGCTCCGTCAATCGATCCGTCTGTCGTCATGTATCTCACGATGCCAGTAAAGGGCTCGGACCGCTTAACATCGAGCCGACGGACCGATCGGGAGGTGAATGGGTGCGGAGCCGGCGGCGGTGGATGACGGCAGCGCTGGTGACCGCCCTGGCCGTGTTGCTGACCGAAGGGCTCCTCGCTTTCTCGGTTAACGCAGCCAGTAACGTCGACGTGACTTGGCCGTACGGCCTGGAGACGATCCGGCGCCACCCCTTCCGGTGGGCCAGCGTCCTGCTAGTGATCGTCGTCGTTCTTTGCATGCTTGCAGCCTGGCTGACCGAGCGGTCGTTCGAGCCTGAACAGGACGACGTTGTCAACGCACCTGGACCGCGCCGCGATCCCGTTCCGTTCGGTGCTAGCCGGGCGGTCGTCGGACTCGAACGAGGGATTCCATGGATCCGCGAAGGGGTGGTGCGCTCCACCGTCGACAGGTTGCTCGCCAGCGGCCCACCGGTTGTGTTGGTCGGGCTGCCCGGTAGCGGCAAAACAGTGCTACTAGCACAGATCGCCGCACTGGTCGTCGATCGCCTCCCTGAGGCGGTCGTAGTCAGTTTCGACGGGCCCGCAGCGGTGGAGCCGGGATACTTGCACACCGAACTAAACCGGATCCTGCACTCGCACGGGATCGGCCTGGACGCCGAACTACTGCAGCGGATGCCCGACGATGTGGCCTTAAGAAAGCTCGCGGCGACGGCAGCGGATCTACCATTTCTCCTCGTGCTCGATGGCTTGGACTGGCTTGACGATCAGCGCCGGTCAGTCCTGCTCCATACCTTCGCGGACCTCCCGCGCTTGAAGGTCCTCGCAACCGCGCGGCGTCGGCCTCCGCCGGGCGAGCCAGCGGTTGTCGTGTATGTCGAGGCGCTCAACGACGAAGAGGCGGCGGCGCTGGCGGAGGCAGCCGTCGAATACCTCGGGCTCACCGTCGACCCTGTAGACGTGCTAGCCGCTGCGCCGACGGCGGTAAAGCGGCATCCGAGGTCACTGCTGTTCGCTCTTGCTCGGTGTGACCGCCTACCGTCGGCTGTCGCACGACGGCATCTGGCCGAAATGAAGGCACAGACCACGACGGTGCAGGAGATGATCAAGGCCCTGCCCGACACCGATCGAACCCTGTTGCTCCGCTTGCTGCCGGTCGTCGGGATCGCACCTTCGCGCTTGATTGGGTGGTCACCGGTATTCGCCGGGGCGGAGGCCGGCGAGACCGGTGCCGAGCTGCTGCACAGCGCCTTGGTCGAGATGCTAGAGCCCGAAATTAAGATCTCCGAGCTCGTACAGGAAGCCGCGCTGACCGTCGCCGCGGACACTGTCGCCCGCCTCGCACAAGACACGATTCAAGCGCTGTTAGAGGTGGCACCGGGCTACGCAGTATCTGCTGAATCGGTAGCGCCGACGCTCGCATATCGGCTAGAACGACTGGGACTTCCGGAACTGGTGGTGCGGATCTGCCAGGCGCGAGCGCTGCTTGACAGGCTCAACCACACAGGCCGTTGGGACGACTACCTTGCGCTCGTCCGGATTGGCGCCACCGCTGCTGAGTCGAGCGGCGATCTTACGCTCGCCGCTGAGATGTGGCTGCGACTCTCGGGCAAGCTGCCCGAGCGTGGTGATGTCGCTGGTGGCGAGGAAGCGCTGCGCCGGGCCGAGCCACTGGTCGGCCAGCTACCGGTACCGCTTCTGCGCAGCCGGTTAGCGAGTCAGCGGGGCCTTCTCCAGTTGTACCAGGGTTCGCCCGAGCAAGCGCTGCGCTCCTATCAGACTGCGATCGAGCTGGCAGACGACGCGGCTGCCCGATGCGTGGCCCAAAAGCAACTGGGCCACGTATACGAGATGCTCGGCGACTCGGATCAGGCCCTGTTGCATTACGGGGCGGCCGCAGCGGAGGGTGCGCACGACGACCGGCATGCCCTGGAGGCCCGGATCGACCTGGCACTCGCCTCCTCCCGGAGACGATCGATGGACGAGGCCGACGAGAAGATCCGTGCGACCATTGACGACATTCGTTCACTTCCGCAGGAGTATCCGGCCGGGCTCTGCCGGGCGCTACTGGCGCTCGCCGTGATCGCGTGGCGTCGAAACGATCGGCGGACCGCCCTGAGCTCGGCGCGGTCGGCGCTAGCGGTAACCGCCACCGATCCGCGGCTTCGGTTCGCGGCATATGAGTTGTTGCGCCGCTGGCAACGCCCTTGGTGGCGGCAGGTGACCGCGGCTCTCACCCGCCCCGCCAGCTTCGTGCAGGGGATTCGAGCGACGGATGCGGCGAACGCCCTGCCGGCAGCAGCGAAAAGCTACGAGGACGACGTGCGGCAGTTCTATGAGTGGCGAGATCGGTCGTCGACTGAGCTGGGACAGGGCAGTAACCATCTCACTAAACTCCGGGGCGACTTCGTCGCCTTCGCCTTAGGCACTGGAGCCGACCGTAAGGCGATGGAGTCGATCTTCCACGACGTCGAAACACGGACGATTGAACTCATCAGTGGATGATCTATACGACGAGCAAAGCGCCGCCTTGCGGGCTGCGCTTGAGCACGCCCGGACCGTCCACTTTCATCGCAGTCGACTCCCCCCGTTGTCGCCGCCGAACGACCCATGGGACGCCCTCGCACAAACGCCGCCAATGTCACGTCGAGACGTACTGGCATGGCGAGATGGCTTACTGTCCCCCACTGGTGACCGCAGCACGTGGGTGCGCACTGCGACCACTGGCAGCACTGGTGAACCCGTGTCCGTGGCCCACGACGCCGCATCTCGGGCGCTGGAGGAGCGAGTACTGTCTCAGTTCGTCGCGCAACACGGCGCCGCCGAGGCGTGGCACAATTGCGGTCTCGTGCACGTCGTATTGCATCCAGGCGGACGATCGCGGGCTGCGCGGAGCGGGTGGTCGCCGACGGCCACAGCGACGAAGTGGAATCTCATCCGCACCTGGCAGCTAGATGACCACGACTTCCTGGCCCGACTGCAGCCACTCGAGGGAATGGTGGTTACGGGCAGCCCGTCAACCCTCGAACTCGTCGCAGATCGAATTCTCAACGCCAATTTCGGAACCGAAGCCCGGCCAGCCCTGGTTGTGCTATCCGGCGAGCCAGTGTCGACAGAGGTGCGCCGCAAGATCAGTTACGCATTGAGCTGTGCGGTAACAAGCGTCTACGCGATGGGCGAGGTTGGAATTCTCGGCACGGAGTGCCCAGAAGGGGGTTACCACACGGAACCTAACGTCGCGGTGATAGAGGTACTCGACAAGCGTGGAAATTCGGTGCGCGTCGGGGACATCGGAGAACTCACCGTTACCACCTTGCATAACCGAGCCATGCCACTGGTGCGATACCGCACGGGGGATCGAGTGGGCCAGCTGCCGCCCTGCGACTGCCGGGATCGTGGCCTGCGGGTGCGTCTGGCAGGTGTCCGCACGGCCCAGTGGCTGGTTACCGACGGTGGGGCAGTCGTTCACACAGTTCGATTCGCGAAACTGTGGCGGACCTTGCAGGTTTCGGGGGCACGAATCCACCAGGCCTCTGACGGTAGCGTCGAGGCGCAGTACTGGGCCCCGGGTCCACTGACAGAGGGCCAGCAAGCCGTCGTAATCGGGTCACTACGGTCCGCCCTTGGTAGACAGAAGACGATCACTGCTACCTGGACCTCCGGCATGCGGCAACGTGTCCAGCCGGACACACTCCCCGCCCCTGAACCCTTCACGCGACCTGAACCGCTGCCGGACGCGCCGGGTGACGTGGCGGGCTGCTTACGGGAGGCGTTAGCGCCCGCATCGAATGAGATCGACGCTGTGCTCATCACGGGAAGCTACCTCGACTTCACCGGAGGCACCCGTTTCAGCGACATCGACGTCACCGTCCTCACGTCAGCACCCGTGCAGGTTCCGAGTTGGACCAATCGGATCCGTGACCTGCGAGCGCAATTGCCCCGCCTGCGTATAAATGTCGAACACCCAGTGGGACTAGCAATCCGCTCACCCCTGGTCGTTGCACGCATGCAGCAAGAGCGGTTGCTGGTGCTGGGGCAGATGCCGATCGCGTTGAGTGGATGGCCGGACCACGAGGCGCTGCGACGTGATGCGCTCACCTGGTCCTGGCAGTCACTTCCACTACTTTGGCACCAGCTCAGCGCACCGCAGACGGAGCTGGAAGATCCGGTTTACACCGCATATCTTGCTCAAAAGTTCATCGTGGACGCTTGCCGCTATCACCATCTCTTGACTGGCGGCCGCGCGACTAGGGCATTAAGCGTCATAGCGGCAGAGCTCGCCGCCCTGGCCGGTCCCACGCTATCTACTGATGGCCAGGAAGCCTTCGAGGTAGCCCGGGAGCTACGGCCCCCACCGCCAGACGGCGGTGGTGCATGCGAACGATACCTAACGGTCGCGTCCGTGGTGCTGCGCGCGCTGTCGTCGGCCCTTGATGGAGGAGTGGAGGTTCCGCACACCAGCAATCACGGACCTGAATCCCCATAATTGCGAGAGAGGATCCGAAGAGCTGACCTCCCCGCACTTAGATGCATCCGGTTCAGCCAACGAGCTGGACAATGCACGCTTTCCGGGAGCCCGTATTTCACCGGGGGACTCATGACGAGACGACCCTCAGCGTCATGCTGCTACGCGAGCCGATGGTGAGCCAAGTAATGCCGGGTCCTTGTTGATGGCGCCCAGGACGAGCAGCTGGTGCTGTGGCTGCGCCAGGTTCCGGCGGTTGAGCTTTCATACCCTGCTTTGGACTCCACCTACGGACCGGTGAACAACCACCTAGTGGTCAAACCCTATTACCTCCGCCGGCGCCTCCGTTTTGCACCACGAGGAGTTTCAGGCCCACCATCTCCACCAATTTTCTGGCGCGGCCACCGCGGGGACCTCTGGGCATGAGCGGTGTTGTTTCTCCCAGAGGCCGCCGCCCGCAGCACAGTCGCGGAACGGACCGTCGTCGCCGTACAGGATGGGCAGCTGATGGTCGAGCTCTCGCAGCCAAGGCAGCATGCCGGTCATCTGTAGGCGGGCCTGTTCCCAGCCGTACCACAGGGCCGTCAGCCGGGTTACCGCTTCGTCGTGGCGCCACCATTGGTCGCACCAGTGCCAGCGGGTCATGCCGACCTCACCGACCGGGCGCGGGAAGGTCGGCAGTAGGTAGGTGGTCACCCACTCCTCGACCGTCGAATACAGCGGCGGCTGGTCCCCGTCGCCGGCGTGCGGGCGCTCAGCTTGGGCTTGTTGCAGCTCAGCAACCCGCGCCGCCAATCTCGCCACCTCAGCGGCGAGCTCGTCGACTTGGGTAACCGCTCCCGCTTGGGCCTGTTGCGACCTGATGGCCGTCATCGTGTCTGGCCCTGCATCGGCACCGCAGTGAGCACTGTCGCCGGGTGCTTCCCAGCGACTATGGGATTGATCTGGGCAACGCGAAGCTTTGGGAAGGCCTGCGCCCAGGCCGGCACCGTGAGCCTGTCAGCGTGGTGGACGGCAGCGGCGGTGGCGGCCATGTGATCAGCACTGTCGTCGTGGCGCGTGCCCGCCGATTGCCCGGCTGCGTGTTCGTCGGCAGGGGTACGGGGGTTGTCGACCGTCCCGCCGTCGCGGACTCCCACACCGCGCTCGACAGCCGCTCGGCTCTGCAGGTCGCGCGCCAGGGCCTCTTCCACGTGACCCTGCGCCAGGCGGATTCCCTCGACCGGCAGCCCGTTAGCTTCGCCTGCTCTGATGGCCTCGTTCATTCCGGCAGCGAGGTCGCGGAGTAGCTGCACTGCGTTGCCAGCGGGCAGCCTCCCAAGGGTTCTCCACTGGCGCTGCAACTCGTCGAGTGCCTCCGGCCGGACGTACTCCGCCAACTCCATCGCCTCCTGCCGAACCGCGGCGTCGAATTCATTGACCGACCCGATGCCAGACGGTGGCAGCGCGGCCGGACCGTCGGGTGTGATCCGCTGTCGGTCGCGTGTGCCGCCGTGCGCGCGAGCTGTCTGCTGGCGGTGGTATGAGCGCGCGTCGCGGTCCCAGACTTCCTGGGCGGCGGCACGCATGGCCTCAGAGATTGGTTTTCCGGCCTGGCGGTGGCGTTCATAGGCGCCCATCAGGTCCGGGCGGATCTGCCGCAGCCGTCGCTCTGCGAACTCGGCCGCCCGCTGGGCTACCGGATCGCTACTCGCGTGGATCGTCGCAGTGCGCCACACGGCGGCGGCTTCGGCGAAAGTAGCCTTGTTGACCAGCCAATCACCGTCCAGCGAAGCCGCCATTCGTTCGCGGTCCGCCCGTACCTTCGCTGCCAGACGGTCGGCTTCGCGGCGGGCTTTCGCGGCGGCCTGTTCCCGGTGGGCTTCGCGTTCTCGTTCGGCAGCCTTGTTCTGGATGCCGACGGCGGCCCAGCGGGCGCCGGCCTCGCCGACGGTCGCCATTGTTGCGAGCCCTTGCAGGAGCTGTTGGCGGGTCTCGGTCATCGGGTCTTCGTGGTGCTGCGGATGCGGCACGTGCACCTCCCTTGCCTGCTCAGCGGCTGCGCGCGGTACGCCGGCCGTCTCTCACTGTCGGTGCGGGTGTTGACGTCGGAGTTAGCGGCATCGTTACCGCCCGTTGCCAGGTGCCCGCTACCAGCCGCAGCGCGTCGGCTGCGGTCCGCGCCGCCTCGGCCTGGTGCAGGCGCTGCTGGGCGTTCCGCAGCTGTTCGAGGGTGTCGGCGAGCCGCGCCAGGTCCATCACCAGCGCAAGGGCTGCGATCGTGTCGTCGTCACCGGAGACGCGGCCCATGAGCGCTACCAGGCGCGACATGGCACGCATCTCCTGGGAGCGGCTGGTGGGTCTCTGGACCCGGCCGTACAGGTCCCGGACCGCGCGGTCGAACACCTCAGCTGCCCGGTGCAGCGGCCCACGCCGGTCACCCTCGGCCGAGGAGGCCAGGCTGGTGAGAAGATCAGCTGCGGCGACCGCGGTGGCCTGCGCCCGTCCGGGCGCGGCATGGACGTCGCGGCGGATGTCGTCGACGGCCGCGGTGACCACCTTGGCGGCCTGGCGCATCGCGTCGACCCGTTCGCTCCGGCCGGCCGTCGGCGATGCCGGCAACGGCGCAGGGACGCCCCACCGCAGCCTCAGCTTCGGCAGTGTCATGTCGGGCGCCAACCGGCCTCCGCTGAAGTACACCGGTTGCCCGCCGGCGGTGCGGGCCCCGGGAAGCGCCACCGCGTACCCGGTGATCTGCCGTCGATCGGTGCTGCTGTGCCGCAGCCGGACCAGGACCCCCGACGCGCGTAGCCGGGCGAAGAACTCCTCCTGCGACCCGGCCGCAGCCACGGCCGTGCGTACCCGCCGGCGCAGCTCGTCCCGGGGCGTCTGGGCGCGGCCGGCGCGGCGGGCTTTGCTGACCTCAGCGGGATGGGGGCGGCGGTGGGCGGTGCGGTCAGCCGGCGGGACCCGGCGGTGCAGGTTGTAGCGGCGGGCGACGTTGTAGGTGGCCTTGACGCAACGCGGGTAGTCGTTGCGCATCCAGTCGGTGCGGCCGTCCTCGCGTACCAGCGTGGCGACGATGTGTACGTGGTCGTCTGCATGACGCATGGCGATCCACCGCAAGCCAGGGTCGGTGGCGGTAGTCGCGACGCCGACCTCAGTGAGCATCTGCACCGCCATGTTCGCCCAAGTCGTGTCGCCGACGGTGCGATGCCGATCCTCGGGGGCGAGCCGCATGCTGGCATGCCAGACGAACTTCGTCGGCGGGCGGTAGCCGCCGCGGACCGGCTGCTCCAGCAACGCCGTGAGCGCCCGGACGTTCCATCTGCCATTGAGGGTGAGTACGGGCTCGAGGTCGGTCAGGCTGCCCGCGCCGTCCCAGGCAGCCACCAGGTGCGGGTTGACGTGTTCTTCCGCCCTGCCTGGCCCCCACAGATAGCGCAACAGGCCACCGACTCGTGAGCCACGCCGGTGCACCCGCGTGATCACCGCAGCTTCCTATCAATCCGGGAAATCACCTCGTCAAGCCGGACCACCGCCGCCGCGCACAGCCGGGCAGCTTCCGCCGCCCAGTCGGGCAGTTGCCCGGTGGCGTTGAACGCCGCCGCGGCCTGATTGACGTTGTTGCCGAACATCACCACGGCACGACGAGCGGCGAACAACTCGTGCTGCAGATCGCGTAAGTCGCCTGCCGTACCACCGGGTGCCTGAGCGGCGGACGCGGCGGCGACCGCGGCCTTCGCCGCGTAGCCGGTCGCGGTCAGCTGAGCGAGCGCCGCAGCCGCGTCAATGACGGCCTTCTCCTCGTCGGACAGCCTAAGCAACACCGCGCGCGGACGGGCCGGCCGGTTGTGGGCACGATGGCGTGCCTTGCGGCGCGGGGCAGGCTGCTCACTGTCCATTGCCGCCACTGTGCGCCCAGAGCGTTGCCGCCGACGTCTGCGCCAGGGCTACCGTTGTCGGCCACGCCACCGCGACGGGCGCCGGCTACTTCCCATCGCCAATCTGCGGCCGCGCCCGGCCACAGATTGATAAGCAATGGCCATATCTTGCTCCAGCTTTCTACCCCGGTCGCGCCGCAGTGGTGGTTCGGCCCGACCGGACCTGACCGACCAGAGTTCCCGAGGTCGGCAGGGCGGCATCCGGGCGCCGGGGGTGTGATCCCGTCCGCGCTGAGGGTGATGTTTTGGAAGGTGGGCAATGCCCGAAGCGGCATCGATAGCCGCGCACAACGCCCACGGCTTAATCTTCATCAGCGGGTGTTCGACCTCGGCGCACCCCGTGCGGCGATGCCTGTTCGCCGGGCGCTCCACTTAAGCCTCATCATTTATCCTGTAGCGGAGTCCGCTCGCCCTCTACCTACCTATGACGCGAACGCGAAGTGAGACGGCCTTGCGAGACCTAGTGAATGAAAACTGCGAAGTCGATCTCTAACGCCGCAGGTCAAGAAGTCTGCTCCCCGCGCACGCGGGGGTGATCCCGGCAACCTCTCGCGGCTGGTCGACCTGGTGGAGCTGCTCCCCGCGCACGCGGGGGTGATCCGGCCGACCCGCCGGCCGACCCGGAGGACGACGACTGCTCCCCGCGCACGCGGGGGTGATCCCCGCGTCGATCTCGGCGAGGCGCTGATCTGTCCCTGCTCCCCGCGCACGCGGGGGTGATCCGGTCGCTTCCGCCAGCGAGGTGGCGACGGAGAACTGCTCCCCGCGCACGCGGGGGTGATCCCCGTGCGCTTCCAGGTCCACCACGACCTGCGTACTGCTCCCCGCGCACGCGGGGGTGATCCTACTCGCCCCGCAACCCGCTCGGTGCCTACTACCTGCTCCCCGCGCACGCGGGGGTGATCCCGGGTTCGGCTGGCCCTTCGGCGGGTCGAGACTCTGCTCCCCGCGCACGCGGGGGTGATCCGGCCCGCGCCCGGCTCTACTACGTGATCTGGCACTGCTCCCCGCGCACGCGGGGGTGATCCCTGCCGCCGACGTTCGTGCCGGGTTCCACGGACCTGCTCCCCGCGCACGCGGGGGTGATCCTGGCGCTCAACATCTTCCGCACCGCCGAGGAGCCTGCTCCCCGCGCACGCGGGGGTGATCCTGCCGAATCGGCCCGCCACCCCTTAAGGGTGACCTGCTCCCCGCGCACGCGGGGGTGATCCGGTGTTCGGGTGGTTGCCCGGCGGTCCGGCGGCCTGCTCCCCGCGCACGCGGGGGTGATCCTTCGTTACCGAACCGACCGCCATCCCTAAGGTCCTGCTCCCCGCGCACGCGGGGGTGATCCGATGGACATCATCTCCATCGACACCCTGTACGGCTGCTCCCCGCGCACGCGGGGGTGATCCCAGTACGGCCGCACGGTGGTCGGTTCGGACTACCTGCTCCCCGCGCACGCGGGGGTGATCCGACCGACGCGAACGATCAGGAGTGGCGAAGTGACTGCTCCCCGCGCACGCGGGGGTGATCCACCACGTCTGGAGAATCCGGCACTAAGAAGATCCTGCTCCCCGCGCACGCGGGGGTGATCCGATGGCGGCCAAGTCGGCGGCCGCGGCCAGGGTCTGCTCCCCGCGCACGCGGGGGTGATCCGTTGGCCCGCGCGCTGGTCGGGATCCGGTCGTGCTGCTCCCCGCGCACGCGGGGGTGATCCTCACCTGCGCGTCGTGCCCCGAGTGCTGCACGACTGCTCCCCGCGCAGGCGGGGGTGATCCCTCGTCGCCCTGGTGCCGGTCCTGGTCGTGCCCTGCTCCCCGCGCACGCGGGGGTGATCCTCGTCGCCATTATCGGCACCATGACACAAGGGACTGCTCCCCGCGCACGCGGGGTGATCCGTCGCGGCCGACATGGCCGGGGCTGCGCTGACCCTGCTCCCCGCGCACGCGGGGGTGATCCCACGGTGGCCCGGTACGAGGTGCCCACGAAGATCTGCTCCCCGCGCACGCGGGGGTGATCCCACGACCGCGCCGACGATCCGGGTGGTCAACGGCTGCTCCCCGCGCACGCGGGGGTGATCCCCTGCACAACGGCAAGCCGCACCACTACAGCGGCTGCTCCCCGCGCACGCGGGGATGATCCGGCCGAAGCGGTCATGCGGGCGATCCTGCCGCACTGCTCCCCGCGCACGCGGGGGTGATCCCGCGAGACGGCCGCCATGACCGACGAGGCGCGTCTGCTCCCCGCGCACGCGGGGGTGATCCCGGGACCGGGGCGATTACCTCGCGGTCCTTTCCCTGCTCCCCGCGCACGCGGGGGTGATCCCTCAACGAGGTCGAACCCGTACGACGTGTCCGCCTGCTCCCCGCGCACGCGGGGGTGATCCCCCGGCGACGTGGTTTGCCCTACAGACCACGCTCTGCTCCCCGCGCACGCGGGGGTGATCCGGCGTGGAAGACCGTGCAGGATGTGGCGAAAGCCTGCCCCCCGCGCACTCGGGGGTGATCCCGTCCACGTCGCGCTGTCGGCGTCCTGGACGGTCTGCTCCCCGCGCACGCGGGGATGATCCGGCGGTCACGAAGGCCGGTCCGATCGTCACGCACTGCTCCCCGCGCACGCAGTGGTGATCGGACGCTGTTCAGTACGGGGCGCTGTGCCACCAGCTGCTCCCCGCGCACGCGGGGGTGATCCGTCACTCGACCGTGCCGCCTTAATCGCGGGCTGCTGCTCCCCGCGCACGGGGGGGTGATCCCAGTTGAGCGATTCGGGTTGCGGTGGTGCCGCCCTGCTCCCCGCGCACGCGGGGGTGATCCCGGTGACTGGAGTCGGCGCGTTTCAACGCTTTTCTACTCCCCGCGCACGCGGGGTGATCCGTTGATCCACCCCGTGCCGGTGCCCATCGCGATCTGCTCCCGCGCACGCGGGGTTGATCCGGTAATGCCCGTGGCCGACCCGCGATCGGCGGACTGCTCCCCGCGCACGCGGGGGTGATCCGACGTGGCGACGGCGCAGCGGTGGGAGGCCCTGCTGCTCCCCGCGCATGCGGGGGTGATCCGGCGGCAGCCACGGACCTGGGCGCGACCATCAACTGCTCCCCGTGCATGCGGGGGTGATCCCAGCTCCAGCAGGGTGGTCGAGGTCAGCCGCATCTGCTCCCCGCGCACGCGGGAATGATCCCACGGCCAACGTCGGCATCTGCGTCATTGGCCCCTGCTCCCCGCGCAAGCAGGGGTGATCCCGGCACCATCGGCGGCTCGGGCGCACAGTCGATCTGCTCCCCGCGTACGCGGGGGTGATCCCGAGTCGCCGGCTTGTTTGCGTTGTTTGAAGTCCTGCTCAGCCGACTACTCAACGCCAAGCAGCTTGAGGATCGCATGAACGGGCACCACGTACCGCCGGCCCACACGTAGAAGGCGCACCGGGAACTCGTTGGTTTTGGCCAAGTCATAAGCCTTCGTGCGCCCGATTCCTAAGATCGCTCCAGCGGTCTCAATATCGGTGGTTACGCCGAGGTCACGTACCGCATCGATCGTCCACACCTGATCTTGCAACCGACTCGACTGGCGTCCGTCGCTTGTGGTGGTTGCCATCGTCCGCGTCCCCTTAGTCGTGAGCACGCCGAAGTCGGCGTCAGCCCTCACGATGCGGGCAACCCGTTGCCTCCGGCGTTCCCAACGCAAGCAGCCCAACAGGTAACGACATCAGCAATAACAACCACGTGCCTAGGGCCCTGCTGGCGGCCGGGACACCGGCCGACTCGAAGTCGGAGGACAGCAGGCTGTACAGCTGGAGACGAAGCCAGGTGTGAGCAGGCGCTTCCAGCACGGCTACGCCCTGGGTGACCAGCTCGCGGCGTCTCCGAGCACCGCTTCCATCAGCTCTGCGGCCTTCCGTTCGCTCTCCGGCAACACGTGGGTGTAGACCTCCCGCGTCGTGCGGCTGTCGGCGTGGCCAAGCCGCCGCTGCATCACGTGCTCGGGAACGCCAGCGTCAGCGCCGGTGGTAGCGGAGGTGTGCCGCGCATCGTGAAGGGAGATGACGGGAACGCCGGCGTCGGCACAGGCCTTAGCCCATTGGTCGGTGAAGTACTTCGGGTAGTACGGCTCACCGTCCTCCCGGCAGAACAGGTAACCGCCGTCGTGGTACAGGACTCCGGCATCGACCTTCTCCGCGTCCTGGCGCGTTCGGTGAGCGTCCAGCTCCGCTACCAGGGCTGGCCCGAGCGCTACCGCCCGCTTGCTCTTTCCCTTGGGAGACTTCTCGACCACGCCGTTGCTGGTGGTGGTGCGCTGCCAGTGCAGCAGCAAGACGCCGCGATCGAGATCCACGCGCGGCCACTTGAGACCGGCCAACTCTCCACGTCGAGCGCCGACGACGATCGCCAGGACCCAGGCGGCACGTAGCCGGTGGTCGGCGTGGTGCTTGAGGAACTTCGCTGACTGCGCGGGCGTCCAGACGCCCTTGCGCCCCATCGTTTCCCGCTCGACCTGCCGAGGTTGCCGCACACCGTCGACGTTGACCCCGAGGTCGCTCAACGCCTTCATCAGGACCCGGTGCACGATCCGGACGGTGGTCGACGAGAGCGGGCCGCCGTTCTTGCCACCGCTCTTCAGTAGCTTCTTGTACAGCTCGTGGATCACTCGCTTGTCGAGGGCGTAGAGCTGCCGCGCGCCGATGTGGGGGACCACATAGCAGCGCATGATGTCGCGGTAGTTGCTGAGCGTCGTCTCTTGGACATCAAGCTCGCGCTCGTTGAGCCAGCTCTCCAACTCGGCGGCGACGGTGCCGTCGGCTCCGAGGTCTGCTCCGCCGTAGGCGGCGCGGGCGTCCTGCTCCGCCTTCAGAGCAGCGGCCTGGCTAGGGAACCCCTGTCGCTTGTGCTGGCGGCGCCGCCCGTTGGCGTCGGGTGGGAGGTCGATGATGAAGAACCAGCGGGTCTGGCCGTTGGCGAGGCGGTAGTTGTAGACAGCCATGCGGCTGCACCTCCGCAGTAACGGGATCGAGGGATGCAACCCACGTTAAGCGATCTCCGTTACCGCCAGCGTTACCGCAAGATCACACATGATCTTCTATATCCGCTGGTGAACACCAGTCGGGACGGCCGGATTCGAACCGACGACCCCTTGACCCCCAGTCAAGTGCGCTACCAAGCTGCGCCACGTCCCGCCCCCGCGTGGTTTCCCCCGCGGCAGCCGGTACAGCTTAGCGCAGCGGTTGCGGGTCCCCCACACAGGCCCCACCAGTGTTGCGGGGCAGGCGAACCACCCCACAACCCCTAAAGCTTCCTAGGAGGGTGGGGTGGTGGATGGGCAGGAAAATGCCGGATGGCGGGAGGCCATCCGGCATCTTTCAGGGAGAACTGGACGGGGTCAGCCGTGCGCCTTGCCTCGGCCGCCGGGGCCGAGCTTCTTGCGCGGGCGGACCGAGATCTCGATCGGGCTGCCCTCGTACCCGAATTCCTCGCGGAGCTTGCGCTCGACGAACCGCTGGTAGCCGGCGTCCAGCGGGCCGGTGGTGAAGAGCACGAACCGTGGCGGTGCCACACCGGCCTGCGTCGCGAACAGGATCCGCGGTGCCCGTCCACCACGCACCGGGTGGGGGGTGGCCTGCACCAGCGCGGTCAGCCACTGGTTGAGGTGCGCGGTCGGTACGCGGGTTTCCCAGCTGGCCAACGCCTTGTTCAGGGCGGGGGCCAGCTTGTCCACGGCACGGCCGGTCATCGCCGACAGGTTCAACCGGATCGCCCAGGGGATGCGGCGCAACTCCCGGTCGATCTCCTTGTCCAGGTAGTACCGACGGTCGGCGTCGACCAGGTCCCACTTGTTGAACGCGATGACCAACGCCCGGCCCGACTCGGTCACCATCGACAGGATCCGCTGGTCCTGCTCGCTGATGGGTTCGCTGGAGTCCAGCAGTACCACGGCCACCTCGGCGGCCTCGATCGCGCCGGCGGTACGCAGGCTGGCGTAGTACTCGGTGCCGCTGGCCTTGCCGACCCGCTTGCGCAGCCCGGCGGTGTCCACCAGTTGCCAGGTCTGACCGCCGATCTCGACCAGGCTGTCCACCGGGTCCACAGTGGTGCCGGCCACCGAGTCGACGACCGCCCGCTCCTCACCGGAGAACCGGTTGAGCAGGCTGGACTTGCCCACGTTCGGCCGACCGACCAGCGCCACCCGGCGCGGCCCCCGCGGACGGTTCTCCACGATCGCCGGTGCCTCCGGCAGCGCGGCGAGGATGGCGTCCAGCAGGTCGCCGGAGCCGCGTCCGTGCAGCGCGGACACCGGGAACGGCTCACCGAGACCCAGCGACCACAGCGAGGTGGCCTCCATCTCGATGGAGTTGTTGTCGGCCTTGTTGGCCACCAGGATCACCGGCTTGGCGCTGCGCCGCAGCATCTTCACCGCGGCCTCGTCCACGTCGGTGGAGCCCACCATCGCGTCGACCACGAAGAGCACCACGTCGGCGGTGACGACAGCCGTCTCGGCCTGCGCCGCGATGGCCGCCGCCCGATCCTTGGCGTCCGGCTCCCAACCGCCGGTGTCCACCACGGTGAACGCCCGGCCGTTCCACTGCGCGTCGTACGGGACCCGGTCGCGGGTCACGCCGGGAACGTCCTCGACGACCGCCTGCCGGCGGCCGATGATCCGGTTGACCAGCGTCGACTTACCCACGTTGGGACGGCCGACCACGGCCACCACCGGCTGCGGGCCGCTCGGCTCCTCGACGGCGACGTCGGGCTCACGCAGCTCCACCCAGGAACCCTCGCTCATGCCACTCCTCCGCTTCGCTCCGGAGCGCCATGAGGCACAACCACGCCGAGCCCGATGATTCGCTCGCTCCGCTCACTCATGCCGCTCCTCCGCTTCGGTCCGGACCGTCATGAGACACGACCGCGCTACTCATGCCACGCCCCGCTCGGTGAGCAGGTCGCGCATCCGCGCCACGACCTCGTCGATGCCCAGCTCGGTGGTGTCCAGCACCACCGCGTCGGGCGCCTGGGCCAGCGGGTTGACCTTGCGGGTCGAGTCGAGGCGGTCCCGCCGCGCCAGGTCGGCGGCCGTGGCCGCCACGTCGGCGGCGTCCTCGGCGCTGCGCCGGGCCGCACGGGCCGCCTCGGACGCGGTCAGGAAGACCTTCAGGTCGGCGTCCGGGGCCACGACCGAGCCGATGTCGCGGCCCTCGACCACCATCCGACCGGCGTTGGCGATCATCTCGCGCTGCCGGCCGACGAGCAGCTCACGAACAGCCGGTACGGCGGCGACGGCGGAGACCGCTCCGGTCACCTCGGCGCCACGGATCTCCGCGTCCACGCCGACCCCGTCGACGGTCACGCCGTACCCCTGCGGGTCGGTGCCGATGCGCAGGTCGACCTCGCCGGCGACCTTCGCCACCGACGCGGCGTCGGTGAGGTCCACGCCGGAGCGCAGCACGGCCCACGTGATTGCCCGGTACATCGCCCCGGTGTCCAGGTAGCGCGCACCGAGGGCGGCGGCGAGCCGCCGCGACACGGTTGACTTCCCCGAACCGGACGGCCCATCCACAGCGACCACACATCGCCCGAACCGTACGTTTTCCTCCACCGTGTCCTCCTCAGCCCGTACCTCACGGATCGCCCGGTGAGCTGGCGCCGCAAGCGGTTGTTCAATCGTCATCAATCATGCCCGGGTCGTCTGGCGAACCCGCGCGCGACGCCGCCGGAGGCGACCCACGCCACCCGGGCGACCGCGTCTCGGCCGTCGGTGGAGCCTACCGGCTGCCGTACCCCGAACTCGGGGGTCAGTCACCCACCGCGTGGAACAGGGCCGCGACCTCCGCGTTGGTCAGGCGCCGCAGACGCCCGGTGCGCAGGTCGCCCAACCGGATCGGACCGATGGAGGTACGCACCAGACGGGTGACCGGGTGCCCGACCTCGTCCATCAACCGCCGGACGATGTGCTTGCGCCCTTCGTGCAGGCTCAGCTCCACCTGGGCGCTCTTGCCCAGGGTGCCGACCACCTTGAACGAGTCGACAGTGACCGGCCCGTCCTCCAGCTCGACGCCCGCGAGGAGCCGCTTGCTCAGGTTGCGCGGGATCGGGCCGACCACCTCGGCGAGGTAGGTCTTCAGCACCTGGTACGAGGGGTGCATGAGCTTGTGCGCGAGGGTGCCGTCGTTGGTGAGCAGCAGCAGGCCCTCGCTGTCCGCGTCGAGCCGCCCGACATGGTACACCCGCTGGTCCAGCCGCCTGCCGATGAAGTCGGCCAGCTCGTTGCGACCCTTGTCGTCCGCCATGGTGGTGACCACCCCGCGCGGCTTGTTCATCGCCACGTAGACCAGTCGGGTGTCGACCTGGAGGCGCTCTCCGTCGACGTGGATCACGGCCTTGGCCGGGTCGACCTTGTCGCCGAGCTTGGCGACCCGCCCGTCCACCGTGACCCGGCGGCGGAAGATCAGGTCTTCGCAGGCGCGCCGGGAACCCACGCCGGCGGCGGCGAGCACCTTCTGCAGGCGCTCAGCCCCCTCGAACACGGGGGCGTCGGGTTTGGGAACACGGTTATCGGGTCGCATCAGCAAGCTCTTCTACGTCGTCGGGCAGGAAGGGTGCGAGGGGCGGCAGCTCGTCGACGGTGTTCAGCCCGAGCTTCTCCAGGAACAACGTGGTGGTCCGGTAGAGGAACGCCCCGCTGTCCTGTTCGGTGCCGCACTCCTCGACGAGGCCACGGGTGACCAGCGTACGGATGACCCCGTCGCAGTTCACACCCCGGATGGCTGAGATTCGCGAACGGGTCACCGGCTGCTTGTAGGCGACCACGGCGAGCGTCTCCAGCGCCGCCTGGGTCAGCCGCACGGACTGCCCGTCCAGCACGAACCGCTCAACGTACGTAGCGTATTCCGGCCGGGTGTACAGCCGCCACCCGCCGGCCGCCCGGCGCAGCTCGAACCCGTGCCCGGCCGTGGTGTAGCCGGCGGCGATCTCGTCGAGCATCGGCCCGACCCGCTCGGCGGGCTGGTCCAGCACCTGGGCCAGCACCAGCTCGCTGACCGGCTCGTCGACGACCAGCAGGATCGCCTCCAACGCGCCGCGCAGCTCGGCGTCGGACAGCTCGGGCGCGGGCTCCGGCGCGGCCGTCGCCCGCCGCCGCCCCGCCGACTGCCGCCGGGGTACGTCCCCCGCCGCGCCCGACTCCCCCGCCGTGTCCTCCGTCACCGCGCCGAGGTCCGGCGCCGTCAGGTCCACCTCGTTGGAGGCCCCGTCCGGGTCTGGCTCAGTCGGGCGCGGGTCGTCGGGGCCGCGCTCATGCGGATCGCCCGGCGCCGGGGCCGAGCCGACCGCATCCGACTCGCCGGGACCGGCGGCGGATTCGGCCTCGGGTCGGGGCTGTGCCGCTCCGGGTTCGTCGGTGTCCGCGACCGGCTCGTCCGGCGGCGCGGGCGCGTCAGTGGCGGGCGGGCGCGGGCGGGCCCACGGGGGCACCCAGGCGGCGGCCTGGTCGGCCAGCGAGTCCCGGCGTTCCTCGTCACTCATCCCGCGCACCCTCCGTCGTCTCCGTCCCGTCCGGCCCGCCGGCCTCCCCCACCGACCCGGGCCCAACGCCCGCCGGCTCAGGCGCGGCCAGCACCGGCGCGGGCCCACCCGCCGCCGGCGCAACCGCAATCCCCGCCGGCTCCGCGTCGTCCGCCGGGGTGCCGGCGTACTCGTCGACGTGCAGCTCGGTGTCGCCGTCGGCCGGGCCGGTCCAGCGCACTGTCAGCTCCTCCAGGGCCTGCTCCTGCACGAACGACACCAGGCCCTCCCGGTACAGCTCCAGCAGCGCGAGGAACCGGGCCACCACCTCGAGGGTGGCCTCGCAGTCGGCGCAGAGCAGCGAGAAGGTGGCCGTGCCGGCCCGGCGCAGTCGCGCGGTGAGGATGGCCGCGTGTTCCCGGACGCTGACCCGGACCATGTGCACGTGGGCGATGGACACCTCCGGCACCGGCTTCGGGGTCATCGCCTTCACGGCCAGCTTCAGCAGCCGCTGCGGGCCGATGCCGAGCACCAGGTCGGGCAACGCCTCGGCGTAGCGGGGTTCCAGGCTGACCGCGCGCGGATACCGTCGGCCGCCGACGGCCTCCAGCTCGGCGATGTGGGCCGCCGCCTCCTTGTACGCCTTGTACTGCAACAGTCGGGCGAAGAGCAGGTCCCGGGCTTCCAGCAGGGCGAGGTCGTCCTCGTCCTCGACCTCGGCGGCGGGCAACAGGCGGGCCGCCTTCAGGTCGAGCAGGGTCGCGGCGATGAGCAAAAACTCGCTGGCCTCGTCCAGGTCCCAGTTGTCGCCCATCGCCCTGATGTAGGCGATGAACTCGTCGGTGACCGTGTGCAGGGCCACCTCGGTGACGTCGAGCTTGTGCTTGCCGATCAGTTGCAGCAGCAGGTCGAACGGGCCGGTGAAGTTGGCCAGCCGCACCGTGAAGCCGGTGGCGGCCGGGTCGGCGGGCTGCCCACCGTCGACCACGGCCGCGGTGGCGGTCTCGGGTGGGTCGATGGGTGGCGCGGTCACCGGACGACCGTAGTCCACGAGGCGGGCACCGGGCGTTCCGGCTACCGCTCCGACTGGGCGGCGATCACCTCGCGGGCCAGCTGACGGTAGTTACGTGCCCCGGAGGATGCCGGGTCCATCGTCGTGATGGGGGCACCGGCCACGGTGGACTCGGGGAACTTCACCGTCTTGGTGATGACCGTCTGGTAGACCTTGTCGCCGAACGCCTCCACCACCCGCTGCAGGACCTGGCGGCAGTGCGTGGTGCGGCTGTCGTACATCGTGGCGAGGATGCCTTCGAGCTCCAGGTCGAAGTTGAGCCGCTCGCGCACCTTGTCGATGGTGTCCAGCAGCAGTGCCACACCGCGCAGGCTGAAGAACTCGCATTCGAGCGGGATGAGCACACCGTGCGCGACGGTCAGCGCGTTGATCGCCAGCAGGCCGAGCGACGGCTGGCAGTCGATCAGGATGTAGTCGTACTCCTTGCGGACCGTGCGCAGGACCCGGGCCAGGGCCATTTCCCGGGCGACCTCGTTGACGAGCTGGATCTCGGCGGCGGAGAGGTCGATGTTGGCCGGCAGCAGGTGCAGGCCCGCCACGTCGGTCTTGATCAGGACGTCCTCGGCGGTCACGTCGTCCTGCATGAGCAGGTTGTAGACGGACAGGTCGAGGTTGTGCGGGTTGACGCCCAGGCCCACCGAGAGGGCGCCCTGCGGGTCGAAGTCGACCAGCAGGACCTTGCGGCCGTATTCCGCGAGGGCCGCGCCCAGGTTGATGGTGGTGGTCGTCTTGCCGACTCCACCCTTCTGGTTGGCCATCGCGATGATGCGCGCGGGGCCGTGCCGGTCGGTCGGCATCGGCTCGGGGATGGGCTTGCGCATCGTGTAGGCAGCCGGGTCCGCAGGACCGAGATCCGCGCCGAGCGTGGCCTGCTGCTCGCGGAGCTCCGACGTCCAGGTCTCGGCACGGTCACCGTTGCCAGCCATGTGCTCGTTGCCCCCTCCCGACGACCCACCCGGCGTCGGAGCCGTCCGACGTCCTTCGCGGCGCCGCTGCGCACCCCGGTCGTGTCGCTCCAGGAGGTCCGCGCCGATGCCGACTGTACGCCACCGACCAGCAGGGGGTTCGGCACCGGCCCGGCGTGTCGGCGCCGACCGCGACCGGTTCAGCCCCGGGCGCGGGGATGGGCGGTGGCGTACACCTCGCGCAACCGCTCCACGGTGACCAACGTGTAGACCTGGGTGGTGGTCACCGAGGCGTGCCCGAGCAGTTCCTGGACCACCCGGACGTCGGCGCCGCCGTCGAGCAGGTGGGTGGCGTACGAGTGGCGCAGGGTGTGCGGGGAGACGGCAGCGGGCCCGTCGACGGGCAGCCCGGCCCGGTCGGCGGCGCGGCGCAGGATGCCCCAGGCGCCCTGGCGCGACAGCGCGCCGCCGCGGGCGTTGAGGAACACCGCCGGGGTGCCCCGGCCGACGGCGGCCAGGCCGGGGCGGGCCCGGACCAGGTAGGCGCGGACCGCGTCGACGGCGTACCCGCCGATGGGCACCAGCCGTACCCGGCCGCCCTTGCCGCGCAGCAGCACCGTGCCCTCGTCGGTGTCGAGGTCGTCCACGGCGGCGCCGACCGCCTCGGAGATGCGCGCGCCGGTGCCGTACAGGAATTCCAGCAACGCCCGGTCGCGCAGCGCGAGGGGCGCGTCCTCGCCGGTGGCGGTGATCGGGCCGGCGATGTCCAGCAGCCGGACCACGTCGTCGACCGGCAGGGCCCGGGGCAGCCGGCGGGGTGGGGTGGGCGGGCGGACGTCGCGGCTGGGGTCGGCGCCGGCCAGCCCCTCACGCAGCGCGAAGCGGTGCAGGCCGCGGACCGCGCTGGCCGCCCGGGCGGCGGAGGAGACCGCCAGCGGCGGGTGGGCGTCGTCGCCCGCGCGCAGCCGCGCCAGATGCGCCTCGACCAGGCCGGCGCCGACCGACGCGAGGTCGGTGACGCCGGCGCCGACCAGGGTGTCGAGATAGCGGTCCAGATCCCGCCGGTACGAGGCGAGCGTGTTCGCGGAGAGGCCACGTTCGACGGTCAGGTGGTCGAGGTAGCCGCGAACGGCACGGCGCAGCGCCGGCGTGGGTGCGGTGCTCACGCCGGCGCCGGCTAAGTCGTCGGTCAGTGCCATGCTCCTCGGCTCGCTACCGCTCGGCCGCCACCGTTCAGGCCAGCGCGTCGGCCAGCGGCAGCACGTCCATGCCGTGCGCCTCGGCGACCGGACCGTAGGTGACCTGACCGGCGTGGGTGTTCAGGCCCAGGGCCAGCGCCGGGTCGTTGCGCAGCGCCTCACGCCAGCCCTGGTTGGCCAGCTCCAGGGCGTACGGCAGGGTGACGTTGGTCAGCGCGTAGGTGCTGGTGTTCGGCACCGCGCCGGGCATGTTCGCGACGCAGTAGAAGATCGACTCGTGCACCTTGTAGACCGGGTCGGCGTGCGTGGTGGGGCGCGAGTCCTCGAAGCAGCCACCCTGGTCGATGGCGATGTCGACGAGCACGCTGCCCGGCTTCATCCGGGACACCAGCTCGTTGGAGATCAGCGTCGGGGCCTTCGCGCCGGGCACCAGCACCGCGCCGATGACCAGGTCGGCGTCGAGCACGGCCCGCTCCACCTCGTACGCGTTGGACGCGACGGTCTGCAGGTGGCCCCGGTAGATCGCGTCGGCCTGCCGCAGCCGGGCGACGTTCTTGTCCAGCAGCAGCACCTCGGACTGCAGGCCCAGCGCAATGGCGGCGGCGTTCATGCCGGAGACGCCGGCGCCGATGACGACGGTCTTGGCCGCGTACACGCCGGAGACACCGCCGGGCAGCACACCGCGCCCACCGCCGGTGCGCATCATGTAGAAGGCGCCCACCTGCGGGGCGAGCCGGCCGGCGACCTCGGACATCGGGGCGAGCAACGGCAGCGACCGGTCGGGCAGCTCGACGGTCTCGTACGCGATGCCGGTGACCTTGCGGTCGATCAGCGCGTCGGTGCACTCCTTGGAGGCGGCCAGGTGCAGGTAGGTGAAGAGCACCTGCCCCTCGCGCATCCGGTGGTACTCCTCGGCGATCGGCTCCTTGACCTTGAGCACCAGCTCGGCGGTCTCCCAGACCTCGTCGGCGGTGGCGAGGATCTTCGCGCCGGCGGCGGCGAACTCCTCGTCGGTGATGCTGGAGCCAACCCCGGCGCCGGACTCGACGAAGACCTGGTGGCCGCTGCGGGTGAACTCGTTGACGCCCGCTGGCGTGATCGCCACGCGGTACTCGTGGTTCTTGACCTCGCGTGGGATTCCGACCTTCACGATGCAGACACCTCTCTTCGGGGCTGCTCTCCCCCGACTGCTCGGTGCCGCGGCGGCCCCTTTGCCACCGCGGTACACCGGTCCCGCGGCGGCAGTCTAGGCGCGCCCGACGCCGCCGAGAGCCAGCACAGTGGCATCCGGTGCGCGGGTGTCCTGACGAAGTGTCAGGGCACCGCCCGGATCGAGCGGTCGAGCGTCACCTCAGCCGACAGGACAGTGTTCCACCATTATCGTCCCATCTGCCGGGTGGCGGTGCGGACAGCCGGCGAGTGGATCACTAAGGTGTCCGGCCATGACCACTCCTCCTTATCAGCCCGGCTACCCCCAGCCGGGGTACCCCCAGGGCGTTTCCGACAAGAGCAAGATCGTCGCGGGCGTCCTCGGCATCCTGCTCGGCTTCTTCGGGGCCGGCCGGTTCTACATCGGTGACGTCAAGACCGGCGTGCTGCAGCTCGTCGTGAGCGTGGTGACCTGCGGCGTCGGCAGCATCTGGGGCCTCATCGACGGCATCCTCATCCTGGTCAACGGCGGCACGGACGCGCAGGGTCGTCCGCTGCGCGACTGACGGACCGGACAGCGACAAGGGGCCCCGCGGCTGACCGCGGGGCCCCTTTCGCGCGTACTCCCCCGCCGGCTGGACCGGCGGGGGACGCCTCAGCGCGGCAGCGGCGCTTCCGCCCGACGCAGCCGCGTGAAGCCGGTGTCCCGGGCGCGGGCGGCGGCCAGCAGCCCGGCCACGGCGGCGGCGTTGGTGACCTCACCGGCCAGGACCATGGCGACCGCCTCGTCCAGGTCGATCCGGACGACCTGGAGGTCGGCCTCCTCGTCGTGGCGCTCGTGCCGCTCGTCGGCCGGCACGTCGGCGAGGTCCCGGGCCAGGAACACCCGGACGATCTCGTTGGTGAACCCCGGCGAGCTGTGCAGGTCGACCAGCACGTCGACCCGCCCGGCGGTCAGGTCGGCCTCCTCGGCCAGCTCCCGCAGCGCCGCCGCCGGCAACTCCTCGCCGGAGACGTCCATCAGACCGGCCGGCAGCTCCCACAGGTGCCGCCCGACCGGGTGCCGGTACTGGCGGATCAGCACCACCTGGCCGGCGTCGTCGAGCGCCACCACGGCCACCGCCCCGACGTGCCGGACCAGGTCCCGCAGCGCCGTCCCACCGCCCGGCATGCTCACCTCGTCGGTGACCACGTCGAAGATGCGCCCCTGGTACCGCTCCTGCCGGGACCGCACCTCGTAGCGGTGCTCAAGCCCGCTCACGCCGCCGCCCCGCTGCGCGCGGCGCCGGCGTGCGGCACCCGGCTGAGCCTGCTGGTTCGCTCGCTGCGCCCGCTCATGACGGGGACGCCGCCTTCGTCGCGGCGCCGTTGCGGGCGGCCTTGCGCGTCGTCGGAGCCTCCGCCGCCGCGTCCAGGTCCACCGGCAGCTGGTCGGCCTGCGAGTACGCCACAGCGGCCTTGACGAACGAGGCGAACAGCGGGTGCGGGCGGGTCGGGCGGCTCTTCAACTCGGGGTGCGCCTGGGTGGCCACGAAGAACGGGTGCAGGCCGCGGTCCAGCTCGATGAACTCGACCAGCCGGCCGTCCGGGGAGGTGCCGGAGATGTGCAGGCCCGCCTTGGTCAGCGCGTCCCGGTAGGCGTTGTTCACCTCGTACCGGTGCCGGTGCCGCTCGCTGATCTCGGTGCTGCCGTACGCCTCGGCGACGATCGAACCCTCGGTCAGCGTCGCCGGGTACGCGCCCAGCCGCATGGTGCCGCCCAGGTCACCCCGGCCGGCGACGATGTCCTCCTGGTCGGCCATCGTGGCGATGACCGGGTGGGTCGCCTGCTCGTCGAACTCCACCGAGTTGGCGCCGTCCAGACCGGCCAGGTGCCGGGCCACCTCGATGGTCATGCACTGCAGACCGAGGCAGAGGCCGAGCAGCGGGATGCCGGCCTCCCGGGCGTACCGGGCGGTGCCGATCTTGCCCTCGATGCCGCGGACGCCGAAGCCGCCCGGGATGAGGATGCCGTCCACGCCGGCCAGGGCCGCCGCCGCACCGGCCGGGGTGACGCACTCGTCGCTGGGCACCCACTTGATCTGTACCCGCGACCGGTTACCGAACCCGGCCGCCCGGATCGCCTCACTCACCGACAGGTACGCGTCGGGCAGGTCGACGTACTTGCCGACCACCGCGACGGTGACCGTGTGCCGGGGGCGGTGCACCCGCTCCAGCAGGTCGTCCCAGCTGGTCCAGTCCACGTCCCGGAAGGACAGGCCGAGCCGGCGCACCACGTACGCGTCGAGCCCTTCCCGGTGCAGCACCTTCGGGATGTCGTAGATGCTCGGTGCGTCCGGGGCGGCGACGACCGCCTCGGCGTCCACGTCGCAGTACAGCGACAGCTTCTCCTTGAGCTTCACCGGGATCTCCCGGTCGCAGCGGAGCACGATCGCGTCCGGCTGGATACCGATGTTGCGCAGCTGCGCCACCGAGTGCTGGGTCGGCTTGGTTTTCAGCTCGCCCGACGGCGCCAGGTACGGCACCAGCGAGACGTGCAGGTAGAAGCAGTTGTCGCGGCCCAGGTCGTGGCGGACCTGGCGGATCGCCTCCAGGAACGGCAGCGACTCGATGTCGCCGACGGTGCCGCCGACCTCGGTGATCACCACATCGGGGAGCTGGCCGTCCTCGTCCGGGTCACCCATCCCCACGATCCGGGACTTGATCTCGTTGGTGATGTGCGGGATGACCTGGACGGTGTCGCCCAGGTACTCGCCGCGGCGCTCCTTGGCGATCACGTCGGAGTAGATCTGGCCGGTGGTGACGTTCGCCTTGCCGGACAGCGCCCGGTCGAGGAAGCGCTCGTAGTGCCCGACGTCGAGGTCGGTCTCGGCGCCGTCCTCGGTGACGAAGACCTCACCGTGCTGGAACGGGTTCATTGTCCCCGGGTCGACGTTCAGGTAGGGGTCGAGCTTCTGCATCACCACGCGCAGCCCGCGCGCGGTCAGCAGGTTGCCGAGGCTGGAGGCGGTGAGGCCCTTACCCAGCGAGGAGGCGACGCCCCCGGTGACGAAAATGTGCCTGGTCGTCCGTGCTGATGGGGCCAAGGCCTGCTCCCGTGTCGTCTGTCGCGGTCATGCAGACCGCCGTGCTTGATCAGCAAAGTGATCACGCGATCCACGGGATTCGACGGTAACACCTCCCGGGCGGGTACCCGCAGGCCGCACCCCGGCTGCGACACCTGCGGGACATCCGGACGAGGCCCGGCGCTCAGGACGCGGCAACCTCCGTCGATGAGCGGGAGACCTGCCGGGGCGGCACGGGCACCGGCGGCGTGCCGTCCGGCGTCGACCCGCTCGCGGTCGGCCCGGGCGGGTCGTCGGCGTCCCCACCGTGCTCCCCCGGAGCGTCCGAGCCCGCTCGGGTGACGGTCGCCGGCGTGCCCGTCGGCGGGTCGCCGATCGGCGCGGGGTGCGCGGCACCCAGGGGTCCGCCACCGCCGGTCGGGCCGTCGCCCCCGTCGACCGGGCCCACCCCACCCGGCCCCGACTCGTCCTCGGCGCCGTTGGCCCGGGAACGGGCCGGTGCCGGGCGGGTCCGGTCCGCGGCGTGCCCGAGCACCCGCAGCGACGCCAGGGCCGCCATCGGCACCACCAGGGCGGCGGCAGCACCCATCACATCCAGTGCCGCGCCGTCGAGCACCCCACCGAGCACCGCGGCGACCACAGTGCCGGCCAGCGCCGCCCGGACCGCCGGGTAGATGCCGAACAGCCGCATCAGCCCACCCCACGGCTGCAACAGGGCGAACCACACCAGCAACCCGCCGGCCAGCGCCAGCACCGTCAGCGGGCTGTTGACAAACGTCTCGAAGTTCTCCGTGCTGGACCGGTGCACGGCGAACCCGCCGGTGCCGTCGCCGAGCGCGGAGAGGAACCGGCCCAGGCTGCCCCGCTCCCCCGCCGGACGCCGCAGGTCCACCACGGCGAACCCGATACCGACCGCCAGCGCGGCCATGGTGGCCCAGGCCAACCGGCTGATCGTCAACCAGCCGCCGGCGCTGATCACGGCGGCGACGCTCACCCCGGCGGTGAGCGCGATCGCGCCGACCGGGTCGGCACCCAGGTACGGGCTGCCGACCACCACCACGGCGAGACCACCCACCGCCACCATCACCGCCGGCCGCCAACCCCGGTGCACGCGTTGGGCGAGCCAGCCGCCGGTGACCAACGCGCCGGCGAGGAACACCCCCAGCCCCACGGTGCTCAGCCCTGCGTAGCGGCCACCCTGCAACGCCGAGTAGCCGACCACGCCGTTGAGCTGGAGTCGAGCCCCGGTGAGCACGTCCAGCCCGACCACGAGCGTGGTGAGGCCGGCCACCGCGCCGACCGGCCCGAGGGTGTTCGCGTACCCGGGGGCGAACCGCACCGCCGCGGTGCCGGCGGCCACCAGCAACGCCGTCACCCCGGCGAAGATCCACCCGGGGTGCTCGCCGCGCCACCAGGGCACCGCGTCGGCCAGCAGCGCCGCCGGCACCGTCAACGCCGCGGCGACCAGCAGCAGCTCGACCACCGCCACGATCCGCCCGGAGACGGGCGTCGGACCGGCCGGGCCGGCATGCGGACGGGCCCGGCGCAGCAGCGGCAGGAGCGCGAGCGCCAGCAGCACCTGCACCCCGGCGAGCAGCGCGAAGAACCCACCGGAGACCGCACGCTGGGCGGCGGCCTCCCGGTCGGCGTTCGCCGGCGCGGCGATGGCCTCGGCCAGGTCGGTCGGACGGTCACCGGTGCTGATCGCCGGGCGGCCGAGGAAGAGCCGCTCCGGCATCGGCCGGCCCAACGCGGCGAGGGCGGTCGGCGCGAGGTCGACAAGTTGCAGGTACCCGTCGCGGCCGGTGCTGGCCGAGGTGAGCCACCCCCGCTCCCAGCCCGGCCCGTCGGCGACCGCCACGTGCAGCCGCGACGGCTGGGTGGTGTCGGAGATCCCCGCGACCAGCACCAACGACCGTGGGGGTCGCGCCGCCAGCACCCGGGCCAGCTCGGCGTCCGCCGCGCGGGCCTCAGCGGCGCGGGTCGCCGGGTCGGCTCCCCCGACCGTGCCGAGGTCGACGATGCTCAGCACACAGGAGCCGAGCAGCGGCCGCGGATCGGCCGGCAGCGCCGACGCGTACCGGTCGACGCGGCCGAACGGTCGGGCGGCGGCCACTGCCGCGCCCGGGCCCACCGCGACGGAACACCGCACCGACTCCGACAACGAGCCGGGCAGCGCCCCCCAGGGCAACCGCTGCTGGTTGTACTGGACCACGCTCTCCTGGTCGGGCAGGTTCGCGCCGATGCCGTCCGGTTGTTCCACCGTCACCGCCGCCGCCGGGCAACCACCGGCCGCCCGGCTGCCGTTCCAGGCGGCGAAGCTGCCCGCGCCCACCGTCAGCCAGCCGTCCACCGGGCAGGTGGGCCGGTGGGCGGAGCGCACCGACAGGGAGCCGATCGACCCGTCCTGGGCCATCCGCCACAACGTCGGGGTGCGCTGCGGATCCACGTCCTCCCAGCGCAGCCCGGCGATCCCGGCGAGCACCACGAAGTCGGCGGTGCGTTGCGGGGTGCCCTGGGGTGGGCGGGCGGCGAGCGCGGTGACGCCCAACGCCACCACGAGCACTGTCAACAGGGCGGGGGCGATTCGGCGCAGCATCACCGGTGTCCCGTTCTCGGGGCGTCGGAGCCCGGGGCGGCCGTCGGGCCACCCGGACTCCCGGCCAGCTCGGCGTAGAGGGCGACGAGCGTGGCGACGGTGTCCGCCTCGGTCGGCCACGTCGCCGCCCGTTCGACGCCGCGCCGGCTCAACTCCGCCCGCGCCGCCGGGTCGTCCAGCAACGCGCGTACAGCCGCGTCGACAGCGTCCACGTCACCGGCGGGGACCAGCGTGGCGGCGTCACCGACCAGATCCGGCAGCCCACCGACCGCCGTGGCCACCAGCGGAACACCGGCGCGCAGCGCCTCCTGGGCGAAGAGCTGCCGCGCCTCCCAGTCGCTGGTCACCACCGCCAGGTCCGCGCCGGCGAGCAGGTCGGCCACGTCGGTACGGTGCCCCAGCAGGGTCACCGGCGCGCGGGCGGCGGAGGTCCGTGCCGCGAGCGGCAGGTAGGCCGGCCCGCTGCCCGCGATCACCACGACCGGCGGCGGGGTACGGGTACGCCAGCGGGCCGCCGCGTCGATCAGCACGTCGTAGCGTTTCTGCGGGTGCAGTCGACCGACCGAGACGATCAGCGGCTGGTCCGGGCGGACCCCGAACTCGGCGCGTACCGCCGCCGGGCGTCGACGCGGCGCGGGCAACGTCGGCGCGGCGACCGGGGCGAGCCGGGCGTCCGCGGCGCCCACCTCGGCGGCCCGTCGCACCAGGTCCATGGAAGCGCCGAGCGCCACCCGCACGCCCCGGGCCACCACCCGTTCGACGAGCCGGGACACCCCGCCGCGCAGTCCCCCGGCGAGCACCGCGTTGTGCCAGGTGACGACCAGCGGGGCGGTGGGGCGGGCCAGCACGGCGACCAACCCGGCCCGCAGGCCGTGCGCGTGCACCACGTCGACGCTGGCGGCGGCGAGCACCCTACGCAGGGCGAGCACCGCCCGGGCGTCGGCCGGAGTCGGACTGGCCGGGATCTCCACCGGCGCGAAACGCGCACCGACACCGGTGAAGTCGAACTGCTCCTGAGTCGCCGCGGGCCCGCAGACCAGCACGCTGGTGCCGCCCGCGACGAGGCCACCGGCCACCGAGCGGACGTGCTGGCCGACGCCACCGGTGCTCGACGCGAGCACCAACGCGACGGTGCCCGACCAGCCGGTAGGCAGAGCTGGCTCAGTCATCGCGTCGCCGTCTCCTTCCCGTCGCCCCGCTCCGCGGCGTCCGCGCCCGGTGTCGGCGCACCGCCGGACGGCCCCCGCCGGCCCAGACGCCGCAGCACCCCGGCGAGCAGTGGCTGTACGTCCCGCCGGTCGACGAACCAGACCACGGCGAGGAACACAACCCCAACCAGAACCCCGGACAGCATGCCCTGACCGAACGCCGCCGCGATCGTCGGGGTGCCGCCGTCCGACGGGGCGAGCCAACCGGTGAGGCCCCACCCGGCGAGCCCGGCGAGCACACCGCCGAGGCCACCGGCCGCCCCGGCCCGCCCCGCGCCGGCGAGGGCGCGACGGCCGGCGCCGCGCAGCACCGCCAGGAGCAGCAGGGCACCGAGCACCAGCATCCCCACCGAGTTCGCCGACGTCACCGCGAGCACCCGGTCGGCGGTGGGGAGCAGTGCCGTCAACGGCAGCGCCACCGCCGGAACGACCAGCCAGCCGAGTGTGATCGCCACGGTCGCCGGCCGGGTGTCGCCGCGCGCGTACAGCGCGCGGGACAGGATCGCGAACACGCCGTAGCCGAGCAGACCCGGCGCGAATCCGATGATGGCCGCCGCCGTGGACGCCGGATTGTCCGGGTAGAAGAGGGCAGCGACCGGCCGCGCGGTACCGACCAACGCCGCGGCGCCCAGGCAGCTGAAGAGCAGCACGCCCCGCACCGCGCTGGACAGGGTCCGCCGGTAGCCGTCCTCGTCACCGGCGGCGCTGGCGGTGGCCAGGGTGGGGTACGACGCCACCGCCAGCGGCACGGCGAGCACCGCCCACGGCAACAGGTAGATCGCCTGGGCCAGGTTGAACACCTGCGGGGAGCCGGTGGGGCCGCCGGAGACCCGGTTCAGCACCACCAGCAGCGCCACCTGCTGCGCGGCCACCGTCACCGCGCCGGCCGTGGCGAGTCCGCCGATCCGCGCCCGGGCGTCATCGGTGAAGGCGTACCCGAACCGGGGCCGTAGCCGCAGCCCCCGCAGCGGGATCAGCAGCGAGAGCGACAGCACCACCACGCCCAGCGTGGTGCCGCCGGACAGGAGCAGTTCGCCACTGCGGCCGACCTGGGCGACCGACACCCCCCGCCCCTGGGCGGCGCCGAAGGCCACGTAGACGACGACCACGGTGAGGCTGGACAGCAACGGCGCGATGACCGGCCAGGCGAAACGTCGGTGCGCCTGCAGGACGCCGGTGAGCACGATGCCGATCCCGTACAGCGGCAGCTGCGGGGCGAACACGCGCAACATCCGGGCGCCGGCGGCGAGTTCCGCCGCCGATCGTCCCTCGCTGATGAGCGAGATGATCGGGTCGGCGAACACGGCGACGAGCACGGCGAGGGGAACCAGCAGGCTCACCGTCCAGGTGAGCAGGGCGCCGGTGGTCGCCGCCACCGCCCGCCGGTCCTGCGCCGCGACCGCCCCGGCCAGCAGCGGCACGACCAGGCTGGCCAACGCCCCACCCGCGACGATCTCGAAGACGATGTTCGGCACCGTGTTCGCGATGACGTACATGCCGCCGAGGTCGCTCTGCTCGACCACCCAGGTGAACACGGCGGTACGGCCGAAGCCGGCGAGTCGGCTGGCGACGGTGAGGACGGCGATGAGCGCGGCTGCCCCGGCCAGCCGGCCGGCGCCGGCGAGGGGTGCCGGTCTGTTCACGTCAGTCGGCGCGTCGGCCCAGTGCGTCGAGTTCGCGGAGCCCCGGGGTCCGCTGGATCACCGCCGTGAAGCTGACCTTCTCACTGGCGGCGGTCAGCCCGGCCAGGACGGCGAGCAGACCGGCGCGGCCCAGTGGACCGGTGCGGGCGGCGAGCGCGACGCCGAGCAGCGCCCCGAGCGCGTTGGCGCCGCTGTCGCCGAGCATCACGTCCTCGGCCAGGTCGTCGCGGAGCAGGCCGGCGGCGGCGCCGGCCGCACCGGCGGCGATCCCACCCTGCGGGCCGCCGGTGAGCGGCGCGGCGAGCAGCAGCCCGGACTTGATCGCCCGACCCGGTCGTAGGTCGAGCAGGTTCAGCAGGTTGGCCGTGCCGGCGATCACGCCGGCCCCGAGCAGCACGTCGACCCCCCGGCCGAACGCCCGGTGCCGCTGCCGGCGCGGGTGCGCGGCGACCCGGGGGTCGGCGGCGAGCAGCGCGGCGGCGCCCAGCCCGGCGGCGCCCACCCCGACGACCTTGACCAGACCGGCGGTGATGCGTCCCTCACGCAGCGCGGCGAGGTGCCCGGCGAAACCCTTGGCGGCCTTCTGCTCCGGGCGCGCGCCGACCACGTCGTCGTAGAGCCCGACGCCGCCCGCACCGAGCCCGGCGACCAGTGCGGCACCACCGGCGGCACCGCCGGTGGCACCGAACGCGCCGGCGGCGGCAGCGCCGGCGGCGAGCGCCGGGCCGGCGGCCAGGCTGACCGTGCGGCCGCGGAAGTTGGTGCGCTCCAACGCGGGCCCGGCCGGTGAGGTACGCGCCTCACGCAGCGCGTAGCGGGCCGCCGCGGCACCTGCGGCGGCGATCAACAGCCGACCCAGCGCGCTCACGCCGCCACCTCGCTCGCTCGGTCACGCGCCGCCTGGTCGGATCCGGACACGGGGGTACGTCGTTCGCTCACTGGGGCAGTCTAGGCAGCAGCGACGGGGCGTTGTCGCCGACGCCGTACTGTCCAGCCTTCTTCTCGGTGAGTTGCTCCACCAGGGCGAGGGTGGTCACCACCTGCCCCTGCACCGTGTTGGCGTTGTCGACCGTGGAGATGGTCTGGGTGAGCACCGGGTCGCCGCGCACCACGCCGACCAGGTTGCCCCCGACGGAACCGTTGCCGGCCACCACTATCGACCCGGTGCGGTCGAACTGCTCGGCGATCTTGACGACCGACTCGTCCCGCTTGTCGGAGTCCTTGTCGACGTACGGCTGGCCGCTGACCACGACGACGGCCTCCGCCGAGGCGGTGACCTTGTTGCTGTCGGTGGTCAGGTAACCGGCGTTGTTGTACGCGGCGAGCACCGCCCGCCGGTCGGCGTCACTGACCGGCGCGACGCCCTGGGCCCGGTCCAGCAGGACGCTGGCCAGCAGCGCGCTGGAGGTCTCCACGCCGTGCCCGTTGCCCGGCAGGCCGGTGGTCTGCGCGGTCGGTCGGGCCGCGGTGACCGCCAACTCCAGCAGGTTGGAGTTGTTGTCCGGGTTGATGAACTTGTCCTGCAGGTCGACCTGACCGGTGATGGTGGCCCCGGCCTGCTGGAGCTTCTTGAGCACGCCCTCGGTGTGGTCACGGCCGTTGGGCAGGCTGAGCACCACCACCCGCCGCCCGGTGAGGGTGCCGGGCAGGACGACCTGGGAGATCTCCTCGGCGAACTCCTCCTCCAGGGCGAGTTGCTTCTCCATGTTGCTGACCGTCTGGCGCCAGTGTTGGTTGTCCTTGCGCAGCCCGGTGACCTGCCCCTCGAGCGAGTCGGCGACCGGGCCGTTGAGGGCGGCCGTGCCGACCACCAGGCCGATCGCCAGAGCCAGGAAGACCGCGGTGAGGGACACCACGTGGTAGCGGAAGTTGATCACGCTTGCAGCCTCTTGATCGGTCGGGAACTAGAAGAGCCGGTACAGCTGGAACACGAAATTGTCCCACCACTCGGCGACCACGCCCAGGTACGCCTTCCCGACTGTCGACACGGCCACCGCGGACGCCATCGCCGCGATCGCCGACAGCACCAGCAGCAGCAGAGACGAGCCGGAGATGCTCTGCCGGTAGAGCCGGCTCACCCCCTTGGCGTCGACCAGCTTGCCGCCGACCTTCAGCCGGGTCAGGAACGTCGAGGCCATCCCGCCTCGACCCTTGTCCAGGAACTCGACAAGTGTCGCGTGGGTGCCGACCGCTACGAGCAGCGAGGCGCCCTTCTCGTCGGCGAGCAGCATGGCCAGGTCCTCGCTGGTCGCCGCGGCCGGGAAGGTGATCGCCGGCACACCGAGGCCGTTGACCCGGGGCAGGCCGGGCGCCCGACCGTCCGGGTACGCGTGCACGATCACCTCGGCGCCGCAGCGCAGCACGTCGTCGGTGACCGAATCCATGTCGCCGATGATCATGTCGGGGGTGTAGCCGGCCTCGACGAGCGCGTCCGCGCCACCGTCAACGCCGATCAGCACCGGCTTGAACTCCCGGATGTACGGGCGCAGCACGTCCAGGTCGGCCTTGTAGTCGTAGCCGCGCACCACGATCAGGCAGTGGCGACCCTGGATCTGGGTCTCGATGTCGGGCACCCCGACACCGTCGAGCAGCAGGTCGCGCTCCTGGCGCAGGTAGTCCATCGTGTTGGCGGCGAACGCCTCCAACTGCACCGACAGACCCTCCCGGGCGTCAGCCATCGCCTTGGCGACCGTCTCGGCGTCCTGCAGGCTGCCGTGGGCCACCGGCTCGTCACCGGCGAAGACCGTGTTGCCCTCGATGCGCACCTGGTCGCCCTCGCGGATCCGCTCGAAGACGCCCTCACCCAGGTCGTCGAGGAGCGGAATGCCGGCGGCGACCAGCACCTCCGGGCCGAGGTTCGGGTAACGGCCGGAGACCGACGGCTTGGCGTTGAGCACCGCCGCGACCCCGACGGCGACCAGCGAATCGGCCGCCACCCGGTCCAGGTCGACGTGGTCGATGACCGCGATGTCACCGGGTCGCAGCCGACCGACCAGGCGTTTCGTCCGGCGATCAAGGCGCGCGGTGCCGAGGACTCTGCCCGGTTCGGAGTTCCGGTTCCGGCGCAACGTGGGTAGACGCATCGTGACCATCCTGGCATGTGAGGCAGGCTTTTCTGTCGCGACATGCCTGAGCAGGGCCGCCTACCCAGGGAAGCACACACCGGCACAAGCCGGTGTGCTTGCGCTCACAATACGCGGCGTCACAACCGCCTTTCCTTGGCGGCCACCGCCAGCAACTCCTCGGCGTGGGCGATACCCAGATCCGAATCGGGCAAACCCGCCAACATGCGCGCCAACTCCCGGGCCCGCTCGGTGTCCTCCACCACCCGCACCCCGCTCGTCGTCACCGCGCCGCCGGTGTCCTTCGCCACCACCAGGTGCCGATCGGCGAACGCGGCCACCTGCGGCAGGTGCGTGACCACCAGCACCTGGTGGCTGCGGGCCAGCCGCGCCAACCGGCGGCCGATCTCCACCGCCGCCTGACCGCCGACCCCCGCGTCGACCTCGTCGAAGACCAGTGTGGGCGGGCCGCCCGAGCCGGCGAACACGACCTCGATGGCGAGCATCACCCGGGACAGCTCACCGCCGGAGGCGCCGCGTTGCAACGGCAGCGACGGCGCGCCCGGATGGGCCAGCAACCGCAGCTCCACCTCGTCACCGCCGTCCGGTGTGACACCCACCTCGACGCCGTTGACCGCCAACGTCGGCTCCGCGCGACCGGCCGGACGGGGCAGCACCGCCACCTCGATCCGCGCGTGCGGCATGGCCAGCCCGGCAAGCTCGACGGTGACCTGGTCGGCGAAGCGGATCGCCGCCTCCTGCCGGGAGGCGGACACCCGGCCGGCGAGGTCGGCCACCTCGACGGCGAGCCGCTGACCCTCCCGCTCCAACTCGTCCAACACGTCGTCGGACATGTCCAGGTCGGACAGTCGGGTGCGCGCCCGGTCAGCCCAGGCGATCACCCCGTCCACGTCGTCGGCGTACTTACGGGTCAACGCGCGCAGCGCCGCCCGCCGCTCGTAGACGTGCTGCAACCGGGCCGGGTCCGCGTCCAGCGTCGCCAGGTACGTCGACAGTTCCGCGGACACGTCGGTGACCAGGGTGGCCGCCTCCTCCAGGCGGGCCGCCAGCTCACCGAGCGCCGGATCGGTGCCGGACTGCGCCTCCAGGGTCCGCCGGGCGGTGCCCAGCAGTGCCGCCGCGTCCGGGGTCTCGTCGTCGGTGACCTCCGCGCCACCGGCCACGCACTGCTGGGCGATCTGCGCGGCCGTTCGCAGGCCCTCGGCGTGCTCCAGCCGCTGCGCCTCGGTCTTCAGCTCGTCGTCCTCGCCGGGCTGCGGATCGACCCGGGTGATCTCGTCGAGGCCCAGCCGCAGCAGGTCGGCCTCCTGGTTGCGCTCACGGGCGTTGCGCCGCCGGTCGGCCAGGTCGTCGACCACCCGACGCCACCCCGTGTACGCCTCCCGCAGCGCGTCGAGCAGCTTCTCGTGCGCGGGGCCGGCGAACCGGTCCAGTGCGGCCCGCTGCTCGGCCGGGCGCAGCAGTCGCAACTGGTCGGACTGACCGTGCACGGCCACCGCCTGCTCGCCGACCTCACCGAGCATCGACACCGGCATGCTCCGGCCGCCGACGTGGGCGCGCGAGCGCCCCTCCACCGTGACCGTGCGGCTCAGCAGCACCGTGCCGTCCTCGTCGGGCTCGCCACCGGCCTCGGTGATCCGCGCGTGCACGGCGTCGGCGACCCGCCCGTGCAGCCGCAACCGCCCCTCCACCACCGCCCGGCCGGGTTGGGCGCGGACCCGCCCGGCGTCGGCCCGGCCGCCGAAGAGCAGGCCGAGGCCGGTCACCACCATCGTCTTGCCCGCACCGGTCTCGCCGGTGATGACGTTCATGCCGCCGGTCAACGGCAGCGTGGTGTCCTCGATGACGCCCAGCCCGGTGATGCGCAGCTCTTCCAGCACAGCCACCGACAGTAGACGCGAGGCCCGACACTTGACCAGCCGACGGGCCCGGGCACGGCCCGCACCCGGCCGACGTACAGTTCTGCCCCGTGTTGGACGTGATCGGCCTGACCCCGGCTGAGGAGGAGCTCTACCGCTGCCTGCTCCAGCTCACCACGGCCCGCATCGACGAGTTGGTCCATCGCCTGCACCGCCCCCGTGAGCAGGTCGTCGCCCAGGTCGAGACGCTGCGCGGCAAGGGCCTCGTGCAGCCCACCGACAACGACCCGGACGCCCCGCTGCGCCCGACCGCCCCGGACGTCGCCCTCGGCGGGACGCTGCTGCGCCGCCAGGAGGACCTGGAGGCGGCCCGCCGGCTGGTCACCCAACTGGCCGAGGAATACCGCTCCGGGCTGCGCCGGCACCACGTCGACCACCTCGTGGAGGTGATCACCGGTGGCCGGGTCCTCCGGGACCGCCTGCGTGACCTGCAGAACTCGGCGCGTACCGAGGTGCTCTGGTTCTGCCGGGCCAATCCCCTGGCCATGGCCGGCCCGGAGAACGTCGAGGAGTTCGACGCGCTGGCCCGTGGGGTGAGCTACCGGGCCATCTACGAGCGTGACCTGCTGCTGGAGCCGGGCGCGTTGGCCGACCTGGCCAAGGGCGTCGCCGCCGGCGAGCAGGCCCGCGTCCTGGACCGGCTGCCGGTCCGACTGGCCATCGTGGACGCCCGCACCGCCATCTGCCCGCTGGTGCCCGACCGTGCCGGCGGCGAACCGAGCGCCGCCGTGATCGGGCGCAGTCAACTGCTCGACGCCCTGCTCGCCCTCTTCGAGAGTCACTGGCGGGTGGCCACCCGGCTGCGGCTCGACGACCCGCTCGCCGTCGCGGCCCCCGAGGGTCGACGGCCGGAGCCCGAGTGCCATCCGGGCGACGGTTACCAGCCCGACGCCGACGAGGCGCGGCTGCTGTCGCTGTTCGTGGCGGGCGTACCGGACAAGTCCATCGCCTCCCAGCTCGGGGTGAGCCGACGGACCGTGCAACGGCGCATCGCCGACCTGATGGCCGCCGCCGGCGTGGACACCCGGCCCGGGTTGGCGTTCCAGGTCGCCCGCCGCGGCTGGCTCTGACGCCGCGAGGGTCCGCCGTCGACCCCGACCGCGGACCCTCGCCGACCGGGCGGGACGGCCAGGCCGCCCCGCCCACGCCGCGTCAGCGCAGCCCGTACGCCTGGAGCACGGTCTGGTCGACGGTGTTCCCGGCCCGGTCGGCGGCGTGCACCCGCAGCGACACCGTTCCGCGCCCCGCCGGCACAGTCGCGGTGTACCGGGTGCCCGACCCCTTCGTCGGCGCGTTGCGCCAGGTGACGCCCCCGTCGAAGGAGACCTGCACCCGGACGCTGGTGCCGGTCGGCGCCGGCACCCCGGCCGGCTGCCGCAGGGTCAGCCCCACCTGGTGTGAGCGGTTGCCGCGGACCGTGCCGGACAGGTCGGCCGGCACCCGGTAGTCCACCTGCAGCAGCGACAACGGCGTGGCGGCGTCGCCCGCCGGCCGGGCCGAGGTGAACTCCCAGGCGGTGTCGGTCCGCGTGCCGTAGCGCCACTCGTCCGAGGACCGCTGCGTCGTCAGGTCCAGTCGGTAGCGGGCCGACTTCGCGGTGGTGGGCACCGGCGCCCACCCGCCGGAGAGGTCGGCGATCTGCTGCCCGTCGCGGCTGACCCGGATCGCGACAGTGTCCGACTCGTCGCTGCCGCCGGCCTCCCTGAAGTTCCCGTCGGCGTCGACGAACTCGGCCACCCGCAGGTTCAAGGTGTCCCCGGTACGGGTCGGTACCGGGACACCGCCGCCGGCCGGCACGGCCGGTCGGATCACCGGAGCGTGCCAGGTCTCGGCGACCCGGTCGTCGGCGGCGTACTGCCGGGGCTGCTGGGTGAGCCCGCCGAGCAGCCGCCCCCAGGACCAGGTGACCTTGTGCAGGACCTGGTGCTGCCACCAGTTGTCCCCGGCGCTGACGAACTCCTGGCGGGTGGTGCCGGTACGCACCGGGCGCTGGTCGTCGTTCCAGGAGGTCTCCTGCCACGGACGCCAGCCGAACCGCTGCTCGCTGGCCCACGGCGTACCGCCGACGTCGCCGTAGCTGGCGGTCACCTCGGCCGTGTTCTTCCCGGTGACCGTGTGCGTGATCCGCTCCGGCACGCGCCCCTTCGACACCTGCCACACGTCGTACAGGTACGGGCTGTCCACCGTCAACGTCAGGTCCAGCGTCGCCCGGCCCTTCCTGGCCGCCGCGATCAGCCGCTGCCCGTCGTCGTTGGCCACCACCATCGACGGGATCGGTAGCCGTTCCCCGAGCGGCTGCCACACCGTCCACGCGCTGAAGTCCGCCGGCCGGACGATCAGCACCACGGCAGCGCCGGCGGCGGCCGCCGCCGCGATCTGCTCCTCCTCCGAGGCGTCCGGGCTGCTGGTGAGCAGCGCTGCGGCGCCGCGTACCCGGGTCAGCTCGGCGGGGGTGCCGGTGCCGGCCCAGACCAGCGGCAGCTTGCGTCGGTCGGCCGGCGCCGGCGAGTAGCCCAGTAGGTTGATGTCCAGCGGTCCGGACACCCCGCTGATCTTCGCGTCCACCATCGGAGCGACCAGTTGCCAGCGGGACGCGAACTCGAACTCGCCCTGACGGACCGGGCGGGTCGGCGTGACGTTGACCTGCTGGATGGTGCTGTAGGTCATCACCCCGTGGTCGACCTGCCGGCCGTTGCCGAAGACCCGGTGCTCGTAGAAGCTGATCGTCGACCGCTGCTCGGTCGGCTTCGGCGTCTCGATCCGTACCGGGGTGCCCTTGCGCGGGTCGAGCACGACGGTGAGGTCCCGGTCGACCAGCAGCTCCGGGTCGGTGACCAGGGTGATCTGCTCGTCCAGTGGGGCACCGTGCTCGATCAACGCCTCGACCAGGTAGGGGCCCTCCTCGACCTGGAGCTGCACCTCGCCGCCGACCCAGCCGAGCCAGTCGGATTCGGGCTGCTCACCGAAGAGGGTGAGCACCGACGCGAGGCCCGGCTGACCCTTCATGTCCAGCGCCTTCACGGTGACGGTGTGCAGCGGGCCGCTGAGGGTCAGCGCGACGGCGGTACGCACCGCGACGCCGTCCGCGCCGGTGGCCACCAGCCACCCGCCGTGCACCCCCCGGTCCAGCTTCGCCGGGTCCGCCCGCAGCGGCACGGCGACGCTGCCGCCGGCCGGCACCGTCACCTCGGTGCCGCCGACCGCCACCCCGTCGGTCTCGGCCGCGCGGGTGTCCAGGTTGCGCAGCTCCAGGGCCAACCGCAGGGTCTGCGGGGTCGTGCCGCCGTTGGTGTACGTCACGGTCCGCTCGACCGTCGCGCCACCGGTGCTGAGCCGACCGAAGTCGGCGGTGGCGGAGGAGTACACCCGCTGGCCGAGCGCGCGGGCCACGTCGACCCGGCCGGCGCCCTGCTCGAAGACGGTCAACGCCGGGTTCGCCTTCGTGGTGCTGACCAGCGCGTCCTTGAGCTTCACGGCGGACCAGTCGGGGTGTTCCTGGGCGAGGATCGCCGCCGCTCCGGCCACGTGCGGGGTGGCCATCGAGGTGCCCGACGCGGTCGTGTAGGCGTCGTCCACCGGCGTACCCATGGCGGTTCCGGCGGCCCGGGCGGCGATGATGCCGACACCCGGCGCGGTGATCTCGGGCTTGAGGCCGTTGTCGCCGAGGCGCGGGCCCCGGCTGGAGAACTCCGCCAGGTTGTCGGCGCGGTCCACCGCGCCGACGGTGAGCGCCGCCGAGGCCGCGCCGGGCGCGCCGACGGTACGCGCGGCACCCGAGTTGCCGGCGGCGACCACGAAGAGCGCGCCGGTCTCGGCGGTCAGGTCGTTCACCGCCTGGCTCATCGGGTCGGTGCCGTCGGTCGGGTCGCCGCCGAGGCTCATGCTGACCACCTTCGCGCCGGAGTGGGCGGCCCACTCCATCCCCGCGATGATGGACGAGCTGTAGCCGGAGCCCGCGTCGTCGAGCACCTTGCCGACCAGCAACCGCGCGCCCGGGGCGACGCCCTTGCGTCGCCCGTCGGACGCCGCCCCGCTGCCGGCGATGGTAGCGGCCACGTGGGTGCCGTGACCGTGCCCGTCGCGGGCGCTGCCACTGTCGGAGAAGTCCTGCGCCTCGGCGATCCGACCGGCCAGGTCGGGGTGGGTGGCGTCGACGCCGGTGTCGAGCACCGCCACCGTCACGCCGGCACCGTCGCGGCCGGCGGCCCAGGCGGCCGGGGCGCCGATCTGCGGAACGCTGTGCTCCAGCGTCGGGCGGACCTTCCCGTCCAGCCAGATCCGGGCGACACCCGCGCCGAGCCGGGCGGGTGAGCCGGCGGTGACCCGCTGCCCGGGCGCGCCGCGCAGCGACGTCCACAGACCGCCGAGCTCGCCCTTGCCGACCCGCATCGCGGCGCCGTTGATGCTTCCCAGGGGACGCGCGCCGGTGGCGCCGGCCAGCGGCCTGACCCGTCCGGCGGCCGGCTCCTGGTAGCGCACGATCAGCGGCAACGTGGCCTGCGCGGCGTCGCCGTACCCGTCGGCCGCCAACTCCTGGACGTCGAACAGGTCGGGGTCGAGCACCCCGGCGGAGAGGTACGGCACGACGTCGCTGGGCAGCACCCGCAACCCGCCGTCGGCCTCGACGGTCTGGAAGGTGATCCGGTTGCGCCCCGGGCCGGGGTGGACGGTGGCGGCGACCCGACCGGGTGCCGCCTGGACCAGATCGACCTGATCGCCGGTGATCAGGGTGATGCGGACGGGTGCGTGCTGGGCGGGCGTGCCCGACGTCGGGCCGGTGGGCCGGGCGGGCGGGTCGGCGGACGCCGGTGCGGCGACGCCGACCACCAACGCGCCGACCGCGCCGACGGCGAGCCAGCGGGGGGACCAGTGCATGCGATGCGCTCCTCTACTCCTCCAGGCCCACCATCCGTAGATGAGGGCCGATCGGAGTCTGCGACGGCGCGCGTCACCAGGTCACTAGTCGCCAGCCGCCGCAGCGGCGACATGTCGTCAGGTGGACACCGCACATCCACCGACAGTGTGTGCCGCGGTCACCGGCGGCTGCCGCGCCACCCGTGCACGGGGAGGTCGAACTTGGCCACCAGCCGGTCGGTGAACGGGCGGGGGCGCAGCCGCACGATGCGCACCGGCAGGGCGCCGCGGCGCACCGTCACCCGGGCGCCGGGTGGCAGGTCGTAGACCCGCCGGCCGTCGCAGGAGAGCACGGCGAGGGTGGTGAACGGGTCCACGGTGATCACGAAGGTGGACGTCGGGGCCGTGACCAACGGGCGGCTGAACAACGCGTGCGCGCTGATCGGCACCAGCAGCAGCGCCTCCACCTCCGGCCAGACCACCGGACCGCCACCGGAGAACGCGTACGCGGTGGAGCCGGTTGGGGTGGCGCAGACGACACCGTCGCAGCCGTAGCGGGACAGCGGCCGGCCGTCCACGTCGACGAGCAGCTCCAGCATCTGGGCACGCTCGCCCTTCTCGATGCTGATCTCGTTGAGCGCCCACGACTCGATGGTCGGCCCGCCGTCGAACTCGGCGGTGACGTCCAGGGTCAGCCGCTCGTCGACGGTGTAGTTGCGGCCGACGACGTCCCGGACGGCGGTGTCCAGGTCGTCGATCTCCGCCTCCGCCAGGAAGCCCACCTTGCCGAGGTTGATGCCGAGCAGCGGCGCCTTCGCCGGCCGGGCCAGCTCGGCGGCGCGCAGGAAGGTGCCGTCCCCACCGAGCGCGAAGACGATCTCGGCGCCCTCGGCGGCCTGCGGGCCGCCGACCGGCACCACGCCGGGCAGGTCGAGGTCCTCGGCCTCATCGGCGACCACCCGTACCTCGAAACCCGCGTCGATCAGGTCGGCGGCGACCGACCGGGCGTGCTCGGTGCTGCGCCGACGACCGGTGTGGGTCACCAGCAGCGCGGTCCGGCTCATCGGGTCGCCCGCCCATCCTGGACCGGGCGGCACCGCGACACCGTCGCCCCGCCACAACCGCGTGTCGTCGCGGTGCCCTCGCTGCGCGCGTTCACCCTGCGACCTCCTCCGCCGCCCCGTCCGGCACGTCGCCGGTCGTCGTCGGGCCGTCCGGCCCGGCCGCCACCACGGCCCGCACCCGCTGCGGGTCGGCCGGTGGTGCGCCCCGGCGCAACCATACGAAGAACTCCACGTTGCCGCTCGGCCCGGGCAGCGGGCTGGCCGCCACATCCGCCAGGCCGAGGCCGAGCCGCGCGGCCGCCGCGGCCACATCCAGCACCGCTTCGGCGCGCAGCTCCGGATCGCGGACCACACCGCCGGCGCCGACCCGCTCCTTGCCGACCTCGAACTGCGGCTTGATCATCAACGCCAGGTCACCGTCGTCGCGGGTGCAGCCGGCCAACGCCGGCAGCACCAACCGCAGCGAGATGAACGACAGGTCGGCCACCGTGAGATCGACCTGACCGCCGATGGTGTCCGCGTCGAGGGTACGAACGTTGGTGCGCTCCAGAACGCGGACCCGCTCGTTCGTGCGCAGCGGCCAGGCGAGCTGCCCGTACCCGACGTCCACCGCCACCACCTCGGCCGCGTCGGCGCGCAGCAGCACGTCGGTGAACCCGCCGGTCGACGCGCCCGCGTCCAGGCAGCGCCGCCCGGCGACCCGCAACCCTCCGGGGGCGAACGCGGCCAGCGCCCCGGCGAGCTTGTGCCCGCCCCGGGAGACGTACTCCTCGGCGGGGTCCGCACCGGTCACCAGGAGCGGATCGGCAGGGTCGACCATCGCGGCCGCCTTGCGGGCGACCACGCCCCGCAGTTGGACCCGGCCGGCCTCCACCAACGCGGCGGCCTGCTCACGGGAGCGGGCCAGACCGCGCCGGACGAGTTCGGCGTCCAGCCGGTTACGACGTGCCATGGGTGGTTCTCCGGTCTGCTCAGGCCTGGTCGTCCCGCTCAGGTCTGGTCGATGGTGGCGAGGGTTTCCCGCAGCGTCTCGTAGGCCGCCTCGTAGTGGGCGATCTGGTCGGCGGGGGCGAGCGTTGCCGCGTTCGCCAGGGACTGCACGGCGGCGTCCACCGCCGGGTGTCGCGTGTCGTCGTCGTCCCCGAACTCCGCTGGCGGCCCGGGGCGGGCACCCGCCGGCGGCCCGGGCCGGGCCGGGAAGGAGCTGCCCGCCGGTGGGCCGGGCCGGGCCGGGAAAGACCCGCCGGGCGGTGGGCCGGGCCGGGTCATTCGGCGTCGTCCGGCCGCTGCTTGCGGACCGCCTTCTTGGCGGGCATCGCCGCCGGCGTCGGAACGTCCTCGTCGGCGGTCCGGCTGACCGTCGCCGGCGGCTTCTTCGCGATGGCCTTCTTGGCGACCGCCTTCTTCGCCACCGCCTTCTTCGCCACCGGCGCGGAGACCGGCGCACCGGCCGGGGCGTCGGACGGCACGAGGCCGGTGCCGGGCCGCGCGGCGGCAGTCGGGTCGGGTGCTGCCGCCGGGCCGACGGTCGACGCGTCGACGGACCGCGCCTCCCGCAGTTGCCGCTCCAGGTCGTGCACCCGTCGGGTCAGCTCGGCCACCTCGTCGGCGGTGGCCAGACCGACCGCACCGAGGGCCCGGTCGACCTCGAAGCGGACCAGCTTGGTCAACGCCTCCCGGTTGGCGGCGCTGGTGGTGAGCAGTTCCTCGCCGAGGGCCTGGAGTTGGGCGGCGGTCGCGCCGCCGGAGCCGACGAGGCGACGTGCCACGTCCTGGGCCTTCTTCCGGGGCGCCTCCGTCAGGCCCATGGCCAGCTCGAGGTAGGCGCGCCACGCGTCCTGCATGCCTGAGTCCTTCCACGGGGCGGGGTGTGCAGGTGTCACGCTACCGGGCACCCCGGACCGGTCCGTGCGGTACGGTGCCGAGGACGGCGTGGCGATCAGCGAGGGGGAGATGTGGCCAGCGTGGACGAGTGCCGCCAGGCGTTGCAGGAGCTGGCCGCCCGGTTGGACCGCAACGCCGAGACGGTACGCGAACGGATCGACCTGGACCGGACGCTGGCCTGCCGGATCACCGACCTGGACACCGCGTTTCACGGCCGGATCACCGGTGGCCGGCTGGTCGAGCTGACCGACGGCGACGACCCCAAGGCCAAGATCGCGCTGAGCACGTCCAGCGACGACCTGCTCGCCCTGGTCCGCGGCGACCTGGACGTCACCAACGCGGTGACCTCCCGCCGGGTGTCGATCAAAGCCAACCCGTTCGACCTGCTGAAGCTGCGCAAGCTGCTCTGAACTGTTGCCGTCACTCGGCAGCGGTCAGACCGAAGCTCTCCATCGCCTGGGCCGCGTCCGGGCCCACCGGACGGATCTTCGGCAGCGCCGGCACCGGCGCCGACCAGGCCACCGCGCAGAGCGCCGCCAGGGCGTCCAGCTGTCGACCGGTCCCCGCCAGCTCCAGCGTGCCGTCCCGGTCGGTCACTGACCAGCCGCCGGCGTCCGCCGGGCCCGGGACCCGCACGGCGGCAGCCGGGTCGAACAGCCCCGCCAGGTCCCTCGCGACGTACGTGGGACGCCGCTGCGGCTCGGCGGCCAGCAGATCCGGTACGCCGTGCACGCCGGTGAGCACGAGCAGGCTGTCCAAACCCGCCCGACAGGCGCCCTCGATGTCGGTGTCCAGCCGGTCACCCACCACCAGGCTCCGCCCACCGCCACTGCGGCGAGCGGCGGTCTCGAACAGCGCCGGCTCCGGCTTGCCGACCACCACGTCGGGGTCCCGCTCCAGCGCCGTCCGCAGCACGGCGACCAGCGAACCGTTGCCCGGCAACGGACCCCGCCCACTGGGCAGGGTCCGATCGGTGTTGGTGGCGATCCAGATGGCACCCGCCCGCACCGCGATCGACGCTTCGGCCAACTCGGCCCAGCCGACCTGCGGGCCGTACCCCTGCACCACCGCCGCCGGCTTCTCGTCGGCCTGGGTGACCGGGGTCAGACCGACCGCGCGCAGTTCCGCGCGCAGCGCCTCCGCGCCGACCACCAGCACCGACGCGCCGGCGGGCAGCCGGTCACGCAGCAACTCGGCCGAGGCCGCGGCGGAGGTGAGGACCTCCTCCGGCCGGGCCGCCACACCCATTCCGGTCAGCAGGTCCGCGACCTCGCTGGAGCGGCGGGACGCGTTGTTGGTCGCGTACGCCACCGCCCGTCCCTCGGCGTGCAGCCGGGCCACCGCCTCGACGGCGCCGGGGATCGGCCGGTCGATCAGGTAGATCACGCCATCCAGATCGAAGACGACCAGGGTGTACCCGTCGACCAGCCGTTCCCCCACGCCCGCGCTCACCGCCGCGTCGACCCTGACTCGTCGCCCTCGGCCGGCACGGTCCCGGCGGCGTTCGCCGTGTCCCCGTCCGCTGTGTCCCCGTCCGCGTCGCCGGACGTCACACCGCTGTCGCCAGCGGTGCCCGCGTCGGCGTTGCCGCTTCCGCTGGGGTGACGGTCCTCGTCCTCGTCGTCGAAGTCCTCGTCGTCGCCGGGACGGCTGACAGCGGCGTCGTCCTCGTCGCCGTCCTGGTCGTCGTCGTCTTCGTCGCCGTCCTGGTCGTCGTCGTCGTCCTGGTCGTCTTCGTCGTCGTCGTCTTCGTCGTCGTCGTCTTCGTCGTCGTCGTCTTCGTCGTCGTCGTCTTCGTCGTCGTCGTCTTCGTCGTCACCGGTCAGGTCGGCGTCGGGTCGGGCCGGCACCGCGCCGGGAGCCCCCGGGCCCGCGGCGATCTCCTCGGCGGCCTCGTCCTCGTCGTCACCCTCGATGACCACACCGTCGAGTTCGAGCAGCCGCTCGGCGGCGTCGGTCTCGCCCTCGGTGTCCACGTCAGCGGCGCGGGAGAACCACTCGCGGGCCTCGTCGCGCCGACCCACCGCGAGCAGCGCGTCGGCGTACGCGTACCGCAGCCGGGCCGTCCACGGCACGGTGGCCTCGCTGGTGAGGTCCGGGACCTGGAGCATCGCGACCGCGGCGTCCTTCTGCCCGAGGTCGCCCCGTGCCCCAGCGGCGACGATCAACAGTTCGATCGCCACGGCCTGGTCCAGCTTCTCCCGGTCCGCGCCCCGGAACAGGTCGATGGCCCGCTCCGGCCGGCCGAGAGCCCGCTCGCAGTCCGCGAGCACGGCCAGGTGACTCTGCAACCCGCTCATCCGGTGGTACGTGCGCAGTTCGGCGATCGCCGACTGCCACTCCCCCGCGTGGTACGCGGCCAGACCGACCGCCTCACGGACGGCGGAGATGCGCGACGCCAACCGCCGGGCGGCCAGCGCGTGCGCCAACGCCTCGGCGGGATCCTCGTCGATCAACTGCCCGGTCGCGACCAGGTGCCGGGCCACCGTCTCGGCGACCGGCTTGTTCAGCGAGAGCAACTCGGCGCGGACGTCCTTGTCGAGGTCGGTCGCGACGATGTCGTCCGGCAACGCCGGGGCCGAACTGCGCCCGCCCTCGAACGACTCGGAGCCACCCGCGCGGTCGTCCCGACGGAACTCCCCCTCGCGACGTGGCCGCTCGTCGGCCCGGGAACCGCCGGTGCGCTCTCCGCCCCGGTAGCCGCCCTCGCGGTCACCGCCACGGAACCCGCCCTCGCGGTCACCGCCACGGAACCCGCCCTCACGGCGGTCGCCGGAACGCGAGCTGTCCCGGTCGCCGCCACGGAAGCCGCCTTCGCGGCGGTCACCGCCACGGAACCCGCCGTCGCGGTCACCGCCGCGGAAGCCACCGTCGCGGTCACCGCCGCGGAAGCCACCCTCACGCGGCGGGCCGGAGCGAGTGCGGTCACCACCCTGGTACCCGCCCTCACGGCGATCGCCGCCACGGAACCCGCCGTCGCGGTCACCACCACGGAAACCGCCTTCGCGCGGGGCGCTGGAACGCGAGCTGTCCCGGTCGCCGCCACGGAAACCACCTTCACGGCGGTCACCGCCACGGAAGCCACCCTCGCGCGGCGGGCCGGAGCGAGTGCGGTCGCCACCCTGGTACCCGCCCTCACGCGGGGCGCTGGAACGCGAAC